>NZ_DAIRUZ010000005.1:0-305672 GCF_036803085.1 Phnomibacter sp. | reverse complement strand
TAAAATTAGACAGATACTCTAATTATTAACTGCCGAATTTTGGGTCCGCCTACACTCCGCCTTACTTTATAGCACCCGAACCATTCAAATAATCCCACAAATGGCGAAGCCACCCCAGAACATTTCCTGAAGTGGCTTCATGTGCTACCAGCTGCATAAGCCGGATTCTGTAACGCCGCCGAAACGGTGTTGCTATCATTTATCTACGACAACCATTGCTGACTGCCTGCATCTGCCTACCCTGGAGCGTCTCGCCGGTGGCGAGGTCAGGCGGGCCGCCTTCATCCACTCCTATACATGGCATTTCAGCACCCAAGGTTTACCCATGGCTGGCCTTGCAACCAACCATCGGGAGCTCTTACCTCCCGTTTTCACCCTTGCCCGGCCCCCATACCCCCGGAGGGGGATGAACAGCAAGGCGGTTATTTTCTGTGGCACTGTCTCGACCTGCCAGCTTCTCCCGATTGTTATCGGGATCAGCATAGCAGATGTCCCGCCGTTAGCGGGATGGGTTGCCCTGCGCTGTCCGGACTTTCCTCTCCTGCCTTGCAGCAGCAGCGATAGCCTTCACTGATAGCGGGGTAAAGATACAGCCCCCTTGCCCCCGGAGGGGGAAATAAAATTGAACGACCCGGATTAAGTACGTAATATTGTACTCAATCCGTTTCTATGAAAGTGATTAATTACACCGCATTCAGGGCCAAAATGAAGGACACACTTGATAGTGTGACCAAGGACGGCGAAACCGTGATGGTGAACCGCAATGAAAAGGAAACCGCTGTCATCATTAGCCTGGATGAATACAACGGCTTGATGGAAACCCTGCACCTGATGAAGTCGCCGGCCAACAAAGCCAGGCTCGACGCAGCAATCGCCAGAGATAAAAAAGGTCTGTCGGAAAAACATGCACTTATCGAACCCTGATGCAGCTTTCGTGGGACATACATGCATGGGAAGATTATCTGTATTGGCAGCAAACAGATAAAGCGGTGATGAAAAAAATCAACGATTTGATTAAGGAATGTTTGCGTACACCATTTGACGGACGTGGTAAACCCGAGGCGCTAAAAGCCAACTATGCCGGCTATTGGAGCCGCCGAATCACCGGCGAACACCGCTTCGTGTATCGGGTGTATGAAGACAGATTGCATGTAGTGCAATGCAGGTATCATTATTGAAAAGTTTGCAGTTTATAGTTTGCAGTTTGCAGGGCAGCCTTACTTGCAAACTGCAAATTGCCCACTGCAAACTGTCCACTGACGGAAGCAGATTGAGGCTGGTATTTTGCAGGGCTGTATTACTTGCAAACTGCAAACTGTATACTGCCAACTGTCCACAGTTTACTTCAAAAATATCTCCGTTGCGCCATGGCCGTACCAGGGATGGTATTGCGATATAAAGCTCTTCACATTGTCGCGGAGCTTGAGCATTTCGTGTACTTCTTCTTTCAGGCGGCCGCTGCCCACACCATGTATTACCCACAGGTGTTTCATGTAGTGCAGCTCGGCTTTGTCGAGCCATTTTTCAAACTCCCGCAGCTGCAGTGTCAGCTTTTCATGCGCCGTCATGTTGCGGTAGTCGTTGGTGAGTTTATCAATGTGCAGGTCGAGCACCGAAGGCGGCGCCGGTTCGGTATTGGGTAGCTTTTTGCCGGCCAACACTTTAAAACCGGCCTTGCTGAGCTGCGAAAACGGATCGGCTACAAAAGGCTCTGCTTCTATCTTGGTTTTATCGGGGTAGCGGTCGAATAACTGCTGTGTAAAGAAGGCATCGCCCTTTTGCTTCAGCACTTCAATCTGTTTGAACACCTGCTTGCCCTTGGGCTTGTAGGTGGCTTCGTAATATTCGGCCTTGCTTTTTTGCGGCGTAATGAGGCTAAACTCAAACTCGAAAGAAGGGTTATCGTTGAGGTGCTCAAAGGGAATGTTCATTAGGTAAAAATCCTGCAGGGCCAGCACTTCGTTTTGCAGCTCCATTTCGGTTTCGCCGGCATAGTTGAGCCAAAAGCGAAACCTGAGCCCATTGTCCGTTTGGTTGACGAGGTAAATCTTGAGTTCTTCCACCACATCATCGTCAAACACATCTTTACTAAATACGGGGAAGAAAACCAGCCACAGCCCTTCGGCCACTTTGTACTTGGGCGGATTTTTTTCCCGCTTTACATCTTCAATGTATTTTTTGGGTGGCTTCTTTTCTTCAAACAGTTTTTTGCTGCTGAACTGTTTGAAGTACGGAAAATCGAGCTGATCGGTATAGGCCGGAAAACGAACGCCCCGCACTTCTACCAACACCATTTTGTCGCCCAAAATGTCTACCACTTTGCCGTCTTCGTTGCTGTGCTTTACTACTACGTTGTCGCCTATTTCAAACTTCATAAACCCCAACCCCAACAGGGGCTTTTAAAAATGATGAACTGCCATTGGCAGCTGGCAAAGGTAAACAACAGCCAGGCTGCACAATGGTTGCAGTGGAATATTGGCTGTATTTTTCATAGTACAGAAATGCACTGCCGTTGAAGAGAGTGACACAACGAAGATGCCATGAGTACCGAAGCTGATTACCCAAAAAAACTATGCTGCAGTATTGGCCAGCTTCGACTTGCGGTAGCCGTATACAAAATACAGGGCAAGGCCAAGGCCCATCCACGCAAAAAACCACAGCCAGCTGATGGTGGGAATCTCAATCATGAGGTACATGCAGCTGAGGGCACCGAGCACGGGTATCACCGACAGTTTTTTGAGGATGCTGTACACCGCTACCACTATGGCAATGGCAACAAACAGCAGGAACAACATTTCCTGATGGTTTTCGTGGCCAAAATTGCTGATGGCTTCGCTGAAGCGGGTGCGGAAGGCATAGATAAACGCTGCCACCAACACGGGGATGATGATTTGCCCGTTGATGTAGGGGAGTTTGAATTTGCCCGCCTGCTGGTTGCCATTGATGCGGGGCAACAGCAACACACCGCCACTCACAATCACAAAGGCAAAGAGCGTTCCAATGCTGGTGAGGTCGGTCATGAGGCTGCCGGGCACAAACAAAGTAGGAATGCCTACCAGCAAACCGGTAACAATGGTGGCAAAGGCAGGCGTTTTGTACTTGGGATGAATTTTACCGAAAGCACCGGGTAGCAAACCATCGCGGCTCATGCTCATCCAGATGCGGGGCTGACCCAGTTGAAACACCAGCAACACACTGGTAGTAGCTATCACCGCACTGATGCTGATGATGTAACCAATCCACTTGAGGCCCAGCTTATCGAATACATACGCCAGAGGATCATCTACATTGAGCTCAGAGTAATGCACCATGCCGGTGAGCACCAGCGCAATGAGGATGTACAGGATGGTACAAATGAGCAGCGAATACATCATGCCCCGGGGCAAATCCCGCTGCGGATTTTTACATTCTTCGGCTGTGGTACTGATGGCATCAAAACCAATGTAGGCATAGAATACAGCACTTACCCCCTGCAATACGCCCTTAAATCCATTGGGCATAAATGGGTTCCAGTTATCGGTATTTACATAAAAGAAACCGAGAATGATGACGAGTATTATCACGGCTATTTTGAAAATCACCATGGCATTGGCACTCTTCTTACTTTCCTGAATGCCTTTGTAAGCCAGGGCGGTAATCAGCGCCACAATCACAAACGCCGGAATATTCATAAACAATTTGTAGCCCATTATCACCGGGGCACTGTTGTAGCCATTGATGATTTCCAGCATATCAGCATCGGCCACTTTGCCCGTAGCCAAAGATTGTTGCACTGCAGTATACGCCTCGCCGGCAGCACTGCTGTTGGTGGTCATCCAAAACGGCAGGTGGATATTGATGCCCTGCAGCAGGTTGTTGAAATAACTGCTCCAGCTAATGGCCACCACAATATTGCCAATGGCATATTCGAGAATGAGGGCCCAGCCAATAATCCAGGCTACGAGTTCGCCAAAACTTACATACGCATAGGTGTATGCACTACCACTCACGGGCACCCGGCTGGCAAACTCTGCATAGCACAACGCCGAAAAACCACAGGTAATGGCGGTAATCACAAAGAGCAAAGAAATACCGGGACCACCATCTGCCGCGGCAGAGCCAATGGTAGAAAAAATACCGGCACCCACCACCGCAGCAATGCCGAGATAGGTAAGGTCTTTTACGGTCAGAATTTTATTAAGCCCGTGTCCGTGGCCATCGTGACCGGCATCGGCAGACATGGCCGAAATACTTTTCTTTCTAAACAGTGACATGTAGTTGTGGTATATGGCTGAAAAATAGGACTATTCAGGAAAAGATGCGGTGGATTAATGATCCCGGGCAATCAGGGAATTAGCCAGATCGTACAACTGTTGTTTGCGGCTACTGAGCACTGCCACTGCTTCGAGGTGTTGCATAGCCTTATCGAAATATTGATGCTTCAGTTGCAAAGCCCACTCATCTACCCCACAGGCTTTCATAATGCTCAGTACCTGTTGCACTTTATCGGCAGGGTTTTCCTGCATCAGCGTTTGCAGTTGTTGGCGTTGTGCATCGCTGGCAACATCACGGGTATGAATGGCCAGGAATGTTTTTTTATTCTGCCGGATATCGCCGCCCACTTCTTTGCCAAACTTTTCCGGATCGCCAAAGGCATCGAGGTAATCGTCTTGCACCTGAAAGGCTATGCCGAGGTTTTCGCCAAAGGCATACAGGTGTTCCTGATTACCCTTGCCCGCACCACCAATGATAGCACCCATCTTTAACGCAGCAGCAATGAGCACCGAAGTTTTGAGGCGAATCATTTCAATGTATTCTTCCAACTGCACATTGGGCTGCTGTTCAAAATCGATATCGAGTTGCTGGCCTTCGCATACTTCGGCAGCTGTTTTGTTGAAGAGTGCTGTAACCGGCCGGCTTACATCGCGGTGCAACAGGTTGAGGTAATCGTAGGCTTTTACCAGCATTACATCGCCCGCCAGTATGGCTGTATTTTGACCGTATTTGTGGTGCACGGTTTGCATGCCACGGCGCAAGGCTGCAGCATCCATAATATCGTCGTGTATGAGAGTAAAATTGTGAAACAACTCAATGGCAAAAGCGGCATGCCAGGCATCTTCTTTAATATCGTCCACCAACTCATTGCCCATGAGCACCAGCAAGGGGCGAATGCGCTTGCCGCCCAGCTGTAAAAAATAACGGTTAGGATCATACAAAGAAGCTGGCTTTTCCGGAAAATGATTCACATCAAAACGGTCAGCAAACAAACGCGTCAACTCGGCCAAACTATGCATACAATGAATTTGAATTGAAGAACCAACGGCGCAAAATACCTGAAATGATTGAATGATGGATGCACAATCGCATTCGACGTTGGTACTACCTGGCTCCTGTTGCAGTAAAACAAAAAGCCATTGACGAATCAACGGCTTTTTGTTTGGTAAGAACAAGGAGGCTTACAATGCTTCTACAGCTATTACAGCCTGCACCGGGATGGGTCCGTAAATATGTGGAAACAGTTCCGGTACATCTGAAGCGGCTTCGTATTTCAAATGCACATCCAGTTTGGCAGGGTCGATACACAAACGCAGCAAATCCGTTTGCCCGGCATAGAAGCGTTCGAGTACGCCTGCAACCTGATGCGCATCGCTGGTATGAATAAACCCTTCTGTATGCAGCGATGGAGCTTCGTATTTACCCAATTGCAAAGCTTGCTCCCAGGCAGCTTTGGTGGTAACATGATACACCGGTGCCTGCCAAATGCGGGGCACCAATCCTTGCTGCATCATCAGGTCGGCCATTACCATAGCGGCCACGGCTTCCAGTACTGGTGGTACCCGCAACGCAATGCACAAATCGTGTCTTCCTTTTACAGAAAAACTTTCCATTTCACCGGTTTCCCAGTTCAATGTGAATTGATCTTTTGGTGTGGAAGATGTCGGCTTGATAGCAATTTTAAAATACACTTCGTTGCCATTGGTAATGCCGCCTACAATGCCACCAGCATGGTTGGTTGCGGTGCGGCCATCGTTGCTGATAATGGCATCGTTGTGCTCTACACCAAACATGTTGGCGGCAGCAAAACCGGTACCAAACTCTATACCACGAACGGCCGGAATGGCAAACACGGCATGGCTCAACAGTGATTCTGCAGAATCCCAAAAGGGTTCGCCCAAACCTGCGGGCAATCCGGTGATGCGGCAATCAACAATACCACCCACAGAGTCCTTGGCCGCTATGGCTTTTTCCAGTCCCGCTTCAATGGTTGGTTCGCCGGCTATTGATAATATATTGGAACTTACAGTGGCATTGCCCAACAACTTTTTAGCAATCACACCTGCAGCTACCACACACACGGTAAGGCGGCCGCTGAAATGACCACCACCGCGAAAATCTTCGAAGCCGCCATACTTGTGGTGTGCTGTCCAATCGGCGTGGCCGGGGCGAGGCACGGAGCGTTGCTTTTGGTAATCGCCGCTGCGGGTATTCTTGTTTTCGAAAATGATGGTGAGTGGTGCACCCGTAGTACGGCCTTGAAATAATCCCGTTTGAAAAATGGGATAATCATCTTCCTGACGGGGCGTGGTGCCTTTCTGGGTGCCGCCTTTTCTACGCTCCAAGTCGGGCAAAAAATCGGCTGCACTCAGGGGCAATCCAGTGGGCAATCCATCAATGGTGATGCCCACCGCCGGACCGTGAGATTCACCAAATATGCTGACGCGGAACAATTTTCCAAACTGATTCATACGAGCAAGTTATTTAACCAACGTGGATTGGTTTTGTACAGAAATACCCAACGCCGCTAAATGCTTCCAAAAATCGGGATACGATTTATTGACAGCATCGGCATTGCGAATTTGAATACCAAAATCTGCATTGATAGCTGCCACTGCAGCTGCCATGGCGATGCGGTGGTCATGATGCGAATTGAGCGTAAAATTATTCACCCGCAATTCGCCGGTGCCATGCACCAACATCAGGTCATCGTTGAGGTCTATGCGAACACCCAGCTTGGCAAATTCTTCCTGCAGGGTTACGCCGCGGTCGCTTTCTTTGTGCTTTAAGCGACGGAGTCCTTTGATGTGTGTCACACCTGTGCAATTGGCAGCCAATGCTACCAACGGCGGAAATAAATCGGGACAATCGGTGGCGTCAAATTCGAAGGCTTCGAGCTTGTCCTTTTTCACCCACACCTGGTCTTCTTCTACCCTCACCTGTGCACCTGCATCGAGGATGGCATCAATGATTTTTTTATCGGCCTGGCGGGAACTATTGTAAATGCCTTTTACCAATACTTCGTTGGATACCGCACCAGCCACCAGCAAAAATGCAGCACCGCTCCAATCGCCTTCTACTACAAAATTATCTGCACCAGCTGCAGCTTCTTCAGATGTAAATTCAAATCTTTCGTACTGATGATTGATTGGCGTTTTCAAGCCAAACTGTTTCATCACCTGCAGGGTGAGATCGATGTAAGGCTTGCTCTTCAGGTCGTTTACATAAATGCTGACGCCGCTGGCATTAGCTGCTGCATAAGCCATAAGCAAACCTGTAAGAAACTGAGAACTCAATGAACCATCAACGGTAATATCGGTTGGCTGCAAAGGTCCGCTCACTTGCATAGGCACAAGCCCGTTATTGGTTTGCACCTGCACACCCAGTTGCGGCAACACTTCCTGAAAAAAGTGCATGGGCCTTACCGTGAGGCTACCTTCACCAGTAATGGTAACGGGTTGCGTAGCCAGTGCTGCAATGGGGGTAAACATGCGAATGCTCAACCCGCTTTCACCACAATGAATAGCGGCCTGTTCGGGCTGATGCAAAAAAGGCAACCCTTTACCCATGATGCGTAAACTGTTGTCTGCTTCATTGGCCGTTACTTCAGCCCCCATGGCTTTGATGATGGCCAATGCCGCCAGGTCGTCGTTGGAATTGCCGGGGTTATGAATGATGGTTTCACCTTTCTTCAGCAATGCAGCAGCACAAGCCCGTTGCATGGCACTCTTGCTGGCATTGGCAGTTACACTGCCCGATATTTTTCCTGGTTGTATGCCTACTACCATTCCTGTAGTCTTCTTTTGTTTAGTGAGATAACAACAGTTTTTCAAGCTGTTTGATAGCAATGGGATGCACAACAGCCTTGCCCAGCTTTTGCAACAATACAAAGTGCATTACATCCCGCACCCGTTTTTTATCGTGGCGCATGTTGTACAATGCCCGTTGCATATCAAAAGCGGCATGCGTAGGCAATCCGTATTGTTCAATGGTTTGAATCAAATCCAATGGTTGCTTAAACTGCAATAGCTGCTGCGATAAATGTGCCGCATATACCATGCCCACAGCTACTGCATAACCATGCGATAGTTGTTGGTCATTTTCAATGGCATGGCCAAGCGTATGCCCAAAGTTCAGCAGCTTACGATCGCCTTTTTCAAAGGGATCTTTTTTTACCACCGATGTTTTCAGCAACGCATTTTTCATCACCAGCTGTTTCAAGGCTGCTTTCTGTTGTTTAAAATAACGCAAGTCGTGTTGCTGCAACTCTTTGAACATGTTGGCATCTTTGATAGCAGCATGCTTGATGATTTCAGCAAAACCATTTTGCCATTCCAACTCGGGCAATGTTTGTAACAATGCTGTATCGAACAACAGGAAAGCCGGTTGACGAATAGTACCCACCAGATTTTTGTACACGCCTACATCTACCCCGTTTTTACCACCAATCGATGCATCGACCATGGCCAGTAAAGTAGTAGGCACAAAACCAGTGCGAACACCCCGCATGTACACAGCGCCGGCATAGCCCGTCATATCGGTTACTACGCCGCCACCAATGCCTACGAGTGTGGTGCTGCGGTCAGCTTCCATCTCCATCAGCTGGCCCAAAATGCTATCTATGGCCGACTGTTGTTTGTACGCTTCGCCTGGCTTGAGTACAATGGTTCGCCAGCCTTTCATTTTGCTGCCATGTGCGGCAAAAACGTTTTCATCAGTAATGATGACTGTGCTTTTTTTATCGCACAACGAACTCAGCTTACTTAGCCCGGCATTAAACACATACTGCACGGTACTTCCAGCAATGGCAATTTCCTGTTGTATCATTTACAAGCTTGTTGAAATGCTTAGCTATTCATGATTTTGTTCTGACGGTTGATGCTCTCCATGTGTACAGCATCCATGTAACGGGTAATGAACTCTTTGCTCAACCCCAACGGGTCACCCTTTTGGTAGGCACGTTCCAGAATTTCATTCCAGCGTGTAGTTTGCAAAATAGTTACCGCGTTGTCTTTTTTGTACTGACCAATTTTGTCAGCAATCTTCATGCGTTGTCCGAGTAAGGTCATCAGTTCATCATCCAGGTGGTTGATTTGTTGACGCATTTTTTCAAGCACACTATGAAAATCAGCAGAGTCTATGTCTTCTTTCCGCCAAACAATCCGGTCGAGCATTTCACCAAATACTTCTGGTGTAATTTGTTGCTTGGCATCGCTCCATGCATTGTCCGGATCGATATGGGTTTCAACAATCAACCCATCAAAGTCGAGGTCAATGGCTTTCTGCGCTACATCCTGCAAAATATCCCGACGGCCACAAATGTGCGAAGGATCGTTGATCATCATCATACCCGGATTACGGCGCTTCATTTCGATGGCCAGGTGCCACATGGGTGCATTGCGGAATTCGGTATTGCCGTAGTTGCTAAAGCCACGGTGAATCAAACCAATTTGATCAATACCTGCTTTGGCTACACGTTCTGCTGCACCTATCCACAGTTCGAGATCAGGATTGATAGGATTCTTAATGAGCACGGGTACTTTCACACCTTTGAGTGCATCGGCAATTTCCTGCACACTAAAAGGGTTTACCGTGGTGCGGGCACCAATCCATAAAATATCAACATCAAAATGCAAGGCATCTTCTACCTGCTTGGCTGTAGCCACTTCCACAGCTACGGGCAAGCCAGTGATTTTGCGGGCCTGCTGCATCCACGGCAAACCTTTGGTACCCACTCCTTCAAAACTACCGGGCCGTGTACGGGGTTTCCAAATGCCTGCACGAATGGCATTTACCTTTCCGGTTTTCGCAAGGCGTTGTGCAGTTTCAATTACTTGTTCTTCTGTTTCAGCGCTACAAGGTCCACTAATAATCAATGGTCTTTTCTCCCAGGCTTCCTGGGCCAGTGAAATCTTTTCGACTGCTTGAGTACTCATGTTGTTGGTTCTTTATGGAGAGTTGAATAAAAAGGTGTCAATTTTATGCTTCGTTCATCCTGATTTTGCGGCCTTTGTAGGTTTTACCATCAATGGCCTTGATCATTTTTTTCACGTGTTGTTTGTCCACTTCTACAAAGCTGTTCATGGTTTTCAGGTCTACTCTGCCCAGTACATCTTTGCGCAAATCACTCAGGTCTAAAATGTATTGCAGGAAGCTGGCTTTGTAAAAACCGTCTTTGGTACCGAGGTTCACAAATACCTTTTGGTAGTTGCCTTCGCCACCTTCAAAACTGCGGCCTTTTGTATCGCGGCGTTCAAATGGTTTGCGGTCGCCACCTCCCGGTGAAGGACGCTCAGCAGATTTTTTGATGTTGAGATCAATAGAATTTTCGTAATACTTCAGGAAGCGATCGAACTCCAACGCTGCTACACGCTGCAACACTTCTTCTTTGGAAACATGAGCAAACTTTTCTGTAAGCATGGGCAGATAAGTTTCGTAATCGCCATGGCTAATGTCGGTAGCGAGGAGCTTATCCATGAAATGAAAGAATTGTTTGCGGCAAACGTCTTTACCAGAAGGAATTTCCAAGCGGTTCATCTTCGTTTTCACGATGTGTTCAATATCACGAATACGGCGAACGTCACGTGCAGTTACAATGCTCAGGCAAATACCGGTTTTACCAGCACGGCCGGTACGACCGCTACGGTGCGTGTATACTTCTACATCATCCGGCAACTCGAAGTTGATGACATGTGTAATGCCAGAAACGTCGATACCACGGGCAGCAACATCGGTGGCAATTACCAGCTGCAAAGCCTTGCTGCGAAAGCCGTTCATTACCCGGTCGCGTTGCTGCTGGCTCAAATCGCCATGTAAAGAATCTACGTTGTAACCTTCTCTGGTAAGGCGGTCAGAAATTTCCTGTGCATCCATTTTAGTACGGGTAAAAATGATGCCGTAGATGTCAGGATTGAAATCAATCAAGCGTTTCAGTGCTTCATAACGGTGCGGTTGTGCTGTTACAAAATACTGGTGGTCGATGTTGACATTGGTGGTATTCATTTTACCTACACTCACTTCCACCGGCTGGTTCATAAAACGCTTGGCCACGTTGCGTATTTCAGGTGGCATAGTAGCACTGAACAACCACATGCTGTTGCGGTTGGGTGTGTATTCCAAAATGAAATCGATGTCTTCTTTGAAGCCCATATTCAGCATTTCGTCAGCTTCATCCAACACCACATAACCAATCTTTGTAAGATCGATAGCTTTGCGTTCGATGAGGTCGATGAGGCGACCGGGGGTAGCAACAACAATCTGTACACCGTGACGCAAATCACGAATTTGCTGTGTGATAGAAGTACCACCATACACTGCGCAAACCTTGGCGCCGCCGCCAGCTTTGCCAAATGATTCGAGGTCTTTTACAATTTGCATACACAACTCACGGGTAGGGCAAACCACCAATGCTTGTGGATGTTTCTGTGTTTTGTCGATCAGGTGCAGTAGAGGCAAACCAAATGCTGCGGTTTTACCAGTACCAGTTTGTGCAAGACCTACAAAGTCGCGGGTTCCCTGCAGCAGCAGCGGAATTGCTTTTGTTTGAATTTCTGTTGGCGTTTCAAATCCAAGCTTTACAATACCGGCAAGGAGTTGGTCATTCAGGCCCAATGTGCTAAAGTCACTCATGTTGTTTAATTCGTGCCACACACCGCCCAGGCCTGCAGCACATTTTTTCTATTTTAAAATACGCTTGATATTGTTGGCATTGCCAATCAACTCTCGCAGATAATCCCAATTTTCTTTTTCCAAACAAGCTTTGAATTTGCGCAGCTGTGCAATGTGTTCATTGAGCACATCCAGTACATTGTCGCGGTTTTGCCGAAAGATGGGCACCCACATATCGGGGTTGCTTTTGGCCAAACGCACTGTGCTTTCAAAACCGGCGCTGGCCAGCTCAAAAATGGCTTGTTCTTCTTTTTCTTTTTCCAGCACTGTATTGGCCAGTGCAAAAGAAGTAATGTGTGAAATGTGGCTGATATAGGCAGTGTGTACGTCATGGTCGTGTGCATCCATATATACCAGGTACATGCCTATGTTTTTCAATAATTGCTCTGCAGTGGCTAAGGCATCTGCATCACTGTCTGATGCGTTACAAATAATGGCTGCCTTTCCGGCATAAGCATACACGGTTGCTGCTTCCGGACCGCTAAACTCGGTACCCCACATGGGGTGCGCTGCTACAAAGCGGCCCCGCTTTGGATGCGATGCAACAGCATCAATAATTTGTGCTTTGGTGGAGCCCATGTCCATGACCACTTGAGTGGTAACGAGGTCGAGCACGGGCAACAATACATCAATAGCACTGTCTACTGGTACTGCAAGGATGACTACTTCGCTGTTGGCAATGGCTTCATGCAGGGGCAGCACTTCATTTACAATACCCAACTCGATGGCTTTGGCGGCATGCGCCGGGCTGGCTTCTACACCAATAATATGCGTGGCCAGACCTTTCTGCCGCAATACCAATGCTGCAGATCCGCCAATCAACCCCACGCCCACTATTGCTACTTTCATTATCTGTTCAAAATTTCGTTTGTTGGTTTCCCAACAAGTCAAATGCTAACGCACTTGTATTTATATAATCGTTTCAATTCTCGAAATGGCTTCTTTGATGCGGGCTTCGCTGCTGCACAAACTAATTCTGCAGTAGCCATCGCCGGAGCTGCCAAAGATACCACCTGGAGTAAGGAACACTTTTGCTTTGTATAGGAAATGATCGCTGAAAGCAAAACCATTTTCAAACGATGCAGGCACTTTGGCCCACAAAAACATACCTACCTGGTGCTTGCTGTAAGTACAACCGCATAAATCCAACAATTGATAGGCCAGTTCTCTTCGTCTCTTGTACTCTTCATTCACAGTATCGTACCAGCTGTTATCTACCTGCAAAGCCTTGGCAGCCGCCAGTTGCAGCGGCAAATACATACCACTGTCCATGTTGCTTTTAAATCGCAGTACTTCGTTAATTCGATCGGCAGCACCACATAACATGCCCACTCTCCAACCCGCCATGTTGTGGCTTTTGCTGAGGGAGTTGAGTTCGAGCACAATGTCTTTTGCACCGGGCTGCGCCAACAAGCTTACGGGTTCATTATTCAAAATGAAACTGTATGGATTGTCGTGGCAAATGAGTATCTGGTGCTTGCTACCAAAGGCAATGAGTTTTGCAAACACAGCAGCATCGGGCAACTGACCAGTGGGCATTTGAGGATAGTTCACCCACATGAGTTTCACTTTGCTCAGGTCGAGTTGTTCGAGTGCTTCAAAATCGGGTTGCCAATTGTTGGCCTCTGTCAATGCATAATCAACGCACTCACCACCAGCCAGCTTTACCGCACTGCGATAGGTTGGATATCCGGGGTTGGGCACCAATGCCTGATCTCCTTCATTGAGGTAGGTCATACAGATGTGCATGATGCCTTCTTTTGAACCAATGAGTGGCAAAATTTCGGTGTCGGCATCGAGCTGTACATTGTACCAGTTTTGATACCAATCGGCAATGGCCAGACGCAAAATAGGTGAGCCTTTATAACTCTGATAGGCATGCACATTCGGCTTGGCACTTTCTTCCTGCAATACTTTAATCACTTCGGGATGTGGTGGCAAATCAGGACTACCAATGCCCAGATTGATGACATTATCCCCTGCTTTATTCATCGTATCTATTTCCCGCAGCTTCTGCGAAAAATAATATTCTCCAATTCCATTCAATCGGTTAGCCAATTGCATATCAACTCAGTTTTCCGTTTTTATAAATGCCAAACAGCGTTACACTTTCAGTGGCTTTTTCCAGTTTCTTCAGCATCGTATTCAGCTGGTTCAAATCGCCAAACTCCATGTCGGCGTAAAAAGAGTACATGAATTCTGTACCGGGTATGGGCATGCTTTGCAACTTGCTCAGATTGATGCCAGCATCGGCAATAATGGCCAGCGCTTTGGCAAGGCTGCCTCTTGAATGATCGGTATGAAATTTCAACGATGCTTTGTCGGCACCTTCTACAGGTTCTACTTCTTTTTCGTGCTTCAATACCAGAAAACGGGTGTAGTTATTTTTTTGGGTGTGTATGTTAGGAACAAGAATGTCGAGGTTGTATAATTCGGCGGCCAATTTACCGGCAATGGCTGCCTGGTATTTGCTTTTGCGCTGCGCCACATGCCTGGCACTCAGGGCTGTATCTTCTGTTTCGATCAGCTTAAACTGCGGCTGGGTTTCCAGATACTCCATGCACTGCAAAATAGCCATGGGGTGCGATTGTACTTCTTTTATATCCTCCAGCTTCACGCCTTTGTTGGCCAGCAAATGCTGTTTGATGTGGAGGTACACTTCACCTATAATTTTTACCGGGTGCTTTTGCAGCAGCGTATAGTTGGGTAAAATACTGCCGGCAATTGAATTTTCGATGGCCATCATACCGCCATTAGCTTCACTGCGGTTGATGGTTTGCTGTATCACCTGTCGAAAAGTATCGCAGGGAATAACCACGGTTTGCTTACCAAAAAAACGGCGGGCTGCTTCTTGGTGAAAACTGCCTTCATAACCTTGAATGGCGATGTGCTGTGTTACTGCGTCGTTGCTTGCCTTTTTCATAAAAATAAAAAGCCCGGACCTTTCGGACCGGGGCCTGTATTGTGCTAAGTTTTTTCTGATTACTTGTACATACTAGTTCCGGTCCGCCTTACACTTGGTAAAGTAGAAAAAATAAAAACCGGCGTATGTAAACCACTTATTCATTGCAGCAAATATAAAGCGGTGCCAAAAACCAGCCAAGATTTTTTTTGACAGAAATTGACAACTTCCTGAATTCATTCAAGAATTTCCACTCCTTCAAAGTATTCATTGAAAACAAACACCTTATTTCTACAGTTTCTTGCGAATTGACTTGTAATCAATTCCTCTTTTTTTTGTAGCTGTTATTTCCGACTTTCATTTTCCAACCGGCGACGGGCATTGGTTGGAAAAAAAAAGCCATTCTGAAGAATCAGAACGGCCTAACGATTGCTTGCCATATAAAAATTCTTGAATGCTGTATTTGGCTACCCTGGCAAGCAAGGGGATTGCGCCATAGCATAATTGTTGGCTAATTACTTAGCAGGAGCAGCGCTGTCAGCAGCAGGAGCAGCTACAGTAGAATCTGCAGGAGCAGTAGTGTCAGCAGCTACAGGAGCAGTAGTGTCAGCTACAGGAGCAGCAGCAGAGTCAGTAGTTGTAGTTTCAGTAGCAGTTTCGCCACAAGCTACGAGGGCACCCATGAAGGCAACGAAGAGCAACTTTTTCATTTGAATTTGTTTTTAATGTTTGAGTAATAATTCCTGTACTGAAAAAAGGTAACCTGCAAGGCAAAAAAAAATCTTAGTTTTTTTTACTCCTTCACCTAAATACTTCATTTTCAATTAATTAAAGTGAAAAATATTTTCTGTAAATGACCTGTACATTTGCAACTACCAATTATTTTGAGAAGTGCTACTTCCTTTTTATGGTATATCATGATATACATGGGTTACCATATTTAGCATCTGGAATTAAAAGCGGAATTCGGTGAAAGAGTATAGTAAGGAAAAAAAGTTGCTGGAAGGTTTAGCCCGGAACGATCACCGGGATGTAGAATCCATATACCGCGAAAATTTCGGTTTGGTACAAACATTCGTGGTGCAAAACAATGGCACTTTCGACGACGCCAGAGATATTTTTCAGGAAGCGATGGTGGTGCTTTACGAAAAAAGTAAAGACCCTGAGTTTACACTTACCTGTCAAATCAAAACTTACCTCTACTCTATCTGCCGCAGGCTTTGGCTTAAAAAGCTGCAACAGCAGAGCAGGTTTGGAACTCCTGTAGAAAACATGGAAGACCTGGTACCTGTAGAAGAAGAAATAGAAGAAAAAGCCAAGCAGGACATAGACTTTGACATGATGGATACAGCCATGCGGCACTTGGGTGAACCTTGCAAAAGCCTGCTGGAAGCTTTTTATTTACAAAAGAAGCAGATGGTAGATATAGCAGAAGAGTTTGGATATACCAATGCCGACAATGCTAAAAACCAGAAGTACAAATGCCTGATGAGATTGAAGAAATTGTTTTTTGCTCAATATAATAAAGACCGTTAGCAATGGATGATCTGGTGATTTTGGATGCGATTGAACGCTACCTGCGCAATGAAATGAACGAGGATGAACGTCTTCGCTTCGAAGCATTACGCAGCCAGCACGCTGAAATTGATCAGCTGGTGGTGGAGCAGCACGCCTTTTTGCAACAACTGGAGCACTATGGTGAAACAAAAAAAATAAAGCACCAGCTGCAAGCTGTGCACAACCATTTACTGGAGCAGCAGCTTATTAGTATGGAAACAACCGCCGAACCCAAAATCGCTACAGTGGTAGAGTTTTGGCGTAGGTACAAACGCACCATTGGTGTAGCCGCTTCTATTGCGGGCATTACCGCATTGAGCATTAGTGCTGCTATGCAGTTGTTTGCACCCAAATCGGTAAAAGATTTACAGAACCTAAGCCGCAAGCTGAACGCACTGGAAAACCGGCAAAATGTACAAGGACAAAAAATCAATCAATTAATCACAGCACCTTCTGGCAAATCGCCTGAAAGCGAACCAGTGGGAAGCGGCACCAGCTTTTTGATTGATGGCGATGGATACCTGGCCACCAACTATCACGTGGTAAATGGTTCTACTACCTTAATTGTTGTAAACAATGGCCACGAGTATGTAGCCAAAACCGTGTTCACCGATCCAGCGAATGACATTGCCATTTTACAAATCGCCGATGCTGACTGGAAAGCCAAAACCACTTTGCCCTACGGCATCAGAAAAAATAACGCAGACCTCGGCGAAGAATTGTTTACCCTCGGCTACCCAAGAAACAGCATTGTATACAACCGTGGGTATTTGAGTGCAGGCTCTGGCTATAATGATGATTCATTGAGCATTCAATTATCCATCAGTGCTAACCCCGGCAACAGCGGTGGCCCTGTGTTAGATAAGAATGGCAACATCATTGGCATCCTTTCTACCCGCGACCGCCAGTCGGATGATGTGGTGTTTGCTACCAAAGCCAGCAATATTAATCGGGCTATTGAAGAACTGAAAAAAGACAGTGCATTTAAAGACCTGCAAATACCCGGTAAATCAAGCATTCGCAACCTTGACCGGGTTGAGCAAATCAAGCGTTTGCAAGACTGCGTGTTTATGGTAAAAGCCTACAATTAATTCCAACGTATTTGTAAAAAAGCCCGGCACAAACAGTGACCGGGCTTTTTGTTTATAGCAACAACAGGCTGCAACCACGAATATCCGAATTGTCCATGCGGCCAAGTACTTCAAAACTGCCGTCATCGTATACCCGGCCCACATCTTGCGTTTCAATAAAACAACAACTATGAATGTTGGCCAAATCTAATACCAGCAGTAACCCGGCACCAGTATCGTGTAGGTCAAAAGGGTCCTCTTCGCTGCGCACCAACACTTTCATCCATGCAGGTGGATAGTAACGGCCATGACCTTTTGAATATGCCTGACTCAACAATTCCGTCATGCCATACTCGCTGTGAACGGCAGGCACATTGAATGCTTCCTGCAAATAATCATGTAATTCGGCCCGTGTGAGTTCTTTTCTACGGCCTTTCATACCGCCGGTATCCATAATAATACAGTGGCTTAAATCAATATGTTGCTGCCGCTCCGCAAAATCGAGCAGTGCAAAACTCACACCCAGCAAAACGGTTGGAATTTGGTGTTGCCTGCAATGTTCGAGTCGTTCAATTAATGACTCATCCGCTTGAAGAAAAAAACCACTTTCCTTATGTTGGCTATGGCGTACAAAATGTTCTGCCATGTAAATGAGCGATGAGCCGCTACGCTCCATGTATGATGGCAGCAGGCACAGCCAGGCAAATTGTGAAGGGTCGCCATAAGCCCGGGTAAACCCTTGCACAAAACTTTGCTCATACATCGATAGCGCTTTTATCAGATGGCGGCTTTGTTGCATGCCTGTGGTACCACTGCTGGTAAAAATCATTTCGGCTACGCCATCAAATGATTGTACAGCATGTGTTTTAAAAAAAGAAATGGGCAAAAAAGGAATGTCTGTAAGGCTTGAAGGAACATTGCTGTACCTGTGGATGGTTTGCACATATTGCCGGTATACCGCATTGTGTTGCAGCTGATGCTGATATGCCAGCATGGCTGTTGCAACAAAATCGTTTGGTGTTACGTTAAAAATATGTTTGGGCAATGAACTGCCTGCAGCTACATTCAACTTATTATTACATTTGGTTTATGTCGCATCAAAGATTATCACTTTTAACGGTAGGCGCATTATTTGCTGTACTAACGCTTTTGTATGCTTGTGGAAAAGGCAAGTTTACCAGTAAGCCGCAGTTGACATTTCTGAAGGCTGACAGCTACGATGTAGCCCGTGGCCAACTCATTACTTTCCGACTTGAATTTACCGATAAAGAAGGCGATTTAACCGATAGCATTTTTATAAGAAGTAGTGCCAAAGGTTGTAATGCCAGCAATCGAACCCTTGGCTATCCTGTGCCCGCTTTTCCTGCTACTGCAAATACAAAAGGCGAATTTGAAATCAATTTTGTGAATGGTCAGTTTGTTTCTGGTTTTGTAGCCATGCCCAGCCCGGCTTGCGGCCGTCCCGACACTACCACCTATTATTTCTGGATTAAAGACAAAGCCAAAAACGTGAGTGACACCATCAGCACCGACAAACCACTAATCATCCGCAATTAATTTGCTGCGCAAAAGCATCTTCGTTCTTTATTACAGCAATGTGCTCATTGCCATTGCTGCGGCTGCTTTATTGTGGCAGGTTCAACTGCAAATGCATCCTGCACACATTATTGCCAAGCAGCTGGTTTGGGCGGCAATAGCCTGTTATACTTTTTACAACCTCCACGACCTCTACACTAAGGTCATTAGCCATCAATTGCAGCCCACACCCCGGCAGCAATTTTGGTTGCAATATTGGCCGGCATTGCTGATTTTAAATGCTGCAGCAATAGCTGTGAGTCATGTTTACTTACCATTACAATTGAGTACTACGCAATTGAAAGTGGTTGGTATCACTGTACTCTTGTCGCTGGCGTACAGCTTTCCCGTGCTGCCGTTTACACGCATGAAACGCTGGAAAAACAACGGCATCTGGAAGATATGCATGCTGGCTTTTGTATGGTCTTTTTTCTGTACCCTTTTCGATTTGAAAAGTTGGGATGAACGGACTCCTGAATTGATGCTGCTATTAATGTTTCGGGTTTGCTTTCTCATTATGATTACCATTCCTTTCGACAACCGCGATGCCGCTATCGATCAAGAGTATATGAATCGTTCGTTGCTACAAGTGTGGAGTCTAGAAGCGCTGAAAAACATCATACTGCTCCTGGGCAGTATTGGCGCCATGCTGTTGCTGGTGTATCAATTCCAGTTTCAATTATCCATTCTATTCATAGCGGTGCATTTATTGTACTGGTGTCTCATTGTGTGGTGGAGTATCAGGGCGCTTCATCAACCCAAAGCACCACTGCGCTTTCTGTGGCTTGATGTGCAGTTGATACTGCAGCCAACTTTCCTTGGCATTGGCTTGTTGGATACTTACATTCGTTCTACGTAAACAATCATTTAGAAATATGGCAAAAAGTAAGAAAAAAGAAGGCAGTAAAAAGGGAGGCATTCCCGCTGCATCGTATCAGTTTCTGAAAAATTATTTGAATACACCCAGCCCTGTGGGTTTTGAAAAAAGCGGGCAGCAGGTTTGGCTCGATTATGTAAAGCAATACAGCGATGAGCAGTTTACAGATCCTTATGGTTCGGCCGCTGCCATCATCAATCCGGGGCAGGATTTTAAAGTGGTGATTGAAGCTCACGTGGATGAAATCAGCTGGTTTGTAAACTACATCACGGACGCTGGATTGATGTACCTGAAACGTAACGGCGGTGTAGACCATCAGATTGCACCTTCGATGCGGGTGCTCATTCATGGTAAAAAAGGACCAGTGAAAGCGGTGTTTGGCTGGCCGGCTATTCATACACGAATTGGTACTGCCGATACTAAAGAACCTAGCCCACGCACCGATAACCTATGGCTCGATTGTGGTGCCCGCAGCAAAAAAGAAGTAGAAGAACTCGGCATTCATATAGGTGCCGTTGTTACCTATCAGGATGGCTTTGATGAACTGGCCAACGACTACCTCATTGCCCGTGCATTCGACAACCGAGTAGGTGGTTTTATGATTGCCGAAGTGGCCCGTCTCATCAAAGAAAACAACATCAAACTCCCCTACTCTTTATACGTGGTAAATGCCGTGCAGGAAGAGATTGGATTGCGTGGTGCAGAAATGATTGCCCGCCGCATCAAACCCAACGTGGCCATTGTAACCGATGTAACGCATGATACCACTACGCCGCTCATCAACAAAAACATTGAAGGCGATGTGGCTTGCGGCAAAGGTCCATCACTGGCGTATGCGCCTGCCATTCACAACAAACTGTTGGGCCTGGTAGAAGATGTAGCCGACAAAAAGAAAATTGATGTGCAATGGCGGGCCCTTAGCCGCAGCACTGGCACCGATACCGACAGCTTTGCTTACAGCAATGATGGTTGTCCTTCGGTCCTCATTTCTATCCCGCTGCGCTACATGCACACCACGGTAGAAATGCTGCACAAAAAAGATATCGAAAGCACCATTCAACTGATGTTTGAAACGCTGAAAGTGTTGACCCCAAAAACCAACCTCAGTTATTTCGATTAATCATTGATAGCATTATAAAAAGGCCGCTGATGTAATAATCAGCGGCCTTTTGTTTGTAGCGGAATTTTGCATTAACCACCAACACCTACCCGCTGTTGCTCTTCGCTACTGCCACCTGTTTTGCGGCGGTTGTCGTTAAAGTTTTTGCCAAAGCGATATGAGAAAGAAAGGGTCACCACTCTTGAATCCCGGCTTTGTTTAAAATGCTCCCGCACATTTTGATAGCGGATATCTCCATTGATGATTTGGCTAAAGAAAATATCCCGCACATTCAACTTTACACTGCCTTTGCTTTTCAACACCTGTTTGGCAATGCCTGCCGACACCTGACCAAAGCCTGCAATTACAAACTGCGCATCTGCAGAACGGGAATTGTAATTGCCCGATAGTTCAGCACTCCATCCCTTGCCAAGCTTAAAGTTATTGTTGGCATTGGCAGAAAAACTCACATTATCGCTGGCAAAATCGGCATTGTTGCCCACTCCTTTTACCACTCTTTTATTCAGTGTTCCGCTCACATTGGCCGACCACCACTTGGTGGGATTCAACTGAGCATTGATGCTGAGGCTAGTGTTGCGCATTCTGGCCAGGTTGCCTTGCGTCAGTATGGTTACTTCACCTTCCGTTCTGAAAATTTGAGAAAAGTACTTATTGGTTTCACTGTGGTTGATGGTGGTCGTCAACCAGTTTTTGTACGTATGTGTCAGCTCGAAAGTAGTAGTGAGCTGTGGCTGAATAAAGGGGTTGCCCACCTGATACGTATACTTATTGATGAAGAATAAAAAAGGATTCATTTGCTGGTACGCCGGACGATCAATACGACGGCCAACATTCAGGTTCACCGTATGATTTGAATCAAGCGGATAGCTGAGGTACACCGTTGGAAACAACTTATTGTAGTTGTTGGTGAACGATGAATCTGCCTTTTGTGGATTACCCCGCTGATAGCCTTTGTAATTGGTATTTTCAAAACGCAAACCTGCCTGCACACTCAGCTTGCCAAAGCTTTTATTGCTGTTGATATACACAGCATTGATGTTTTCCTTGTATTCAAAATGATTGGTTTTATCATAGTCCGGCTTCCAGTTGCTGTTGGCCCACAAGAAATAATCTGCAGTGTTGTCGGTGCGTACATAGCTCGATTTCCAACCGGTTTCTAACTTCACCCCTTTGCTGGTAGTATAGCTGTAATCAGCCTTGGCAGCATAGATATCAATAACGGATGGCAGGTTGCCTTTCAGCAATTCATTGAACGTTACCTGACCCAATGGCTGTACAATTTGCGTGGTAAACAACTGATTATTCGCCATGTCGTAACGGTTGTAATCTACATCGGCAGAGAGCTCACTATTCTTTGAAAAACTGTGCCGCAGGTTGATGTTGAAGGCGGCATTTTGCCAACGATTGCCATTGTCGCTAAAGGTATAAGTAGACGAGTCAGTCACCGCATCGGCACCTTTCAAATGGCCGATACTTTTGCCATCAAAACTTCTGGGCGAAATGAAACCACTCGCTGAAAAACCAAGTGTTGTTTTCTTACTCAGGTACAAATCCATGCCAGCCTTCAGGTTATTGTGATTACCCGTGATGAGCAAATACGTGGGCTGCTCAAAATAGCCCTGCACATCTTTTCCTGTGGCATCGTAGTAGGTACGATTGATAAGCAGGTTATTGAAATCTTTGAAATGCCGCTGGCTGTAATTCAGATACACATTCAATTTTTCGTTGCGGTAATTGAGGTTGAGGCTGTTGTTGAGCTTCTCATATTTTCCTTGCCCGTAGCTCAAATTCAGGTTGCCATTCCAGCCACGCTGCCTGCTCTTTTTGGTTTTGATGTTGATGATGCCTGCATTACCCGCCGCATCATACTTGGCCGGAGGGTTGGTCATCAGTTCAATCTGATCGAGTTGATTGGCCGTCATGGAGCTGAGCAGGTTTACCAAATCGGCACCCGTTAAATAACTGGGTTTGCCATCAATCAATACCATTACGCCCTGCTTGCCCCGCATGCTGATATTACCATCTCTGTCTACCGAAATGCCAGGCGATTTTTCCAACACTTCCAATGCAGTGGCACCGGTGTTCGAAATCATAGCATCCACATTCACAACAGTTTTATCGGCCTGTACTTCTACCATTTGCTTGCGGGCCGTTACCGTTACATTGTTGAGTTCATTGCTGAGTGGTTGTAGTTTTAGCATTCCAGCATCGTAGGTCGGCGCCGCATCATTCAGCGAAAACTTATTCGAGATGTATGCTTCAAAACCAACTGCATGTATTTGTAACAGGTAGTTGCCCCAACTCAATTGTTCCATTTCAAATTGGCCGCCGCTACCTGCCACAGCCATCTTCACCACTGCAGAGTCCGTGGCTTTTAATAACGAAATAGTAGCCCCTTCTTTAGCCGTACCTTTTACTTTTCCTGTGGGTTGTGCCATGGCCAAAGCAGGCAGCAAAAACAATAACAGCAGTGTAATGATTGGTGTGTTTTTCATGTGCGTTCGTTTGATATGAAGGCTGTAAAACTGCTTCACATCATGCGGCTCAAAAACCAAATTGTGCCTGAATGGCGCATTTTCCTGACCAATTCATGAACGGCAAATATGATGTACGAAAGGCTTCTTAGATGAAGTAGAAAGAGAAATTGCAAAGCATCTTTAGAAGCGTACATAACCGCAACTGTCTTCGGTGCAGAGCAATGCTGCGAGTTGCGGATTCGAAAGCAGGTTTGTTAACTGCACTTTTTTACCATTGAGTTTACCAGTGGCATGCACAAAGCGAATGCCGTGGCTGTAATCAACATACCAGTTTACATGCCCGGTGTACAAAGGCTGAATCGGTTGTCCATTGGGTTGATGCCATCCATAAATGGCCACCCGATTAGCACGTTTGTCAGTTAGCAATTTTGAAGTGGTGACCACATCTTTTTTTATACCAGCAATTAATCCTTTGCGTTGTTGGCGCTGGCCTTCTATCATAAGGTGATGCTGATACATGGTAACACTACTGTCCCGAAAAACAAACATGGGCAATGGTGCCAGTTTCACTGTTGATTGCAGGTAAGTATCATCCACCATTTTGCGGGTGGGCAGTATGGCATGCACTGTATCGAGCAGGCGTTGAGCAGCCATTGGCGTAATAGGTACCCGCACCCAATCTTCATTGTTGCCTACCACAAAATAATCGGGAGATACCCAATAAGTCAATCGAAACGCATGCCCGTTGCTGTCTTTCATGGTTACCCGAATGGGTGCAAAGCGAAGAAAGAAATCGGGCACATGGCCTTGCATAAACCACTCCATGGCCAGCGAATCCCGCTGCTGCCAATTATAACTTTTGGCCAATGCAAAAAACTGTGTGCCGCTACATGCTGAAGAATGATTGATTGCAGGAAAATGCTTTGCAATGCGCTGTTGCATGCAAGACTGCAGCACTAATACAAGCAAGCATATAAAGACAAGCAGCCGCATCGTTTACCGCTTGATGTAGCGTTTAATTTCGCGGTCCACATCTTTTTGCTTGAGGGTTTCCCGCTTGTCGTGTAGCTTCTTACCCTTGCCCAAACCAATTTCAATTTTGGCGTAGCCGCTTTCTGCAAAAAATATTTTAAGGGGCACAATCGTGTAGCCCTTCTCTTTCATTTTGGCTTCCAGCTTTTTCAATTCTTTTTTGGTAAGCAGCAATTTGCGTTCCTGCGTGGGTAGGTGGTTGTAAATGGTGCCCAACTTGTACTCGCTGATGTGCAGGCTTTTAATATACAGCTCGCCTTTATGAAACAAACAATAGGCATCATTGAAGCTGGCTTTGCCTGCCCGTAAGCTTTTTACTTCGGTACCGGTAAGCACCAGCCCCGCCGTATAGGTTTGCTCAATGAAGTATTCGTGATATGCCTGTTTGTTACTGATTGCCATGCTACACCATCCCGTTAAAAAAAGCGCCGCAATTGGCGCTTCTGTTATTTAGTGCTGAAACAAATCCAGCATTTGCGCCAGCTTTGCTTTCAGTTCTTTTCTGTCTACAATAAAATCGAGGAAACCATGTTCGAGCAAAAACTCTGACCGCTGAAATCCTTTCGGTAAATCTTTCTTGATGGTTTCTTTAATTACCCTCGGGCCTGCAAAACCAATGAGGGCATTGGGCTCTGCAATGATGATATCGCCCAGCATAGAAAACGAAGCCGTGGTGCCACCGAATGTGGGGTCGGTACACAGAGAAATGTATGGAATCTTTGCATCAGAAAGCAGCGACAAGCGACCCAATGTTTTAGGCAGTTGCATAAGACTGAAGGCACTTTCCATCATACGGGCACCACCGCTCTTGCTGATGATCATAAACGGAATGCGGTGCTCCAGACAATAGTCGGCAGCACGGCATATTTTTTCACCCATTACACTGCCGAGGCTACCACCAATGAATTCAAAATCCATACAAGCCACTACCAAATCAAAGCCGCCCACTTTGCCATACGCCACACTCATGCTATCGTGCAGGTCGGTTTTTGACCAGGTTTCTTCCAGTCGTTTTTGATACGGTTTCAAATCCACAAAGCCGAGGTAGTCCTTGCTGCGGATTTCGTCGAACAAACGTTGGTATTCTTTTTCGTCAAAAAGGATTTCGAAATATTCATCGCTGCCAATACGGTGATGATGATTGCACTTGGGGCAAACGTAGTAGTTCTCTTTGAGCTCAATGGTAGTGCAGGTAAACTTGCACGATGGGCACATCGTCCACAAACCATCGGGGGTTTCCCGCTTCTCCGATGTAGAAGTAGTAATGCCTTTGTGCTTACGCTTAAACCAGGAAAGCCTTGAGTCTTCGGTGGTATTGGCTGCTAAATCATCGCCTGTCAACCGACTCTCAAATTCTTCCAACTGTTTCTCTTTGGTGCTCATACTCGAAAATTAAAGCGGGTAAAAGTAAAGACTCTTGTACAAACTCAGCATATTGGTATTCAGGAACCGCCAATTAGGTCAATTGCCAGTGCAACTCTTTGAAATACGACATGGATTTCAACAGCCTGCTGCCATACCAACTAAACATTTCGCCATCTACCAGGCAAATTCGGGTGTGTGGAAAATGAGCCGACAGCTCCAGAACGTGATTGATTTTAAACGGAAATGGTTCGCTACTCAGGAGCAACACATCGGGTTGTAATGCCTGCATTTCTGCCAATGTGAAAGTTGGATAACGGGATTGATGCCCGCATACATTTTCCCAACCGGCCATTTGCAACATGGCATGAATGAAGGTATCTCCACCCACACTCATGTATGGCTCCCGCCAAATGAGGTACAAAGCCCGGCCGGCCTGCGGTAAAGCGGTGGCAAAATCCATTTGAATTTGCGCCAACAACGCTTTTGCTGCTTCACTCCGATGGGCAATGTCAGCAATCAGTTGCATGCTGGTCAAAGCATCTTCGAGGTTCTCTATATCCGTAAGCAGCACAGGCACTTGCTGTGCAATGGCTTGCACCTGTTCAGCTACATTTTCTTCTTTGCTGGCAATCACCAAATCTGGTTGCAACGCCAGCAGCTCATCCACATGTACATTTTTGGTGCCCCCAACCCTGGTCTTTTGCCGAAACCATTCATCGGGGCGAATGCAAAACTTGGTGATGCCTACAGTTTCCTCCTCCAGCCCCAGTGTATGCAACCACTCGGTAAGCGAGGGCACCAGCGACACAATGCGCTTTGCCTGCTCAGGAGCAGCCATACCTTCGGGAAGTAGCCAGCTGTGCAGCATTACTCAAATAATTCTTTTTGCGTGGGTGGTCCGTCGTGTCGCTCCCACTCCATTTCTACGGCCTTCTTATCTACCAGTTTATTGCCCACGGCTTTCCAACCCATCACATCTATCAGGCTGCTTACTTTCAATTTCTGCGTTTCGGCAGTGGCACCTTTTCCGGTTTTCAAAATCAGGGTCGGCTCTTCATCGGTGGTCACCAATTCAAGGTAGTTATCCTTGCCTTCTTTGATAAACTGGAATTTGGTTTTGAGTGTGGTGGTTTCTATTTTAAAACGCTTGATATTGAACTGCACTTTGTCGCTATCGAAGTAAATGGCGGTGATGATGCGTTCGGGATCGAAGCGTTCTATCAGCAATACATTGTCTGCTTCAAAACGTTGTGTCAGTTCCTGATCGGTGATTTCATAAGTGCCATTGGTATAAATCACCAGCAGTTTGTCGTCACCTTCAAACATGCCGAGGTACAAACCTTTTTCATCGGTATTAATCCGGCCAAACTGGTCGTCGTACCACAGGCGGCGGCCTTCGAGAGTAGAGCGGCCGGCCTCTTTAAACCGCACCGATTTGATGGGATACTTTGTAACCTGATTGCCCAAACTTGCACGCCCTTTTATCGCCAGCTCTTCAAAGTAAAATTCAAACTCTTTGATACGAGCAGTACAAGTAGGACTCAGGTTTACCCGTACTGCTTCGGCTTCGCCGTTGGCATTTACCGTAAGGTAATGCACCCGGCTCTTGTCGGTGCCTTTGGTAAGATCGTATTCCTTATCCCGGGTAATACCACCTACCTGAAAACGCTTGGCAAAACTCACGCCACTTTTGCCATCCACATATATCATGTTGTAGGTAGTACGTTCATCGTTTTTGTTGAAGACCGCTACATGAATGATGTCTTTGCCAATAAAGGCTTTGTCACTCACCCGCACCACTTTCATGGTGCCACGTTTGGTAATGCAAATGATATCGTCGAGGTCGGAACAATCGGTAACGAACTCATCTTTTTTGAGGCCGGTACCAATGAAACCCTCTGCCCGGTTGACATAGAGCTTGGCATTGGCCACCGCTACCTGACGCACCTGAATGGTATCGAACAAACGGATTTCCGTTTTGCGTTCACGGCCCTTGCCAAACTTGGCTTTCAGGTTTTCATAGTATTTGATGGCATAATCATTTAGGTGGTCCAAATCGAACTGCACCTGCGCAATCTCTCCTTCAATACCCTTGATTTGCTGATCGAGTTCGTCGATGTCGAGTTTGTAAATACGACGCACCGGCTTCTCCGTCAGCTTGATGATGTCTTCTTTTGAAATATCTCTTTTCAGTCGTGGTTTGAAAGGTGCAAATGCTTTGTCGATGGACTGCAGCACTTTGTCCCATGTTTCATGCTTCTTCTCCAGCTCTTTGTAAATCTTTTCTTCGAAGAAGATTTTTTCCAACGAAGTGTAATGCCATTTTTCGTTGAGCTCGGCCAGTTTTATCTGCAATTCTTTTTGCAACAAGCCTTTGGTATTGTCGGTGCTCCATTTCAGCAAATCGGTAGCCGTTACAAACCTTGGCTTTTGATCGATAATCACACAAGCGTTGGGCGAAATACTCACCTCACAATCGGTGAAGGCATACAGCGCATCGATGGTAATATCGGTAGAAGTGCCGGCGGGCAACTCCACCAAAATGCGCACCTCGGCAGCGGTTACATCGGTTACTTTTTTTACCTGAATTTTTTTGGCTTCGGTGGCTTTGGTAATGCTGTCGATAAGGCTGCTCACGGTTACGCCATACGGCACATCGTGAATCACCAGCGTTTTCTTATCCAGCTCTTCAATGCGGGCACGAACCCTCACTTTGCCGCCCCGCTTGCCATCGTTGTAATTGCTTACATCAATCTGGCCACCCGTTTGAAAGTCGGGATAGAGATCAAAATGTTTGCCTTTCAAATATTTCACTGCCGCATCGCACAGCTCAATAAAGTTGTGGGGCAAAATTTTGGTAGACAAGCCCACGGCAATGCCTTCTGCACCTTGAGCCAGCAGCAATGGAAACTTCATGGGCAGGGTAACAGGCTCCTGCTTGCGACCATCGTAGCTCAGCTGCCACTCCGTGGTTTTGGCGTTGAAAGCCACTTCCAGCGCAAACTTGCTGAGGCGGGCTTCAATATAACGGGCAGCGGCCGCATCGTCGCCGGTGCGTACATCGCCCCAGTTACCCTGTGTATCAATGAGCAGGTCTTTTTGGCCCATGTTTACCAGGGCATCGGTAATGCTCATGTCGCCATGCGGGTGATACTGCATGCTCTGGCCCACAATGTTGGCCACTTTGTTGTAGCGGCCATCATCCATTTCCTTCATGGCATGCAGTATGCGGCGTTGCACGGGCTTCAGGCCGTCTTCCACAGCCGGTACGGCCCGTTCCAAAATCACATACGATGCATAATCTAAAAACCAGCCTTTGTACAAATCGCCCACCCCGGTGAGTTCATTGTCATTGGCCTTGGTTGGATCAAACGCTGACATAATATTTTAAAAATTCTATAGTTGAGTGCTTTTTACTTTAAAACTTACTAAATAATCATTCCTCCTTATCTAAAACAATCTTGTTGATTAGGTCGACTATTCTATTATTACTAAACTGTGTCCTGAAATCAATTTTCACTTTGCCGTCAAAGAATTTTTCAGCGTGTTTGATTTTAAATTTTTCTTCGTCCCGAAGTCCGTCTTTGCTGTTTACATCTTTGGTCTCAACAATGAAGTTTAGTTTTTGATCTCCGTCTTTGAATTTCAAAACATAGGCAAAGTCAGGTGAATATGATTTGCCACCTGCAACTGGAATTTTAATCGAGTTCTTCGGGATTTTGGTGAACACAATTACTTCTTTTATTTCTGTCTTGATGTTTGATTTCTCCAAGTCAGAATCATAATACAATTCTTCAAAGAAGTAAGAGTCTGCAACTTCTTCGTCTGAAAACAACACACCAACATCAGATGCAAAAATTTCTTTCAGCACATTTCCTTTTCCGTCTGTCAGCTTGGTTGGATGTATGCTGTTTGAAACCTTTTTGTATTCAATCGAATACTTGTCAAAGGCTTTTGACATTAAGAAAAAATCAAAATTCTGCTTGATTATTCTTAGTGTTGATTGGTTAAGATATTTATTGATCTCTGTACCTGCATCAATAATTGATTGATGCAATGTTGTAATATTTATGTTCAGCATCTTTGAAAGTTCTTTCAAAAAGTCACTGTATTTAAGTACAGAAATAGCTATACTTTTTCTCTCGTAAACAGATTCAGGATCATCGTTTACAACAGCCTTGTTTTCCTTGATTTCAACTTTTGAAATTCTTTCGTTAAGTCCGTCCGAATTGAAATTATCTTTTTGTGCTTTCAAAAAATCTGTAAAAAGAATTTTGAAGTTGGCTTCGTTCTCAAACTTATATTCAAGTATTACTTTCTCATTCAGCTTTTCCCAAAGGTCTTTCAGCTCTTGATATTTCTCTGCTCTAACTACAACTTTCTTTTTTGGGTCGGTAGCTTTGCGAATCTTGTTAGAGTTTACTCCTTCAAATATTCTTGGATAGTTTTGTTTGATGTAGTCAAAGCCGCCTGTCTTGAAAGAATTTGTTCTTGTGATGACATTGTCAGCGTCTAAAACTTCCAAAAGTTCATCTTCAGCTGTTTCGTATATCTCGCAAATCTTCTTAATCATTTGATCAGAAAGCTTATCAGGAACTTCTTCAATGGAAATAGCTCCAGATTTCTGATTGATTTCATTCACCAATTTATCTACAAAGTCGCTTTCGGTAAAGTCAACAAAGTAGTTCAAATAAAATTGCTCGTCTTTTACTCGATTGCCATATTCATTCACTGGTAAACGCAAGCCACGACCAACTTCTTGAAGTTTTGAAATTTCACTGCCACTGCTTCGGAGTTTGCAAATCTGAAAAACGTTTGGATTGTCCCAACCTTCACGCAACGTCCATTTTGAAAAAATAAATCGTCTTGGATTTTCCAAATCAAGCATTGCTTGTTTGTCGTGCAGAATTTCGTTTATCTCTTTTTCAATGGCTTCGTCTTTCTCTGTATTGTCTTTTGAAAAATAACCACCGTGTGTTCTTTGATTTGGATATGGTTGTTCTAAATCTAAAAGTGTTTTTTCAAGATATGACTTGTAAAAAATGTCCTTTTCTGTCTTAAGCAATTCTGCAATTTCTGCTTTAATATATTGCTCAACTGTTTTTCGGATATATCCTTCTTTGTTTCGGTATTCGTCTATGTTGTCAATGAAGAAAAGCGTTAATGGTTTAATCTTAACTTCTCTTGTCAATAGCTGTTTTTCAATTTCAAAATGGTGTTTAATTGCCTTTTGAATCATTGTTTCCTGTAACTTTTCCGCATAAGAATAAGGGTTGATTTTGTCGCCCTTTTTCATTTCTAAACCGTTTGTCAAAACAACCGTGCTTTTATTCAGGTTTTCAATACCCAAATCGGACATTTCGGGATGAATCTTTTTGAGGCTTTCTTTTTTGGTAACTGTTATCGTTTTTCGTTTTTCATTTTCAATCAATTCAAAACTGGCTTCTGTGCCGTCTGAATCAATGAATTTTACAATGGCGTTTTCACCTGCATTAAATTCTGTGATGTGCCCTATTACGCCTTTTACTAAATTTCTATTGAACGAATCAACCGCAGTTAAAGTGTAAATCAGGTTTTCATAACCTTGAAATGTTGCCCCATAACGCAAGATAAATTGGGGTTTCATTTTCTGAATGTTCTCCCAAGTCTTATTGCCTTGCCCAAATTTGTGAGGCTCGTCAATAATCATAAAAGGTTTAGTTGCTCCGATGGCATCAAACGGAACAGTGTATTTGTCAAACAATCCTTTGTCAAAGCTTTTTTGCATTGTTTCAGAGTTAATCATACCCGCGTTGATAATCATAACCTGAATACTGTTTTTCTCAAAGGCTCCCGCATTTACAAAACTGGTTACCGCAGGTGGAATGAATGATTTTTTACTCTTACTGTTTTTCTGACTTTCTACAATATGCAAATGAAGTGTTTTGCCATATTGTTCCTTGAAATGCTCACGGCTGCTGTCCGATTTCAAAAAGTCAATCGTTCCTGCTTTGATGGATAAGGTTGGAACAACTACTATGAATTTGAAAATTCCGTAGTTTTTATTGAGTTCAAAAATTGTTTTGGTGTAAGTGTATGTTTTACCCGTTCCAGTTTCCATCATTATATCGATGATGTTGCTGTTACGCTTTATTTTTTCATTAACTCCGTTATCTTCTTGTATAGCTCTAATGTTTTCGGGATAAGTTCTTTCAGTCGTAAAATCAAATGCAGGATTGATGTAGTTCTTATCAGCTTCTGTGGGCTGAACAAGGCTAATATTCTCAAACACCGCAATAGTGCTATCTACTGCGTGTGATTGATGATTCAGGTTCTTCTCAAAATTAAATCCCTTCATATTAATACCTTGTAATAAAGTCAATGTCGCTTTTCTTCTTGTTGTTGTAAGTTTTTACGTTTTCTGAAATCTCTCGTAAACTCTTGCTCTCCAAGTGATAGCCAAAAGCGATGATACTTTTAGGTTCAAAATGTTTGTCAGTGTCTATCTTTTCCAACAATGCTTTTAGGCTGTCAGTAGTAAAGCCTTTGTGCATCAGATACAATCTGCCATTGCCGTAATAAGCTGTGTAACCACTTAAATCAATACTTTCCAACTCTTGCGTTAAGGCAATGCCGTCATAGGTTTTCCAAGTAGTGAGTAAGGCTTTGATGTCGTCTTCGGTTAGTTTACCAGCATCAAACAGCGTTTGCGAAGGGTCAAACTGTTCTGCTTCAAAATTGTAATCTTCCCAGATTGGAGTTGTTTCAAAAATTTTGAAGCCAAGGTCTCCCTCATAATTCTTATTTTCTTTTTTAATTTTCGCAGCAGCTCTAATAAGTCTCTCTTTTGTAATATCAAATATTGTTGGTTCGCTTATTTTAAGTTCATTTTTCACAAAGTCATACATTGACTTATTGTTTTTCTCCGTAATCACCTCAGGTAATTGAACAAGAATAAATTTACGCTTCCCATTTCCATTTAAATTGATATCCATTACTGCTTCACCAGTTGTGCCCGAACCTGCGAAAAAATCCATCACAATTTCATCTTTTTTCACATTTACTATTTTCATCAGGTATTCAATAAGTTCTTTCGGCTTTGAAAATGAGAAATCTATTCCTAAACTCAGTAAATGTTTAGTCGCCTGCGAGTTCTTATAATCATAAATAATATCTTCAGGTAAATTCGTTTTGTCTGCTAAGTCATCCCAATAAACTTTATCGTAAATGTTCCATTTGGATTGTTCTAACTTTTCATTTATTAACGGTGATTTAGAACTTGCCTTGGTAAATATTAACTTGTCTTTATTATCCAAATAGGTTTGCCAACTCCATCTCCAAACTTTGTCATCATTACTTTGGGGTTTTATATATGAAGCGTCTTCAATTACTTCAGGATAATTATTGCCAGGGGGAATTACAAAGGAACCATCAGGACATTCAATCCAATATCTTTGATTAGGTCGAGAGTCTAAAGATGGTTGGTACAATGAAGCCCCATTTTTTTTGTAAAAGCCTTTTTCATCTTTTTCTGTATACTTACTAAAATCATCGGTCTTAGGAATGCCAAAGCCATCTAAATAATTAATACTTTTTGCAAATACAATAAGGTAATCTTTAGTGGGCTTAAAATAGGTACCTTTATCAGAAGTTTTCTTTGCTATTCTTGGAACTATGGAAATAAAATTTTCTTCTCCGAAAATTTCTTCATCCAGTAACACCTTTAGTTGTGCAACTTCGTTCTCTCCAATTGAAATGAAGATTACCCCATCATCTTTCAATAGTTGTTTTGCGATGTAAAGACGTGGATACATAAAAGTTAGCCAAGCCGAATGACTGTTACTCTTCTGTTTTGTAAAATCTAAAATCCGCTTTGCTTTTTCTGCATCAATGCCAATCAAGTTTTGTAATTCTTTTACAGTAAATTTTCTATCATCGTAATACACAAAACCATCACTTCCCGTGTTGTAAGGCGGGTCTATGTAAATCATTTTTACTTGTTCGTAATAGGCGTTGGCAAGGTGCTTTAATACTTCCAGGTTGTCGCCTTTTATCAGCAAGTTTTCAGAGTTGGCGTTTTCGGGTAAGGCGTTATGTGTTTCGTCTGCTTTTAGCAAAGTGGTGGCAGGGTCGCTCGCCAACAATCTTGCATAACTTTTGCCTAACCAGTCTAAACCATAACTCTCGGTAGAAAAATTGATTTCCTTTTCAGTCAGGTTATTCTTGAATTTTTCTAATTGAAAATTTCCGTCTTTGTCAAAACAATGCGGGAAATGAATTTTCAATGTTTCCAAATCTTTATTCGGCACTTTTATGTCGGTTGTTATTTTTTGCTCGGTTGCCATGTTGGTTTCAATTTGGTATGTTGTACAATCAATACCCCAATATCAGTCTAATTATTCGCTTACTTCTTCGGCGGCATCGCCCTTCTTTTTGAGCGAAGGCATGGCCGGGTTGCGGAGTTCAAAATCACGAACGGTTTTGTTCAGGTCGCCCTTTACCTCCCAGCCATTGGGCTCCACCAATTGCTTGAGGCGCCAGGTGAGGTACACATCGCCGGTGGTTTCTTTTTCCTTGCTCAAAAACTGATTGATGATTTTGCTGCCCTTGCTGAAATCGCCGTGCACATATTTGGCGAGGGCTTTATCATAAAAGTCTTCGGTGGTTTGCCCCAGCTTTTTACCGCCTTCCAGCAGCCGCACCATTTGGCCATCGCGGCATTGTTTTTTCCATTCGTCTATATCTACTTCAAACTCGCTGGGGGTAACGAGGCGAGCCAGTTTTTTTGCTTTTAAAAACTCTTTGGCGGGTATTTCACTCAGCCATTGGGGGTAAAAAATACCGCCCTTATCGCTGAGGAAAGGCAGGTTGTTGAGGTATAAAATGAACACCCGGCCCTGCCATGGCTGCAGTTGACTGATGAGCCAGTAATAGCCGCTTACATCGTGTTTGTTTTGCGCCGCCCAAATCCACAGCACTTCCTGTTCGTTTTCATCGAGGGCCTTGGTAAGGTTGTGCAAGGTCATTTTATCATCCACCATGTTCAGGCGTTCGTCTACATTCTCTTCGCCGGTGCTGGCCAGCAGCATGCGCCACCAGTCGCGGCGGGCTTTCCAGCCTTCGGCATCGTCCATAGCGGCCAGCGGGCCAACGGCATAATCATCTTTAATCACCTGCACATCGCCCTGTAAGCTCTCGTCGAGGGCAATGGCCTGCTGCAACGCCGCTACATCGGGTTCATTAAACACAATATGAATCATAGTGCTCGTTTTATCGTTGGGCAGCCACCAGGTAGTAGCTGCAGGTCGTGAAAAAATTACGGAGGAAAGGCAGCGCATTTACCAGCCCCCATTGCTTTTTAGGCTTCCACCCAAACTTGTATTCATACACGGGGTTGATGAGCCATTGCTGCTCCTTTACTTTCCGGTAGCCACTTTGTTGCAAAATGCGTTCGAACCGCTCAATGGAAATACCCGTTTCTTTGATTTCCACCAAATCATCAGGTTTGTGGCCGTTGGTTTTGAGGAGCCATTTGAAAACAGGCATGGGCAACAAGTGCCAGTACGGGGTTTTGCCCAACCATCCGTGCAACACCTGCTGATGGCCACCATAAGGCATGTACCACGGCGGGAAGGCAAAAAAGATAACCCCATCCGGCTTCAAAAAGGTTTTCATCCAGGCAATGAGTTTGGGCTGGTCGTGGATGTGCTCGATGACGTCTTTCAACACAATCACATCAAACAAAGTGCCCAAATCCTGCTCCGGATTTACATCATAAATATTGCTGCTGATGAGCCGCACCTGCCCACTTTGCAGTTCGGGTTGCAGCCATTCGTTGGCTTTTTCGAGCCACAATGGGTACATTTCTACCCCTACACATTGCAGCCCTTTTTCGGCAAATGCCCGCAACAGGCTACCCTGACCACAGCCGATTTCCAACAACTGCATGCCAGGCTTCAGCGGTTTGCCCTGCTCAATAAATGGAATCACCGACCGGCGGGCATTCTCCAGCTGAATGTCGAAGTATCTTTTATAATCTGTATGAAATTCAAGCATTTGCCTACAATGATTAATCTACTAAATCAAGTTCTACCCGCAAGTTGTCGATGATAAACTCTTGGCGCTGCATGGTGTTTTTGCCCATGTAATATTCCAGCAATTGTTGGATATGATCGCCTTGCTCCAGTAATACAGGTTGCAGGCGGATGTCGTTGCCTATGAACTGGCCAAACTCATTGGGCGAAATTTCACCCAAACCCTTGAAGCGGGTGATTTCAGGATTCTTGCCCAGCTTGGCAATGGCTGCCTGCTTCTCTTTTTCGTCGTAGCAATAAATGGTTTCCTGCTTATTGCGTACCCTAAAGAGCGGCGTTTCCAAAATGAACAGGTGGCCACGCTTCACCAAATCGGGGAAGAACTGCAGGAAGAAAGTCATCATGAGCAGGCGGATGTGCATACCATCCACATCGGCATCGGTAGCCAGAATAATGCGGCTGTAGCGCAAGTCATCAAGGCCATCTTCAATATTGAGGGCATGCTGCAGCAGGTTGAATTCTTCGTTTTCGTACACCACTTTTTTGGTGAGGCCAAAGCAGTTGAGCGGCTTACCACGCAGGCTGAACACCGCCTGTGTATCTACGTCACGGGCCTTGGTGATGGAGCCACTGGCACTATCACCTTCGGTAATAAACAAGGTGCTGGCCACCTTTTTTTCTTCAAACACTTCCTTATTCTTGGCTGGCGGCGTATCGTTGAAGTGAATGTTGCAATCCCGGAGCTTCTTATTGTTGAGGGCAGCTTTCTTGGCTCTTTCGTTGGCAATTTTCTTAATGCCCTGCAGTTCTTTCCGCTCCCTTTCGCTTTGCTCAATGCGTTTTTTCAAGGCATCGGCAATGGTTGGGTTCTTGTGCAGGTAGTTGTCGAGTTCTTTATTCAAAAAATCGCCAATGAAGTTGCGCATGCTGGGCCCGCCTTCGTACACAGTTTGGCTACCCAGCTTGGTTTTGGTCTGGCTTTCAAACACCGGCTCCTGCACCCTCACCGACACTGCGGCTACAATAGAAGTGCGTATATCTGATGCTTCGTAATCTTTTTTATAGTGGTCGCGGATGGTTTTTACAAACGCTTCGCGGAAGGCCTGCTGATGCGTACCGCCCTGCGTGGTGTACTGGCCATTTACAAATGAATATAGGTCTTCGCCGTAGTCGTTGTTGTGGCTGATGGCTACTTCAATGTCTTCACCCTTGAGGTGAATGATGGGATAGCGCAGTTCATCTTCGTTGGTTTTGCGCTGCAGCAAATCGAGCAAACCGTTTTTACTTACATAGCGTTTACCATTGAAATTGATAACTAACCCCGCATTGAGGTAACAGTAGTTCCAGAGTTGATTTTCAATGAATTCTGTCTGATACTTAAAATGCTTGAAGACAGTATCATCGGGCAAAAAGGTCACTTCGGTACCATTGGATTCGGTGGTCTTTTCTTCCTTCGATTCACGGATAAGGCGGCCCTGTTCAAATTCGGCCGTTTTGCATTTACCATCGCGGTAGGCTGTCACCTTAAAGCTGTGGCTGAGGGCGTTCACCGCTTTAGTACCCACCCCGTTGAGGCCCACACTTTTCTGGAAAGCCTTGCTGTCGTACTTGGCACCGGTATTGATTTTGCTCACCACATCCACGAGTTTGCCAAGCGGAATACCCCGGCCGTAGTCACGAATATTCACCAAGCCCTCTTTCGACAAATTGATATCTACATGCTTGCCATAGCCCATGGTGTGTTCATCTATACAGTTGTCCACCACTTCTTTCAGCAGTACGTAAATACCGTCGTCGGGGCTGGCGCCATCGCCCAGCTTGCCTATGTACATGCCCGGGCGTAAGCGGATGTGCTCCCGCCACTCCAGGGTTTTAATACTGTCTTCGTTGTACTCAAACATTGCTTTCTCCTCAGCCATAAGTTGGAATTGATCAGGGGGTGCAATATGCCTAAAATTTTTAGCATTTAAGCATGTGGGCAAAAATAGGTGGCAGCCCCATTGGAGGGTCATTTCAAGTTATGCACATGGATTGTTTGTGCATAGCTGCATTTGCCGGTTTGGGCAAAACCAGTACGATACTGAAGTTTAATGGTCTGTAAAACCGAAATAGAAAACGATGAAATCCTCTTGTTTCGGATCATTTCTCCATCCTCCTGTTGGTTCCAATCTCAGCATTGTCACTTTCTTTTTCTTGAAAAAAAGAAAGTAACCAAAGAAAATTCAAGGCAAACCCGAAGGCTCCGCCCTCCCGATAGCTATCGGGATTGCCGAGCCAACTCCTCCCCCTGTTTTATGCGATGAAGTAAATTTTAGCCTATTCAATTTTAAACTGACTGAAACTTCGATTTCAAAAAAAAATGGTGAGGTATGCTACGACCGCATGGCTACTTCCTCGCCATACAAATTGCGGATAACCACGCTGGCCACCATACAGCCAAACATAGCAGGCATATAGCTGATGGTGCCGATGATGGATTTTTTGGGGAACGCTTTTTCCGTAACGATGATTTTACTCTGGTCGGCCTCCTCGGGGCTGAACACCACGGTTACTCCTTTGCGAATGCCCAGCTTGTTGAGCCGTTTGCGTACATAACGGGCCAGGTTGCACTGGTGGGTATCGGCAATATCGGTGATGGTAATTTGCAGCGGGTCTACCTTACCACCGGCGCCCAGTGAGCTTACAATGGGAATGCCCAGCTCCACACAAGCCTGTATGAAAAACACTTTGGGGCTGAGGGTATCGATGCAATCCACCGCATAATCGAAATGAGTGGATTGAAGCACTTCCCGGGTGCGGGGTTCTTTCAGGTACTCGTTGAGCACGGTGAGTTCAATATCGGGGTTGATGTCGCGGATGCGGGCCGCCATTACCTCAGCCTTGCTTTGGCCGGCGGTGGAATGCAATGCCGGTATTTGGCGGTTGCAATTGCTGAGGTCTACCACGTCGGCATCTACAATGGTCATTTTGCCTACGCCGGCACGGGCTATCATTTCGGCACAAATGCCGCCTACGCCGCCAAGGCCTACCACCAACACATGCTTTTGCATGAGGGTGCTGATTTTCTCATCGTCCAGCAGCAGCTGGGTTCTGCTCATCCAGTAAGGAACCATAAAAGGGAATGTCTGAAGTACGAAATACGGGGCACGAAGTAAAAGGGTAACAAGGAGGACGAAGTACGAGATATTGAATACAAATTCAAAAAAGATGGAAAAGTTTGGGCAAAAAAGGGTTTGTCCCAACAAGAGTTAGAACGGAATCCAAGTTCGATTTTGCTAACAATTTTTACCTAATAGCGATAGCTTACTGCATTGATGTTCATACCTGCGCCAACGCTGGCAAACATCACTACATCGCCATGATGCAAGCTATGGCCGTCTTGTACACCACTTATTACAGAGTGAAACAAGGTAGGCACAGTGGCAACAGAACTATTGCCCAGTAAGTGAATATTCATGGGCATAATATTGTCTGGCGTTTCTTTTCTATCGTATAAACGGAACATCCGCTTAATGATGCCTTCGTCCATTTTTTCATTGGCCTGATGAATGAATACTTTTTTCAAAGCATCAATACCAACGCCGCTTTTATCGAGGCAATCTTTCATGGCCTGCGGCACATGTTGCATAGCATACTCGTATACTTTGCGCCCCTTCATTTTGATGTAGCGAACACGTGGGTCGCTGCCGGGGAAATTAGATTTGCCGAGGTATAGATAGAAGGCTTCATCAATACAATGCGAGGCCACACTGCTGCTTAAAATACCGGGGCCGGTGGCGGCATCTACTTCCTGATATTCTAAAATGCAGGCTCCTGCCCCATCACTAAAAATCATGCTGTCGCGGTCGTACACATCCACCACACGGCTCAAAGTTTCTGTGCCAATAATCAATGCTTTTTTAGCAATACCTGCTTTGAAAAAAGCGTCGGCATGAATAACCCCCTGAATCCAACCGGGACAACCAAACAATAAATCGTAGGCCACACATGCAGGATTTTGAATACCAAGACTATGCTTTACCCTGCTGGCAATAGCAGGCAGCACATCCGTTTGAATGGTGTGCTTGAGTACATTGCCAAAATTGTGTGCAACAATAATCTGGTCGATTGTTTCAGGATCTATGCCGCTGTTTTCAACGGCTTGTTTGGCGGAAATGGCGGCCATGTCGGCGCAGTTCATGTCTTCGGTTACATAGCGGCGTTCGGCAATGCCGGTAATGTCCTCAAACTTTTGAACTATTTCTGCAGGCGAAGTGGTAATGCGTTGATGGTGTTCGTCGTAAAAATTATGTACAGTAAAATCGATGTTCTTTTTTACAACAGGAGGAATAAATGCACCTGTGCCAGTTATAACGGAGCGGTAAGTTTTCATAAAGCGTAATAAGCTTTTCAGGCTTTGCGCTAAAGCTAAATGAAAATGATTATTTACAATGAATCTGTTTCAATTCGATATAAACGACCTTCTATTTTGAGCAAAAAATCACAGGTAACTTTTTTGCTTGGCTATTTCTTTCTGACATCTGCAATGGGCTGGTAAGGGCCATATTTGTGGGCTTTTTCATCAAAACCATCGGCATAAGGGCCAAAGGCAAAGTCGATGGGCTTTTTAGCCACATCCGGCCAGTCGTGGGTCTGGTCTTTGTGTGGCCGGGGTTGCGAATTTACATAGGCAGCCACATCCCACGCTTCTTCGCTGGTAAGCGTAGGCTTTGCATGCGAAGCAATGTTGAATGGCATGTTGCCCTTTACAAATCCTGCAAAATTGGAGAGGCGAAACAAGCCCGCACCGTCGTTGTAGCTATGCGGCCCCCACAGTGGCGGATACACAAACCTGTTGCCATCCATTTGTCCCTCGCCGTTTTCGCCATGGCAGCTTTTACAATTAGCCAGGTATACCGCCAATCCTTTTTGCGGATCTGCGGCTCTTTTCAAATACGGTAGTTTTTCAATACCGCTGCCGGCGGGTTTTTCTCCTTTGGCTACATCTTTTCCCAGCCATTTAATATAAGCCTGAATGGCCAAAAACTCACGGCTGCTGCTATCGGGTGCTGTACCATTTAAGCTACGCTCAAAACAGTCGCCTACACGTTTGTAAATACTTTCATAAGTGCCGCTCCTCTCCCGAAACTTCGGGTAGGCACTACTAACCGCACCATAGTTATTGCCCCATGCTCTTCTACCGCCATCGAGGTGGCAGTTTTGGCAATTCATACCATTGGATATTTGTGCAACTGTGCCCTGCGGCCCAAGGTAGTAAGCCGTATTGCTGATGAGGTTATAGCCATACACTACTTCTTCCCTTTCCGGCCCGGTAAGTATTCTGTCCATCATCAGGCTGGGGCCATGCCACAGTGTATCAACCGGGGCCACTGCTGCAGATTGTACTTTGCTATCATCACTGGTAAATGATTTTACCAAAATAACGACCAACAGCGTTGCAAAAATGATGTACACCGGCCAGTCGCTGCTCATTTTCCGCCACATAACTATTTGCTATTTATGATTACAATTATTGAAATTCGTAAGTAGTGCCCTTAAGCTGAGTGAGCAGTGTAGCAGGTTCATCGGTAGCCGTAGTTCGGCCTTCTAAAACTGGAGCAACCACCGGATGCGCTTTCAGGTAATCTTCAATCACATCATGCATGAGTACGCCCAGTTTACGTGGTTGCTGCACATGTTCAATGCGGCAAAGCGTATCATCAGGATCGCCTTCTCTTTCGCAGGCCACCATGCTGTAAAGCTTGTTTACATCCAATGGCTGACCGCCTACTTTTACCCAGTTTAATCTTTTGCCTTTTTCATTGCCAATGGTTACGTTTACCTGCAGGCCCGCAAACCGTACAAACCAACCGCCAAACCTGTTAGCCGGATTTTTTGCAAAAGCGTTTTCCAATTCTTTTTCGAGCCATTCCATTATTTGAGCACCACTTACCATTGCGGTTTTGGCTTCGCTGTCAACGGGTAGCATGTTCCATAAAAACTCACGGGTAATATTGGCCGGTTTAGTTTTACTGGCATACAATGGCTGGCAAAAACGGAAGCCGTTGCTCACTACAATGTCCGGCTTAAACTTCCACATGACGGCATCTGTAATCAAGTTATCCATCGGCGTTTCCAATACAAAATAGCGAACCAACGGAGTGGTAGTTGTACCAATTACTGTCGACAAATCTTTTGCAAATGGTGCATACGCTTTTTTGAGTTGAGTGGTAACGGCTGCATTGGGCGCAAATTTTAAAGGGTCTACATCCAGCAATGCATATTTTATATCGGTGAGTTTACCTTCTTTCAAAATCAAATCTATTTTTCCTAAGAAAGAACCGAAGGCACCGCACTCAATCACCTTGGTATATTTGGCTTGTATCGGCTCCCGAACACGTTCATGCGTATCGGCTCCCATAATGAGATCAACGCCTTGTGCTGCAGCATTATTAGCCAGCCCAACCTGCTGCGCCAATCCCATATGCGTTACTACAATCACTACTACGCAGCCTTCTTCTTCCCGTAGCTGTTTTACGTAGCGGGCAAGGTTATGATTGGCATGCTTAAAAGAAATACCATCGCTGTAAGCCGGCGATTGCCGCTTCGGTATCAGGTGATCGGTGTAGCCAATGAAACCAATTTTTACACCGCCAATGTATTTAACCCAATAGGGCTGATAGATGAGTTCGCCATTGGTTTCGTCGCTGGTTTTATGCCACATATTGGCACATATTTTTGCCGCATTGGCATGGCCCATGTCATAGAGCATTTGCTTTTTCTTGTACACCACTTCCCAATTGCCCGGCAACATGAGGTCGTACCCTAGCTGATTGAAAATGGGAATCAACGCTTCGCCGTTGGTGAGTGAAGCCACAGCATGGCCATGAAAATAATCGCCACCATCAATCAATATAGTGTTGGCAGGGTTTTGCTTGCGGTAATGGTCAATCATGGTTTTCAGCACATCCAAACCACCACGACGCTTGTATACGGGCTGCTGATTGATCCAGAAAAATTCATCGTGGGTAAATAGCTGCCCGTGTATGTCTGTTGTGTACAACAGGGTTACGGTTTTTGTACCCGTAGCGGCTGCTTCTTCTGCTGCAACGTCATTAGCACTGCTGGAGCCGGCGAGTGCAGGAGCAGCGGGTAGTACCGCACCAGCAAGACCAAGCAAAGTAGAATTCCGTAAAAATGATCTTCTTGATTTTGACATGGGGCAATCGTTAGAGATATAAATGCAATATGAAAGCAAGATGGCTTAATGCAAACTGCCACTCTGTGATATTGGTCACTCATCATTTTTGGAAGCACAAGTACCCGTTGTGTGAATGAAAAAATGCCGGTTATACCTGCTACTACACTGGCAAGGCATTAGTGAAAATCTGCATTCATTTGCATAGTAAGGTGAAGATATGCTTGTGCTGAAACCACCTTGTTGCTGTATTTTCGGCCTACTTTAATAGTACACCATGACAACCTTGGTTCTTCTAGTCTTCATTGTTGGGTATCTGGCCATTGCATTCGAGCACAGCATTCGGGTAAACAAAGCAGCAGCAGCACTTCTTACTGGTGTACTTTGTTGGGTGCTGTACACTTTTCAGGCAAGCTCTCCCGAAGAAAGCAGTCACTTGCTGATGGAGCACTTTTCTGGCATCGCATCTATTTTGTTTTTCCTGTTAGGTGCCATGACCATTGTAGAATTGATAGACAGCCACGGTGGTTTTTCGCTTATCACCAAACAAATAGAAACCCGCAGCCAAGTGCGGCTTTTGTGGATAGTTACTATTATCGCTTTCTTTTTATCTGCATTGCTGGATAACCTGACCACAACCATAGTTATGCTTTCGCTGAGCGGCCGTATGCTTTCTTCGAAAGAAGACCGTTGGCTTTTTGCCAGTATGGTGGTAATAGCAGCCAATGCCGGTGGCGCCTTCTCTCCCATTGGTGATGTAACTACTACCATGTTGTGGATTGGCGGTCAAATCTCTACAGGGAAAATCATGTTGTATACTATCTTGCCCAGTATCGCAGTTACATTGGTGCCTTTGCTAATAGTAACACCAAGGTTGAAGGGGCAAGAATTTTCTTACACAGAAGTAAAGCATACCAACATTAGCAGCCGCGAATCAAACATTATGTTATTAAGCGGCGTATTGCTATTGCTGTTTGTTCCGGTTTTTAAAATGATTACACACTTGCCTCCCATGATGGGCATGATGTTTTCGCTGGGTATACTTTGGGTGATTGTAACCTTTATACACAGGGGCAAACCAAGCGACCAAAAAAGCAAGTATTCTGTTAGTGCAGCATTGCAAAAAATAGACAGCCCAAGTATCCTGTTTTTCCTGGGTATTCTCTTAGCCATTTCTGCTTTAGAATCTTTCGGATTACTGCACCAGCTGGCCGATTACCTGAGCTCAACCCTTGGCAATAATTACAGCATTGGTACAGCGCTGGGTGTACTGTCTGCTGTAGTAGATAACGTACCGCTTGTAGCGGCGGCACAAGCAATGTACAGCCTGTCTGATTTTGCCATGGATCATCCGTTTTGGTTGTTTTTGGCACTTACTACCGGCACGGGCGGCTCTATTATTATTATTGGTTCTGCAGCTGGCGTAGCAGCTATGGGTATTGAAAAAATTGATTTCATGTGGTACATGAAACGTATCAGCTGGATTGCGTTGTTGGGATTTTTAGCCGGCATTGCTGTGTTTATGGCGCAGCAAATGCTGCTGGCATAAAACATTACAACGGCAGCATAAATCTGTAGAGCGTTTGAGGCAGCGTAAACCCTCGGGCACTAAAGGCTTCTGTAGCCAGCCAGCCTGTATTGTTGCTATCAAAACATACCGATTCCAGTTGGCCGGTTTGTATGGCCGATGGCAGCTCAAATTGCCGAACGTTACCTTTCAGGCTGATGGTTTTTCCATGTTGTTGAATAGCAAATAATCCCACTTTGCCTTGCTTAGTGTATGCTGTGAGCAACAACCAGTTTTTACCATTCCATGAAGCGTCAGTAATTTTAAAATCACCGGTTTGCAGCTGGCCTGCCAAGGCAGCTTTGTACGTACCGGGCTTGGTAGGAATGGTATAATGATAGCTGGTTTGGCCACTCCAGTTTTTAGTAAATAAATGCAGCTGCTGATTGTGCACCAGCATGGCTTCGCAATCGAATTGTGCAGTATTGTCTTTTTCTGCTGCAAAACTTACCTGATTAGCATAACTAAACCTGATGCGGCCAATACTACTATTAGGTATGCGTATTACTGCAGTCTTTGCATTCAGCAACAATTTTGGCACCTGATAAATAACCAGATCTTTCCGGTTGCCACTTTTATTATTGCCCACATCGGCTATGTAAAAAAAACGGTCGTCTTGTGCCAGTGCTTCCCAGTCTTTGTTTTCAATGCCTGCAAGTACCACTGTTTGCAACAGCTTGGCACCACTCGTATCAGTAATGTATAAGGCCGCAGCATTGTTGCCATCGTTCAGCATTACCAATTTGTTTTGCCAATAGAGCATGCCACTTACCTCTTCCAGTTCTTGAGGCAAGGCTGCTTTTTTTACCGGCTGATAAAAGGGAATGGTTGGCTGCGCAAATACCTGTTGCGTTGTAGCCATCAGCATAGCCGATACTATTAAATGCAAAAACAGATAAAGACGCTTGTACATGGAATCAGCCATTGAAATTAGCAGCAATGGTATGGCCCATTTTGTCACGTTTTGTTTCCAGATAATTGTGGTTGTGGGCGTTAGGCTCAACTTCCAGTCCTACGGTTTCTACTATCTCCAATCCGTAGCCCATCAGCCCTACTCTTTTCTTGGGGTTGTTGGTCATAAGTCGAAGCTTGGTAACACCCAGGTGGCGCAATATTTGAGCACCTACGCCATAATCTCTTGCATCGGCCGGAAGCCCCAGCATCAGGTTGGCCTCCAAAGTATCGGCACCTTCTTCCTGTAGTTTGTAGGCTTTCAGTTTGTTTACCAATCCTATACCGCGGCCTTCCTGGTTCATATATAATACGATGCCTTTGCCTTCCTGCTCTACTTTTTGCAGGGCACAGGCTAGTTGGTCGCCACAATCGCAGCGAAAACTGCCCAAAATATCGCCGGTAAAACAGCTGCTGTGTACCCTGGTAAGCACCGGTTCGTCTTTTTCCCAGGTACCTTTTACAATGGCCAGGTGTTCCATGCCATTGCTTTTATCTGTAAAAGCTATGAGCTTGAAATGACCATATTTGGTAGGCATATCCACCCGCACTATTTCTTCTATCAGGCTATCTTGTTTGAGGCGGTATTCTATGAGGTCTTTTATAGAAATGAGTTTGAGTCCCCATTTTTGGGCAATCACTTCCAACTGTGGCAGACGGGCCATGGTGCCATCTTCATTCATAATTTCTACCAGTACCCCAGCAGGTTCGAAGCCAGCCAGACGGGCCAAATCCACCGTGGCTTCGGTGTGGCCTGTGCGGCGCAGTACGCCACCTTCTTTGGCTATCAGTGGAAAAATATGACCGGGACGGCCCAGATCGGATGGTCTGGTGGCCGGATTTATTAACGCCTGTACCGTTTTTGCCCGGTCTTGTGCAGAAATACCTGTACCCGCACCGGGGCCAATAAGGTCAACTGAAACGGTAAAAGCTGTTTCGTGCATGGATGTATTGCTGGACACCATGGGTTGCAAATCGAGCTGGGCACAGCGGTCGGCTGTAAGGGCGGCACACACTAAACCACGGCCGTGAGTGGCCATAAAATTGATGACTTCGGGCGTTACCGTTCGGGCAGCACATACAAAGTCGCCTTCGTTTTCACGGTCCTCATCATCTACTACTATTACCAGTTTCCCCTGTTTAATGTCTTCAATGGCACTTTCTATGGTATCAAGCATATTCAAATTTGAAGGCCAAAATTAAGCAAGGCCGTCTAACTGCTGCGTAATATTCCTGATGGCAAGGCCTTGGCAAAGGGCAATGAATTGTTAACAATATTCCGAACAATTTAAGCCTCGTTACCGTTTCTTTGCACAGTAAAAAACTCCAAAACTTATGTTGAGAAATTTTCTCCGGTTCATGGCCGTTGTGGCTATCGCTCTGGTTTCCAACACTGTTATGAGTCAGGTAACAACCAGTACTATAACAGGCGTGGTGAAAGACCCTAAGGGTCAATTGCTGGAAGGTGCAACTGTGAAAGCAGAACACCAACCTTCCGGAACCCAGTATTCTTCGTTTACAACCAAAGGGGGTGTATTTACCCTGCCCGGTTTGCGAACCGGTGGCCCGTACAGAGTAGAAATTACTTTTACCGGCTTTGCACCAGCAGTTTTTGAAGGTATTATCCTTCAACTCGGTGAGCCATTTAACATTACTGCCAGCTTGAAAGAAGGCGAAAGCATTTTGGAAAATGTAGTGGTGAGTGGTACCCGTAAAAAAGCTGCTGCTGAAAAAACAGGTGCTTCTACCAACATCAGCAACCGGACGATTACTACAATGCCTACCATTTCTCGTAGCTTGTCAGACTTTACCCGTCTTACACCTCAGTCAAATGGTAACAGTTTTGGTGGTCGTGATGCCCGTTTCAACAATATTCAGGTAGATGGTGCCAACCTCAACAACAACTTTGGTTTGAGCAGCGAACCACTGCCTGGTGGTCCTGGCAACCAACCCATTTCTTTGGATGCCATTGAAGAAGTATCTATCAACATTGCGCCTTACGATGTTCGTCAGGCCGGTTTTACAGGTGCCGGCATAAACGCCATTACCAAAAGTGGTACCAATAAATTTAAAGGCTCGGCTTATACCTATTATCGCGACCAATCGTACAATGGCGCCCGTGTAGGTGATTCAAAATTGGGACCTCAGCAATTTTCGCAAAGCAACATCTGGGGTGCTACATTGGGAGGCCCAATCATCAAAAACAAACTCTTCTTCTTTGGTTCTTACGAATATGAAAAGCGTAGCTTCCCGGGTGTACAATGGTCGCCAAAAGGCGGTTCTGGCATCGGCAACGTTTCTAACGTTTCTGCCGATTCTCTGAAGCGTTTCTCCGATTTCTTGCGCACAACCTATGGTTACGAAACAGGCCCTTACGACAACTTCGCCAGCTTTGGTGCAAAGAATACCAAGGTATTGGGTCGCCTCGACTGGAACCTGAGCAAGAACCACAAAGTGACTGCCAAATTTAGCCAACTGACCAGCAACAACGATCAACAGGTAAATGCTACCAGCACTCCAAACGGAGCACTGACTGGTCTGCAATCTCGTTTTGGTCAAAATGGTATGAGCTTTGCTAACAGCAACTATGGTTTTGAAGACAAGGTGCGCAACATCACTTTTGAATTGAACAGCCGTTTCAGCACCAAAATCAGCAATCAGTTGTTGGCCACTATTACCAATATCAGCTCTATTCGTACTTCACCAAGTGCGTTGTTCCCTTTCATTGATATCCGCAATGCCACTGGTACAGGTGTTACCAACAGTAATATGAGTGCTGGTTTTGAGCCATTCTCATACAATAACGAAGTAGTTAACGACGTATACAGCATCACGGACAACTTTACTTATTATGCAGGTAAGCATACGCTTACTGCTGGTATTAACTATGAGTATCAGGAAATAGGCAACATGTTCATGCCTGGTTCACAGAGCTATTACGCATACAACTCTTTGCAAGATTTCATTGAGAACAAAGCTCCAGCCGTATTCTCCACTACCTATTCACTTGTACCTGGTAAATCAGCCATTTATGCTTCTCAGGTAAAAGTGGGTCAAATTGGTTTTTACCTGCAAGATGAGTGGGTTGTAAATCCTAATTTTAAAGTAACTGCTGGTGTTCGTTTCGACAAATTTGCATTCCCAGAAACGCCTATTGAAAACAAGGCTATCTCTGCAGTAAATCTTTTTGCACAAGACGGTTCTATCACCAAGTACAACAACTCTGTACTGCCTACAACTAAAATGTACATTTCTCCGCGTCTTGGTTTCCGCTACGATGTAGATGGTGACAAGAAAACGGTAATTCGTGGTGGTACAGGTATTTTCACTGGTCGCATTCCATTTGTTTGGTTAACTAACATTACCCAAAACAGCGGTATGTATCAGTTTGGTGCTATTGTAAGTGACCCTGTGGCGTTGGAGCGTTTCAAGTTTAACAAAGATCCAATGTTCCACATTAACCGTGGAGATGCTTTACTGCCAACTACCGCAGGTACATCTGTACCAAGCAACCTGGTACTGTCTGATCCCGGTTTCCGTTTCCCTCAACTGTGGCGTACTAACATCGCTATCGACCAGGATTTGGGTAAGGGCTGGATGTTGACATTCGAAGGTATCATAGGTAAAGACATCAACGCTGTTGTAATGCGTAATGCCAACCAAAGACCAATGAATGGCACATTAACAGGACCGGATACACGCCCTCGTTTCCTGGCAGCCGGCGACCGTCGTTTGAATTCAAACATCACAGGCTCTGCCATCATTCTGGAAAATACCAACAAGGGTAGCCAAATGAATTTGACTGCTCAGTTAAGCAAATCATTCGACAATGGTTTCTACGGTTCAGTAGCTTATACCTATACACATGCTACTGATGTTACTTCTAACCCAGGCTCAACAGCCAACTCGGTTTGGAACAGTAACGCAACTATTGGGGGCCAAAACGCTTTGGAATTTGGTAGTGCTCCTTCAGCGCTTCCTCACCGTATCATTGCCAACGTTTCTTATCGCAAAGAGTTCTTCAAGAAATTGGCTACCACCATTTCATTGTTCTACGAAGGCAGCCATCAGGGCCGCTTCACTTATGCTGTGAATGGTGACCTCAACAATGACGGTAACAGCGGTACAGATTTGCTGTACATCCCCAGAAAAGCAAGTGACCTAACTTTTGTAAATGCTACTTACGGTGGTGTAACCTTCACTCCTGCACAACAGGCTGCTGCATTCGATGCCTACATCGATCAGGACAAATACCTGAGCAAGCGTCGTGGTACTTATGCAGAGCGTTTCGGCGCATTGTTGCCATGGTACGATCGTGTGGATATGAAGTTTACTCAAGACATTTTCACCAATGTAAAGGGTAGTAAAAACACACTGCAGTTTACTGTAGACGTGTTCAACTTCGCCAACATGCTCAACCGCGATTGGGGTATCCGTCGCTTTACCATTCAGAACCAACCATTGGTTTCTGCTGGTGTAAATGCTCAGGGTGTACCCACTTACCGCATGAACCAGACTGGCAACCAACTGTTGACCAAAACTTTCAACAACAGCATCAACACGGGTAGTACCTGGAGTATGCAAATTGGTGTTCGTTACCTGTTCAACTAAGTTCAGCTTAGACTTTCATCTCTCTGAGATGTATATATTGAAAAGCCCTCTGCGCAGAGGGCTTTTCTTTTTGGCTTCACTCCTTGCATTTATCCTACTAAAAAGCGCAACTCCCACCAGAAGTTGCGCTTTACTTATGAAAATGAGCTTATGTACTTATTTCTTCTGTTCCTTAGCCCAATTGTCTTTCAGCGTTACAGTGCGGTTAAACACCAGTTTTGATGCGTTGCTGTGCACAGCATCAAGGGTAAAATACCCCTTGCGGATGAACTGGAAATGATCTCCAACCTTTGCTGCTGTCAATGCAGGTTCTATGTATGCATTTTCAATAACCTGCAAACTATCGGGGTTGATATACGATTTGAAATCACCTTCTTCCGCAGCGGGATTTTCAACCTTGAACAAACGGTCGTACAACCGAACTTCCGCTTGCACTGCATGTGCGGCACTTATCCAATGAATGGTACCTTTTGCATGAACGCCACTGGTATCACTACCGCTGCGGCTTTCAGGTATGTATTCGGCCAGCACTTTGGTTACACGGCCATCAGCATCTTTTTCAAAACCGGTACACCGAACGATATATGCACTCTTCAATCGTACCACGGAACCCGGTGCAAGGCGGAACCACTTCTTAGAAGCTTCTTCCATAAAATCTTCCCGCTCAATCCACAGCGTTCCGCTGAAAGGAATTTCCCGTTCGCCGGTCTCCGGCATTTCAGGGTTGTTTTCCGATTGCATCATGTCTACCTGCCCTTCCGGATAGTTGGTTATTTCCAACGCCAGCGGATCGAGCACCGCCATTCTGCGCAAAGCCGTTTTGTTCAGGTCTTCCCGTACAAAAAACTCCAGCAAACTCAGGTCTATCAGGTTTTCTCTTTTGGCTACGCCAATTCGATCGCAAAAGTCGCGGATGGATTTTGGCGTGTACCCACGACGGCGCATACCGCTAATGGTAGGCATGCGTGGATCGTCCCAGCTTTCTACATGGCCTTCATTTACCATTTGTAGCAGCTTCCGCTTGCTCATTACGGTGTAGGTCATATTGAGGCGGGCAAACTCATATTGATGGCTTGGGAAAATTTCAAGCTGCTCAATCAGCCAATCATACAATGCCCTGTGCGGAATAAATTCCAGCGTACAAATGCTGTGCGTAATGCCTTCGATGCTATCGCTCTGGCCATGGGCAAAATCGTACATGGGGTAAATGCACCATGCATCGCCGGTGCGGTGATGATGAGCATGTTTGATGCGATAAATAATGGGATCTCGCAGCAGCATGTTAGGGCTGGCCATATCAACCTTGGCCCGCAGTACCTTGCTGCCATCGGCATATTTGCCTGCCCGCATGTCGGCAAAGATTTGCAGGTTTTCTGCCTCACTGCGTTCGGCATACTGGTTGCGAACGCCAGGTTGTGTAGGCGTTCCTTTTTGCGTAGCTATTTCTTCGGAAGTACTGTCATCTACATAGGCCAACCCTTTCTCAATCAGCTTTACGGCAAATGCATATAACTGTTCAAAGTAGTCAGAGGCGTAAAATTCGTTGGCCCACTGAAAGCCCAGCCACTGCACATCACCTTTAATGCTGTCTACATATTCAGTGTCTTCAGTTACAGGGTTGGTATCATCAAAACGCAGATTGGTGGCACCACCATATTTGAGAGCCAACCCAAAGTTGAGGCAAATACTTTTGGCATGGCCAATGTGTAAATATCCATTTGGCTCAGGTGGAAAACGGGTAAGAATGGACTTGTGTTTTCCGGCGGCTAAATCGGCTTCAATAATTTCTTCGATAAAATTCAGGCTCTTCTCTTCACTCATGTGTTGCTTGTTTTTGATACCACGTACACCTCAAAAGCTACTAATAGCCCGGTAAACTGTGGCACTTCTTTAATACGCGAAGGCTGCAAATGTAACGCAATGCCTATGTTTCAAGGGGATGAAAATCACGATGCCAGCAGCAATGTGAAAGTGGAGCGGAAGACGGGAATCGAACCCGCGGCCTTCAGTTTGGGAAACTGAAGCTCTACCCCTGAGCTACTTCCGCTTGGCACTTAAAGTTAGCCCGTAAATGGTGGGTAGCAAAAAATGCATCCGACTATCTTCTCCTGAAATGGGTAATATAGGTTCTGTTTGATGTTCTTGTTTCTGCCCGCAAATAATTCCTGCTTCTGAAAAAGATATCATCATAATGCTGTGTTAGCACCAGCTGGTTAGTAAAATCAACGGCAGTTATTTGCAAGCTCAACTCTTGTTCATCATTTTGCCAGCGGCTATTGATGTACCAGCTTCCGCTAAAGGATTGACCGTTGTCGTTTTCATAACTCAGTGTACCGTTGTCGTAAAAAGTAAAACGGCCGTTGTTGAAAGGCATGCGGGCAGAGTTGCCACCCCAGCCAACGGGGTTTACATCATCAATACGCCAATCGCCAATAATACGGCGGTCCGCACTTCGAAAAACATCCTTTACACATCCAGTAGAAAAAACAGCGAGGCTAGCTGCCAAAAGGGTAACAGTCAGTTTCATAGGCGTTGGTTTTAAGATTGATACTTAAATTTATCCAAAGCCTTGTTTACAGAATGTTAGCGCTAATTGGATTAACAAGAGATTTTGTGAACAGAACTCTAACGGAAAATTGATTACAAACCATCCAGTTTGTAATCAATTTTCATGTCCATATCCATGGGTATTTCTATGGAATTGATTTTGAAAATACCAGACAACTGTTGCTGCAAACGAGCCGTTTGCATAAGACCTGTGCCAAGGTTTACATAAATCAAGCCTTGTTGTTTTCCTTTAAAATCAGCATCCAGTTTCATACCCATAATGTCGAATGCCGTATTGTCTTTAGGTTGGCCCAATGAAGGCGGACTGGCCAATGCCAAACCGGGCATGGCCACCTGCTGATCGGCATTGGTAATGGTTGATGTCAGCGCAATTTCTGCAATACCATTTTTAACCGACTTCAATTCAAAGTCGTTATTAATAACCATGGTAAACATCGCCTTCATCCGAATCTGATTTTTCCATTGGGCGCCCTCATTCACTTTTTTACCGGGCAGCACATAAAAGCATTGCTCCAGCATACCTCTCATCATGTCGTCGTTTATCAACGGGCGAAGTGCTGTAGCCAGTTGCTTACGAAGCTGTTCTTCCAATGGTTGCAGGCCGGCTTCCACCACCTTCCACAAACTATCAGTGGAAACTTTGGTGAGCACTTGGCCTTTTTTTGAAATGGTAGCCGTAAACTCAATGCCCGTCATCATATCCATTACCCGCAAAGCACCGGAGTCTTTTTGCGAAAGACTATCCAGCGAAAACAAGCTTTTATCTTTACCCTGATTGAGGTTGTAATCTTCGTATGCAAAAGCCACCTTTGTATTGCCATCGGGTATGGTATCAAACCTCAGCAAACTGCTGATGCTGGTATTCATGGGTTGCTTCAACTCCTGCCCCAGCATTTTAACGGTAACCTTACCGCTAATATCCGTTTGCAGCCGGTAGCGGGAATCGTCGGCAGGTTGAAAACGCAAATCATATTTACCTTCGCTGCAGCCAGTAGCAGCTACCAGTAACAACAAGAGTAATGCTTGATAAAAATGTTTCATGACAGTGTGGAATGGGCCAAAGATACCTGCTGCAGGTGAATAGACATCAACCAGACCTTTAGGTAATTGACAAGTGGCAACGGCATATAGAAATGCTGGTCTTCCTAACCAAAATTGCCGTTACTTTCGCTCCGTGATTAGTCAGGAAACCGTACAGCGCATTATCAACAGCATCAACGTCCTCGAAGTAGTGGGCGATTTTGTGCAGTTGAAAAGACGTGGTGCCAACTACCTGGGCCTCTGCCCTTTTCATGGCGAAAAAACACCTTCGTTTACGGTATCGCCATCCAAGGAAATTTACAAGTGCTTTGGGTGCGGCAAAAGTGGCAACTCCATCAGCTTTTTGATGGAACACGAAAAGCTGGGCTATGCAGAAGCCTTGCGTTGGCTGGCTAAAAAATACAACATCGAAATTCAGGAAACGGAAGTTGATCCTGAATACAAAGAACGACAGCAAACGGCCGACAGCCTGTACATCATCAACCAGTATGCTCAAAAATATTTTGCGGAGCAACTCTGGGAAAATGAGATGGGCCAAGCTGTAGCATACAGCTATTTACAACAGCGGGGCTTTACCGATGAAACCATGCGAAAGTTTGGTTTAGGGTATTGCCTCAACGAACGGGATGCATTTACCAAAGACGCATTGCACAATCAGTACAATAAAGAGTTGCTACTGAAAACCGGTTTGGTATCGCAACGGGATTATGGCCTGCAAGACAATTACCGCGACAGGATTATTTTTCCCATTCACAACCACATTGGCAAAATCATTGGCTTTGGTGCCCGTCTCATCAAAAACAGAGACAATGCCCCGAAGTATATCAACACACCAGAGAATGAGCTGTATGTAAAAAGCAAAATTCTCTACGGCATTTATTTTGCCCGGCAAGCCATTGAGAAAAGAGATGAATGCTTGCTGGTAGAAGGTTATACAGACGTTATTAGTTTGAACCAGGCCGGTGTAGAAAACGTGGTGGCCAGTGGTGGTACTTCATTAACACCCGACCAGCTCAGGCTGATAAAACGTTACACCAAGCATCTTACTATTTTATACGATGGAGATGCTGCGGGTATCAAAGCCGCATTGCGTGGTTTGGACCTGGCTTTGGCCGAAGGTTTGTATGTACGTTTGGTACTATTGCCCAATGGCGAAGACCCGGACAGCTATGTACAAAAAGTGGGCAAAGATGAATTCAACGAATACATCAACAACAACAAGAAAGACTTCATTCTTTTTCAGACAGAACTGGCACTGAAAGAAGCAGGCAACGACTCACAAAAAAGAAGTGAGGTTGTTAACCGTATTGCAGAAAGCATTAGCAAAATTGATAAGGCAGAAGACTTTTCCCGCCAGCAAGATTACATCCGCCAATCAGCAAGTTTGCTGAAGGTAGACGAGGAAGGTTTGATTAACCTCGTCAACAAGTACATCCGGGAAAAACTGCAGAAAGAGCAGCGTAAAAACCTGCCCGATCAATCGCCATTGCAAGAGGCAGAAACAATGCCCGATGAAGTGGTGGATGCCAACCTTGCATTGCTGCTCACCAACGAACTGCAAGAACGTGCCGTGGTGAAAAGCCTGCTGCTGTATGGCTTGCTGCCCCTGCAGGAAGAAAGTGAAGAAACTGTAGCACAGTTCATTTTCAACAGCCTCGAAAACTTTCATTTCGATAATACCGAACTGGAAAAAGTGTACCTGCTCTACAAAAGCTGGTACGATGCCGGATTGGAACCTACTGAAAAATCATTCGTGTACTACCCCGATGAAGGACTCAACCGCCTGGTGATTTCGCTGCTGGAATTTCCATACGAAATCAGCCCCAAATGGGAGGAGATGATTCAGAGCCGGCGCATGTCGGATATTGAACAAAGCCGTAAAGATGCCAACTTATCGGTGAGTTATTTTAAGCTGCGCAAACTGAAACAAATGCTGGAGCAAAACCAACAGGAGCTGGAGCATGAAAAAGATCCATTGGTGCAGCAGCAGTTGATTGAACTGCACATTGAGCTCAAAAAGTTTGAACGGGAAATTACTTCTGTACTGGGTACGGTTATCCTGAAATAAGTAGGACAGAATAGTTTCCCAAATACGGTCTTGCTATTGTTTTTCCAGCATATCGCTGTACGAATGTGTAAGCAGTTGCGAAGCTTGAATCCCCAACAATTGCATGTAGTGATTGCACTGTTCATGAAGCTTTACTGCGCCAATATTTCCATCCTTATCAATGGCTTCTATTTCAGCGAAAGTGCCTAATCCTTCTACCCTGTCCAGGTGAAATTTTACGTTGTCGATAAAGTAAATCTCTCTGGCTTTGTGCACCGCTACTTTTACGCCCCAGGCAGCTGCCAGCACCGATTGTAAGTCATGACTATCTCCATGAAGTTGTGTCATGTTTACAGCAGAACCTTTGGGTGTGGCACTGTTTTCCCTTGCATAAAAAATAAGTGAATGCTCAATATTGCCACAGCGAAGTTTAAGCCGCCCGTTGGGACAGTTAAAATACACATCGGTTTGATGATCGGTGCCTTTGAAATTGGCTCCGGCCGCCATAAGAACGGCCCTGGCTTTTTCCAAATCGTTACAAATTGCCTTGATTTCCACATTGAGATGTGCTGCCATATAACTATTGTTTTTCCTTCAAACTTACCACCTACAAACATCCATTTTTGGCGGGTTGATATTTTCAAAACACAAAGCCCCGGAACAATGTCCGGGGCTTAGGCGAAAAAATGTATGCTGGAATTATTCAGCGGCTTTTTCTTCGGTTGAAGCAGCTTCTTCAGCTTTTACTTCTAGTGCAGTTTCTGCAACAGCAGCAGTTTCTTCAGCCTTCTTTTTGCTACCACCAGCACGGCGTGTACGCTTAGCAGGTTCAGCAGCTTTGGCAACTGTCTTACCGTAAACCTCGTTGAAGTCAACCAGTTCAATCATGGCAGTTTCAGCAGCATCACCAGGACGAGTGCCCAGCTTAATGATGCGGGTGTAACCACCGGGGCGGCTCGCAATTTTGGGAGCAACCACTGTGAACAGTTCTTTTACAGCAATTTTGCTGTTCAGTGCACTAAACACAACGCGGTGCTGGTGCATGATTTCAGCTTCACTGCCATTCTTCTTGGTTTTTGTAATCAACGGCTCAATAAAACCACGCAATGCTTTAGCCTTAGCCAAAGTAGTTACGATTCTTTTGTGAGCAATCAATTCGATAGCGAGGTTGCGCAACAACGCTTCGCGGTGGGCTTTCTTACGGCCCAGGTTGTTTACTTTGTCTCCGTGACGCATAACTTGTTAAGTTTTTACAACACACCGTGTCAAGGAATGTGTTGTTTGCATAAATACCTTTCGGTAGTAATGCGGTGATTGAATTATTGAAACAATACCTGAAGCTTAGAGCTCTTCGGTATCAATTCCCATTTTAGCGAGGTCCATGCCGAAAGACAGACCACGTTCGCCCAATACCTGCTCAATTTCGCTCAGGCTCTTCTGACCGAAGTTGCGGAACTTCATCAGGTCTTCCTGCTCGTATTGTACCAGTTCGCTCAGGCTGTTGATTTTAGCTGCTTTCAAGCAGTTGAATGCACGTACGCTCAGATCCAGATCTTCCAACGGAGTCTTCAGTATCTTACGCAGTTGCAGTGTTGATTCATCTACCAAGTCTTCCTTCTTCTCTTCTTTGGTATCGAAGGTGATGTTTTCATCGGTGATGATCATCAGGTGCTGAATGAGGATACGGCTGGCTTGCTTCACCGCTTCTTCAGGATGAATGGTACCGTCGGTTACCACTTCCATCAACAGTTTTTCGTAGTCGGTACGCTGCTCTACGCGGGTATTTTCTACGCTGTATTTTACATTCTTGATGGGAGTAAAAATTGAGTCAACGGGGATGTAGCCAAATGGAGCATCTTTCAAACGATTCTCTTCAGAAGGTACATAACCGCGGCCCTTACCAATGTGGATTTCTATATCCAGCTTGGCGCTGGCATCCATGGTGCAAATATTCAAATCGGGGTTCATCACCTCGAAGTTTTGCAACACTTCGCCAATCATACCGGCAGTAAACTGCGTTTTATTCTTCAGGCTCAGCATGATTTTCTCCTGCTGAATTTCGCCGTCAGTTGTTTTTTTGAAACGAACCTGCTTCAGGTTGAGGATGATTTCGGTTACGTCTTCGGCAATGCCTTTGATAGTAGCGAACTCATGATCAGCGCCTTCAATACGGATACCGGTGATAGCGTAACCCTCGAGAGAGCTCAGCAATACACGACGCAGAGCGTTACCTACTGTCAAACCATAACCTGGTTCGAGTGGGCGGAATTCGAATTGAGCTTCAAAATCGGTTGCCTTGTGCAGAATGATTTTGTCAGGCTTTTGGAAACTTAAAATGGCCATAGTATTTGTTTACTGGTATGTAAATAATGATTGAAAACTGAGAGCATGTAACAAGTCAAACCGCCAGATGAACATCACCGGCGGTTGACAGTTTATTACTTGCTGTACAATTCTACAATCAGTTGCTCCCTGATGTTTTCAGGTACGCTTTCCCTTTCAGGATAAGCGATGAAAGTACCTTTCTGCTCGCTTTCATTCCAATCCAGCCAGCTAAACTTAGCGTTTTTTCCACGGATAACGCTGGTGAAAGCGGTATTGTGAGCAGCTTTAGGAGCCAAAGTGATTACATCACCGGGCTTCAGTTGGAATGAAGGAATGTTTACCACTTCTCCATTTACACAAACGTGTTTGTGGCTTACCAATTGGCGTGCAGCAGGACGACTAGGAGCAATACCGAGGCGGAAAACAGTGTTGTCCAAACGAGCTTCCAGCAATTTGATCAGGTTTTCACCTGTAACACCCTTACGACGAGCAGCCTCTACGAAAGTTTTGTAGAACTGACGCTCCAATACACCGTAAGTGTACTTTGCTTTCTGCTTTTCCTTCAGCTGCATAGCGTACTCACCCAATTGCTTACGCTTACGGGCGGCACCGTGCTGGCCGGGAGGATTGCTGTTTTTGCCTAAATACTTACCATTGCCCAGAATGGGCTCGCCGAAAATGCGGCTGATTTTGGTCTTTGGACCTGTGTAACGTGCCATAAACTTTTTTCATTTCGATTTTTTTTGAAACCGGTGCTACGATCAGTAAAAAATCGTAAAAAATTAATCGTGCACCCTTTGTGTAAATGAAACCTTGTTGGCTCAGTTCCTTTCGCTCCCATTGGAGTTGCAGGAAATATTTCGACCTCAAAGCCCCCTTTAGGGGGTTTGGGGGTTATACGCGACGCTTCTTAGGAGGACGGCAGCCATTGTGTGGCAGCGGGGTCACATCCTTGATAGAAGTTACTTCAATACCGCTTTGAGAAATAGAACGGATAGCACCTTCACGGCCGCTACCTGGACCTTTCACGTAAACATCAGCACGTTTCATACCAGCGTCGAGAGCTACACGGGCAGCATCGGCAGCGGCAACCTGAGCGGCATAGGGAGTATTTTTCTTGCTACCCTTGAAACCCATTTTACCAGCACTGCTCCAGCTAATCACCTGGCCTTGCTTGTTGGTAATGCTAATGATAATGTTGTTGAATGTAGCGTTAACGTGTACGTCGCCGGCTACATCCACTTTTACCACACGCTTTTTTGCGGCGGCTTTGGCGCTTAATTGTTGTTTTGCCATTTTGTTTGGAGGTAATCTTGTGAAAAAATAAATCCCGACATCGCCTTTTGGGTGACCGGGAACCGGATTTTCCTCCCCCTCAACCATTGTTGAGGGATCCAGAATGAGCCGGATTTATATAACAAAGTCGTGAACAAGTTCATACTTGTTCACGACTCAATTATTACTTCTTAGGTGCCTTCTTCTTACCGGCAACTGTCTTACGCTTACCCTTACGAGTACGGCTGTTGGTACGGGTACGCTGGCCACGCAAAGGCAGACCTTTACGGTGACGGAGACCACGATAACAAGCGATGTCCATCAAACGTTTGATGTTCATGCTTACTTCGCTACGCAAAGCACCTTCAACTTTCAGTTCGTCGTTGATAATGGTACGAATAGCATTCAAATCTTCGTCATTCCACTGACTTACTTTCTTGCTGAAATCAATTTCAGCTTTGGTCAAGATGTACTGTGCAGTGCTACGACCAATACCATAGATATAGGTAAGGCCTATTTCGCCACGCTTGTTTTTTGGGAGGTCAATACCGGCAATACGAGCCATGTTATTTTCTTTTTCGTTTTTGTTCTAGAAATATTGGAGCTGCCGCTGGGGCAGCACTGATACATTATCCCTGACGCTGCTTATAGCGGGGGTTCTTTTTGTTTATAATGTACAGCTTTCCTTTGCGACGTACAATTTTGCAGTCTGCGCTACGCTTTTTTACTGATGCACGAACTCTCATCGTTCTTTTAATTTACAAAGTTTCAAAACTCAGGCTGCCCGGTTTTCAGCCTTCGCAGCGCAAATGATTATTATTTATACCTGAAAATGATCCGTCCACGAGTGAGGTCGTATGGGCTCATTTCTACGCCAACTTTATCGCCGGGCAAAATGCGGATGTAGTGCATTCTCATTTTACCAGAAATCGTACTTATGACTTCGTGGCCATTTTCGAGGCGAACCCGGAACATGGCATTCGACAGAGCTTCTACAATTACGCCGTCTTGTTTAATGAGTGATTGCTTCGACATATATATTTTGGGAGCGCAAAGATAGAAGTTTTCAACAAAAAACCGCAAAGGTTTCCCATTGATTTTCTACAATCGGGCTGCAAATGTGGGAAAATCTACGCAAAAAAGTAAATTTTACTGGCGGGTCATACCTGTCAGAGGCATTTTAAACAGCATTTTGGAGGTTACGCTACGCAAAAAATGAGCAGATTCGGTTATCCTACTTAGGTACTTCAATGTTTCCAAAATAATGCATGGCAGACCTGTTGGTACTAATCACGGTCACATTGGTGTAGCCACTGGTACCAATCATAAGTATCAGCTTTTGAACATCGGGCTTGTCTTTTGGCATGATTGTTACCTCCCAACTCCCCTTTTTGCCTGCCTCCTGCTTGTACTCAAATTGTGTAGATTCAAACCGAATACCACCATCACCGCCATACGAACCACCGCTAAACGATGTGCCAAAAAAAGGCAAATCGCAGCTCACTAAATCTGGTTTTACTACAATGCTATACACAGAAGTAAGATTGATATTCCGGCCTTTTTGAGTGGATGCAGATACTGCCTTGAAAGAATAACTTTTTGAAAGGATAGCAGATTGAACCGCAGCTTCTCTGGCGGCACTGGTCCTGCCATCGGTGAAGGAAGGGCCTGCACAACCTGTATGCATCACAACTAATAAAGCCAATAAAAGGCTGTACCAACTAGTTTTCATAGTGGCTACTTTTTTGTAACAATTTCGATTAAAAAAAATTCACCGGCAATACAATTTCCCATTGATGTGGCTGGGTAATACCTGAAAACTCCGGATCGAGCAGGTAGCTATATCGCACTCCCAAACTTACCGGCAGCTGATTCCACCAGCGGGTATCGAAATAAATTTCGGAGCCTAACGTGTTGAAGGTACGGGTAGCACCGGTACGTAAACTTTTTACCCGGGTGTAATCGTAAAACACATTTGCCCTGATGCGCTGGAAATACAAAATGTTGCCAAAACCCCAATCGGGGTAAAACAACGGGAAATGGTAATTGGCACCCAACCGGAACATCCTTGGAAAATTCACACTGTTGTAGCCTCTTGAAAACGGAAAAGCATTGGAATAGGCGTATTGCCGCATGGTATCACGGGCCTGCCAGGCGCCAGACAATACCAGACTATGATTGCGCCCAATACCGGGGAAGTACAACATACCGCTCATTAGCAACTGCCAGGCCTCCTGTCCATCAATCATATTGCGATAATCGGCCAATAAAGCCTGTGCAAACCGAGGGTAAATCTGTTGGCGGGCTTTTTGCACTTGTGATGTATAGGTAACCCGGGTGTTGAAGAACGTATAATTCAAATCCCGCAGCAGGCCTTTGCCTATCCCCTGCCAACGAACATTGTCTGTATTTACCGTAGCGGAGGCAGTAAAGCTGCGGTACATTTTACCCTTGGTAAAATTGAGGGGTAAATACAAACCAGCATAAGCTTCTGACTGATTGTACTGGAAAGTGGTATCAGCATTGTAAAATGCATCGCGGCCAAAAGTTTGCTTCACACCAATGAGAGGCTGCACATACCAACCACCATAGCGGATATTAGCTCCTGCTGTATGGCTTTGCTCATTGTTATTGTAGGTGTACGATAGCTCAGTCAACACTGTATTCAACACATTATTTCCTAAGAGTTTGGCCGTGTATTCTGCTTCACTTATTACGGGCTGCCAGGTATGAAAGTTAAATGGATGGGTCAGCTTCCGATACTTCGTTCCTGCCAATGGTGGCGTGGGCAATTGGCTTAAATTGGTATAGCTACCAACAGCTTGTTGAGGATAAAGCAATTTGAAGCCTTCTTCAGCAATACCTTCTGTAGCAGGCATCACAGGTGTTTGCCCCAACCGGAAACCATCCGCGGTGAAATACGAAGCCATTACCCCACCATTTTTGGCAAAGCCTTGATAGACCCCTGTGGTAAATGCCGTAACCTGCCAACGCTGGCCATTACTCCGCTGTATGGCGTACAGGGCGTCTTTGCCGGCTTCGCTTTGGGTGTAATAAATGGTATCGCCCTGCACCACAGGAAATGCCAGCAATCTTTCTGCCGGAGGCAACATCCATTGCTGTTGTTGCTTGGCAGGCTGCCACAACAACCAACCCATTTTTCCACCAGGCTCACGTACTGCCACCAATACTTCATTGGTTTGTGGCAAAAACTTTGGGTGCGATAAAAACCAATTTGCCGGTACTTTCAAAGAGTCAACCAAAGCGCCTTCGGTATTCATGATTAGCAAACGAGAACCATTCATTGGATCATGTTCAACAGCCACAATTTGGTCGCCATCCGGATGGATATCGGGTGAAAAAAAGCGTCCCTTTCCTGAGACATCAACAGCTTCACCGCTGGCTACATCCAATAATCGAATGATGCTGTAATCACGGTTGCCCCAGCGGGTATCTGCCTGAAATGCACTGTACACAATGCGGCCATTGCTATAACTGAAATAGTCATCGTACCCAATGTCTTTTACGGCAATCTTTTGTTCTTTGCCATCGGTCTCTACCAATACAAACTTTGGAATATCAGCATAGCCTGCTTTGAGCATAACCGTTTTGCCATCTGCGGTTGGATAAGGATACTTATAATCTGTTACCGCTTGTTTATTCAGCTTCGTAATCCATGTGGGTGAAAGATTGATTTTATTGGCCAGTTGCTTTTGGCGAAAATCTTGCATGGCTTCCTTCACAAATGCATTGTACGTTTTTCCCGTGTGTTTTTTTACTGCGGCCTGCATAGGATAAAACAAGGAGTTGAATGCAGCTGCATCCCGGGTAATTTTTTGCCAGACATCATCGCCGAATTGCTGCCGGCCATAGCTTACGAGCAGATAGCCGAGGTCGTAATGATTGGGATAATATTTTCGTAGTGAACCATTGCGCATTTGCATAAATGAATAGTCGTTGCGCATGTCATTCAATGCTGTGTAGGCATTCAGAAACAATGGGAGGCGGCCCCTGCCCTGTCCGCTGTACACCGTTTCATTCCACACGGCATCGCCTTCAAAAAACCAATCAGGAACCGATAAGCCATTGGCCAATGCCTGCCCCTGCTGGCCAAACAAGCCACCCATAAAACGGGATAGTCCTACATTGAAATTATTATACTGCTGCACATGCCTGTATTCGTGTATAGCCAGATTATCGGCCCACGACATACTGCCCAGTTCCAACGGATTTTGTGGCGGCATCATGAAAAACTCACTTCTTCGTGGCCCCATCATTACATAGCCGTTGCTATTATTCATATCATTTTGCAATACAATGCTATATCGCTTGTGTTGAGTGCCCAGCGAGGCAGGGCCTTGCTGCTGCTGCAAATACAACGACACTGCTGCAACACGGCTGGCTACACTATCCATGCCCGCAGGATAAATCACTTTTACAGCATCGTTGTTTACCTGCCGCCATTTTGTCCGGGCGGGGTTGCCGCCAAAAGTTTGTGCATGTACAACATGCTGCATGCCTGCACACATCAACAGGCCAAAACAAAAATGTAGTATTGAGGGCTTCATAAATCGTTGCTTCTTCATCAGCATGAAAATTAGGCCGAAGCAATATGCAAACCATCATTTGCAAAAAAAACGACCCGACAATTGCCGGATCGTTTTAACCATAACCTCTATCAAACAAATTCATTCAATTAATGCGCTGCGGCAGCAAGGCCCGCCGCTTTCTTATTGCCTTTTACCATGAGTACAAATGGAACGCAGACCAAAAACAATACGCCTACAAACGTGAATACATCCATATACGATAGCACAGACGCTTGTTTCAACACGTTATAATCAAGCGCCTTGTATGCACTTTGCAAGGCCACATCGGCACTCATGCCCTTGGCCATAAATGCCTGTTGATAGCCTTGCACCCGCTGCATTACATCGGGGTCGGCGGTATTTAAATGCGTGACCAAATCGGCACGGTGGTGCCAGTTTTGGCGAGACATATATGTGGAAATAATAGCGATGCCGAATGAGCCACCTAGTTGTCGCATCATGCCCGTGAATGCAGCGCCCTGACCAATTTGTTGCCCTTTGAGGGTAGACAGCGAAAGCGTTGTAATAGGAATGAATAATAGTGCCATGGCTACCCCACGCATGATGAGCATCCAGAAGAAAGCATCAGCGCCGGTATCGGGGGTAAGTATTTTGTAGCCCCATAAACAGAACATCACAAACAAAGCCATGCCTATAGCGGCCAGGTACTGCTGTGGCGCCCCTTTTTGCAACAGCTTGCCAATAAAGGGCATCAGGAATGCCGTGGCTAAAGTGGCGGGCACCATGAGTAAACCAGATTGCGTAGCATTCCATCCCAGCGTAGCTTGTGTGTACAATGGAATGATGAATGTGGAACCATACAAGCCAAAGCCCAGAATGAAAGATAAAATAGTACCCACACGGAGGTTACCATTTTTAAGCACCCGAAGTTCTACAATGGGATTGCTGAAAGTTAACTGGCGCCAAATGAAGAAATACAATCCCAAGACCGCCATCAACGAAGTGATGATAATGGTAACGGAGTTGAACCAATCTTCTTCCTGACCTTTCTCCAACACAAACTGCAAAGAGCCAACCGCCACAGCCAACAAGCCTATACCCAGCCAATCAATTTGCCGGCCAGATTTTTTCTCGGCATACTTGGGACTGCGTACATAGCGCAATGCAAACAATGTAGCAATTACACCCAATGGAATATTGATGTAAAAAATGTACGGCCAGCTGAAATTATCGACGATATAACCACCCAATGGCGGACCAAGTGTGGGACCAACAATAACACCCAATCCATAGATGGCCTGTGCCATACCCCGTTTTTCTACAGGATAGCTTTCGGTAATGATGGTTTGTGAAGTCACCAGCAACGCACCACCACCTACGCCTTGCAAAAAGCGGAAAATGATGAGCTCCCAAATAGTGGTGCTATTGCCACACAAAAAAGAAAAAATGGTGAAGATGATGATGGAAGCGGCAAAATAATTGCGCCGGCCAAACTGCTGCGACAGCCAGCTGGTCATGGGTACAATAATCACATTGCCGATAGCATAAGCGGTAATCACCCAACTGATTTCGTTGAGGGTGGCGCCCATGTTGCCCTTCATATCGTTGAGGGCTACGTTTACAATGGTGGTATCTACAATTTCGAGCAGGGCACATAAAATGGCAGTGAACGTAATAATCACCCTGCGGAAACCATATTCCACCAAACTATTTTCATTGGTCATACCTGACAGATTGCTTGTTTATGATGCATGAACCAAAGACTACTTCACCAATACATCAGCCGTTACATTCATACCCGGACGCAATTGTTGCAGCATGGCATCATCTGCTTTTGTGAATTCTATTTTCACCGGTACCCTTTGTACAGTTTTTACAAAGTTGCCCGAAGCATTATCCGGCGGCAGCAAAGCAAAGCGGCTGCCTGTGGCCGGACTAAACGACGTCACTTTCGCCAGAAAGTGGTGACCGGGAAATGCATCGACAGCCACACTTACCTCCTGACCAAGTTTCATTTTTTCCAACTGCGTTTCTTTGAAGTTGGCCACCACCCACACATCACTATTTACCACAACATTCATCAAAGTTTGACCGGGCTGCACCATTTGTCCTGGCTGCAGGCTTACACGGCTTACCACGCCATCAACAGGTGCTGTAATGATGGTGTAAGAAAGGTTGAGTGCTGCTGCATCCAGCTCGGCTTTGCGCTGCAAAATGTTGGCGTTGGCCACTGCCACCTGCTTGCCGGTGGTATTGCTTTGCGAACTCACCACATTGGTTTGTGCCCCTGCTGCTTTGCGTTGCTCCTGCAATATTTGCAATTGCTTTTCTGCAGATAATTTTTCTGCTTCAGCCTGTTCAAATTGCTGTTGGGTAATAGAATGATCTTTTACCAGATTGGCATAGCGGTTATAATCCTGCGTAGCTCTCCATACCCGCACTTTCGCCGCTTCAATTTGTGCATCGGCTACAGCTTCGTTTCTGCTGGCGGTTGTAATGCCGGTACGTGATGCTTCAGTAGCTGCACTGGCAACCGTAAGATTGCTTTCAGCAATGGATAATGCTGCCTGTGCCTGTGCTAGCTTCACTTGCAAATCGCGGTCGTCTAAAACAAGGAGAGTATCACCTTTTTTTACCCGCTGGTTATCCTTCACTCTTACCTCGGCAATAAAGCCGCCGACTCTTGGAATGATAGGACTAATGTTGCCTTCAATTTGTGCATCTTCCGTTTCTTCATGCTTTTGTGCATGCTGGTATTTGATGTAACCGTAGGTGCCTCCAACCAGCAGCAAGGCGATGAATCCAATTAAAAATTTGGTATTGGTTTTCTGTTTGGGCGTTGTATTGTTTTCCATGAATATTGGTCAATTTGTTGTGGTAGAATTATTTTCCGAAACCGGGTTGTAAAGAGCCGGCAGCTTTCAGCAAATTGGCATAGGCCAATGTTGCATCTGCTTTGGCATTTACCTTGTTGAGGCGGGCCCGCAGCAAGCTCAAATCTGCATCCAGCAAATCGGTCAGCGTGGCCAAACCATTGTTGTATTTATTGTTGGTAATGCGGTAGTTTTCAGTAGCCTGTTCAATGGCTTTATCGTACACTTCTGTTTTCTTTTGCATCAGCAATACAGCCTCGTAGGATTTATTTACTTCCAACCGAATTTTATCCTGCATCAAAGAAGTAGCCGCTTGTAACTCTTGTTGATTTGCCTGCAGTTCATTCAGCCTGGCTTTCGTTTTCCAAAGGCTACTGATGTTGTACTTTACACCTACACCCACATTGAGTGCATGACTGATGGTAGCAATGTTTTGCAAGTGTGCCGAAAAGTAACCACCCGTGGCGGCTACCGATGGCAGCTGGCTGCCTTTTACCGCTTGCATACCGGCTTTAATGGATTGCTGTCGCTGACCATACGCCGCCAACTCATTGCGATGCAGCATGGCCGAATCTTCCCAAGCAGACAAGATGCCTGCAGTGGGTGTTTGTTCAAAAGCAGCCGCTTCTACCTTCAGTTCAGTTTGCTCTGGCAGCCCCAGCATCAAACACATATTTACGCTGGCATCTTTCAGGTTGTTTTGTGCTTCCAGCAACGCCAGTTCTACATTCGATGCTTGCAAACTGGCTCGCATCAAGTCGTTGCGGGCCAGCAAACCATTTTTTTCCAGGTTGGTAAAATCCTTCACCCGCTGCTGTTCATCTTTCAAATTTTCTTCAATGAGTTTTACCGTTTGCGCCGCCTTGTACAAATTGATATACGCCGCAATACTGTTTTGAATGACAGCTTGCTGATTGACTGTAGCATCGAGCCTTGCTGCTTCTACCAAATATTCTGCTGAAGCAATGCCATAGCGAATTTGGCCGCCGGCATAAATGGGTACCGATGCATTGAGCATGCCAATGAGTGCTGTATTTACTTTCAACGATGCATTGGTTGAGGGTGGCGGCTGACCATTTCCTGTTGCAATTTTCAGATCTAAGCCGGGTTGGTTCAGCAGTAAAAAACTGGTGCTGGCACTAAGCTCCGGCAATTTCTTTTCTTCGGCCTGCTGCACTCTGGCAATGGCAGCATCAATTTTGGCCTTGTCCATTAGCAACAGTTGGTTGTGTTGCAGAGTCATTTGAATGGCTTCGGATAAAGTGAGTTGCTTGCTGTTTTGCTGTGCTATCGACAACACAGGAAGCAGCATCAACAATACCCAAAGGATGTTGTGATTGCTTGTCTTGGGATTCATTTATGATAGGATTGCTTTAAACAAAAAGAAAATGTGCTGTTTCAAACGGCGTTTCATTTCGGCCATGAAAGCTTCATCAGTCATGTGCTGCAGGTTGTGCATTTTGCGGTACGATTCTCTCGAATGCAGGGTTTGATAAGCTGTACCCACCATGGTAAACAACAACAAGGGTATGTCCACGTCCTGTTTGAAATCGCCATTGGCCTGCCCTTCCCGAATGATTTTGCCGATGATATTTGTATTGCGTTCCCGCACCGATTCCATGAGTGAGGCAAGGGGGCTCATCTCGTTTGATAACTGCTGGCGTAATATGAGGCTGTGGAAATAAGATTTGTTCGACATGCCTTCCACAAAAGAGTGAATCAGCTCCTCTACTTTTTGCCAGGGCTGCAGTTTGGTGTTGTCGGCCATTTCTTCCGCAGCTATCCAGGCATGGGTAATGCGGTGGTGAAAAATGGCTTCCATCAACTTTTCCTTGCTACCAAAATAATACGACACCATGGCAATGTTGATGCCTGCCTCCCGGGAAATATCACGGATAGACGTGCCGGCAAAACCATGCAGAGCAAAGAGTTTCTCTGCCGTTTCAATGATGTGTACCTGCTTATCGTTGTGCTCCATACGATTGAATTACGATGCAATATTAAACACTTGTTTAAATTCAAACAAACGTTTAATTAAAAGATAACCCACAAAAAAGCCGGACTTAACCGGCTCTTAACATTCAATAAAAATTGTAGGGAATTATTCGGCCCAGCTCATCACATAGCCATCGTTTTCCAATGCCAACGCAGCCTCGGTGAGTTGCAATGGATGGAAAGTATCGACCATTACCGCAAGTTCCTGGGTATCTTTTTTACCAATGGATTTTTCGACTGCGCCGGGGTGCGGCCCGTGTGGAATACCGGCAGGATGCAGCGTAATCATGCCCCGGGTGACGTTTTTCCGACTCATAAAATCGCCATCCACATAGTACAGCACTTCATCGCTATCAATGTTGCTATGGTTGTATGGCGCCGGTATGGCTTGCGGATGATAATCGTACAAGCGGGGCACGAAGGAGCAAATCACAAAGTTGTGGGCATCAAAAGTTTGGTGCACCGGTGGCGGCTGATGCACCCGCCCGGTAATGGGTTCAAAATCGTGAATGCTTAATGCAAAAGGATAGCAACATCCATCCCATCCTACTACATCAAACGGGTGATGGCCATAATGAATGCCGTACATCATACCCTTCTTTTTGGTATGAATCAGAAAGTCGCCGCTGGCATCTATGGGTTGTGCCAGTTGTGGGGTACGAATATCCCTTTCGCAATACGGGCTGTGCTCCAGCAACTGTCCGTACTTGCTCAGGTATCGCTTGGGCGGTACCACAGGACTGAAAGATTCAACGATAAACAAGCGGTTATCGGGTGTATCAAAATGAATTTGATAAATACAACCCCGTGGTATCACCAGATAATCGCCGTAGGAAAAAGATAGTTGGCCGTATTGCGTATGCAAAGTACCCGTGCCTTCATGCACAAAAATGACTTCATCGGCATCGGCGTTTTTAAAGAAGGATGAAGTCATGCTTTGCATCGGAGATGCCAGACTGATGTGGCAATCGTTGTTCACCAGCACCGGAACTCTACTTTGCAAATAATCCTGCACAGGCTGCAGGTTAAAGCCTTCGAAACAACGATGCTTCAGCATTCGTTCTTCCGCAACTTTCGGCCGTACATCTACTGGCGTATCATTGCCGATGATGACTGTAGGCGGATGAATATGATACAACAAAGAATAGTCGTTGGAAAAACCTTCGGTGCTAAACAACTGTTCGCTGTACAACCCGCCATCGGGCTTGCGAAACTGCGTATGCCGTTTGTGCGGCACCTGTCCTTGAGAAAAATAATGAGGCATGCAACAATGGATTTAAATGAATAGACAACTGTTCAACATTATTGTTGAATGAACGGAAAATGCAATCATGCATGTTCAAAAAATCAGCGTTGCCTGTTTTCGCACAGCGCCACCATCAGGAAATGATACTTCCAACGGCGCTTATCAATGTGGTAGGTAAAATTGCGGTGATACGGCATGGCTTCCGGCAATCGTTTCATCAAATGTACAATGCTGCTACATTCGCTGCATGCAAAAGCTACACACAGTGGGTTTGGTGGTATTGCAGCACAACCAATTGCTGCTGGCCTACAGCAACAGCAAGCAGGCCTGGTACCTGCCCGGCGGCAAAGTAGATGCAGGCGAAACTGCCGTGCAGGCTTTGCAAAGAGAAATAGCGGAAGAATTGCAAGTGACATTAGCAGCAGATGCATTGCATTTTTACATGCATATTACAGCTGCTGCTTATGGCGAAAACAATTTGCAAATGGAGCAAGATTGCTACCTGTGTTCCACTCCCGCCAACTGGCAGCCCTCCGCCGAAGTAGGGGCCATTCGGTATTTCACATTGGCTTCGTATAGCCAAGAACCAGCGCAAGTACCGGGTGTGCTGGTATTGTTTCATCAATTACATCAAGACAATCTGTTGACTCCATGACTCGCATTGGTTTACTATCTGACACGCATGGCTGGCTCGATGAGCAGGTGCTGACACATTTTGCCCACTGCGATGAAATTTGGCATGCCGGAGATTTTGGTGAGCCAGATATCATTCCAACGTTGCAGCAATACAAACCCGTGAAAGGTGTGTACGGCAATGTGGATCCTGCGTTTATCCGCTATCAATTTCCTGAAAGAATTTGCTTTACAGTAGAACAGGTAACCGTGTGCATGCAGCACATTGGCGGCTACCCTGGCAGGTATGCACCGGGTGTAAAAAACTGGTTGCACCAAAGCGGCGCCCAACTCTTCATCAGCGGGCATTCGCACATTTTAAAAGTGCAATACGATCCTGCTATTGAATGCCTGCATATTAACCCCGGCGCTGCCGGAAGGCATGGCTGGCATCAGGTTCGCACCATTGTTCGCTTTGCGATTAACGGACAAAAAATTGAACAACTGGAAGTAATAGAACTGGGCAAACGTGGCAGTTAATGAATAGGTAAATGCTGTATCTTACCCATTCTATCAATCCATTACTGCTATGCAAACATTTGACCGCCGCAATTGGCTCAAAAAAAGCGGACTGCTGCTTTCTGGTTTTACCATTGGCAATGGCCTGCTGGCAAGTCAATCCAATTTCACCGATGATATTTGGGAAGCAGGACCAGATGGGCAATTGATACGTATTGGTCAAAATGAAAATCCGTATGGCCCCGGCCCCATGGCCCGCAAAGCCATGATGGATGCAATCATCAACAGCAATCGCTATCCATCGGAACTAGCCACGCAATTGCGGGAACGCATTGCCAAAGCATACAAACTCAGCAAAGATCATGTGTTGTTGGGTGCTGGCAGCAGCGAATTGCTGGGCAATACGGCTGCACTGGCTGCAGAGAAAAAAGGCAGCAATGCAGTGAGTGGCGATCCAACTTTTCGTTTGTGGTTTGGCGCTGCTGAGTTGTTTGGATTGAGTATTAAAAAAGTACCACTGACGCAGGATAAAGTGCACGACCTCGATGCCATGCTGAAAGCCATGGATGCACAAACCAGTATGGTGTATGTGGTGAATCCACACAACCCAACTGGTACCATTGTGGCCGATAGCGACATGCAATCCTTCGCAGAAAAAGTAACGGCAAAATGCCTGTTGCTACTTGACGAAGCATATACGGAATATGCAGGCACCACCAGCCTGGCGCCGATGGTGGCCAACAATAAAAATCTGGTGGTAGCTAAAACATTCAGCAAAATACATGGCATGGCCGGAGCACGTGTGGGTTTTGTGCTGGCACATCCTGATACTATAAAAAAACTGGCTGCATATCAGCCTTGGGCCAATGCCGGGCCAAGTGCGGTAAGCCTTGCCGGTGCATTGGCGGCCATGGACGACCTTGCATTTATGCAACAAACCCGCCAGAAAAATGAAGCGGTGCGTAACTACGTTACCAAAGAAATGAACCAGCTGGGCTTGAAAGTGATTCCCTCCTACACCAGCTTTATTTATTACGACAGTGCTGCTTTCAAAGGCGACTTGGCACAGGTGATGACACAAGCCAATATCATGGGTGTACGTACGTATGAAAATGGCAGCAGCTGGCGTCGCACTTCCATTGGCACCATGGAAGAAATGCAGCAATTCATCAAAGTATTGAAAGCAAACATGTAAGCCTACTGCGGCGTCCATTGATACACGGCAGCAGCGGTATCATCTTGCTTATGCAATAAATGAATATTGGCTTGTTGCTGCTGTAGCATATTTTTTACCAATGAAAATGCTACAGCGTTTCTTCGTTGTACAGTTGCTGAAGGATGTACAAAATCATCGGTCAAATAAATTTTGCCGCCTTGATGATGCACTTGCTTTGCGGCCAGCATAGCTTGAGCAAATTGCTGTTCACCTGTAAAAACTTTTGCTTGACCATAGTACAATAAATAGCGAACAGCACTGGCACTGCCTAATGAAATCACCATGTCATTTTCTGTAGCATTATCAATCAGCCAAGCAGATTGAAACCGGGTATAATCCTCATTAGGATTTTTTATAAAGAGATAACCACCAACAAAATTGTGCAGGCACAAAACAATCACCAGTGCATACAAGAGCTGCTTGCTCGTATGTTTTACAATCAGCGGAAATAAATAAATACCTAACACTGCAAATAATGCTGGCTGAATCATGAGCCAAGGTTCTGGTGAACCTGGATCAACAATGAGTAAAGCAATGATGTAAATAACCAGCCATAAGGAAAATGGATTTTTCAAACAGCCATGTAATGAAATAGATCGGCGAATTTTCCAAAAAGCCAACAATGCCGACGAAATGAACAATGCTCCTGTACTAGCAGCAAGTATAGCTAAAGATGCATGTTGCTTAGCAGCATATACTTCTTCCACCAATTGCTTTCCGGGAAACCATTGTTCTATCAATTGTACCACCTGTGGAAATGCGTAGATAAAATTCAAACTCACCACATTGGAACCAACCACTGGCAGTGCATTCAACACATGGCCGGGAGACTGCTCTATTCCACTATTAATGTATTGCCAGAATGAAATATTAGTTTCATTAAATTGAAAAGCAACAGCATAAACAGTCAACACAATTGCAACAACGAGAATAGACCAAGCAGCTATTTGTACTGCAGCTATCTTTTGCAGTACAAAATAAATTGGTACAGCAACAAAAACTACCACTCCTGCAGGCTTATACCACAATACTGAAAAAGCAGCAAGTAAGGCTGTTATCATCAGCGGTTTCCAATGAAAACCATTTGCCACTGACACACAAGCAGCAAAAACGGTAAGTAAGCAAAATAAAAGTGAGACTGTATAAACTTCTGCTTCAACTGCATAGCGCCAATAACCGTAACTACACATAAAACTAATAGCACAAAGTCTTGCCAACACTGTGCTCAGCTGAAAGTAGGTTTTGAGCAAAAAGTAAAAAAGCAACACACTAATGGCTGAAACTATAGCACTCACTATACACATCAACCAATAAGCATCTGCAGAAGGCATTAACCATTGCACAATCGAAAGCAAGCCCTTAAAAGTGGGAAGAAAGAGCAGGTATCGTGGAAAAAAAAGGATTGCATAATCGTAAGTACGAATTGCATAGGCATAAAAATATCCATCGTCATTTTCACTTCTGTTGCCTGGAAAACTGAGCAGGTAAAATAAGACCAACGCAAAAAATACAGTCACATACGCCGCCTTGTTTACTATAAAAAAACGGCTTTTCATGAAGGTTGTGGTTTGGTGAGTCTGCTTTGTAAAGTACGAACCAAAATATGAAAGCAAAAAAAAAGTAAGCGGGCTACAAAATAGCCCGCTTACAATACAATGAATAATGATAGAAAACTACAATCTGTTTTTGAGCAGCATTCGTTTTACTACAATACCATTTGCTTCAATGACTATCCAATATGCACCAGGAGGCAGCAAACTGGTTTGCAAGGTATGCTGCAATACAGGTTGCCATTTTTGCAAGCTCACCTGCTGCACCTGTTGTCCTGTTTGTGTCAGCAACTTTACCGTAACCATGCCCTTGTATGCATGCTTCCATTTCAACATGGTAGCGGAGCCTACACTTGGATTGGGATAAAGTACTAATGCATCTGTTGGCGTTTGAGCTTCATTCAACATTGCTTCCGTTTCCAAACGAATTGGAGCGGTCGAAGCAAATTGCGTATTATTTGCCGCACCTATCGGTGCCTGACTTATTTCTGTGATTGTAAATCCGTTTAGGTAGTTGTAAGTGTTTACTCTGGCAAATGAAACCACAATAGTTCCAGTGGAGGTTGTGAGGTTCGTAAATTCTACCTTATTGGTTTTATTGTTATCTGTAAGTACGGTTTGTGATACACCGTTGATGGTAAATCTGGTACTGTTACCCGTGTTACTTCTACTCGCATACAATTCAATATTGTAGGTTCTGCCACTAACCAACCCACTTATAGTCAGCGTACGGTTTACGGTTGCATACGTTGTATACCGCAGTACCGCAGGCGGACACATGGTGCCGCCATAAGTTGCTCCATTGTCAGAGATGGCTTCGCTGTACGAAAGTGTGGCCGATACTGCACTTACACCTCCATCGGCATAATTCAGTGCTCCTGACAAACGGTTTGATACTTTTGAGCCACCAACATTCCAGTTGTTCCAACCTTCTGTTGTTTGAGGATTAGTTCCACCAAACAGGTTTACTTTAATCTGCCTTGTTGTGGTGGTGGGCTGTGGATTTACAGTTACCCAAACTGAATCAGCTCCGGTTGCAGCTTCAGCATCTGTAGCAGTAAGCCTGAACAAATAAGAACCCACAACTAAATTACTTACTGAAGTTGATGCTGCATTAGCATTTGCAATCACTGCACCCGCAGGGCCACTCTGAACAGTCCAACTAATTTGCTGCACATTATTTTCAGCATCATTTACTGCACCGTTCAATTGCACACTATTGATTGGTAAAGTAATGCTCACGTTGGCACCGGCTTCTACAACCGGAGCTGTGTTGGGTCGTGTGCTGAGCGTTACCCAAACAGAATCTGTAGCGGTTGCAGCTTCGTCATCGGTAGCGGTAAGCCTGAATAAATAAGTACCGACTACCAAATTGCTAACCGTTGTTGAGGCTAAATTAGCATTTGCAATCACTGCACCCGCAGGACCACTCTGGATAGTCCAACTAATTTGCTGTACATTATTTTCAGCATCATATACCGTACCATTTAGTTGCACACTGGTAGTGGGCAACTGAGTGTTGATATTGGCTCCTGCCTCAACAATTGGTGTTGTATTTATTCGAGGATTTACCTGAATGGCTACAATATCTGTAGCGATAGTGGCAGAATCATCGGCAACAGTCAATTCAAACAAATAGCTACCCACAATTAAGCCTGATACAACCGGCGATGCAATATTGACCGCACTGAAACTGGCATTGGATGGCCCATCCACCTGACGCCATGCAAATGAAACAATTGTACCATCATTATCTACTCCAGAGCCCCGGAGTTGTACACTGCTTACTGGCAAAGTGATAGTTGTATCATTTCCGGCATGGGCAATGGGCAGTTCATTGGCTGCTCTTCTCACTAATATAACCACCGTATCTCTGCTTACAGCAGATTGATTATCGGTTGCAGACAACTCGAACTGATAAGTACCAGGCTGTAAATTATTGACGATTGTATTTGCACTGGCAGGTGTAGTGATAGTAGCTGTTACAGGGCCGGCAACCTGCCGCCATGCAACACTGCTAATGCTGCCATCAGTATCAGTCGCAACTCCATTGAGCGTTACACTTGAATCTGGTGCAATGATTGTTTGATCAGCTCCTGCATTCACGATTGGGACAATATTGCCTTGCAAACAAAAACTGTCCAGTATTCTTTCGCCAACCACTCTTGTGTACAGTAAATGGTGACCCATATTATTTACGTGAACGCCATCTACATTATATGCATCTACAATGGTACCATCGGGGTTAGCCAGATCCGTCCAGAAATCAATGGCTTTATTGCCAAAGCGTTGGTAGGTCCAGTCACGAACTACCATCAGGTTATTTCGTTGTCCGGCATTTAACGCTGTTCGGGGTTGTGTAGTGGTCACCCACACAGTAATACCTGCAGCATCAGTCAAGGCAAGTGTTCTTTCATAATTGGCCTGTTGCTCTGCCAGCGTATAATTCAGGGCAACATCATTGCTTGGTAAATTGATGATGATGATATCGGGATTGTAGCTTAATGCTTTAGTAATGTTGCGCAAGGTATCCGGCACAGGTCGGCCCTCTGGTGGTACAAAACCGTTAGGGTTGAGTAAATGATAGGTAGTACGACTTGATGTAGCAATATTGATAACCTCGTTTGCGGGGTTAAAGCTGCGGACATATTTCCGAAACTTACTTACCCAGTTACTATCTGGCACACTGGCACCTGTGCCCATGGCCGTGCTCGAACCCATCACTACAATACGAACCTGTTTACCACAGTTCAATGAATCAATAACAGCAGGCGGGGCAAACGGATTGGTGCCAATGAGTACATACACAGAATCTCTGCCTGATAACCCATCATTATCGGTTACGGTTAACTCAAACCCATACCTGCCTGTCAACGGGTTTTCTACAGTGGCAATTGCCTGATTGGCATTTACGATAAAACTTCCAGCAGGACCTTCAAACTGCTCCCAATGATAGTTACTGATGGTGCCATCAACATCTGACGAAGCCGACCCATTGAGGGTAAATGAAGTCAATGGAAGAGTGAAAGCTGCGTCTGAACCTGCATTGGCTGTTGGCGCCAGCGGGTCTGGTGGAAATACTGTTACCTGCATGGTATCCAAATCAGCAGCGCCACTATTGTCAGTTACCATCAGCTGCATTTCATAAGTACCTGCTTCCAAATTGCTGATAACAGGATTAACGATATTGGGATTGCTGATGCTGAACGAAGCGGGACCAGAAATTTTAGACCAGGCATAATTGGTAATGCTTCCATCCTGATCGTAAGAGGAAGCTCCGCTTAAAGAAACACTATTGGTTGGCATTGCAATACTTGCATCGGGACCTGCATTAGCTACCGGTGCCAAATTGCCGGTGATAGCTGTTGTTTCGGTCAGCATAAATCCATTCAGGTAACTGTATGTATTTACCCGGGCAATGGTCACCGTTATGTTACCGTTGCTCGTTGTCAGGTTACTGAAAATGACCCTGTTGGTTTTGTTGCCATCAGTAAGTACGGTTTGCGTGGTACCGTTTATGGTAAAGCGAGTGGAATTGCCGGTATTATTCCGGCTTGCATACAACTCTAATGCATAGGTTTTACCAGCAGCTAATCCGCTAATGGTTAGTGTACGGGACACGGTAGCATACGTTGTATACCGCAATACCGCAGGCGGGCACATGGTGCCGCCATAGCTGGCCCCATTGTCAGAAACGGCTTCGCTGTAAGAAAGAGTAGCACCTACTGCACTGGATGTGCCATCAGCGTAGGTTAATGCACTAATGCTTCTGTTACTAACCTTAGAACCACCCACGTTCCAGTTGTTCCATCCCTCGGTGGTTTGTGGGTTGGTACCACCAAACAAATTCACTTTTATTTGCTTGGTAACAACAGGTGGCGGGGCATTTACTGTAACCCTGATGGTATCAAATGCAACAGCTGCGCTATCATCTGTAACCCTCAGCTCAAAGCGGTAACTACCCTGTAGCAAGTTGCTAATGCCGGTTTGCACAGCATTTGTATTGGCAATATTTGCTGTGCCCGGCCCATCTATCTGACGCCATTGGTATTGAGTGATTACGCCATCAATATCAGCGGAGGATGAACCATTTAACGTACTGGTAATTGTGGGAAGCGTCAGCACCTGATCGGCCCCTGCATTTGCTATCGGTGCCACATTAGGATTTAAATTGACAACGGTAATCAACACCACATCTTTACTCACTCCACCTTCATTGTCTGTTACAGTGAGCTCCATTTCATAAATACCCTTGCGTAACTGACTGATTTGTGGCGTGGCAGAATTAGCAGCACTTATGCTGTATGATGTTGGGCCAGATAATTTAGTCCACTGATAATTCACAATTACGCCATCATTATCACTCGAATTGGTAGCGTTGAGCTGATAAGTGCTTGCCGGATATTCTATGGTTGCATCAGCTCCTGCATTGGCTTGTGGCAACAGGTTCGGGTTGGGATTGGTTACGGTAACCCGAACGGTATCGCGGTCAAACAAACCAGCCGCATCGGTTACCGTAAGCATGAAATTGTAAGTGCCGGCAACAAAACCGTTTACAGTAGTTGTAGCAGCAGCGGGAGTAGCTATAGTTTGACTACCCGGGCCATTCAGCTTCTGCCAATTGAATGTGAGCGTAGTATTCTCCGGATCGGAAGAAGCTAAGCCATTTAAAGTAACAGATGTTGTGGGCAAACTGATAGCTAAATCCGCACCGGCATTAGCATCGGGCGGATAATTGCGCCGGTAGCGCAGCATCCATTCATAAATATTATATCCGCCAACCTTATAAGCAGGGTTGCTGGCAAATACACTACTGTTGTTATGGGTTACACCATCAAATCGGGTGAGTATCGCCGGTATTGCTGGGTTAAAACTATTGATCCTGTTTACAAAATTGACCGACCATGAAACTGGCGAAGATTGATCGGCATTGCTATGCAAACTCCAAAATGGCAAGGATGCATTGGCAATGTTGTTGGCTCCTGCATCGGTGTATGGATTGATGTAAGGTGCAATCGTAACCATACCCGCCAGCCTGTTGGAGTTGGCGAGGCTGTTGGTGGCGTACTTTATTATTTGATCGGCCCCCATGCTATAGCCCATCAGGTAAATGCGGCCAGCATCAATTTTATAATTCTGTGCCAGCAAATAATTAATAAGGCTATTGATATCGCTGACACTTGCATAATCTCGCCACTGAGGGCTAATGACAATAAAAGAACTAGTTTGCCCATTGACAGTAAAACTGCTTGGAAACTGATTATTGTTGATGTAATAAGCTGCATTTTCACGGAGCACCTCATTCAATTCAGTAGTACCATTACCGTAGCTGCCGGCACCATGAAAACTAATCAGTAAAGGAAATTTCTGGCTGCTGGTGGCATAGCCTGCAGGCAGGTATTCATAGTATCCGCCGCAGTTGGCATTTACTGTTACACTACGTGCAATGTGCGTTTGTGCTTGGGCGTGAAGTACGGTACTACAAAGGAGTAGCAACAACACAACACGGCTACTGATAAACCGTATGGTATTTTTCATGAAAAAGAGAACTGGTGATTGCTTTGGTAAAAAAATTGACTCTTTACCGTCAACGGGCTCAGGGTTGGGTAAGGGGTCTATCGGGCTCTAAATTAGTTGCTTCCCCCCTTAATCGGAAATGAAATTTACTTGTTGAGACACCGAAATGTGGAAACTGGTTTCAATATTCGGAATGATTATACTTTTTTACACTGATACCTGAAGCCAAATGAAAAGCCCCGCCAAATGGCAGGGCTCTTCATTATTGAAATGTCGTTTAAACGAATTAAGCGATTTCAACTTCTGCACCAGCTTCTTTCAGCTTAGCAGCGATGTCTTCGGCAGTAGCCTTGTCAACACCTTCTTTTACAGGCTTAGGAGCACCGTCAACCAGGTCCTTCGCTTCTTTCAGACCCAAGCCAGTCAGGTCTTTTACTACTTTCACAACGTTCAGCTTGCTAGCGCCAGCGCTTTTCAGGATTACGTCGAAAGAAGTCTTTTCTTCTGCAGCAGCAGCAGCGCCACCACCGTCAGCAGCTACTACAACTGCAGCAGCAGCAGGCTCAATGCCGTACTCGTCTTTCAGAATTTGGGCCAGTTCGTTAACCTCTTTTACAGTCAGGTTAACCAGTTGTTCTGCAAATGCTTTCAAATCTGCCATGGTTTCTAATTTTTTCCGCCTTCATTCCGTAATGGTCCGGCGGAGGTTTTAAAAAAATTGTTGTACCCTCTTATAGCCGGGGGCATGGCTTATTGCGTTTCCGATGTGGAAAAACAGTCTGGGAGAATTACTCAGCAGCTGGTGCTTCGGGAGCAGCTTCAGCAGCAGGAGCCTCAGGTGCAACTTCAGGAGCAGCAGCTTCAACAGCGGCAGGAGCTTCTTCGGCAGCAGCAGCGCCGTTGGCTTCGTCTTTGTTGAGCAATGCGCTGAGTACACGCTTGGCCGGGCTTTGCAACAGACCGATTACTTCACCAATCAATTCATTCTTCGTCTTGATTTTGGTGAGGGCAGCCAGTTGGTTGTCGCCTACATAAATATCACCGTTGATGAAAGCAGCTTTCAATACGGGCTTTTCGCCTTTAGAAGCAGAGCGGAATGAGCTGATGATAACGGCTGGCTCCTTAGGGTTCTCAGAGAACATCAGGGCAGTTACGTTGTTCAGCGCTTCGTACACACCGGCATACTTTTCAGCATCCAGCGATTCGAGAGCTTTCTTAATTAAGGTGTTTTTTGCCACTTTCATTTCTACCTGCTTGTCGAAGCATACGCGACGCAGCTGGCTAACCTGGGCAACAGTCAGGCTTTCTGTATTGGTTACGTAGAAGTTGTTGTACTGAGCGAACTTGTCTTTCAGTACCTCAATCACGTCGTTCTTTTGTTCTTTAGTCATGTCAATTCGTTTTGAGTGTTTTCTGTACAACACTCCTCTTTGGCCTTCCGCCTTATCGGAGAAGGTTCGGAGGGGCCTTAGTGAATGAACGTTTTAGTATCAACAGGAATGCCGGGGCTCATAGAGCTGGCCAGGCTAATGCCTTTCAGGTAAGTTCCTTTGGCAGTAGAAGGCTTCAACTTAATGAGGGCGTTAATCAGTTCGTTGGTGTTTTCTGTAATCTTTTCAGGAGAGAAAGACACACGACCGATAGAGGCGTGAATGATACCAGCTTTGTCCACCTTGAAGGCAATTTTACCACCTTTCAGATCATTTACGGCACCAGCTACATCGTTGGTTACAGTACCTGTCTTAGGGTTTGGCATCAGGTTACGAGGGCCGAGAATTTTACCCAGCTTACCAATTTTAGGCATTACTGAAGGCGTGGCCACAATAACGTCGATATCGGTCCAGCCACCTTCAATTTTCTGAATGAACTCATCCAGACCAACATGGTCGGCACCAGCGCCTTTAGCTTCTGCTTCCTTATCGGGAGTGCAAAGCACCAGTACACGCTTGGTTTTACCAGTACCATGAGGCAGGCTTACAGTACCACGGATAGCCTGATCGGCTTTCTTGGGGTCTACACCCAAACGAACGTGCAGGTCAACAGAGCTATCGAACTTGGTACAGTTAATTTCTTTTACCAGTGCAGCGGCTTCGCTCAGGCTGTAAATTTTATTTTTCTCAACCTTGGCTTCCGCCACTTTTCTTTTCTTAGTCAATTTCATGATTCAAATCTTTTGAGGTTGATGAAAATTAATTTTCCCAGGGAGCTTTACCTTCCACATTCAAACCCATGCTGCGGGCAGTACCGGCTACCATTTTCATGGCGCTTTCGATAGTGAAGCAGTTGAGGTCTGGCATTTTGTCTTTGGCAATTGCCTCCACTTGTTCCCAGGTTACCTTACCAGCCTTTACACGGTTGCTTTCCTTAGATCCTTTCTGAATCTTGGCGGCTTCCATCAGTTGGATAGATGCAGGGGCAGTCTTAATTACAAAATCAAAAGATTTGTCGTTGTAAACAGTAATCAACACGGGCAGCACCTTACCCATTTTATCTTGGGTACGGGCGTTGAATTGCTTACAAAATTCCATGATGTTCAGACCCTTTGAACCAAGGGCCGGGCCGATTGGCGGCGCAGGGTTGGCTTGTCCTCCTTTACACTGGAGCTTCACATAGCCGGTGATTTCTTTAGCCATTCTAAAAACGTTTTTGGTGATAGCGTATCAGCGTTATTGCCAATACTCCCAAATTCAAGATCCGCCGAAGCTTGCACTACAGACGGATGACAAAGAACTTTTTGGGGCCGCAAAAGTAGGCATCCCATGCGTTATGAACAACTAATTCACCAAAAAAACTTTGACAACTACCCGAAACGCTGTAAATAAGAGTACCCACATCCTTTCAATGGCTCATTTTATTTAAATGAAAATAAAACCAACCTGACGAAGGTCATGCAGACACACAAGCGAAGGTGCTAACTTTAATACAACAAGCAATCCCAACTATTTCAAAGCTTTGATATGAATAAGATAATTGCCCCTGTCGACTTTTCTGATGTTTCTATTAATGCCGTACAATATGCAGCACAACTGGCAGCAGCCCTCAATAAAACATTGGTAATCACACATGTAGTACAATTACCCGTAGTGTATGGCGATGTGCCAATGCCCGTGGGAGAATATGAATCGCTGGTGGAGGAAGCCAAAGAAAAAATGGACGATTTGGTAAAGGCTCTGGAACAAACCACCCAAGGCCAGGCCATAATTCATACCGAAGTAAAAGTGGGTAGCCCGGTTTACGAATTGGTGCATAGCTGCAAACCCGATCAGGTGTACTGCATTGTGATGGGCACACACGGAGCCGGCAGTGTTGAACGCTTCTTTTTGGGCTCCACTACCCAAAGTGTAATTGCCGAATCGAAGTGTCCGGTGCTGGTAATTCCACAACATTTTGCTTTCCGTAAGCCATTTAAAGTGGGTTTTGCCAGCGATTTGAAGCAAGTAGTAAAGTGTACGCCAGTCAAAAAAATACTGGAAGTACTGCGGCAATGGAATGCCAGCCTCGAAATATTACATGTAGACCCCGACTATGCCGAATTTGAACCTTCGGTGATGGAGGAAGGCCTGCTGCTGGAAACCATGTTTGAGGAAATAAAACCCAAGTTCCAGTTTTTGCACAGCGGCTATATTGAAGAAAGCATATTGAACTATGCCGCCGACAATGAACTGGACATGCTGATTGTAACGCCAAAATCGCATTCATTTCTGGCCTCGCTGTTTATGCACCAGCACACCGACGACTTTGTACGGCAAGCTACCGTACCGGTGCTTATTCTCAAAAATGATTAATCGTTTGTTTATAATGTTTGGTAAAACCCGGTCATAGTTTGGTCGGGTTTTATTTTTTGAGTGCCGATGCCCAGGCTATTTGCAGCCAACCAATAATAAATGCAATACCACCAACCGGTGTAATGGCCCCCAGCCAGCTCAGGTTCATACGTGTTATATGGCTCAGGGTCATGATATACAATGAACCCGAAAACAGCCCGATACCGAGGTAAAAAGCAATGATGGCGTTATCAATGCGTTTGTTGGGTTTCATTCGATTGTAAATGCCTGCTACTATAAGTGCCAGCGCATGATACATATGATATTGCACTCCGGTTTGAAAGGTAGCCAGTTGTGGCGCTTCCAGTCTTTGTTTTAAAAAGTGTGCACCAAAAGCGCCAAAAGCTACAGCCAATGCAGCCAGCACAGCTCCCCAAAATACCGTCTTAGTTATCATGATGTTTGGTTGTTTTCCATGTGTTTCCAGTGTTGCTCAATTGCTGCACTCAGGGCTGGCAAATCGAGCACCAAATCTGTAATAATAATATGCGCCTGCTGGTACCAGGGCATTCGCTTTTCCATCAAAGTAGTTACAATATTATATGCATCTTCTTTGCTGGCAGCATTGGCAATAAGTGGCCGTTTGTGTTTTACCCGCCAAATTCGTTCTGTTATTTCCGCAGCAGGCGGGTGTAGCCACACTACTACCCCATGCTGTTTCATCCAAGCCATGTTGTCGAAAAAACAAGGAGTGCCACCACCGCAAGAGAGCAGCAAATTTGTTTGCTGGCCGGCAAGTCGCAGCTGGCGGGCTTCGAGCTCCCGGAAGTACAGCTCGCCATGTTGGTCAAAAACAGCTGGAATAGATTGACCGGCTGCAGCTACAATTTCATCATCTAAATCCTGAAAGCGCAGCGACATGGCTTCAGCCAATAACTTACCCCACACTGTTTTTCCAGCGCCCATCATTCCTATAAAAAAAACAATACGGTTCATGTAAATATGCAGGGTTACAGAGCGGCATCAAGCCTGATGCAGCACAAACATACGTACTGTGGACATTGCTGCATTTCGAAGCGAAAAGAATATAATGCAGCGGTTATGCTTTTCAGGAATGCAAACAAGAATCTGGGAGTATTCATTAAGTTTTGAACTGATTGTCAATACACTTTTATTTCTAAAATAATTAAAGAACTACTTTTGAAACTTCTTTAAAAACTACTTTCAGTACCAGCAACCGGCACTGCAAACCGTATAGCTATATGAACAAAATTCGCAAAATTCCATTGGCGCAATTGGGCTACGATTTTATTGAACCCGCCTACTTGCCCGAGGATCAGGATGAATACTACCTGCGCAATTTACAAAACAGGAGCGGCATCAATTACCGCCAGCTGAGTGCCTACGAAATAGAGGTATTGGTGCGCAACCGCAACACCTGTGACAACTGGAATAACTTTCTGGTGAGTGATGCCTTCAACCCCGAACTGGTTAAAAACTGTAAGTTTTACGGGCTTGTACGCATTGGCAAACTGGAACCCTATTTTCTGGAATACAGCCAGCTGAAAATTGCCGTAGGCCTTTACAACAGCACCATCATCAGTTGCGACTTTGGCGACAATGTAGTGATAGATAATGTGAACTACCTGAGCCATTATATTATTGGCAGCGAAGTGATTATTGTAAACGTAAATGAATTGATGACAACACCGCATGCCAAGTTTGGCAATGGGGTACTGAAAGACGGAGAAAGCGAATCGGTAAGAATATGGATGGAACTCTGTAATGAAAATGCTGGCCGCAAAGTACTCCCCTTCAACGGTATGCAGGCAGGCGACGCATGGATGTGGAGCAAGTACCGCAACGACCATGTATTGCTGCAAAAATTTCAAGAGTTTACCGAAAAAAGATTCGATACCAAACGGGGCTACTATGGAAAAATTGGCGACCGTACGGTCATTAAAAACTGTGCCATCATTAAAGATGTTTGGGTAGGCAGCGATGCCTATTTGAAAGGTGCCAACAAACTCAAAAACCTCACCATCAACTCTCAGGAAAATGCAGCATCACAAATAGGTGAAGGCTGCGAATTGGTGAATGGCATTGTTGGTTTTGGATGCCGTATTTTTTATGGTGTAAAAGCCGTTCGCTTCGTTTTATCCAATCACTCACAGTTAAAATACGGCGCCCGGCTTATCAATTCATTTTTGGGCCCCAACTCTACCATCAGTTGTTGCGAAGTGTTGAACTCACTCATTTTTCCGGCACATGAACAGCACCACAACAACAGCTTTTTGTGTGCAGCCACCATAATGGGCCAAAGCAATATGGCTGCCGGCGCCACCATTGGCAGCAACCACAACAGCCGCAGCCCCGATGGTGAAATGCAGGCTGGCCGTGGCTTTTGGCCGGGCTTGTGTGTAAGTTTGAAACACAACAGCCGCTTTGCCAGTTTTACCATGATTGCCAAAGGCGATTACCAATTTGAGTTGGATATTCCTCTGCCCTTTTCGCTGGTGAGCCAAAATACCGCAACCGATTCATTGCAAATAATGCCGGCCTATTGGTTCATGCACAATATGTATGCCCTGGCCCGCAATGCCTGGAAATACACAGACCGTGATAAGCGCATCGATAAAACCCAACACCTCGAGTTCGATTATCTGGCACCCGATACCATCAATGAAATGTTTACAGCCATTGCTTTATTAGAGCAATGGACTGGTGCTGCCTGGTATGCCCAAAAAGGCACTGCTGCCGATGAAAAACAACAGCAACGTAATGGTGCACAACTATTACACAACAACGATCCGATTCTTAACGTACTTCGTATTGAAGCCACCGGACTGGAAAACAGTAAACGAAAAGTGATTATCCTAAAGGCCGCTCAAGCATGGCAGCAATACCGGAAAATGATTAGGCTATATGGCATTTCACATATAATTAATGCCGTTGAACAAGCCGGCACATATAGAAAAGCCGCTAACCAATGGAAAGGCAAATTGAAACGCAGCAACGTAATTAATGTAGGCGGGCAACTGATACCTGCACAAGAGCTGGATTTACTCATTCAACGCATTCACAAAGGCACGGTAGCTGACTGGAACGAGGTACATGCTTTTTACGCAGAACAAAAAGCTAAATATCCTTCTTTCAAGTTGCAGCATGCACTGGCCAGTTTTGAAGCTGTGGCCGGCATGAAAATAATAGACCTGAAAGAAGCAGATTTCAAACTGCTGGTGCAAGAATACCTGCAGATAAAAGCTGACTTGTGTAAACGCATTGAAACCAGCCGTGCCAAAGATTATAGCAATACCTTCAGGAAAATGATGTACAACAATGAGGCAGAAATGAACGAAGTAATTGGTAAGCTGGAAGACAATGCCTTCATTTTACAGGAGAAAAAGGGATTGGCTGCCGAAAAAAGGCGGCTAAAACCCTGGTTATCGTAAGATACCCACGTGTATTGGGGAGATGCAAGGGAAGCCTATTTTTGCAGTTGTCACTTAAATATTGCAGTATGCTAAAGGTTGGTGTTTTTGGAGTAGGTCATTTGGGCAAGTTTCATTTGAACAACTGGAAAGAAATAGAGGGCGTGGAACTGGTAGGGTTTTATGATCCTAATGAGGAAATAGCAGCTGCTGTAATCAGTCAGTACGGTTTGCAGCGATATACAAATGCAGAAGCACTCATGGATGCTGTGGATGCTGTAGACATTGTGGCGCCTACCAATTTCCACTACGACCTTTGTACCAAAGCACTCCGCCGGCAAAAGCACATTTTTGTAGAAAAGCCCCTGGCAGCTACCATAGATGAAGCGAGAGAAATAGTAAAGCTGGTAAAAGAAGCCAAAGTAAAACTGCAGGTAGGCCATGTAGAACGCTTCAACCCCGCCTACCAGGCTGCCCGCCGGTACACCACTCAACCCATGTTTATTGAAGTGCATCGCCTGGCACAGTTCAACCCACGTGGTACAGAAGTAAGTGTGATTCTCGACCTCATGATTCACGACCTCGACATTGTGTTGAGTTTGGTAAAAAGCCCTGTCAAAAATATTTACGCCAGCGGCGTAGCGGTTATGACAGACACACCAGACATTGCCAACGTACGTATTGAATTCAACAACGGCTGTGTGGCCAACCTTACCAGCAGCCGCATCAGCATGAAGAAAATGCGGAAGATTCGATTGTTTCAGAAAGATGCATACATCGGCATCGACTTTTTGGCCCGCAAAGCAGAAATCATCAAGATTAAACAAGACAGCGACGAGAATGCTTTTTCTTTTGATTTGGAAACGCCCAAGGGAAAGAAAACCATTGCCATTGCCAATCCTCCTATCGAAGAAAACAATCCCATCAAACAGGAGTTGGAAGCATTCCGCGACGCCATTATCAACAATACAGCAACGCCTGTTTCAGAAGTGGATGGATTTCTGGCTATGGAAGTGGCGCAGCAAATTCTCGATAGCATTTCTAACACGACTGTCTTCGAAGGATAAGCAGTCATGCCGTTTCACAAACCCATATCGGTTGCTTGGTATGTATTTTCCGACTGGCTTTTTTCGCTGGTGGCATGGGTATCCTTTTACATCATCCGCCGATTCTATCTGTTTCACCGGCTGGATGTAGAAGGCTTGGCCAATGAGTCCACTTTTTGGTTGGGCATGGCATTTATACCTGTTGGCTGGTTGCTGTTGTTTGGCGCTACAGGTAGCTATCAAAAAACATTGTACGAAAGGTCGCGGCTCAATGAGCTCACCAACACCGCCATGCTGAGCGTTGTAGGTGTACTCATGATTTTCTTCGGCTTCCTCATTGATGATATCCGCAACCCTTTTGATCTCTCCTATTACTACAAAGGGTTTGCTGGCTTGCTGCTGTTGCAGTTTGTGTTTGTATTTGCAGGCAGAGCACTCCTGCTCACCAAAGTGAAACAAGAGATTCGCAGTGGTAAAGCCGGCTTTCATGTATTGCTGGTTGGTACTGATGAACAAGTACGCAAACACCACAGCTACTTGCAACCATTGGAAAAAACCATTGGCTGGAAACTCCGTGGTTATTTGCTGCCCGAAGGCCACAAACCGTTGAGCAATTTTTCGCCGGCATTGTTGGGCCATATTGATGAGCTGGAACTAATCATCGATCAATATCAGATAGAAAAAATCATTCTGGCTTTTGGTAAAATGGATTCTTCACTCACCAAGTCGTTGCTCGACAAACTGGCGGGTAAAGATGTAGAAGTATACATCATTCCGCAGGTGATTGACATCCTGACTGGTATGGCCAAAACCAGCAACCTGTCCTCTGGTCCGTTTGTGAGCATTCACACCGGCCTGATAGCCGACTGGCAGCAAAACATCAAGCGCATTCTTGATGTAACCATTGCGCTGCTGGCCAGCATAGGCCTGAGTCCGTTATTTCTTTTTGTAGCGCTGCGGGTGAAACTTTCTTCTCCCGGCCCTGTCATTTACAAGCAGGAAAGAATGGGCTACAAAGGCAAACCGTTTTTCATTTACAAATTTCGCTCTATGTACGCCGATGCGGAGGCCAACGGCCCGGCACTGTCTTACGATTTCGATCCCCGCATTACCCGCTGGGGCCGCATCATGCGCAAGTGGCGCCTCGATGAACTGCCACAGCTCTGGAACATTTTGAAAGGAGAAATGAGCCTTGTAGGCCCAAGACCGGAACGCCGTTTTTATGCCGAGCAAATTACTGCCCGTGAGCCGGCCTACAAATACATCACCCGTGTAAAGCCTGGCCTTACCAGCTGGGGTATGGTGCAGTTTGGCTACGCCACTTCTGTAGATGACATGGTGGAACGAATGAAGTACGACCTCATTTATCTGGAAAACATTTCGCTACTGCTCGATTTCAAAATCATGATACATACTTTCCGCATCATCCTGATGGGAAAAGGGAAATAACGACTACACATTTACGTCAAAGCATCAACCTTCAATAACCAACTGATGAAAGTACAATTTACCACTTCAAACCTGCCTTTTAAATATCCGTTTACCATTTCGAAAGGTACCAAAACACATCAGCCGGCATTGATTGTACAACTGGAGCATGTAGGCTACCGGGGCATTGGCGAAGCACCAGCCATTGCATACTACAACATACCTGTAGAAAAGATGATAGCAGACCTGACGGCGAAAAAAATGTTTGTAGAAAAGTTTGCCTTCACCGAGCCCGACCGCTACTGGCATTACCTGCATCACCTGTTTCCGCAAAATGGTTTTTTGGTATGTGCACTGGATATTGCCGCATGGGATATGTATGGCAAAATGAAACGCCAGCCACTGTATAAATTCTGGACGAAGGAAGTGACAAAAATGCCCCTCACAGATTATACCATTGGCATTGACAGTATTGAAAAAATGGTAGAGAAAATGCAGGAGAAGCCATGGCCTGTGTACAAAATAAAACTCGGCACAGATAACGACATCGCCATTATGGAAGCGCTGCGCAAACACACCGATGCCAAGTTTCGCATTGATGCCAACGCTGGTTGGACCGTGGAGGAAGCCTTGGAAAAAATCAATGTATTCAAAGACATGGATGTGGAGTTTATTGAACAACCGCTGGCCAAAGATGACTGGGAAGGCATGAAGCGTTTGTACAATGAAAGTCCGCTCCCACTGTTTGCCGACGAAGCTTGTGTATTTGAAAAAGATGTGGCCCTGTGCGAAGGCCATTTTCATGGCATTAATATCAAGCTCACCAAATGCACAGGCATAACGCCAGCCCTCCGCATGATTGCTGATGCCCGCAACCGCAACATGCAGGTGATGGTGGGCAGCATGAATGAATGCAGCATTGGCTCGGCAGCCATCGTACACCTCATGCCGCTGGTAGACTATGTAGATGTAGATGGCCCGCTGCTGCTGGCAGAAGATTTGGCCACTGGTTTGGAGTACAATTTTGGTAAAGTAGCCCTGCCGCAAAATCCGGGATTAGGCATAACTTCCCATTTGTTCCAATAACTATACATGCAACCAATCTTAAGGAAAGCCATGCTGCTGCTCACAACTTTGTTGTGCGTTACCCACTACTCATTTGCCCAACACAAAAATCACGGCATTGGCCTTACCCTCAGTGGTGGTGGCGCCAAAGGCCTTGCCCATATTGGCATACTGAAAGCCATTGATTCTGCAGGCCTCAATATTGATTATCTCACTGGCACCAGCATGGGCAGCATTGTGGGCGGATTGTACGCCGCTGGTTATAGTGCAGATTCCATTGAAAAAATTGCCCGCTCAATTCACTGGGAAGATTTGCTGAGCAACAGCATTCCCATGAACCTCTACACCATGGAGGAGAAAAGTGAGTTTGGTAAATACGCCATCGAAATGCCATTTACCAAAGGCAGTATTGGCTTGCCTTCCGGCTTTTTAGAAAGCCAGGAACTATGGCTCACGTTAGAAAAATATTTCTTTCCTGTTGCTGCCACACATGATTTCAAAAAACTAAGCATTCCATTTACCTGCGTAGCGGTTGATTTATTGAGCACCGAACCTGTGGCGCATACTTCCGGCAGCATTGTCAATGCCATTCGTAGCAGCATGGCCATACCCGGCGCCTTTTCTCCGGTTGATATTAAAGGGCGTAGGTATGTGGATGGTGGTATCATTCGCAACCTGCCGGTGCAGGAATGTATCAACCTGGGTGCGAAGTACATGATTGGTGTATCGGTGAGTGCTCCGGTACAAAGCCTTGATGAATTGAATAGTGCCGTGCAGGTGTTGTCGCAGGTGATGTTTTTGAACGAAGCGAAAGACAGCAGAGAGCAGGCAGAACTGTGTCAGTCGTTTATAAGCGTACCCATGGGCACGTACAACTCCGCCAGTTTTAGCAGTGCTGAAGACATCATTGAACTGGGCATTACAGAAGGCAGAAAATATTATCCTTTGTTCAAGCATTTGGCAGATTCACTCAAAGCAATTGATGCAAACTATTCGTTTCGGAAAAACAGATTGCCCAATGTATCATCTTACAAAATTGCTGCCGTAAAAGTGGAAGGTTTGGGCAAGCATGGTGTAGAAACATTCTTGCGGCAAATTGAAGGAAGAAATGAGCAAAGCATCAATTACAGCAAATTGCAAAACAATACCAGAGATGCATTTGCCTACCGCATGTACAAAAGCATTGTGTATGATGTGGAGCCAACCAAAGACAGTAGTTATGTACTGCAATACAAAGTAAAACCGGAAAGCGCCACCATGCTGAAAGTAGGTTTGAGTGAAAACAGTTTTACCCGCTTTGCAGTCAACCTCAACCTTACCACCCGCAATCAGTTGTTGCCTTCCAGCCGAACGATGGTATCGCTCAACATTGGCGATAATTTCAGGGGCTTGTTTGAGCACCTGCAAATGTTTGGATACCGCCAGCCGTGGTCCAACAGGCTGCAGGTGTACACAGAGTTTCAAGACCTGCCAGCATACAATGATTTACGCCGCATTGGACTGTACAAATACAAGTACGTGAGCATTGATGATCGTTTTCAGTTGTCAGCGAAACGCAAGTCGGCCGGCGGTTTCGGCATGCAATGGGAAAGCATTGTGGCCAAACCACAAATTGAAACCGGTACTTATTTCGACGGCCGCAACAACTATTTTCAGGCCTATGCTTTTTGGCAATACAACAACCTGATTAAACCATTGTATGCGGATAAAGGAACGATTGCAGAATTCAAACTGGGATATGTATTTGCATTGCAACCCCGCATCAAAGCGTTCAACAACGGGCAATTGATTGGTGATGTAAATCCATCGTTGTTTACTTACGGCAACTACCCCAGACTGACAGCCAACCTACAGAGTACGGCACAAATGAGCAAGCGTTGGAGTTGGGTAACCAAAATGCAGGCAGGCTTCAACTTCAGCAAGAATATTTCGCTGCTGAATGAATTTGTTGCTGGTGGCATCACAAACACCATGCGCAATCAAATTCAGTTTGCCGGGTTGAGAGAAGGCGAGTTAGACTCTGAGAGTTTGGTGGCTGTACACACTGGCCCCCGGGTACGGCCATTTGGTAGTTTTTACCTGAGTATAAATGGTGCTATTGCTCATTATGATTTTGTACAAAAAACATCACAAACAGTAAAAGCCGGATGGCTCTATGGCACCGCCATTACAGCAGCGTACCTTACGCCCATTGGCCCTGCAGAACTGAGTGTGATGGCTTCTTCCAAATCTGAAGGACTACGATTGTATTTCAACTTTGGCTTTCCGTTTAAGTAAATAAAAAAGCTTTGGCAATAGCACACAAATGTCCGGACACAGTCCGGCGGATTTAATAGACACCAGTGGCCCGCTGAGGCGGAACACTGGCGCCATTGGGGGGAGTGATTGTCTAAACCGCCCCTTTATCCTTGCAATAGCATATAAATTCATCAAACACCTTGCAGAAATAATCAAAAGGAACAACAGCATCATTCACAGGCTCCCCAAAATCGTTGCGCCATATTAAGCGAAGTTGGGAATCCTTATATAACACTACGCTTGAGCTTTGCGTATTTGTAAATTGAGGTGCAAGAAATGCATGTCTTCCTAAATGCTTCGTTTCATCATACCGTCTTTCATCTTCATCAAGCCTGAAATTAAACTTTGTAGTGTATGCAAAAACCTCCTCTGTACCCATTAAGTCAAATACAGGGAGGTAAAGGCTTTCCTTCTTTTTTACTATAGTCTGATAGTCTGTAATAGTGTCAGCCAAGGGTGCGGACTTTTTAAAATTACCTTTGGGCATGCCTTTCAGCCAAAGCCGGAGGAAAAACTTTTTGGGATGTTTCGTTTCTCCCAGTTCTATTGCAAATATTTCTTTATCGCCAAAAATCATGTTGTCACTCTTTTAAGTTTATTATTTAATTACCCGTCTGGCGCAAGTGTTCTGCGCAGCAGGCCACTTGTGCCGCTCTAATTATGCCAGATTGTATCAGCATTTTTATTCATCTGCCATGTCAACTTTTTATGCGACCAAGTCACTTCACCAAGGTATCTTTTTTTGGGGCTCGTGTACCACAAACCAAGGCGGAGTTTTCCTTATAAGTAAAAAAAAGCTGTTGTAAGTAACAACAGCTTTTTCAATATGCATGAAATCAATCCTTATTTCTTGAACTTGTTTTTCAATGCAGCCAATGCATCATTGATGTCCAAACTGCTCAGGTCTTTTTGCTGTGGCTGTGGTTGGCGCTGTTGCTTGTTGCCACCCGTATGTCCGCTGCGCTGCTGCGGGCCATTGTTCGGTTCGGTTTGTTTTATGCTCAAGGCAATGCGCTTTCTGCTCAGGTCCACTTCCAGCACTTTTACTTTCACTTTTTGCCCCAGCTTCAATGCTTCCGAAGGATCGCTTATGTAGCGGTTGGCGATTTCACTTACGTGCACCAATCCGTCTTGCTTTACACCAATGTCTACAAAGGCGCCAAACTTGGTAAGGTTGGTAACATTGCCCGGCAACTCCATGCCTACCTGCACTTCTTCAATGCTGTAGATGTTGGCAAACTCAAAACTCTCGGCAGTAGAACGAGGGTCGAGACCAGGCTTCACCAACTCTTTCAAAATATCATTCACCCGGTGTTCGCCATAGCTGGCGTATTGTTTGGCATTCACTTGTTTTACTAGTGATTCATTGCCTACCAAATCTTTCACCGTTACGTTCAGGTCTTTGGCAATGTTGTTGACAATCTCGTAACTCTCCGGGTGCACGGCACTATTGTCCAGCGGATTATCGGCCTGTGGAATGCGTAAGAAACCGGCACATTGTTCAAAGGCTTTGTCTCCCAGGCGGGCAACTTTCTTCAATTCGTTGCGGCTTGTAAACATGCCGTTGGCTGAGCGATACTCCACAATGTTTTTGGCAATGGTTTCACCAATACCACTTACGTAACTCAGCAAGTGGCGGGATGCGGTATTCAAATTCACACCCACCAGGTTCACACAACTCTCTACCGTCTGATCGAGTTTTTCTTTCAGGCGTACTTGGTTTACGTCGTGTTGGTACTGACCCACTCCTATGCTTTTCGGATCAATTTTTACGAGCTCGGCCAGTGGGTCCATCAGGCGGCGGCCAATACTCACAGCGCCACGCACCGTTACATCTTCCTGCGGAAATTCTTCACGGGCCACTTCGCTGGCACTGTACACGCTGGCACCATCTTCATTTACCAAAAACACGGGCAAGCCAAGGTTCAATCCTTTGATGAATTTTTCCGTTTCACGGCCGGCAGTGCCATCGCCAATCGCAATCACTTCAATGCCGTATTTGGCTACCAACTGGCGTACAGTATGTTCTGCATCGTACAGGCGGTTGTTTTCGTGTACGTAAATAACTGTGTTGGTTTTAAGGTCGCCTTTGTTGTCGAGCACCACGGTTTTGCAACCGGTACGATAGCCCGGATCGATGGCCAGCAAATGCTTGCCACCCAGCGGACTACTCAGCAGCAATTGGCGTAAGTTATCAGCAAACACATTGATGGCTTCTTCGTCGCTGCGTGTTTTCATGGCCATGCGAAACTCACTTTCCAACGATGGCTGCAGCATGCGTTTCCAGGCATCTTTCAATGCCTTTTTTACATGCACGGTTTCGTTGTGCATGCCTTTTACTACATGCTGTTCCAGCATTTCTACTGCTTGTTCTTCCGCAGGTTCAATGCTGATGCGGAGGAAGCCTTCCATAAAACCACGCAGCACTGCCAATGCCCGGTGTGCAGGCACTTTGGTTACCAGTTCGCTGTAGTCAAAATAATCTTTGTATTTGGCCGCTTCGGTTTCTTTGCCACTCACCACTTTGCTGATGAGCAAGCCATCTGTTTCAAACAAGCGACGCATTTTGGTACGTACCACCGCGTCTTCATTTACCTGTTCGGCAATGATATCTCTGGCGCCTTGCAAGGCTTCATCAATGGAAGCCACTTTTTCGTTGATGTACTTATTGGCTTCCGCTTCAATATCAGCATCGGCTTGTGCTAAAAGTAAATTGGCCAAAGGTTCTAAGCCATTTTCACGGGCTGTTTGTGCCTTGGTTTTGCGCTTCGGTTTATATGGCAGGTAAATGTCTTCCAGTTCATTGAGGGTGCTGGCTTTGTCAAGCGACTTCATCAGCTGTTCAGTCATTTTGCCCTGCTCTTCAATGGTTTTGATGATAAAGGCTTTGCGTTCGCTAAACTCCTTTTGAAACTTGGCTTCTTCCTGAATGGCCTGAATTTGCACTTCATCCAGATTGCCGGTTTGGTCTTTGCGGTAGCGGGCAATGAATGGAATGGTAGCCCCCTCGCCCAGCAGGCGGAGCACGGCTTCTACACTGGCGGGTTTCAGGTTGAGTTTGGCACACACCGGCCCAACAAATTCGAGCATGATTCAATCAATTTTAGGGCAACGAATGTATCGGAGCCGGGGCAAAAAGAAAAGGAAAATAGTTTTGCACAAAGCACAACTGTAGCATGATTTTGCAACTGAAAATTTGCATTGTAACAAGTAGATAGCCATCAACTAAAAGCCGGCCTTGCTTCAAGCAAAAACCGGCTTTTTATCATTCTATTATTCAAAGGAGCTACTGAACTATTTTTTGCAATGGCCGCTGCAAACTGTCTGGCACAGCGGGTTTGGGCGCAAATACAGGATGCTCTTCGCCACGGTGGCAGGTGTAGCAGGTAATAGCCACTTTGGGATTAGGCTGCGTCATATCCACCCCAAAATAATTGCTGTTTAAATCGTTCGTCATTTTCATCATATCACGTGCTTCTTTCTTTTTGTGTTTGGTATCTGCGGCATAGTCCCATTCTTTTGTTTCATTGTTGCGTACATGGCAGTAACCGCATTTCACATTCAAAGCTGCATTAAATCCATCCATGATGGCTTTCAGGTTTTCTTTCGAAATGTCTTTGGGCAAAATCTGCAGATTCTTGTGCTCAGGTGCCGGAGTTACTTTTCGGCCAAGCAGGTTTACCGATGCTACCAGTACTAACAACAGTAAGGTAACCAACGTTTTTTTGTGGTGCATAATGATGGTGTTTTGATAAGGTTAGAAGCACGTCAATATACAGCCAAAAGTATTTGCCCGAACAATGAAAAATTTAAGTGGTTAAATATTGTAAGGCTAATTCGTACCCTTTTAAACCAAGGCCAATAATGGTGCCTTTACATTTTGCACTTACATGGCTGATATGCCTGAAAGTTTCACGGGCTGCAGTATTGCTGATATGTACCTCTACCACAGGGGCAGGTATAGCGGCAATAGCATCGCCCAACGCAACCGATGTATGTGTGTAGCCACCGGGGTTGATTACAATACCTTGCACAGTAAACCCAACTTCATGCAAATAATTGATGAGCTCTCCTTCTACATTGCTTTGAAAATACAACAACTCAATGCCGGGATATGCAGCTTGCAACTGAGTGAAATAAGAATCGAAACTTTCGCTTCCGTACACTCCGGGCTCACGTTTGCCCAGCAGGTTCAGGTTTGGTCCGTTGATGATGGCTATTTGCATGCCCGAATGTAAGTTGCGATAAGCATAAAAAAAATTGACTCCCGAAGGAGTCAATGATGTATGTAAAGAAGGGGTTACATCATACTTACAAATTCATCGAACAGGTAGCGGCTATCGTGTGGGCCTGGCGTTGCTTCAGGGTGATATTGCACACTAAAAAAGGGCTTGTTTTTTACCCGGATACCTTCAATGCTATCGTCGTTCAAATTCACGTGGGTGATTTCGATATGATCGGCTTTTCTTACGGCATCGGGGTCTACACCAAAGCCGTGGTTTTGCGTCGTGATTTCACTTTTACCCGTTAGCAGATTTTTTACCGGATGGTTCAATCCTCTGTGGCCATGGTGCATTTTGTACGTAGGAATATCGTGTGCCAGTGCCAGCAACTGGTGACCAAGGCAAATGCCAAACATGGGCTTTTCCGCTTTGGTCAATTCCTTAATGGTATCAATTGCGTAGTCCATTGCAGCAGGGTCGCCGGGGCCATTGCTGATAAAAATACCATCGGGGTTAAAGGCCAACACTTCGGCAGCCGGGGTTTTGGCAGGAAATACTTTGGCATACACCCCACGCTCTGCCATTGAATGAAGTATGTTTCGCTTGCAACCAAAGTCGAGCACCGAAACTTTTTTAGGCGCATCAGGATTGCCAATGAAATATGGCTCTTCAGTAGAAACTTTTGAAGCAAGCTCCAAGCCACCCATGTGCGGCACTGTTTCCATTATGGCTTTCAACTCCTCCACCGATTTGCCATCGCTACTAATAATGCAGTTCATGGCGCCTTGTGTACGGATGTAGGTAACCAATGCACGGGTATCCACGCCTTCAATACCTACAATATTATTTTTTTCGAGATAGCTCTGCAGAGTATCCTGCGCCATCATGCGGCTAAACAGCTCTTCGAGGTTGCGTCCAATCAGTCCCCTGATTTTTACGCTTTCGCTTTCCACATCGGTATCGAGCACACCATAGTTGCCTACGTGTACACTATTCATAATGAGCACCTGGCCGTAATAGCTGGGGTCAGTAAATACTTCCTGATAGCCGGTCATGCCTGTATTAAAGCATATTTCGCCAGAAGTGGTGCCCAATTTGCCAAAGGCATAGCCATGAAAAACGTGACCATCTTCCAGCAGAAGGATGGCAGGTTGTGAAGAATGACTCATGTTGAGGGAAAAGTTTGCTTGCGATTAATTGGCTGCAAAAGTAACGGTTTCCATCAGGCAGGAAATCCTGTTTTTTAACTTATGAGGAAAAATTACACCAGCCCTACAATTTTGTCGCGTACCAGCAGGCAAGCCCCCTGCAAACCGGCTTTTTCAAACATTTCGCTGAGTACCACCTGTGTATCGGAATTGACCAATGTAAGTGAGTGCTGAATAAGCGACGTTTTAACCGGGAGCAACAACGACTCTCCCACCTGGCTAAGACTGCCACTTAAAATTATGAGTTGCGGATTGAGCAGGTTGATGGTAACCGCAAGGCCACGGCCAATTTTACCGGCAATATTGCCTATGCCTTGTATGGCCAGATTGTCGCCTTTTTGAATGGCTTCCACCACATCTTCCAGCTCCAACAGTTTTTTCCGCTCCAATGTGCGGGTAAGAATGCTGTTGCTGCCGGCCTTCATTTCGGCCACCAGCCATTCAATAAGAGCACGGCCCGATGCCTCGGTTTCCATGCAGCCTTTTTTGCCACAGAAACAAATTTTTTCGTTATCGAACAGTGGAATATGGCCCAACTCGCCTGCATAGCCAGAGGTACCAAAAAGGGGCTTTCCATTTACAAACATGCCGAGTGCCAGTCCATAATCGAGGTTGAGTACCAGCACTTCTGAGTGGCCACCATATTTACCAAAATGATATTCACCATAGGCCATGGTTCGGCTGTCATTATCCAAATACACCGGCATGCCAAACTCCTGCTCAAGGGTCTGCTTTACAGGCGCATCAGAAAAATGGTAAATGGTAAGTATTTCGCCTGTGCGAACGTTGATGCGCCCCGAAATGGAAACGCCCATACCAATAATTTTTTCTTGTGGTATACCGGTAATTTGAATAAACTGCCGCACTTGCTGCACTATTTCGTTAAGTGCATCGTTGGCTTCTTCAAAAAAGAAAGGAATACCATAACTGGCTTTAATGATGGTTTTATCAAACCCCATAATGCCAATATTGAGCTTGTATTTTTTTATTTCCAACCCAATAAAATAGCAACTATCGGATGCCAGACCATAAAAAGTGGCTTTTCTTCCCGGGCCTTCCGAACGTTTTCCTTTTTCGCACACAAATCCTTCGTCGGCCAGTTCATTCAACAGTTCGGTAGCCTTGGGCACACTAATGTTTAGCGACTCGGCAATTTCATTTATCGTAATTTCCTGCACATTACTGAGTTCGGCTATAATGCGCTTACGCCTGCCATGATCTTTAAAAGCTACGCCGCTAAGCTGGCTGCCACTAAAATGGCTGAGTATTTTGTTTCGAACTGGTGCCAATGAAATGCGTTTTTATAATTGTAAAAATAATATCAAAGACCGGCTGATTAATAAATTATTTTATAAGAAATTATTTTATTAATTCATTTTATCGTAAAGTGTCAGCTGTTTTTTTCAAATTTGTGTGGCTAACAACCTATTCAAAATATTAGACGCTATAATGCGTACATCGTTCGCTGAAACTTTAATCATCATTTGCTATGGTTACTTCTTACGAAAAAGTTCCTGTTCACATTTTTGACACGCCTTTGCAAGGCTCTGTGTTTGCTGCCGCACAAATAGCTCAAATCATTCGGGAAAAACAGCAGTCCGGGCTTTCGTGTGTATTGGGATTAGCCACAGGCTCCACGCCCATTACACTGTACAAAGAACTGGTAAGGTTGCACAAGCAAGAAGGATTAAGCTTTGCCAATGTGATTACGTTTAACCTCGATGAATACTACCCGCTGGAGCAAGAAGCCGTACAGAGCTACTGGAGCTTCATGCACCGCAACCTGTTCGACCATGTAGATATACCTGCCGAAAACATTCACATTCCTAACGGCGAGTGGAAACAAGAAGACATTAAGCAACATTGCCTTGCTTACGAAGCACAAATTGATGCCCTTGGTGGTATTGATTTGCAAATACTTGGCATTGGTAACAACGGCCACATTGGTTTTAACGAACCAGGGTCTAGTATTTACAGCAAAACAAGATTGGTGAATCTGGAAAACAGCACCCGGATTGCCAACAGCAAAGACTTTCAAAACATCAGCAAAGTACCCCGGCTGGCCATTACCATGGGTATCAGTACCATATTAAAAGCCCGCAAAATCATATTGATGGCTTGGGGTTTTAAAGCGGGTATTGTGGCCCGCTCTGTGGAAGGCGGTGTAACAGAGCAAGTACCGGCAAGCCTGCTGCAGCAGCACAACGACTGCCTGTTTGTGATAGACGCTCAGGCCGCCAGCGAACTCACCCGCATTAAAAGTCCGTGGATGACAGGCGAAGTAGAATGGACGCCTAAAATGATACGCCGTGCGGTAATAAACATGGCCCTTAAACTGGGCAAACCTGTATTAAGTCTCACCAATCATGATTATACCGAAAATGGCCTGGGCGATTTGCTGGTAGAAAAAGGCGATGCCTACGAAATAAACCTACAGGTGTATTATTTACTCCGCGATAGCATTACCGGATGGCCCGGCGGCAAACCAAATGTGGTAATTCCGAACCATCCTGAACGTTCATCTCCCTACCCCAAACGCAGCCTCATTTTTTCGCCCCACCCCGATGATGACATCATTAGCATGGGTGGCACATTTATGCGCCTGCAAGACCAAGGGCATGAAGTACACGTAGCATACCAAACCAGCGGCAACATAGCAGTAACCGATGAATTTGTAACCCGCTTTTTAGATTTTGCAGTAGGCTTCGAAGAGTTGTTTGGCATCAACAGCGAAAAGTCGAAAGACATTATGCAGGATGCCCGGCAATACCTGGCACAGAAAAAACCGAGCCAAACAGATACTAGTGAAATCCGCCAAATTAAGGGACTGATTCGCCGCTGCGAAGCTGCCGCCACCTGTCGCTATGTAGGACTAAAGGAAGGACAATGGCATTTTCAGAACCTGCCTTTTTATGAAACCGGCACCATCCAGAAAAACCCTATGGGAGAAGCCGATGTGCTGCTGACTATGGAATTGCTGCGCAAAATTCAACCTCAACAGGTTTTTTGCGCCGGCGATCTGGCCGACCCCCACGGTACGCACAAAGTTTGTCTCGATGTTGTGTTCGAATCATTAAAACGGATTAAGGCCGAAGGAGATGCATGGATAAACGATTGCTGGGTATGGTTGTACAAAGGCGCCTGGCAAGAATGGGACATTACAGAAATTGAAATGGCTATACCCATGAGCCCCGATCAGGTCATGAAAAAACGCTTTGGCATTTTCATTCATCAGTCGCAAAAAGACATGGTGCCATTTCAGGGAAGTGATAGCCGTGAGTTTTGGCAAAGGGCCGAAGAAAGAAACAGCAACACGGCCAATTTATATGCCAAATTGGGACTTACCCAATACGCTGCCATGGAAGCTTTTGTACGTTGGCACTTTTAACAAATGAGCCAAAACACCTGCCAGCATTGATTTTCAATAATGTCAGAAAAAAGATTCGGCAGAAATTTGAATTAATTTTTGGTTGTTTTGGTTGACCCCTTATTTTTGCAACCCCAAACGGGATTGGCTGCGTAGCTCAACTGAATAGAGCATCTCACTACGGATGAGAAGGTTTTAGGTTTGAATCCTAACGCGGTCACAAAGAACCACCTCTTGCAGGTGGTTTTTTTGTGACCAAAAGCCACTACACGCAAAATAAAAAGCGGATATTTTCCAATACCCGCTTTCACACCAATACATGAAGAAATTTTATTTCGCTAAGCTATTGATGACATCGTACTTGGTAACGATGTGATAGCTACCCGCTTCGTCTTTCGACAATACAGCACCGTTTTCACGGGTGATTAAACTACTCAATCTTTCTACAGGCGTATCATAGGAAACTTCTGGATAAGGATGCTCCATCACAAACTCAACAGATTGGTTTTTCAAATCGGGATCGCTGAAAATTTTATTGAACAATCCTTGCTCACTGAGCGAACCAATGTTACGGTCGTTCTCCATCACAGGAATATTTTCAATATCGTATTGCTGCATCAGCGCTACAGCTGCAGCAACAGTATCGATTGGATGCACAGTTATCAAACGCTGGCGGCTACGGCCACTTACAATGTCTTTAAAGGTTTTTACATCCAGGAAACCACGTTCCATCATCCACTGATCGTTGTACACTTTACCCACATACCGGCTGCCATGGTCATGAAAAATACATACCACCAAATCATCTTTTTTCAAACGGTCTTTCAATTGCAGCAAGCCCTGAAAGCAACTGCCGGCACTGTATCCGCAAAACAAGCCTTCTTCACGTGCCAGTCGGCGGGCTTGCACGGCACCGTCTTTATCTGTCACCTGCTCAAAGTGATCTATCACACTCATGTCGTAGTTCTTAGGCACAAAATCTTCGCCAAAACCTTCGCTGATGTACGGATGTACTTCATTCATATCCACCTCACCAGTGCGGAAATATTTGGTAAGCAATGAACCGTACACATCAATGGCCCAAATCTGAATGTTGGGATTCTTTTCTTTTAAATATTTAGCAGTACCCACGATGGTACCACCGGTACCTGCTGTACAAACTAGGTGCGTAATCTTGCCTTCTGATTGTTCCCAAATTTCGGGGCCGGTGCTTTCGTAGTGTGCCTGCCTGTTCGACAAATTATCGTACTGGTTCATATACACACTGTTGGGGATTTCGGTTGCCAATCTTTTCGCTACGCTGTAATAACTCCGAGGATCTTCGGGCATCACATTGGTGGGGCACACAATTACTTCGGCGCCAACTGCCTTTAGAATGTCGGCCTTTTCTTTACTCTGTTTATCAGTCGTTACAAAAATGCATTTGTATCCTTTTACACAAGCGGCCAAAGCAAGGCCCATGCCCGTATTGCCACTGGTACCTTCTACAATGGTACCACCGGGTTTCAGCCGGCCGTCGGCTTCGGCATCTTCCACCATTTTCAATGCCATACGGTCTTTGATACTGTTGCCAGGGTTGAAATAATCAACCTTGGCCAGCACCGTACAAGGAAAGTCTTTCACCACCTTGTTCAGCTGAATCATCGGGGTATTACCAATTGTTTCGAGAATGTTTTTTTTCCAGGCCATAGCAAGCAATTTTTTCGTTCTGAGGGAAGGGCAAATGTAGGTTTTCGCATCTAAGTGGCAGCAGCTGGTTGAACACAGCGGGTTTTCAAATCGTTAACACCGGCACCAATACCTTTACGCCCTCATGAAGCACCTGAAAGCCGTCAATAAATATTTCTGGAAGTACCGCAACCGATTGTTGGCTGGTGTGCTGTTCATCATCATTTCCAACTATTTTGCCATTCTGGCGCCACAGATTACGGCGTACGTGGTAGATAAAGTGCAGCTGCTGCTGCCCGGTGCTACGGCCCGTCCGCTCAGCCGCCAAACCGATCCGTTGGTCAACATTTTCACCGATTGGATGGAAGGGCTTAACTGGAGTTTTGGCAGCATCGTCACCATGTGCGGCGTCACCATTTTGGTGCTGGCACTCATACGTGGTGTGTTCATGTTTTTCATGCGGCAAACCATCATTGTGATGAGTCGCCACATTGAATTTGATCAGAAAAATGAAGTGTTTCAACATTACCAAACACTGGATGCCGGCTTCTTTAAAAAACATACAGTTGGCGACCTGATGAGCCGCATGGCCGAAGACGTAAGCCGGGTAAGAATGTACACCGGGCCGGCTATCATGTACCTCATCAACCTTATCACGATTATTGTATTTGCGCTGTACAATATGCTGGCCAAAAATGCCGAGCTCACTTTGTACACGCTGGCTCCGCTGCCCATTCTGGCGTTTGTGATTTATTATGTCAACACCATCATTCACAACAAGAGTGAAAAAATACAATCGCTATTGGGCGACCTCACCAGCAATGCCCAACAATCGTACAGCGGCATTCGGGTCATCAAGAGTTACGTGCAGGAAAAACAGATGGCAGGTTTCTTCAATCGCAACAGCGAATTGTACCGCGACCAGGCCATTGGATTAGCTAAAGTGGAAGCCGTGTACTACCCTTCTATTCAACTGCTCATTGGCCTCAGCACCTTGCTCACCATCATGATTGGCGGCTTGTATTTCCTCAACGGAAAAATTAGCGAAGTAGGCATCATTGTTGAGTTTGTGTTGTATGTAAACATGCTCACGTTTCCCGTAAGTGCCATTGGCTGGGTAGCCAGTATGATACAACGGGCATCCGCTTCGCAAAAGCGATTGAATGAATTGCTCCAATACAAATCGAACATTGCCGAAGGCCATGATGAAAACATTGCCACTGCTGCGGTGGATGTGGAATTCAAGAATGTTTCTTTTCGCTATGAACATACCGGCATTCAAGCCATCCAATCATTTAACCTGCATATTAAAGCTGGTGAAAAAGTGGCCATCATTGGCAAAACAGGAAGTGGTAAAAGCAGTTTGGCGGCGCTGCTGTTTCGCATGTTTGATGCCAACGAAGGCGAAGTACTGCTGAATGGAAAAAATGTAAAAGACTATACGCTGGAAGCCTTACGAAAGCAAATCAGTTATGTGCCGCAGGAAGTATTTTTGTTTAGCGATACCGTGGCCAACAACATTCGATTTGGCAACAATGAAGCCAGCCTGGACGATGTGAAAAATGCGGCCCGCATGGCAGTGATTGATACCGAAATTGATCGCTTCGAAAAGCAGTACGACACCGTGGTTGGCGAACGTGGCGTTACCTTAAGTGGTGGACAAAAGCAACGCATTTCTATTGCCAGAGCATTGCTTAAACCAGCATCACTCATTGTACTCGATGACTGCCTGAGTGCCGTAGATGCCAGCACTGAACAAGCTATTCAGCAAAACCTGCAGCAATATCTTTCAGATAAAACAGCCATCGTCATTACCCACCGCATATTCAGCCTGTTCAGCTTCGATAAAATTGTGGTAATAGATGATGGCCGTGTGGTGGAAATCGGCACACATGAGGACTTACTAAACAACAATGGCGCATATGCTGACATGTACCGGCAACAGCAACTCCACGAAAAATCAGATTTGATAGCTTAAGGCATTACAACTTTCCGGCCTTCATTTGCTGCACTGCATAGTCGCAAGCACGTGCCGTTAGTGCCATGTAGGTCAGCGATGGGTTTTGCCATGCAGAAGAAGTCATGCAAGAGCCATCGGTGATAAACACATTGGGTACATCATGCATTTGATTGAATGCATTGAGGGCAGATGTTTTGGCATCGCGACCCATCCGTACCGTACCCATTTCGTGCACACAAGCACCACCGGGTGAGTTGTAATCAAATTCATGAATGTTTTTGAAACCCGCTGCCGACAACATGTCTGCTGCACTCGCCTTCATGTCTTTGCGCATGGCCAACTCATTGCTTCCAAATTCAAAATGAATACGCACCAATGGCAAACCCCACTGGTCTTTTTCAGTGCTATCCAAAGCCACGGTGTTGGTTTCTTGTGGCAATGTTTCGCCCCAAGCCCCCAACCACATGGTCCACAAACCAGGGGTACTCAGTTGTTGTTTGAAAGCTGCACCAAAGCCCGGCAAACCCGGCAGTTTGTCTTTCCAACCCTGCCGTTCGCCATCACCCTGATAGCCGTACCCCCTGATAAAATCAGCATGTTTGGTAGCGGGGTCAGGCAAGTTGCGAAAGCGAGGTATGTAAATACCGTTGGGCCGGCGGCCTTTGTAGTAGCGGTCTGCAAAACCATCAAACTGTGCTTCTGCTCCCACTCTGAAATGATGGTCCATTAGATACTTGCCAACTACACCACTGCTGTTGCCCAAGCCTGTAGGAAAAGCAGCACTGGTGCTACGCAATAAAATTGCAGTAGTAGCAATCGTTGATGCATTCAGGAAAATAATGCGGGCAAAAAACGCTTCCGTTTTGTTGGTTTCAGTATCAATAATGCGAACGCCGGTAGCCTTTCCGGCTTTGGTATCATACAACACTTCCTGCACAATGGCATTGGGGCGCATGGTTAAATTGCCAGTTGCTGCTGCGGCCGGTAACGTTGCTGCATTGCTGCTGAAGTAGCCTCCAAAAGGACAACCCCGCATACACAAGTTTCGGTATTGGCACGGGCCGCGGCCTTCCCAACCTTTGGTAAGATTGGCACTACGACCAATGGTAACAAACCTTTCAGAATAACGCTTTTGTATTTGCGCTTTGAAATGTTTTTCCAGCACATTCATTTCCATGGCGGGCAAAAACACCCCGTCGGGTAAATGTGGAATGCCTTCGGCTTGGCCGCTGATGCCGGCAAAGGCTTCTACATAATCATACCACGGAGCCAGGTCTTTGTAGCGAATAGGCCAGTCTACCGCAATGCCATCTTTAGCATTGGCATCAAAGTCCAAATCACTAAGACGGTAGCACTGTCGGCCCCAGGTAATACTGCGGCCGCCAACCTGATAGCCCCGTACCCAATGAAATGGCTTTTCCTGAATGTAGGGATGCTCTTTTTCGTTGACAAAAAACTGGCGGGTGCTTTCATCAAACTGACCGCTTTGAATGGGATTTTCTTCGCGGTCAGTGTTTGTCAAATTGAGCCGGTGCGTAAACTCCCAAGGGCTCATGGAAGCAGTGGAATAATCGCGGATATGTTGCACATCGCGGCCTCTTTCGAGTACGAGTGTTCGCAATCCTTTTTGGCACAGTTCTTTAGCAGCCCAGCCGCCGCTGATGCCGCTGCCAACCACAATAGCATCGAAATACCTGTCTGAATTGACAGTGCCTTTATTGATGTGTAACGTGTCGCCCATAAAAAATTATTGAGTAGCCCAGGAATGTTGCCCCGGTTGCAAGGGTGCATCTGCGATGTAAGCTCCGGGAATATAATCGTACGCCAGGCCTTGTGTGGCACCAACTTTGCTAGTGCACCAAGCCGTAACCGTTAGGTTTTTGAGTGTGGTAAAAAATGAATCGCCCATGAGTTTGCGCTGCGCTTTGCCCAACATGCCAGCAGCTGGTTTACCCTTGGCTTCAAAATGCTGTAGTACGGCAATTCTTCTTTCTACCGATAGCGCTTCAAATGGCGTATCATATTGGCTTTGGCAGTAATCTTTCAAAGCGTCGAGCCCATCGATAAAACGGTTTTGAGATGAACGATCTGTGCAGTCTTTGATGAGGATGGCAATGATGGCTCCGCAACCGGCAGCTTTGGCCCCGGGCGTATCTGTTTGCGGAATTATGGTTTCGGCTAACTCATCGAGCAGGGGTATTTGCGCATCGATGGAAGAGAGTTTGGGATGCTTGCGGATTTGGTAAACCGTAAAGCCTCCCCATGCTGCGGCTAAGCCTGCAATACCAAGCGATAACCGTTTCACAAATACACGGCGGTTACCGGTAGCTGTTTTGTTGGGTGTAAGCATGTGGTGTAGGATTATCAGGTGTACAGTATGCAATTTACGCCATGCTGCTGATACTGCATGGACATAAAAAAACCACCCGGTTGGGGTGGTTTTGTACAACATGTGATCCGGATTGGATTCGAACCAATGACCTACTGCTTAGCTTACCTGCTACAGCTTTCGCTGCCCACACCATGGGTGCGGTTTGGGGTCTGGACTATATCTTCACCATTGCAGGTGTACCACGTATAGTCTCTACGGAACCTTTTTAAAATCATCAGCCAGGTGTGTTCCTTTTTGCTGATGATTCACAGATGCATTTACCCTCAAAGCAATTGACTCTCCATATTCAAGTGGATTGAAATAATAGCAAGTATCTGTTTGCGGACAATAAACGGCATAGATTGACACCAATGCTTTATTGACTTTTTTAGTATTTACTCCCTTTGCAGTGCTGTAAGAATTACGAAACGGAATTTCGATAACTCCTCGTTTGTTTACAGCCCTGTACTTCACCTGAACCGTTTTGAATTCACCATTTTTATAAATGGCCAAATCAAAAGGTGCATGTTCGGTTTCGGGTACCAATACCAGATATCCTTGCAGGAAGAGATCAAGCTTTGCCTTCAATACACCGAGATCGCCTTTGTTTTTAGTGTGATGGGTTATCATCTTTCCAAAATACAAAGTGAAACTCAAGTTTCCTCGGGGTTGGCATGATGACGAATCATCGAAGCGTTCACCGATACAGTGGTATCCACTTACGGAGTTTTGTTTCCTACCGTAAGGCTCCTATTCATTAAAGGCAGTTGCTCTATCCAGCTGAGCTACCGGACCATATTGTAAAGAACTATTGAAACGGCCTTCGCTGTTTCGGGTGCAAATAAAATGGATTTTGCTGAAAGGGGGCTATTGGGACGCGGATTTTCACAGAGAGGAACGGAGGAGCACAGATATTTTTTGTTGGGGACACGGATTTTGCGGATGAAAACGGAGTAACACGGATTTTGATACAAAAGATGAATACTCCAAAGCCCTGAAAGGGCGACGATATTACAGCCGCGGGTGGAGCCCGTGGGATAAAAGCATCACACAACCATCAAAGCCCTGAAGGAACGATATAATTTCAGTAGCCTTTTTTAGAAATGGAGTAACTCATCGTCACAGGCCGGGAGGCCTGCGACAGACGCGGATTTTGCGGATGAAAACGGAGTAACACGGATTTTGATACAAAAGATGAATACTCCAAAGCCCTGAAAGGGCGACGATATTACAGCCACGGGTGGAGCCCGTGGGATAAATGCATCACACAACCATCAAAGCCCTGAAGGGGCGATAATAATTCAGTAGCCTTTTGTTGTGATAGAGTAACGTATAGTCACAGGCCGGGAGGCCTGCGACAGAGGCCATTTTTTTATGCGGCCGCAGATGCACGGATTTATTGAACGTGTGGGAATGCCAGGATGTATACAGTAGCTGATGGGCTGCCCGATGGTAGCGGTAGCTGCCCCGCTGCTGACGATTGCACCTTAAACCTGCCTTGCGGGGCACTACAAGCGGACAGCGGGAACTGTAGCCGATGCTTGTACAGTTGCTGACAGCCCCTCGCCTGCTTACTGCAATTTGATTTCGAAGAGCTTGGGCCAGTATTTGCCGGTGATGAAGAGGCGCTGACCGGCAGAATCGTAAGCGATGCCATTGAGCACGTCGGGGGCCTTTGCATCCATGGGATTGCTGGTAATGCCCGACTTGCTTTTGAGATCGGAAAAGTTGAGCCGGCCCACAATTTGCCCGCTGTTGGGGTCAATTTTTACGATATCATCCGTCTGCCAAATGTTGGCGTACACAAAGCCATTGATGTATTCCAGCTCGTTAAGATTTCCCCTGGGCCCCATGGCATCGGCCACGCCAATGCGTTTGGTTTCCTGAAAAGTGGCAGGATTGAGAAAGTACAAATTGCTGGAACCATCGCTGACGATAAGCTCGGTACCGTTGTGGGTAATACCCCAACCTTCGGTTTTGAGCGGAAATTCTTGCAACAACTTGAGGGTGGAAACGTCGTACACAAACGCTTTCTTGTTTTGCCAGGTGAGCTGGTAAATTTTTCCGTTGAGAATGGTGATGCCTTCGCCAAAAATATCGGCGGCATTTTTCACTTCCTTGCTCACTTTGCCTGTGGCCAGGTCTACATGGCGAATGTTGCTTTCGCCGAGTTGGCCTGTGCCTTCTACCAAATGATTATTGTACCACACAAGGCCTTGGGTAAATGCACCGGCATCATGCGGATAAGTATTGATAAGTTGGTAGTTGATGATGGCTGGCGCATTGTCGGCCACAGCAGGCTCAGTGCTGGTGCCGGTATTCGCATCGGGGTTGGCACAGGCTGCCAGCAGCACCAAAGCTGCAGCAGTAGTACGACGAAAGAAAGCATTGTTCATGTGGTAAAATTAAGAAGTAGCTGCATCAAGCGTTTGTTAAGAGGCTGCGAACTACTTGAGCGGCAAACACAGGGGTAATAGCCACGCCCATGCCATTGCAACTCATAGCGCCCCAAACATTGGGTGCCAGTGCCTGCAACACAGGCTGTTTGCTTTCGTTCATGGCCATGAGTCCACCCCAACGGTAATCGATTTGTGACAGGATATTTTCTGCTGTAAAATATTGTGGTAAATGCCGAATCAGGAATTGTTCAAGCTGCTGTTGAATGACCTCACTGGTGCCGGTATCGAGGGTTTCTTCGCCGGCAAAATCGGCATTGCGGGCTCCGCCTAGTAAAATGCGATTGCCCAAATGCCGCCAGTAATAAAAGCCCTCATCGAAGTGGAAGGTGCCATGCATTTTCAAACCATCTAATGGTTTAGACACCAGCACTTGTCCACGGGCAGGCTTAATGCCCAGCTGTGGCAGCATGCTGCTTAAATACGCGTTGGTGGCAATCACCAATTGATGAAACGGCATGCTGCCAATGGCTGTTTCCAACACGTTGTGCTGCCCGGGTTGCCAACCCTGATGCTGCAGGCCATACAAACATTGAACGCCTTTTTCTTGCGCCAGTTGTAGCATGGCTTGTACCAGTTTGCCACTGTGGACCGCCCCTTCCAGCAGGTTGCCAGCCATGCCAGCAAAACCTTGCAACTGCATGCTGTGCATGTGTTGGTGCATGGGTGCAAAAGCTTGTGGCGTACCCATGATGGGTGCCAGCCAACCATTCAATTCATGCAGTTTGTCGTCAAAATCATCGGGCCATTCGGTGTAGCATTCAAAGCCGCCACATAGCTCCAGCCCAATGCGTTCATCGCCTAGTCTACTGCGCAAATGTTGTATGCCTTTGTAGCGCATTTCCACTACTTGCAGCATGGCATCGGCGCCATTGAGTTGCGCATCGTAGAGCATTTCGCTGGGGCTGCCAAAGCAGGCAAAACCGGCATTGCGGGTGCTGGCACCAGTGGGTATGGGAGCATGATCGATGAGTATCACCCGCTTGGCAGGTTGCTGTTGTTTGTATTGAATGGCCATCCATAAACCGAGCAAGCCACCACCCAAAATGAGTACATCGGCTGGTTGTAACCAGGTATCTTTTTCCCAAAAGGACACGGCATGTGGCATACGTGCAAATTTCGTTAAAGTAACAGCAAGGCTGTAAACCAATGCGCATATTTACGTTTCAAACAAGAAAAAACATGCGGCAAATTTTGACACTGTTGATGATGGGCATTTTGGTGAGTACACAACTGCCAGCACAAAAACTAAAAGACCTGCTGAAAAAACCAACCAGTGACAGCAGCAAACAAACGGTAGAAAGCCTGCTGAAAAAAGTAACCGGCAGCAAGGATAGCCTGACTACAACCGATGTGGTGAGTGGATTGAAACAAGCACTGGAAATAGGGTCGCAAAAAAGCAGCAACCTGCTTAGTAAAACAGATGGTTTTTTTGCCAATGCCGCCGTAAAAATATTGCTGCCCGAAGAAGCCCGGAAGGTGGAAAAAACATTGCGCAATTTGGGCATGGGCAAGCTGGCCGACGATGCCATTTTGAGCATGAACCGTGCCGCAGAAGATGCTGCCAAATCTGCCGCTCCTATTTTTAAACAGGCCATTGTAAACATGAGCTGGCAAGATGCATGGGGCATATTGCGAGGCAGCGATACGGCCGCAACTGCTTACCTGCGAGGCAGCACCAGCAGTGCATTAACGGAAGCATTCCGACCAGTAATTGCACAATCCATCGACAAAGTGGGTGCTACCAAACATTGGAATACGTTGTTTACCAACTACAACAAATTTGCCAGCAAAAAAATCAATCCCGACCTCACAGCGTATGTAACCGAACAGGCTTTGCGGGGCATTTTCATACAACTGGCGCAGGAAGAAAAAGACATTCGCAAAAACCCGGCAGCAAGAACAACTGAGTTGTTGCGAAAAGTATTTGGTAGTAAATAGTCAGAAATGTTTGTTGCGTAAAAAACTGCGCTTTTGTTGCCATGCTTCTACCTGCCAGGCGGCAGCGGCATGCAACACTTCTGACACCGACTTGCGTTGAATATCTTTCATCTCAAACAGGGAAATACCAGCGACCATATTGCGGCCGTTTTGTTGCAGTTGCGGATAAGCCAGCAACAAATCTTTGCCACGGCAAAAGCACAATTCTATGCCACCGGTTTTGCGCAGGTAATTGATGTAACAGAACATGCCGTGATAATGATAAAACGGAATCTTGAAACTGAACTTTTCCTGTACCTGCGGCATTGCTGTACAGATGAGTGACCGCAGCTCAGCAGCTAATGCAGACTCCACTTCGGGCAGTGATTCGATGTATGAGGAAACTTTGTATTCCATTTTTTGAGTGACTTCGGTGTGGCTCCCTTAATTTTAAAAGTATAAAACCTCGAAAACAACGGCCATATGAACAGAAGAAAATTTGTACAGACCACCGCGTTGGCATCCTTCGCCTTTGGATTGTCTGATGCATTGGCATTTGCCCCTAAAAAAATGAAAATCGGCATTCAACTCTACAGTGTGCGGGATGAGTTGAAAGCTGGTCTCGACAGTGTGATTGGCAGACTGGCCGGCATGGGTTATCAGCAAATAGAAATGTTTGGCTATAATGATGGCAAATATTTTGGCAACGACATGAAAGCCACTGCTGCCATTCTAAAAAAGTATGGTGTCACCAGCCCCAGTGCACACATTGGCCTGGCGGATTTCTTACATAAAGGCAACGACGATGTATGGAAGAAAGCGGTGGATGATGCCAAGCTGATTGGCAACGATTATTTGGTAGTACCCTGGCTGGAGGAGCAATACCGCAAAACACCTGATGATTATAAAAAGCTGGCAGCCCGTTTGAACCGTGGTGCTGAATTGTGCAAAGCAGGTGGTCTCAAATTTGCCTACCACAATCATGCTTTTGAGTTTGACACTTTGCCCGGTGGTGGTAATGGCTATGATATTATCCTGAATGAAACCGATGCATCCATGGTAAAAATGGAGCTCGATTTATACTGGGTGAAAAATGCCGGCAAAGATCCGATTGCCATGTTTGATGCACAGCCCGGCCGCTATGTAATGTGGCATGTAAAAGACATGGACAAAAACAACAAAGACAAACAAACCGAAGTAGGCAACGGCAGCATCGACTTCAAAGCCATTTTTGCTAAAGCCAAACAATCGGGATTGGAATACTTTTTTGTAGAGCAAGAAAACTACGCCGTGTCTCCCTACGACAGCGTAGAAAAATGCATCCGCTATGTAAAAGGCAATCTGGTGAAATAGTTTTTATTTCTTGTTCCATCAACAAAAAGTGTCGCCCCAAACGGAGCGACACTTTTTTGTTGATGCAAGTAATGATTACAACGGATTTTGTTCCAATGCTTTGTTGGCATTGATTTCATCCTGAGGGAACAAAAATTCCCATTGTACATCACCCACCGGAACTGTCTGAATTTGAATCAGTGCAATCAAATGGTTTGGAATACCAACTCGGCTCATAGGCAAATTCAAACGCTTCAAATCTGTAAATCGGAAACCTTCGCCCCACAATTCTACCCGACGATTGAACATGATTTCATCAATCAATGTCTGACCTGTACTGGTAGATTTAACGTAGGCTGCATCTCTGTTTTTAACGAGAGTGAACAATGCATCTTGTGCCAGTCCGTCTTGTCCTGCACGGGCACGTGCCTCTGCTTCGATCAGATACATTTCAGCGGCACGCATGTACACCACATCGCCATTGCTGGTAGAACTACTTTGTGCCAGATACTTTTTATTTTGATAAGGCACCCGAGCACCACCGGGAGGAATAGGTACAGTAGCACCTGTCAAATCCCAACACTGCTTACGAATATCAGTGGTAGGTATTTGGTTCCACAGATTGGCGTTGATAGCACGGGGCTGAGTACGCAAAACGGTAGAATTAAAGTTAGCACTCATGTAAGCGAAATAGCTGTAGAAGAAAGTGTTGTGGTCATCTATCTGACGGCTACCCCACAACCACTCCTGGTTGTTTACATTGTTGAAACCAGACAAGTATTCAGCATTCGTCATCAATGGGAAACCAACACGTGCTGCAGCAGCGTTTGTTGCAGCTTCGGCCCACTTGCCTTGTGTAAGGGCAACACGGGCTTTTAAACCTTTTACCACGTTTACATTGAAGTTGCTTTTAGCAGCAGAACCTGTACGAACATAACCGGCCAGCAATGTTTCAGCATCATTCAAATCTTTATTGATTTGTGTATACACTTCTTCAACAGTTGCTCTTGGCTGTCCTTCCAAAGTGTTTGTCAGCAACAAAGGCACACCCGGTTGAGTATTGTTACCTGCCGCATTGTAGCGCTTGCCCCACAACTGCACCAACTGGTAATGTGCCCATGCACGGTAGGCCAATGCCTGACCTTTGATGGGGTTCTTATCAACGTCGGCGCCTGGCACCTGATCCATGCCATTGATGAGTACGTTGGCGTTAGAAATAATACGGTAGTAATAACGATATACATAACGCAGGAATCCATCGTTGGCATTGCGGTGCGTCGTCCAACGCAACCAACCGATTAAACCGGTTGATCCATTCGCCAGCGGATACACAATGTCTTCTCCCAGCAAATCGCGGAAGATGTTGTTTGACCCTTCGCCAGCCTGGCCTTGAGCGTCATACTGCACATACATAATGCGGTGAATACCGTTGAGAGCAGCTCGGGCGTTTTGCACACTTGCCAACGCATCATCAGCACTTACTGCTGTAGTTGGAAAAGTGTCCAAGTATTCTTTTTTACAAGCGGTGAGGCCAATAGATGCAGCCAGCACTGCCGTAGCTATATATTTCATGTGTTTCATATACAGTACGAATTAGAGGTTAAGAGAAATACCAGCAGAAATGATGCGGGCTGGAGGATAAGCATTAGATGTAACGCCGCTGAAAGCTTGCTGGTTGTTCATACCTACACGCTTCGAGCTGAAGAATACATTTTCTGCAGTTGCAAATACCGTAGCACTTGAGATTCCTGCTTTGCTCATCAATGATGCGGGCAGTTGGTAGCTCAGGTTGATGTTGCGCAGGTTGATGAAAGAAGCATCAGTTAACCAACGGGTAGAAGCTGCATTGAAATCGGTACCACGGCCTGCATCCATACGAGGCACATTGGTTACGTCGCCGGGCTTCTGCCAACGCTTCAACGCATCTACATGCAATGCACCACCGTAGTTGCTTACACTCATAATAGAAGCATAGAGCTGATCATACGTTTGGCCACCAACCTGATAGCTGAACAATGCACTAAGGGTAATGCCTTTGTAAGTAAAGCTGGTATTGAAGCTTCCATAGAAATCAGGTACGGCTGTACCACTATACTCAATCGAGCATTGTTTACGTTGGTCGTTACGGTATCTACACCGCCACTTTTGTTAGCAATATAACGCATGGTGTTGGCGGGTGTACCAGTAGTACTGATAGGCAGGTACAATGCAGAACCATCAGTAGGATCTACACCATAGTACTGACGCAGCCAGTAGTCATAACGAGACTTGCCAGCCATCAACTTCTTAGTACCGTCAATAATTTCGGTTTGACCAACTGGCATTTTAGTGATTTCATTGTTGATGGTTGTGATGTTGAATGTCACACTCCAGTTGAAATCTTTCTTACGAATTACATCGGCATTCAATTGCAATTCAATACCCTTGTTCACCATGGTGGCTGTGTTCTGCGTTACAGACAATGCACCACTACTCAAGGGCTGAGGTACGGCATACAGCAAGTCGCTTGATACACGATTGTAGTATTCGATAGAACCACTGATGCGGTTTTTAAACAATCCGAAATCGAGACCGAGATCAAATTGCTTGTTTACTTCCCATGTCAAATTTGGATTGAGGAAAGATGTTTGGCTTTGCACAATACCGGGCTCGTTAGCGTTATTGGCAAAAACATACAAACCTTGGTAAGCATAGTAACCAATACCATCTGCATTACCTACCACACCATAAGATCCACGGAGTTTCAGGTTGTTTACCGGTGTAATGTTGGCCATGAATTTTTCGCGGCTGATGTTCCAACCACCGCCAACTGACCAGAACGTACCCCAGCGGGCATTACGTGCAAAGCGAGAGTTACCATCGCGGCGGAGGCTACCAGTGAGGTAATATTTTCCTGCATAGTCATAAGACAAGCGAGAAAAATAACTTTCGATACGATAACGGTCAAATGCCGATGTCAATGAGTTGATAGTAGTAAAGTTGTTCAATTCAGTATTGCCAGAAAGGCTTTGCCCCTGCTTAAATCCGTTCAAATCTGTTATTTGCTGATTGTAGCTTTCATGACCGGCCAATACATCTACTTTGTGCTCACCAAACTGCTTATTGTAGTTGAGCAACTGGCTGGCTACAACAGCCAAGTTGGTGCCGCTTTGACGGCGGCTACGACCAGCTGGAGCACCATCACCCACTACAGTATTGTCGAATGACGCATCAGTTTGGTTTTGCAAATCCACCGCAAAGTTGTTGGTAAACTTCAGGTCCTTAGTAATGATGATGTCTACATAGTTACGGGCACTGAAAGCAGAACGACGGAAGAACTGATCGTTCAATTGTGTTTCTGCCAATGCATGACGACCAGCGAAGCCGCCACTCGGACGGTTAGGAATACCTAAGCCACTACTACCGAGGTTACCCAAATCCCAAAAACGGTTGCCAGTTGCATCCAGCAGGTATTCACCTGTGGTCATGTTGTGAGCAAATACCGGATAGATGGGGCCAATGTTGCGGCTAAAGAAGAATGGGTTTACAAAGCTGGTGCTTCCATCATCACGGGCAGTGTTGCTTTCTGTGTAGTTACCAGAAAAGTTCAAACCAGTTTTAATCCACTTCAACGGCTGCACATTTACGTTGGCACGAAGAGTGTAACGTTCAAAGTTTGTCTTCAAGGTATAACCGTCTTCACGCAAATAGCCCATACTTACGAGGTAATCGGCTTTATCTGCACCACCGCTAATATTGAGGCTATAATCCCGACGGGTACCACGACGCATTAGGTCTTTGGTCCAATCCAAATCGTCGCCATAAATCAGCGATGCGTTAGGATTGATCAAACCATCTGTTCCTACAATTTGGTTAGCTGCTACGTTGAAGGGATTGTACGCTAGCAAACCGGCAATGCTTGTACGACTGGTTAATCCAGAAGCTACACGACTGGCAGAATCGACAGAAATACCAGTGCCAGTAGCCGGATAAACTAAGGAGTTACGGTATGATTCCCACATCAAAGGATAGTACTGAAATGCATTCACCATTTCATACTCTTTCAAACCACGGGAAGCAACGCCTTCCATAGCACGGAGGCTGATTTTGGCTGCGCCTTTTTTACCTTTTTTAGTGGTAATGATGATTACACCATTTGCTGCACGTGAACCGTACAATGAAGTGGATGATGCATCTTTCAATACAGAAATGCTTTCAATATCATCGGGGTTGAGGTTGCTGGTACCGCCAATGTAAGGCACACCGTCAATCACGTACAATGGATCAGACGATGCAGACAAAGAGCCGAAACCACGTACACGAATGGCTACACCGCTACCGGGCTGACCATTGGCAGATGTAGTAATCAAACCAGGCACATTGCCTTCCAAAGCACCAGTGGCATTGGTGATGGGACGACGTTCAATTTGCTTGGCACCGATGGTAACTACAGAACCTGTGAGTGCTTCTTTTTTAGTGGTACCATAGGCTACAACCACTACCTCATCGAGGTCACGTGTTTGTGCTTGCAGTGTCACCATAAATGCATCTTTACCTGCGAGGCTTACTTCCATATCGGCAAAGCCAACGGAACTAATAACAATAGTCTTGGCAGTTGCAGGAACACTTAAGCTAAAGTTTCCTTCTGCATCAGTCGATGTTCCTCCCTTCGTTCCTTTAACTGTAACAGTTGCACCTGCAATGGGTGCACCTTCTGTACCGGTTACTTTACCGGTAATTGTTCTGCTTTGTGCTATGGCCGATACCGTAAGTATGGCAAAGCCTAACAGAAGCACCAGGTACTTTCTCATAAGTTTGATTTTTTGGTTAACGATAATTTTCTCTACACACTACAAAACAAAGCATGCCACTACTTTGCCATTGCATCAACCTTCAAAATAAAGCATTAAGACGATTTAATAATCAGCTTCTTTCGTTGAACGGCTTACGATTGTTGAAAAAAACAGGTTTGTCAACAACTATCTGTAACAAATTGGAATAGTAATATAAACAACAGCTATACAAATAAGTTTTTTCAGGTATATTAAAAGAGTCTGACGCCCTTCGGTGCCAGACTCTTATAATTATTTCGATGATGATTTACAGTTGCCTTATCTGAATATTTCTGAACCACACCAAATCGCCGTGGTCTTGCAGGCCTATTTTACCTTGGGTAAATGAGCCGAAGCCAGGCATGTTTTTAAACTTACTGTTCGCAATCATTTGTGCCCATGATGCATCATTGTATGTGGTTTCAACAATTACCACAGCATTCAGCTTGAAGGTAAGTTTGCCTTTGTTGCAAATAATTTCTGCAAGGTTCCACTCGCCTACTGCTTTTACCGGTTCAGATGAAGAGGCAATCATATCATACAAATCACCGGCACGGTGCTTGTGAATTTTGGCATCGGCATGACGGTCGTTGTCGAGCACCTGCATTTCAGGCCCCGTTTTCCACGGATGACTGTACTGTTCTCCTTCCTGTACAAAAAACATAATGCCGCTATTACTTCCTTCGGCTACTTTCCATTCCAGTTTGAGGTGAAAGTTTTCGTAAGCATTATCAGTAACAATATCGCCGCCATCTTTTGCAGCAGGGTCGAGCATTAATACACCATCTTTTGCTTGCCAGCCTTTGCCAATGGTACCGGGCTTATTGAATTTGTGCCAGCCATTGGTGGTTGTGCCATCAAATAAAAGCTTGAAACCCTTGTCGGCCTTGGGTTGTGCATACATACTCAGCTGCAAGCACAGCAAAGAGAATAATGTGGTGGTGATTTTTTTCATGTAGTTTATTTATTGAGCAGCAGTACGTATTTCACCATCTGCTTGGCATCGTCGATTGAAACGGTAGGGTGCGGCGTCATAGGAATTTGGCCCCAGTTACCCGATCCGCCTTTGATGATTTTTTCGGCCAACATGGTTACGGTTGCATCGTCAGCATTAGCATATTTTGCAGCTACTTCTTTGTAAGAAGGACCGGTTGATGTTTCGCTTACTTTATGACAGGTAAGGCAATCAGATTTTGCCACCAAAGCCAAACCGTTTTTGTAATCGGGATTTGAAGAAAGATCATTGGCCGCAGGAGCTGAAGCTTCGGGTTTTGCAGCGGTTGTCGTTGTTGTATTGCTGTTTTCATTACCACCACAGGCTGTCATCAAAGCAGCCACTCCTGCTACAAAAAGTATTTTTTTCATCGTGAAATTTTTAGGGTTTAAAATTAACTCAATCCGAGGATTGAACGGTTTAATTGTTCGTTGGCACCGGTTCCTGCAAAATCATCAAAGGCTTTATCTGTTACCCGGATAATATGGTCTTGAATAAAGATGGCTCCTTCTCTGGCACCATCTTCCGGATGCTTGATGGCACACTCCCATTCCATTACTGCCCAGCCTTTGTAATCGTAAGCAGCCAGCTTGCTGAAAATGCTTTTGAAATCAACCTGACCATCGCCCAAACTGCGGAAACGGCCCGCCCTGTTGATCCAGCTTTGATAACCACCATATACGCCTTGCTTACCGGTAGGGTTAAACTCGGCATCTTTCACATGAAACATTTTGATGCGTTCATGATAGTGATCAATATAGCTGAGATAGTCGAGACACTGCAACACAAAATGCGACGGATCGTAGAGCAAACAAGCCCTTTGGTGATTGCCCGTGGCTTCTAAAAACATTTCATAAGAAACACCATCGTGCAAATCTTCACCCGGATGAATTTCGTAGCAGAGATCAACACCCTGTGCATCAAACTCGTTGAGGATAGGCAGCCAACGATTGGCCAGTTCTTTGAAGCCTGTTTCTACCAAACCTGCAGGTCGTTGTGGCCATGGGTATACCGTGTGCCACAACAATGCACCGCTGAATGTGGCATGTGCATTCAACCCTAAATTGGCCGATGCTTTGGCTGCGTATTTCAATTGCTGAATGGCCCACTCAGTTCTGGCTTTGCTGTTGCCCCGCACCGATTCAGGTGCAAAGCCATCAAACATCGCATCATAAGCAGGATGCACTGCTACCAATTGGCCTTGCAAATGCGTACTGAGTTCTGTAATCTCCAGGCCACATTCGTTTACAAGCCCCTTGATTTCATCGGCGTAGGTTTTGCTTTCGGCAGCTCGTTGCAAATCAATACAACGGCTATCCCAACTCGGAATTTGTACGCCCACAAAACCCAAACTTTTTGCCCATTGGCAAATGCTTTTCAAATCATTAAACGGCGCCACATCGCCCATAAACTGAGCCAGAAAAATGGCCGGTCCTTTAATCGTTGTCATAGAGTTTCTCGCACAGAGGCACAGAGAAATTGCTATCAGTTCTTGAGCCTCTTGATACCTTGTTTTAAAAGTTCTTCATTGAAGTTGATGAGTAATCCTGTATTTATACTTGTCAATTTGAGGTAGGTCAAAAGCTGTTTAGCATGTACAGGAAGGAGTGTTTCGATAGACTTAATTTCAACAATCACTTGTTGGTCAATAATTAAATCTGCTCTAAATCCAATACCCATTTTTATGCCATCTAAGTAAACAGGAATTTCTTTTTGTCTTTCTATAAATAAGCCAAGTTGATTGAGTTTATACCACAACATCTCTTCGTAAACAGATTCAAACAAACCTGGTCCGGTTTTTCGATGAATGTCTATGGCCTGTTCAATGATGAGTGCAGTAAGATCATTTGTTTCCATGACCTAATTGTGTGTTTGTGTTTATACAAAAAAACTCTGTGCCTCTGTGCGAAACATAAGTTCTGTGCGAAAAATCATCACACTTCAAACACCGTCCACTTCTGTTCACTTTGCGAGGAAGCCACCACATTTTCAATGAAAGCCATGCCACGTACCCCTTCGGTAGTACTGGGGAAATCAAGACATTCTGCAGCTGGTGTCACGCCATCCACATCCGCTTGCACGGTGAGGGCAAAGTTGCGGTAGAGGTTGGCAAATGCTTCCAGATAGCCTTCCGGATGGCCTGCAGGAATGCGGGTGTTATGCTTGGCAAAGCTACCGTTGTAGCCAGCACCTGTACGGTAAATTTCAGCCGGTTTATCCAGCCATTTCACCAGCAAAGTATTGGCATCTTCCTGTTTCCATTCCACCCCCCCGAGCTCACCATACACCCGAATTTTAACGGCGTTTTCTTCGCCGGCAGCCACCTGCGATGCCATGAGCACCGCACTGGCACCATTGTTCATTTTCATCAGCACGGCACCATCATCATCCAACAAGCGGCCTTCTACCAAAGTGTTGAGGTCTGCACAAATATGTGTGGTTTGCAAACCGCTCACATACTCTGCCAAATTGAATGCATGGGTACCAATATCGCCCATGGCACCTGCCTTACCCGACCGCTTAGGATCGGTACGCCAGCTGGCTTGTGCCTGACCCGTTTTTTCCAGCAAGGTACTCAGCCAACCCTGCGGATATTCCACATAAATTTTACGCACTTTACCCAAAGCGCCACTGGCCACCAGTTGTCGAGCCTGCTTCACCATAGGATAACCGGTGTAGGTATGACAGAGCAACAAACGCTTGCCGGTTTCCTGCACTTTTTGCTGCAGCTGCTTGGCTTGTTCCAGCGTAAATGTGATGGGCTTTTCAATTACTACATGAAAGCCTTTTTCTAACGCCATTATGGCGGGATCAAAATGCACGAAATTGGGTGTAACAATGCTCACAAAATCAATGCGGCCTTCGGCTTCGGTTTTGGCTGCTTCGGTTTCCAGCATCACTTTGTAATCGGTATAAATTCTATTAGGCTGCAGGTACAGCATTTTACCCGATTCGATGGCCACATCTGGATTCACACTCAAAGCACCCGCAACTAACTCCACCTGACCATCCATGTTCATAGCCAAACGATGCACGGCACCAATAAAGGCATCTTTACCACCGCCAATCATGGCCATTCTTAATTTTCTATTCATATCTACGATAGCTTAAATGAATGAACGTTATACTTATAAACTCCAGCCGGCACGGTATTCTCTTTTCACAAACTGGTTGGCTGGCTCAAAGTTGGTGATGCGCATATTGGCAGCATCCCAGAGCAATTTCTTGCGGCCGAGGTATTTGTCTTCCCAACCTTTGGCAGCAGGGTTCTTCATCATCCAACTACGGATAGCTAGGTTGGCAATGAGTACACTTTCGGTAAATGGTCCGGCAAAGTCGAAATGTGAACTGGTTTGTGCATTGCCGTAGCCCGCAATACATGCATTCACCCACTGTTGATAATGGCCTTCGGGCACACGGGCAATGGTAGACGCTGGCAGCTGAATGTCTTTCATTTTTTGAGTAGGCAACAAACGCGGATTGGCGCCATAACAATCGGCCAGAATCTTTCCTTTGGTGCCTTCGAAAATGATACCGCCATCCCAGTTGCCCATGGGTTCATCAGGCAATAATTCTTTGGGTCTTTCTGGCAGTAAACCACCATCCATCCAGGTTACTTTGATTTCACCTTTACCATCTGTTCTGGGGTAGTTGATGTGAATGATGGAAGACGGCGGACAGCTATCTACATAGCCGGCTTCTTTCCATGCATCTACAAATTGGTTGGGCACGGAGCATTCTACTTCGTTGGGAAAAAGAATGGGCAAAATGCGGTAAGCCGGATCCAGAATATGACAGGCCATATCGCCCAAAGCACCGGTACCAAAGGCCCACCAGCCACGCCAGTTGAAAGGATGATACGCAGGATTGTAGTCTGTCCACTGAGCAGGTCCTAGCCACAAATCCCATTTCATATCTGCAGGTACATCGTGCTTGCCACTGGGTGTTGGCATGCCTTGTGGCCACACAGGACGGTTGGTCCAGGCATATACTTTGGTTACCTCTCCTATCAAACCAGACTGGTACATTTCCTGCATACGACGAACGCCATCGCCACTGCCGCCCTGGTTACCCATCTGTGTAACGACCTTGTATTTACGTGCTGCTTCAGTAAGCATACGGGCTTCGTAAATATCATGGGTCAATGGCTTTTGTACATATACATGCTTGCCCATTTTAATGGCAGCCATGGTGGCTACAGCATGGGTATTATCGGGTGTTGATACTGAAACAGCATCAATGTTCTTACCTTCCTTCTCCAGCATTTCTCGGTAGTCAAAGTAAAACTTCGCCTGCGGAAAACGCTTTACAGAACCTGCAGCCTGCTTCACATCTACATCGGCAAATGCTACAATGTTGGCCCGGCCACCTTTGGCAAACTCAGATAAATCGCTGGCCCCTTTGCCACCAGCGCCAATGCCGGCAATGTTGAGTTTATCGCTGGGCGCTACATAGCCACGGCCTAGCACATGACGAGGCACAATCATAAATCCTGCACCGGCTACGGCCGTGTTGCGGATAAAATTTCTTCTGGATGATTTTTTGGAAGACATGCGGTTATTTAAAGCTGTTTGGAGTTATGTAATTTACAATCGTTGTTATGTTGTGGTAAAACTGATGCACTCTTTGAGTTCCTTTTCTGTGTATGCCAATCCGTATTGTTTCAACACATCGTCGGGTACGCCATTCCATTGGTTGGGTTGATTGCCCACATAGCCAATGTCTTTTACACCTATTTCAGAAGTGTAAAAACCTGTAGCTGTGAGATTACGCATCAGGTTAAAAAATGCTACCCCTTGTGCCATGGCAGGTTTGGCTTTGTTTGGATACGCTATGGCATCCACCACTTCAATTTGTTGTGAGCTGCTGCATTCCACAAATGGTTTTTCATAGGTCTTGAGGCAATGCAAATCGAGCCAGCGCAATCCACCCCGCATGGGCGTTTGATGCTGCGGCATGTCTTTTACAATAAACTCAATAAACGCAGGTACACCGGCTTGCGATGCACTGCCGCTTACTTCATCGGCAGGTATAATTATATCGGCCAGCACCGTGATGGTTTTCAACTCATGATCGGTAAAAAACTTTTCCTTCATGAGCTGTTCATCGTGTGCCTTTTCTTCCTTCATTCTGTCGTAGGTAAATGTGCCTACGGCAGTGGCATTATCCGCTGCTTTTCTATCAGCAGGCTTGCAGGCATCAATCAGCACGGCGGTGCTCAGCGAACCAATGGCCAATGCTTTGAGTGATTTTCTTCTATCCATGATGTTGATGTTAGATGTTGGATGGCTGATGTCTGATTTTCGTTTGTTGTTGAGCGTTTGCGTTCTTGATGTTCGTTTACTTGTTTTCCAAGTTTGCAAATGCATCAAATCAATTCCTGTATTCCTTTAGCACATTAGCCAATTGCTTACAGGTTTTGCTTTTTCATTTCATCAATAATGTATTCGCTGGCCCGCATGCTCAGGGCAAGAATAGTCCACGTAATGTTTTTATCGGCTTGTGAGGTAAAGGCGGCACCATCTACCACAAACAGATTTTTACAATCGTGTGCCTGGTTCCATTTGTTCAGCGCAGAGCTCTTGGCATCTGCACCCATGCGGGCCGTGCCAGCTTCGTGAATGATTTTACCCGGCGTTTCCAAACCCCAATTATTGCTTTCATCGTCATCGGCTCCCCAAGTAATCACAGCACCCATGTTGTGCATGATTTCCTTAAAGGTTTCCTTCATGTGCTTGGCTTGCTTTATTTCATGCTCACTCCATTTCACATTAAACTTCAATACGGGAATACCATATTTATCTACCACGCTGTTATCTATCTCACAGTAGTTGTCGTAGCGTGGAATGGCTTCCCCACGGCCAGCCATGCCTACGCCTGCACCATAGAAAAAGCGGAAATCTTCTTTCAGACTTTTGCCATAACCACCGGCTTCTTTCTGTACACCTTTCACAGCAAATTTTCCGTTCATGCCTTCGATGCCAAAGCCAAAACCGTATGCGGGTTGCTGCATGCCGCCCCAGTATTCAATGTGATAACCACGTGGAAAATCAAGCTTCTTGTTGTCGCCCCACCAAGGACTGTACACATGCATGCCACCTACACCATCTTCATTGTAGCGTTTGCGATCAAACAATGAGGGCAACACACCACCCATGGCAGCACCAGTACTATCGTGCAAATAGCGACCTACTACACCGCTGCTGTTGGCCAAGCCATTCGGGTGACGATCGCTTTTAGAGTTGAGCAGCAACCGAGAACTTTCGCAGGCACTGGCGGCGAGTATCACCACACGGCCATTCACCTGATATTCTTGCAAGGTTTCTTTGTCTACATAACTAATGCCCGTAGCCAATCCTTCTTTATTAGTAAGTACTTCACGGGCCATGGCATTTACCACCATGTCTACATTGCCTGTTTCAACTGCAGGCTTCACTAATACAGAAGAAGAAGAGAAATCTCCATGCACGGTACAACCACGGTTGCACTGAGCACAATAAAAACAGGCACCACGCTTGTCATTGACTTTTTTGGTGAGGATAGACAAACGAGATGGAATAACCGGCACGCCTGCACTACCTGCAGCTTTCTTCAGCATCAATTCGTGCAGGCGGGGTTTCGGTGGTGGAAGAAAAATACCATCCGGGTCATTTTCCAAACCTTCGTTGGTACCAAAAATGCCGAGTAGTTTATCAATCCTGTCGTAAAAAGGTTTCACGTCTTCGTAGCCTATTGGCCAATCATCGCCCAAGCCATCAATGCTTTTTCGTTTAAAATCTCTTGGGCCAAAACGCAGCGAAATGCGCCCCCAGTGATTGGTACGGCCACCCACCATGCGGGCCCGCCACCAGTCCCAGCTGGTGCCGTTGGCTTTTGTGTAGGGTTCTCCATCTATTTCCCAACCCCAGTAGCTGGCATCAAAATCGCCGAATGGACGAAACTTGGTACTGGCACCACGGCGTGGACTCTCCCATGGGTTCTTGAGTTGTGTTACATTTTTTGCAGGATCGTAATCAGGGCCGGCTTCGAGCAAACACACTTTCAATCCGGCATTGGCCAGCACATAAGCAGCCATGCCGCCACCTGCACCTGAGCCTACAATCACTACATCATATTCTTTTGCAGATTTCTTAATCTGTAATTCTCCCATGGCTTCTGTTTATTAATCGTCGAACTAAAATAGGTATTTAGGGTAATGCCGATTGTTAACGAAAAAAATTAATTATCGCGGCTGGCAGAAAAGAAGGACCGAAAAGGTTTGCAGAAAAAACTGTGGAAAGCTCATAACAGATGGTTTTCAATAATCCCTATTTTTAGCACTTCACGATTCCATCTCATCGCAACGATTCATTATGCCTACCACCATTCAAAAACAGCAACTTTTTGTTGCCAGTTGTTTAGCATTACTTGTTACGTCTTTATCCTTTGGCATTCGGGCCGGTATTTTAGGTCAACTTGGTACCGAGTTTCAACTCAATGCATCTGAACTTTCCACTATTGCCGCCACTGCCTTTTGGGGCTTTCCGCTGGCAGTAATTGTGGGTGGTTTTGTAGTAGATATTATTGGCATGAAGAAATTGCTGGTAGCAGCTTTTGTGTTTCATCTCGCAGGTATTTTGCTAACCATTTTTGCCGGCGGATTTTGGAGTCTCTTCATTTCTACGTTGCTAATTGGCATTGCCAACGGCACAGTAGAAGCAGCCTGTAACCCGCTGGTAGCAGCCATTTACCCCGATAATAAAACCACCAAGCTCAACCACTTTCACCTCTGGTTTCCTGGTGGCATTGTCATTGGCACCCTCATTGTATTCTTCCTTAGCAAAGCGGGTATTGGTTGGCACATACAGGTAGGCCTCATGATTATTCCGACATTATTATATGGTTTCCTGTTTTCAAAACTGCAGTTCCCTGTTACTGAAAGAGTAGCCAGTGGCGTAAGCACTGCCGATATGTATAAGGCCTTGCTCAATCCGTTGTTTTTGTTCATGATGGTATGCATGCTTGGCACAGCCATCACCGAACTCTTTACCGGCCAGTGGATTGAAGTGCTGTTGAAAAACGTAACGGACAATGCATTACTGATTCTCACCATCACCTCGGGTGTAATGGTAGTGGGCCGCGGCTTGGCCGAACCTGTAGTACACAAATTATCACCCACAGGCGTGTTGCTCATATCTGCCATTCTTGCCACAGCAGGCCTGTATTTGCTGGGCCACAGTGCGGGTAACATGGTATATGCTGGCGCTTTGGTATTTGGTATGGGTGTTTGCTATTTCTGGCCCACCATGCTTGGTTTTGTAGCAGAATATTTACCCAAAACAGGAGCTGTTGGCCTTAACCTCATGGGTGGCGCCGGCATGTTTGCTGTATCTATGTATACCATGGTAATGGGCAGCAAATACGACAGCCTGTTGTTGCAAAAACTACCTGCTGGCAGTTCCCTCGCCGATTATACCGCCGCCCCTGCAGGCAGTGAAATGGCCAATGCATTGGTAGCTGCAAAAACCGCCGCCGGCCCTGAAATCATCAACCTTACTTTGATGATTCCAGTAGCACTGGTCATTGCTTTTGCAGGCTTGTTTATTTATATGCGGGGCAAAAGCAAGCCTTCACTTTCTTAAGCTTTTTCAACATCTTGTATCATGAGCAGTCGCAGATCTGTTATTAAAAACATTGTTGCCGGCACGGCAGGTATTGGCCTGCTCGGCGCTTCGAAGCAAGCATTGGCCAAAGCCATGGAAGACCAACCACTCAAAGGCAATATCAACCACAGTGTGTGCCGCTGGACATATGATTTTTTATCGCTGGAAGAGTTGTGCCTACTAGCCAAAGAAATCGGTATTAAAGCCATTGATTTGATTGGCCCTAAAGATTGGCACATCCTCAAAAAGCACGGCCTCGACAGCAGCATGTGCAATGGTGCCGAAATCAATCTGGTAGATGGTTGGAACAATAAAGACAATCACGCCAAGCTTATTCAGAGCTACACCGAACATATTGAACTGGTGTCGAAAGCCGGTTACAAAAACCTCATCTTCTTTACCGGCAACCGCCGTGGCATGGATGATGAAACAGGCTTGCAAAACACAGTAGAAGGCCTTAAGAAAATTGTGGGCCTTGCCGAAAAGAAAGGCGTGGTGTTGCAGTTGGAATTGTTCAACAGTAAAATCAACCACAAAGACTACATGGCCGACAAAAGCGCCTGGGGTGTAGACATGTGCAAACGTATTGGCAGCGAAAACATAAAGCTGTTGTACGATATCTACCACATGCAAATCAATGAAGGCGATGTCATTCGTACCATTCAGGACTTCCATCCCTACTTCGGTCATTATCATACTGCAGGCGTACCGGGCCGTCATGAAATTGACGATACACAGGAACTGAACTATCCTGCCATTATGCAAGCCATTGTAAAAACGGGTTACAAAGGCTATGTAGCACAGGAGTTCATTCCTGTAGCTACAGATAAAATTGCTTCGCTGAAAGACGCCATCCGGCGTTGCGACGTGTAAACTCATCCATCAGAAAAACTCATCCAGAAACCATAAACAGTAAAACGGACATGGCAGAAAATACCTACGATGCAATTGTAGTGGGCAGCGGAATCAGCGGCGGCTGGGCAGCCAAAGAACTCACCGAAAAAGGATTAAAAGTGATTATGTTGGAGCGTGGCCGCAATGTGGAACACGTGAAAGATTATGTAAACACCAATAAAGATCCGTGGGAGTTTCCGCACCGCGGTGGTCGTACACAGGAAATGGTAGACAACTACCCTGTGCTAAAACGTGATTACCCGCTCAACGAAATGAACCTCGATTTTTGGGCTAACGAAAAAGATTGCCCTTATGTAGAAATCAAACGTTTCGATTGGTTTCGGGGGTATCATGTTGGAGGCCGTTCTCTTACCTAGGGCCGCCAGAGCTATCGCCTGGGCGATTTAGATTTTGAAGCCAATGCCAAAGATGGCCATGGTGTTGATTGGCCCATTCGGTACAAAGACATTGCTCCATGGTACAGCTATGCCGAAAAGTTTGCCGGCATTAATGGCAACCGCGATGGCTTTCACACCCTGCCCGATGGCGACTACCTGCCCGCCATGGAAATGAACTGTGTAGAAAAAGACGTTGCTGCAAGAATTAAAGACCACTACAAAGGCCAACGGGCATTTATCATGGGCCGTAGTGCTAACCTCACGGCGCCACATAATAATCGCACCAATTGCCAGTATCGCAACAAATGCTGGCTGGGTTGTCCGTTTGGTGCTTACTTCAGCACCCAAAGTGCTACCCTGCCAGCAGCCATGGCAACGGGCAATCTCACCCTTCGTCCGTACAGTATTGTTACCCGCATTTTGTACGACAAAGACACGCAGAAAGCAAAAGGTGTAGAAGTACTGGATGCTGAAACCAACAAAACTTATGAGTACTATGCAAAAGTTGTTTTTGTGTGTGCATCAGCATTTAACAGTACCTGGATACTCATGAATTCTGCAACTGACATTTGGCAGGGCGGCCTTGGCAGTAGTAGTGGAGAACTTGGTCACAATGTAATGGATCATCACCTACGTGCTGGCGCCGGTGGCCGGGTAGAAGGCTACGAGGATAAATATTATTTTGGTAAAAGGCCGAATGGCATTTATGTTCCCCGATATCAAAACGTAAATGGTGACAAACGTGCTTACCTGCGTGGCTTTGGCTACCAGGGCGGCGCCAGCCGCAGTGGCTGGAGCCGCGAGGTGGCCGAACTCAACATTGGTGCCGCCTTTAAAGATGCACTCTGCGAACCCGGCAACTGGAGCATGGGTATTGGTGGCTTCGGAGAAATTTTGCCATACCACGAAAACCGCATTTTCCTCGATAAAAATGTGAAAGACAAATGGGGCTTACCTGTATTGGCATTCGACGTTGAGCTGAAAGAAAACGAATTGAAAATGCGGGAAGACATGAAAAATGATGCCGTAGAAATGTTGGAAGCCGCTGGCGTAAAAGACGTAAAAGGCTACAATGGTGATTATGGCTTTGGCATGGGCATACATGAAATGGGTACAGCCCGCATGGGCCGCGACCCCAAAACAAGTGTGCTCAATGGCAACAACCAGGTATGGGATGCCAAGAACGTGTTTGTAACGGATGGTGCATGTATGACCAGCGCAGGTTGTGTAAACCCATCACTCACATACATGGCACTCACAGCCCGTGCTGCTGACTTTGCTGTAAACGAACTAAAAAAAGGCAACCTGTAAATATTCAAGTTCTATACTCATCACTCATTTGCATTTATGCCAGAACAATACGACGCCATAGTAGTAGGAAGCGGCATCAGCGGAGGCTGGGCGGCTAAAGAGCTCTGCGAAAAAGGGCTGAAAGTATTGTTGCTGGAGAGAGGCCGCGATTTTAAGCATGTAGAAGATTACAAAACAGCAAATAAAGACCCATGGGATTTTGAACACCGCGGCCGCACTACGCAAGAGCAACGCGAAGGCTACCCTGTTTTACATCGAGGCTGGGCTGCTTCGGAAGCAGTGATGGATATGTGGGCCAATGAAAAAGATTGCCCGTATGTTGAGGACAAACCATTTACCTGGTGGCGGTCATACCAAATGGGCGGTCGTTCGATTTTGTGGGGGCGGCAGAGTTATCGCCTCAGCGATGTAGACTTTGAAGCCAACGCCAAAGATGGCATTGCCATCGACTGGCCCATTCGTTACAAAGACCTTGCCCCCTGGTACGATTATGTAGAAACATTTGCCGGCATTAGCGGTAGCAAAGAAGGCCTGCCGCATTTGCCAGATGGCCAGTTTTTACCTCCCATGGAGCTGAACTGTGTAGAGAAAGACGTGGCTTCAAGATTGAAGGATTTTTACAAAGGCAACCGCCACTTAATCATTGGCAGAACCGCCAACTTAACTGCACCAATACAAGGCCGTACACAATGCCAGTTTAGAAACCGTTGCTGGGAAGGCTGCCCATTCGGTGGCTATTTCTCCACCCAATCTTCTACCCTTCCTGCTGCTGTAAAAACGGGCAATCTTACGGTGCGGCCTTGGTCTATTGTAACCAAAGTGCTGTACAATAAAGACACCCAAAAAGCAACGGGTGTAGAGGTAATGGATGCTGAAACCAATCAAACAGTTGAGTTCAAATCGAAGCTGGTATTTCTGTGTGCTTCGGCACTAAACAGTACTTGGGTATTGTTTAACTCAGCTACTGATGTATGGCCCGGTGGCCTTGGCAGCAGCAGCGGCGAACTGGGCCACAACGTAATGGATCATCATTACAACCTTGGCGCCAGCGGCTCAGTAGAAGGCTTCGAAGACAAATATTACTATGGCCGACGAGCCAATGGTTTTTACATTCCCCGTTTCACCAACCTTAACAGCGATACACGCAAATATCTGCGTGGCTTTGGCTATCAGGGTGCCACCAGCCGCAGTGGTTGGAGCCGCGAAATAGCGGAGCTCAACATAGGAGCCGGCTTTAAAGAGGCATTGTTGGAGCCGGGTGGCTGGAACATAGGCATGACAGGCTTTGGAGAAATTTTGCCCGACCACCGCAACCGCATTTATCTGCATAAAGAAAAGAAGGATAAATGGGGCTTACCCGTACTGGCCATGGATGCAGAAGTACAACAAAATGAGCTGGACATGCGCAAAGACATGGTAGCAGAGGCCAAGGCCATGCTGGAAGCAGCCGGAGTGAAAAATGTACATGGTTGGAACAACGGTCATGCTATGGGGCACGGCATACATGAAATGGGTACAGCCCGCATGGGCCGCGATGCCAAAACAAGTGTGCTCAACGAATGGAACCAGGTGTGGGACTGTAAAAATGTATTTGTAACGGATGGCGCAGCTATGACATCGAGTGCCTGCCAAAATCCATCACTCACTTACATGGCTCTTACTGCAAGAGCTGCCAAATATGCCTTTGAAGAATTAAAAAAAGGAAACCTCTGATTTAACATTCATCTCTACAAAACAATAAACAATTTTTATATGGACAGAAGACAAGCCCTTCAAAATGTAGCCCTGCTGCTCGGTGGTACCATTGTAGGTGGTAGTTTGTTTTTGCAAGGCTGCAAAACTGAAACCACAAGTACTGATGGAGCCCTGCTCTCAGATGAGCAGATCAAATACCTCGATGAAGTAGCAGAAACCATTTTACCCAAAACAAATACACCGGGCGCCAAAGAAGCCGCTGTAGGTGCATTTATGGCAGTAATGGTGAAAGATTGCTACACCAAAGCACAACAAGATGTATTTGTGAAAGGGCTGGCTGATATTGAAAAACGAAGTGAAGCTGAATTTAAAAATGGCTTCCTGAAAATTACACCTGAACAACGTACAACACTGCTCACTGCATTGGATAAAGAGCAGAAAGACTATCAGGAGAAAAAAGAAAAAGATGCGCCTTCGCATTATTTCCGGATGATGAAAGAACTGACCCTTCTCGGCTTTTTCACCAGCAAACCTGGTGCAACCCAAGCATTGCGCTACATAGCAGTGCCCGGCAAATATGAAGGCTGTGTAGACTACAAAAAAGGAGACAGAGCCTGGGCATAGTCATGCTGCAGATAAAGCATAAGTATAAAACGAAAAAAGCCTTCCACAATGGAAGGCTTTTACGTTTGTGCCCCAGACGGGAATCGAACCCGTACTCGCTTTTCGGCGAACAGGATTTTAAGTCCTGCGTGTCTACCAGTTCCACCACCAGGGCGTGGTGTTTGTTTTTTAGAAGTACAATTGTACGCTAAAAAAAACACCCCGCAGTTGCGAGGTGAAAAAAAAGAGCGGAAGACGAGATTCGAACCCGCGACCCTCACCTTGGCAAGGTGATGCTCTACCAGCTGAGCTACTTCCGCATATTGCATTTCACTTTCGTGAGGTGCTTTTTAAGAACTGTCCCGTTGTTTTTGGGAGTGCAAAAATAGGAGTCTGACTATTTCTGCCAAATTTTTTTTTACGACTTATACTTTGGCGTGTACTGGGTGCTTTCAGGAATTTCTACACGTGGCTTTCCCTTATAACTTGTAGAATACATATAACCGCTGCAACCAGCTACAAAAGCCAGCAAAGTTGCTACTTGCAGGTAAAACAAAAAGCGGGAAGACTTTACCCAGTTGGTACCAAATTCCTTATCGCTTGAAGCCTGATGCTCTTGGTGATGCGCCATAGTTGATTCGATTTCGGTTGCAAAAATAAGGGGGTGATTGTGAAATTCGAACAAGGATATTCACTTATGCACAGTAAATATTTTCCAGCCCTGTGCCACCTGCATTTACAATTATCTTAGGCCCATGATTAACCGGTTACTCAATTGGCGCATTTTCTTTTTTGTGGTAGCCATGGTTATTGTGGGCGTTACTGTTTTTTACACCCGCTACCTGGCCAATAAAATATTGCTGGAAGAACGGCAACGGGTAGAAGAATGGGTGCAGGCTAACCGAACCATGCAGCAAAGCGATGCACCGGGTTCCATTGCATTAGCCAACATGGTGATCATCAACAATGAAGACATGCCGCTGATTGCAACAGATGAGAACGGCAATATTGTAGATCATCGAAATCTCGATTCCATTCAACTGCAGCGCAACCCCGGCTACCTGAAACAGCAGTTGGCCAAGCTAAAAGCCGAACACTTACCCATTGATTGGGAAATAAGCGATACCCCGCAAGTGGTTTATAAAGTATACTTCGGCAATACAGCTTTGTTAAATGAAGTGCAGTACTATCCACTGGTACAGTTATTGGTGGTGGCATTATTCATCATTTTATTGGTGGTGTTGCTCAATACGCACAGCCGCAGTACGCAAAACCAATTGTGGGCCGGCATGGCTAAAGAAACGGCGCATCAGATGGGCACGCCTATTACGAGCTTGCGGGGTTGGGTAGAAATGCTGAAAGAATCGGAAGTAAACCCTGAAGTGGTACAGGAGTTGGAAAAAGATGTAGAACGGTTGAAACTGGTGAGTGACCGTTTCAGTAAAATTGGCTCTCAACCCAAACTTGAAACCACCAACCTGGTGGCTTTGCTGGAAGAAATGGTGAGCTACATGAAACGCAGGGCCCCGGGTAAAGTGCAGTTTGAATTCATTAGTCCATCAAAAGAAATTTTAGTGCAGGCATCTCCTACCCTTATCAATTGGGTGATGGAAAACCTGCTGAAAAATGCCCTCGATGCCATGGATGGTACAGGCTCCATACGGGTACACATACAAGAGCAACCGCAGCAAGTAATAGTTGATGTAACGGATAGTGGAAAAGGCATTAGTGCGGCTAACCTGTCCCGTGTATTTGCCCCGGGTTTTACTACCAAAAAGCGTGGCTGGGGACTTGGCCTTACGCTCAGCAAACGCATAGTAGACCAATACCACAAAGGTAATTTGCACGTAAAACAATCGGAGCCGGGCGTTGGCACCACTTTTCGGATGGTGCTACCCAAAGGACTCGCTGAATGATGCCGGAAAAAATTCTGCAAAATCATTTTGGATGATATTGCGGCTACACTGATATTTGCAGCCCGAATTGCCCAGGTGTTGAAATTGGTAGACAAGCCACTTTGAGGTGGTGGTGCCCGCAAGGGCGTGCTGGTTCGAATCCAGTCTTGGGCACATAAAAAGTCTGTACTACTTGTACGGACTTTTTTCTTTTAGGTGATTAAGACTATCCGTACATATTTCAGGTTGTTTTATTAGTTGTATTACTGCTCATTTTGTTTTTTGATAAATGCTGCTACCTCTATGAGCGGCGCTACCCACAACTGCTTTTCTTGTTGCTTTAGGTACGAGAGAAATTCCCTGTGGGCAAGCAACGAAACATCTAAGTTGTTTCCACCCCCAACTCCATGAAATAAAATCACCAGCAAACCCTGTTTTTCGATGGCTTCATCTACCCATTCTTTCATTGAAGTAGCCGAATGGTTATTTACCATGTAGCAATCAATATTGTACACATCTATTGCATGAAGAGGATGAATAGCATGCCGTACTGCCCTTGCTGCAACAAAATCTTGCTGCATTCCTTGTAAAAAAAGTGAATCGCCAATTTTCATATCGCCACAAGTGAAAGCAAAGGTTCGCTCCTTTTTCCCATCAATGGCATGCAAAAAAGTATTGGTCATTCGAAGTTCGTCCTGCATTCTTTTTATGCTATACTGGCTAAGGTCATATTCTTTGGGCACCCATTCTCTACCAGAGGTGTTGCCTACACAAGGATGAAATAATGCATGATTGCCCAGTTCGTGCCCCGTGCTTGCAACACGCCTCCACTCTTGCAGTCGATTGGCAACACAGGCAGACCCTGCAGTTATATAAAAAGTTGCCTTCAGCCCTAATGAATCCAACACCGGCAATGCATTATCGAGGTGTTGATCAATTGCATCATCATAGGTAATCACAACAGCAGCACGTTTACCCTTCCATGCAGTTTGTGCAAAAGCAGCTGGAAATTGTAAGATTGTTATACAAACAATGCTGAAAAATGCAATCATTTTATTCATTGCAATTCAATTTGAAACGGTGAAGCCGGCAATCCTTCCTTGTTATACAATACTGCACCAGTTGGATTATCTGCGTAGGCATAAAAAACCTTTTGGGCATTGTTCACATCTACACCTGTTAATACAACTTTTCTGCCCACTATAGAAGCCGTTGCCTTTGTTATTGTTCCCGACTTGCTTTGTACAAAAAAATGAGGCGAATCATTTCCATTGAACAACAAACCACTACCCGTAGACTCAAATTGCAACCTGATGTTTTTCTTTTTTCGAATTGCCTTTTGTATTAATGGGCCTGTTGCAACTAAATGCTTTTCTTGATAAAAGTTCTTTCTGGCCTGTAAGGCTAAACGTATTCCTACATCCGCTTTATTCTCCGGATGTATATCATTCCATTCACCTAAGTCAATTGTAACAACCATTGCAGTTTGGGCAATGCTTCGCAAATTCAATTGCTGCTGTCGTAATCCAGCCCATTCACTCCGAAGCTGTACAGTATCGGCAGCCTCCATGAAATTTGGTAACTGTACAATTAAAAATGGAAGCCTGTTGTGATTGAATGTATTTCTCCAATCATGAATAAGTGCCTTCATCAGCAAACCATATTGCTCAAAAGCAGAAGCGTTACTTTCTCCTTGATACCAAACCACTCCCTTAAGGCCATAACGCTGCAAGGGTGCTATCATTGCATTGTATAAACCACCGGGCTTCCAACGAACCTGAGTAACTGGAGGTGCTGGCTGCGATGCTGTAGCACCAATCCTGTATTTCCATTCTCCGTTGAGTTCTATGGTGTCATAAGCTGTTGTTAATTGATACACTTTATCAGGCACAAAGCCCCCTAATTTGCCGTTGCAATGCACCCTTATGGTTATTTCATTTCGACCAATCCTTAGCACATTTGCAGGAAGCTCATACCGCCTTGCAGGATATTGATAGGTGGTGTTTCCAACAAATAAACCATTGACAAAAACAGAGTCAGCATCTATCATCCTTCCCAACTCCAGCTTAGATGGTTGTGCCATCATTGAAGCAGGCACTTCAATTTCTTTTTTACACCAAACAACTCCGGGCAACTTACCCGGCATAATTTCATGCCAATAGCCAGGCACTATAACCGTGTTCCATTCATGATTGATTGCAGCATGTTGCCAATTATTCTTTAGACCTTCATCTGCTTGTGTTAATGCTTCATTCCATTGTCGTAAAGCCAGTTGTTCCTTTTGTTCTAACCCTGATACATACGAAGCATTTTTAAATTGCTGTAACTCATTCCATGCATTTGGAAAAGATTGTAGTGCATTTTCACTTATCCATGCTTCTGCAGGTGTACCGCCCATTGCGGCATTGATGATGCCAACAGGCACATTATACTGCTGATATAAAGACTTTGCAAAAGAATACCCGACAGCAGTAAACTCCTGCAGGTGTGAAGGCGTCGCACTCACCCAGTTTCCCGTTGGAAAATCATTCCAAGGCCTATCGAATGCATAGTTATCCGGCACTAAAAAATGGCGAATAAAAGGAAAGCTATCATGTGCAATTTCTTGAGCATACCGGTATTTTAACCGGCCGCTCATGCTTTGCTCCATATTGCTTTGACCGATACACAACCACACATCGCCTACGAGTACATCCTTTATCAAAATTTCATTTTCCCCTTTAATATACATACTGAAAGGGCCACCTGCTTGCTGTGCAGGCAATACTATTTCCCATTTGCCAGCCGCACTAGTAGTAGTTTGAAATGTACGATTGTTGAAAGTAACAGCAACAGCTTCTCCTGCATTGGCCCAACCCCAAATATTGAGTGGTGCGTCTCGTTGCAAAACCATACTGTTGCTAATTAAACGTGGCAGTTTAATAGCAGCATTTACTGTTGAGATAAAAAAACCAAACAGTAAGAACATTAACCATCGTTTTTTCATTTTCAGGATTTATGGTATGGATGAATCGTTTTGATAAAGCCAAGTTCATCATACTGTAGTTCAGCCACTTTTACACAACGCAAATGTGTTACCCCTTTACTCAAAATACTGTCATGGTAAAACAAATACCACTTACCATTGAAAGAAACGATAGAATGATGTGAAGTCCAGCCAACTACTGGTTCCAAAATACGGCCGGCATAAGTAAACGGGCCGTAGGGATTATCACCAATAGTGTAACACAACAAATGTGTATCACCGGTTGAATAAGAAAAATAGTAGTGGCCGTTGTATTTGTGCATCCATGAAGCTTCAAAGAATCGCCTTTCATTATCGCCAGCCAAAAGGGGTGTACCATTTTCATCAAGAATAACAACATCTTTCGGCTGCTCTGCAAATGATAACAAATCATCACCAAGCCGGGCAATTTTGCCACATAAAGCTGGCTCATTATCTTTTGGCAAGTATGCAAAAGGACCCGCCACTTCGTACAAAAAAACACCCGTTTGCCAACGCTGCAACTGACCACCCCAAATACCACCAAAGTACATATACGCACTTCCATCATCATCAATAAAAACTGCAGGGTCAATTGAATAGCTCCCTTTAATTGGACAGGGCTCAGCAACAAATGGGCCTTCAGGCGCAGAACTCCTTGCAACACCTATTCTGAATATACCTTCTTTGTCTTTTGCAGGAAAAAAAAGATAATAAACACCGTCCTTTTCATTAGCGTCAGGTGCCCATAATTGTTTGTCAGCCCACGGCACATCTTTCAAGTGCAAAGCCACGCCATGATCGGTAGCCTTGCCATGCGGATCATCCATGGACAACACATGATAATCTTCCATCGCAAAATGACTACCCAAATCATCAAATGGAATATCGTTTTCTACATCATGCGAAGGATAGATATAAATTCTACCATTAAAAACATGTGCGGAAGGATCGGCCGTAAAAATATGCTCCACGACTGGTTGTGAAATTGCTTCAGCATTTAGTTTGTTAAAATCAATATGATCAATTGTTGCTTCTGGCATAAAATAAATTTACTTGAATACAATCAGGCTTTTTCTCTTTTCAGTTTCAAATCACTTTCAATTTTAGCTTCCATGGCTTTGTTAATTTCATATCCGAACAACAAAACTGCACCAACAATAAAAATAAATGCAGGTATTACACTTACCATGAGCTTAATACCATGTACTGCATCATTGGTTTGCGCTTCAGCGTCTGCTACATAACCGAAAATATCGAGCAACCAAGTGGAAATAGCGCCACCAATACTAAGACCTACTTTTAATCCGAATATCATAGCAGAAAAAATAATTGCTGTTGCACGTCGTCCATTTTTCCACTCACTGTAATCTGCTACATCTGCAATCATTGCCCATAGCAAAGGGATGGTAATGCCGTAAATAAAACCATGCGCTGTTTGTGCCACAAAAACGGCTGCAACAGCAGTATTTGAAAAGAAATAAATGACAAAAATGCACATGGCAGACAGCGCCAGAAAAATACCGTACACATTTCGTTTTCCTAGCTTATCAGCCAACGACTTTGAAAAAAGAATGCCAATAATCATGGCAATAGTACTGGCTGCACCCGTAAGACTGGCAGCAGCAAACGGAGCACTGCCCGGCTTTTGAAACTCTTCAAATGCAGTTGGGGTGAAAACATTACCTAACCAATGAATGAGTTGTTGAAACCCCATGTTGTTCAAAAAACTAACCTGACTCTCCTCCGACAGGTAATACCGGAAGAAGTAAATATTCATACCACCTTTAAGTGCAAGTGTTATAAATACGAGTATGGTTAATGCAAGCATTATTAACCAAGGCTTGTTACGCAATAAATCACTCAAGTCTTGTGTAAGTGGAGTTTTCTGTTCTTGCGGCGGCACAATTCTTTCACGTGTGGTGAGAAAAGTAATCAGAAAACAAAAAACACCAGTGATGGCAAACACCAACATCACTTTCTGAAAGCCAGCAGCTTTATCGCCATCGCCTACTGATAATGCAATAGGCAGCAATAAAACCTGTATGATAAACTGTGCTACCATTACCGCTACAAAGCGATAAGAAGATAAGCTGTTGCGATCTTTCATATCTCCGGTGAGCACTCCACTCAATGCAGAGTATGGAAGATTGTTGGCGCTATAAATTATCACCAACAACAAATAGGTAATTAAAGCATAAACCACTTTGCCACTTTCATCAAAATCAGGTGTAGAAAATGCCAGTAAAGAAATAATACCAAACGGAATTGCCGTCCACAATACCCACGGGCGAAACTTACCCCAACGGGTACTCGTTCTATCAGCAATGGCACCCATGATGATATTGAAAAAAGCACCCACAATACCTCCCACCAACATAACGATACTGGCTTTTGATGCAGGGATTTTATAAATATCAGTATAGAAAAAAGCCAGAAATGCCATGAGTGTTTGAAAGATGAGGTTGGCAGCCAAATCTCCAAGGCTATAGCCTATTTTTTCCAGTACGGACAATTTTTGCGGTTGAGCAGTCATATGGTGCTTTTACAAGGTGGAGTAATGTGCTACTTAATGCTTAAGAGATAATACTGCTTCAAATGCAGGTTTGGGTGTAAGCGTTCTATCAAAAAGCAAAGGATAGTTTGTGCGTCCTCTCACTGGCCAATCATTTAGCCAACTTTGCCCATCATCTACACCCCAAAGCGTAACGCGGGTTACTTTGTCTTTATGCTTTAAAAACAATCGAAATAAATTCTCGTAATCCTTTGCCTGCTGTACCAACACATTTGCTGGTATTCCATTTGCATACGGATTGAGAGAAGGATCTGTCGCCATGCGCTGGTTTACATCGGCACCTTGAAAATTGCGGGGCAATACTTCGATATCTAATTCGGTAAACATCACTTTCACGCCTAAAGCAGCGTAGGCCTCAATACTTTCTTCAATTTCTTTCAAAGGCACTTTTCCAACATGCCAATGTCCTTGAATGCCCACACCATCAATTCTAACACCTGCTGCCTGAATTTTTTTAATGAGCTGAATGCATCCATTGCGTTTAGCCGGTTGCTCATTGTTATAATCATTATAATACAACTCAGTATTGGGTGCCGCTTGCTGGGCCAATCTGAATGCCTCCGTCACATAGTCTTCGCCAAGTTTCTCCAAAAAAACAGACTTCCGCATAGTACCATCTTCATTCAATGCTTCATTCACTACATCCCATGAAAATATTTTTTTATCGTATCTGGACGCAATAGTTGCAATGTAATTCGTAAAGAATGTGCGAAATGAATCAACACTATTTATTTTTCTGGCAAAGGGTGAGAGCTGACTATGCCATATCAAAGTATGACCGTTTAACTCCATTTTATTCTTATGTGCAAAGGCCACGAGCTTGTCTGCTACCGTAAAGTCATAGGTATCCCATGCCGGGTGTATTACTTCACTTTTCATTACATTTTCCGGCGTAAGTGCATTAAACTGCTGCTTGATTAATGCTGTCATCTTTGGATCTCGTTCTTCTATCTGAGCTGTATTCAAGGCAGCGCCAATCTTAAATTCATTCTTATACGCATCCTTCAGAGTAAGCGAGTCACTTGTGCTTTTTTTGCTGCTACTGCATTGAAGAAAAATAATTGAAAGAGGTGCAAAAAAAAAGATTCTGCAGAAGCTCATTTTCATAGCAAGATATTTTTAGTAGTGAGTTTTTAATTATTGATTGTTTCTGGTGGGCCAAGAAAAGAAGGTTTCTGTCCGCCGAAGTCGAGCACCAATTGTTGCACAACAATACCTGGGTGAAGCACTTTCAATTTCACAACTTGCTTTCCGGCTTTTTCTACAAGGTGTTGTGTTTGCTTCACTATAATGTTATTGGCTACCCATTTCTCCCAAGTTTTTGTAACGGCGTCATCTTTGTTAATACTGATTATCTGCGGAACTTCATTGTTTATGCTTACTGCAATTTGCAGGCCTTCTGGCAAGTGCCAATAATTAAGCGAAGGCGAGAGGTAAGTATTCAGGCACAGGTTACCAGTATCATAAGTATAAAATTCATACTCAACTGTTGGAGCCGGTGCCATAGAAAACGAAGCATGTGCTACCGGAAAGGTAGTTATTGCATTACCCACTCTGCCATGGTTAGGAAGAACTTTCCAGCTTACACCTTTCGGCGAGGCTGATCTGGAAAAATGGTCTGCCTGAATTGATACAACACCATCCTTCTCATAGAAGGCCCTTCCTCTTACATCGGCTGGTACGCTTGCTTTTCGAACGTTGACATCATTTGGTTTTGCTAAAGAAACAGACACCGATTCATCCAATACTGTTTCAACAAAAGGCATTTTATTCACAGGTGGTTGTTGCCAATAGGTGTAACCAATATGTGTTTGGCTCATCATGTGTTTCCACTTTCCATTTTTAAGATGATGGTATTCTTCAGTAATCAATGAGTCATTTTCAAAGCGACGTTTTGCTTCCGTAGCATAGCCATTTGCTTTTACATCATTCAACTTTGCCAATTGCTTATTTCGGGCCACTGCGTAATACATTTGATATAAGTTTTCAGAAGCCTTTATAGGATGCAGCACCAACTGATAGTATGCATCTCTTAAAGAAGGAGCTATTAAATAGTGAACCTGCTCTGCCTGCTTCAATAAACTACTATAGTTGGAAACCATTCGCTCCCATTCATTGTAATGAAAAGAAAAAGTATTTTCATCTAGTAACTCAGGCTTACGAAGGCTGTTCATTTTGGTATAACCGTCTATAAGTGCTCCAATTTCTAAAACCTGCGATTTACCAAATTGTGCTGCACTCCAATTGCAGGTATTTTGCTGTAAATCATCAGCACCAATGGCATCGGGGTTCCATGCATAATCCAAAAAAAAGGATATCGGGAACTCCATGGGTTTGATATCGCCGACATTTACAATCCAAATTTGGCGGGCATTGTACACCCATGCAAGGTGCATTTGCTCCCATATACGGGTAATGTGATTTGTATTTATCCATTTATAATTACGAGGCCCACCTACATAATCGAAATGATAGTAGATGCCATAACCACCTGCACGTTTTTTTCATTTGTTGAAGGCAGGCGACGAATGTTTCCCCAATTATCATCGCATAACAACAACGTTACATCATCGGGAACCCGCATACCTTGGTCGTAATAGTCTTGCACTTCTTTGTACAGTGCCCACAATTGAGGTGTTTGCATTGCCGGCTTTCCACTTACATCAGCAATAATTTCTCGTTGATCGGCTACAATTTTTTCCAAGAGTGCAGTTGCAGTTTCACAGCTCATGGGTTCATCTCCATCACCACGCATGCCCAGGGTTATTATTTTTTCATTCCAGGCACGTTGCACCCCCTTTCGCCAAAAATCTTTCAAGTCTGCTTCTGTACTATCATAATTCCATTTTTTTCCCTTGCCGTACCTCCGCCATTCATCATGAGCTCTCATCAATGGTTCATGATGAGATGTACCTATAACAATGCCATATTCATCAGCCGCTTTAATATTGAGGCTATCATCATCATAAAAAGCGTTACCCCACATAGTCGGCCATAGATAGTTGGCCTTTAATCTCAACATCAATTCAAATACATGACTATAAAATTTTGGTTTCACCGTACGATTCATTAGGCAATATTGTACCTACGCCATGGGGAAATATTGATGACATCAATGCTAGTGGCCGTTACAGCCCACTGTACCTTAAGACAAACAACCCAGAATGGGTAGACAGGGTTCGTCGTTTACGCACTTTCAATAGTGTGTATGCAGAAGTAGAAATTTTGACAGGATTGAAGTACAGAGCTAATCTGGGTTTGAGTTTTGCACAACAGCACAATGCGCAATTTCAGCCAGAAGATTTGCCCGGCAAACCAAGCTTTTTCCGGGCTGTACAAGGCAATATTGCCTCTGTACAAAATGGCGAAACTTGGGGCTATACACTCGAAAACTTACTGACTTACGACAAGCTGATTAAAGACAAACACAAAATTAACTTCACAGGTTTGTACAGTATTCAAGAGAATCAATCGTTCGACAACTTTGTACAAAAAGATTCTATCGCTGATAACTTTGTGCAGTTCTACAATTTGGCATTGTCTACCCCTATCAACTCCAACAACACCGCATTGGGTGGTGGCGAAAATCGTTGGGCACTCATCTCCTACATGGGTCGTTTGAATTACGCTTTCAACAATAAGTATTTGGTTACTTTAACTTATCGCCGTGATGGTTCATCACGCCTTGCAGCGGGCAACCAGTGGTTTAACTATTGGGCAGGCAGTGTAGGCTGGAACATTATTGACGAACGCTTCATGGAACGATTCCGTAATATCAATAACCTAAAACTTCGTTTGAGCTATGGTACTACCTCTAACCAAGCTATCAACCCCTATCAGTCGTTGGGCTTGGTAAATAACTCAAACGGAATTGGCGGCAACGCAGGTATTACCCGGTATAATTTTGGCCCAACTATCGTTTCGGGTTACAACATTATAAACCTGCCCAACCCCAACCTGAGCTGGGAATTTACCAATGTGTTCAACGTAGGTGTTGACTACGGATTTTTCAACAATCGTATTTCTGGTTCAATTGAAGCATACTGGTCTAAAACCAACGACATTCTGTATGGCATCAACCTGCCCGTTACTTCTGGTGTTGCAGGTTCTTACCTTACCAATATTGGTCAAATGGAAAACAATGGTTTTGAATTCAGCCTTTCTTCGCTCAACGTAAAATCTAAATCAGGCTTCACTTTTTCTACAGATCTCAACTTGTTTGTAAATAATAACAAGCTTCTGAGACTCAACGGCAGCATTACAGAGCAGCCCGGTAGTCAGCTTTTTGTAGGCCATAGCATGACAGCCATTTGGGACTACAACAAACTGGGCATTTGGCAGTCTAATGAAGCTACTGAAGCTGCCCGATTTGGAGCCCAACCCGGCCAACTTAAATTGCTGGACCGTGCAGGTGCCGCTGATGGCAAACCCGATGGCCGCATTACCATTGCCGACAAGTACGTTCTGGGCGACCAGGATGCAGATTTGCAAGGCGGCCTCACATTGCGCTTTGGCTACAAAGGCTTCGATTTATCGAGTGTGATTTTTGCCCGTTTTGGTGGTACACTTATCAGTCAGCTTCACCAGCCAAACGGCGCATTCCTCACTATTTTGGACGGTCGCAGAAACAGTATTAAGGTAGATTACTGGACGCCAACCAACCCTACTAACTGGTTTCCAATGCCTCAAACCCAAATCAGTAATGTAAGCGATGCGTGGAGTACCCTCGGTTATTACGATGCTTCTTTTGTAAAAATGAGGAGCATCAACCTTGGTTACAGCTTTGGCAAGCAAGCCCTGAAACGCTTGGGCGCACAGAGTGTTCGCCTGTATTTTTCTGTAGACAATGTGGCGATTTTGCATTCACCCTTCTACCGCCAAACCGGCGTAGACCCAGAAGGTACAGGTACCGGCAACCAGGGCGTGGGCAATCCGGGTAATATTCGAGCCGGCAACAACGGCACCATTACACTGGGCCTGGCTACACCTCCCCGCCGCACATTTACCATGGGTGCTAACATCAGTTTGTAATCTCCAAAAACTAATCAGATGAAATCGACATATTCATTACTAATACTGGCACTTATAGCTACCGCTTTTGGGTGCAATAAAAAATTGGAAGAGCAACCCTTCACAGTTTTTTCCGTAGACTATTATAAAACTCCCAGCGGATTTGAAAACGGTGTAAATGCACTGTACTCGGGAATGCGCTTTGTATTTGGCCCCGAAGGCGCCGTAGGCCTTGGTACAGTAGGTACCGATGAATTTACTTTTGCCGAACAGCCTCGTAACGGTGCCGGTGGTACACAAGACTTTTTGGTAATGGGCCGCTACACACTCGACCCTGCAGTGGGCTCTATTCTTACACCATGGAACCGAAGTTTCAACAGCATCAACCTGGCCAATGGATTGCTGGAGTTTGCTCCGGACGTACCGCTTGCCAGCGACCGCCGCACTACTTTTACTGCTGAAATAAGATTTCTGCGGGCTTTTTACTACCTCAACCTCATTCAATATTTTGGGGCTGTGCCGGTAGATTTGGGCAGCGGCGATCTGCGTTTTAACCAACAACCATTTCAGGGCTTTAACCGTAAGGATACAGTGGCACTGCTAAAGCGGAACTATGAAGTGGTGATTGAAGACCTCGATTTTGCCAGTAAAAACCTACCCGACCGCAGACCGGCAAGTGCGTTTCGTTTTTCAAAAGCCGTGGCTTTTCACATGCTGGCCAAAGCACACATTCACCGTGCCTACAGCTCTGCACGGCAAGGCGATGATTTTGCCAAAGGCTACGCAGCTGCAATGGAGGTAATCAATAACCTGGGTAAATACGGCACCGCTTTGCAAACATTTTATGCGGATGTACACCGGCCTCGCAATGATTACAACAGCGAAATATTATGGTCGATAGAACGCATACCCGGAAACTTCATTGCCAATGAAATCAGTAACCCATCGGGCATTGGTGGCAATACCAAAGGAGTGGATGCAGCCAACGATTTTTGTGGTGATTACACCAATGTAAGAGCTCCATTGAACACCAGTGCTACTCAACCTGTTTCTACCCGCACTGTACTGTATGGTCGCCCTATCCGTCGTTTCTGCCCTACTCCTTGGTTATACAATGTTGCTTTTGCCGACAAAGTAAACGACAGCCGTTATGAAGGCTCTTTCCGTACGGTATATATTGCTTCCACAACAGGTGGTGGCTTCACCGCCGGTACTGACACTGCGTTCATTATGGCGTTTACCAACCGTATTGCTGATTCGCTCAATGGCATAGCCCCATCTGGCCCAAGGCTGAAACCTTACCGGGTGATTGCACCACGTGAATTTTATTTTATAGGTGGAAGTATAGATGGTACGCTTACCAGAAACATGTACCCCAGCATCAGCAAGTACGAAGACCCCGATAAAATTGAAGCCAATAACCAAGGCACACGTCCTTTTGTTGTGGCCAAACTAAGCGAAACCTATCTGCTGGCTGCAGAGGCTGCCCTAGCTTCCGGCAACCCTTCTGCTGCTATGGATCTAATCAATGTGTTGAAGCGCCGTGCAGTAAACCGCCCCGAACTATCCGAGCCTCAGCGTGTGGCCCGTTACGACCTCATCAAACTCACCAGCACCTCTCAAGTAACACTCGATTTTATTTTGGATGAACGTACCCGTGAGTTGGCTGGCGAATGCAGCCGTTGGCCCGACCTGGCAGTACGCAACAAACTGGTAGAAAGAGTACGCCTGTATAATAGCGATGGAGCTCCTAACGTGAAAGATTTTCATGTGCGTCGGCCCATACCGCAAAGCCAGTTAAACAACACCGTTGACCCCAATCCGCAACAGTTCCAAAATACAGGATACTAAGCCTGACATATGGTTGCCTGCTGGTACCATCAACAGGCAACCATCACTTACTTTTTATTCATTTTCCAAACAGCATACATGCATATGAAAACCAACAAAACCATAAAAGCAATAGCCGGTACCACACTGGCTGCTGCACTGCTGGTAGCATGCACCAAAGACATTAAAACCGGTGTTTTGTCTACCGGAAATTTTACTGATACAAGTGCTGCACTTAAGTCAGTAGTATCTTACCCGGTTGGTGTTGCCGTAAGCAATGCCATGAATTCAGATCCTGCCTATGCCAGCATTGTAAAGCGGGATTTTAACTGGGTAACTTTTGAAAACGACATGAAGCACAGCAGCATCGTTCAAAGCAATGGCACGTTCAACTTTACCAATGCCGACAATTTGATGAATGCTGTAACAGGTATGGATGTGTATGGCCATGTGCTTGGCTGGCACTCTCAGCAAAATGCCGGCTACCTGAAATCCTTTGCAGGCATTACCATACCCGCAGCGGTTGAGCTGGCCACCAATCCAGGCTTCGAATCGGGCCTGTCAGGATGGAGTGTTTTTAATACCGGAAACCCAACAGGAACCTCAACTGTAACTGCAACCAATATTGCATCGGAAATACATACCGGCACCAGCGCCATGAAGGTGGTAAACCCAATAGGCTATGCCGGTAGCCAGTGGCGGGTGCAGGTGAGCAGTGCGGCCTTCCCTACCGAAGTAGGCAAGCAGTACACTATCTCTTACTGGGTACGGGCAACAGCAGCTGGCGGTTCTATCCGGCTCAGTACCGGGCCATCGAGCCCACAGTACCAGGGCGATCAAAACATTGGCACTGCATGGCAGCAAGTATCTTGGACGATTACTGCACAATTAAGTTCTACTACGTTCTTATTCGATCTTGGCCAGGCTGCTAATACTTACCTGATAGATGATGTAAGTGTAAAAGAAGTGGTAGCAGCACCAAGTGGTGCGCAGGTGGCCAACAAACTTGATGAGGCTCTCAACCGCTGGATTACAGCCATTGTAACCCGCTACAAAGGCAAAGTGATAGCATGGGATGTCATCAACGAACTGTTTACAGAAAATGGTGAAATCCGCAACAATGCCAACACCGATATTACGCCTTCGCATGTGCTGGTATGGAGCAACTACATGGGTAGAGATTATGCACTCAAAGCATTCAACTATGCCCGTGCTGCCGACCCTGCCGCTGAGTTATACATCAACGATTTTAATTTGGAAATCAGCAGCCGTAAATTGGATTCACTCATTACATTTGTAGGCGAACTGAAGGCCAAGGGTGCAAAAGTGGATGGCATTGGTACCCAAATGCACATAGCATGGAACACTAATAAAGCCGGCATTGAAAGCATGTTTCAAAAACTGGGCGCTACCGGTTTAAAAATCCGCATAACAGAGTTGGATATCAGAACCATGCTGAATAGTGCCGCTGCGGCACCTACACCACAGCTGATGGCTTACCAGGCCGATATGGCCCGCTTTGTAGTAGAAACGTACTACAAGTATGTACCACCTGCACAACGTGGTGGTATCACGCTGTGGGGCGTTATCGATAGACTGAGCTGGCTGTACAACAATGGCCGTGAGTTCCCGCTGTTTTACGACACTAATTATCAGCGGAAACCATCATACGCCGGATTACTGAAAGGTATGCGCAGCAACTAAAAAATCACAAGCAAGCAGTAATATCCGAAGGGGCGATTTCGCCTCGCCCTTTCCTTCTCACTTGCTGCAATAAAGGTAAATGCATTACTGAATTTTAAACGCATAAATGATACAACAAATGAAAGTGTTAAGTACCGTTACTGATTATTTTAAACACATACCAAGTATAGCGTATGAAGGCCCTGGCACCGATAATCCGCTAGCCTTTGAGTACTACGATGAAAACCGTGTGGTTGCTGGTAAAACCATGAAGGATCACCTTCGTTTTGCCTGTGCTTACTGGCATTCTTTCTGCGGCGATGGCAGCGATCCGTTTGGCGGCCCCACCCATCTTTTTCCATGGCTGCAAATTGCCGACCCAGTAGAAAGAGCCAAGCGAAAAATGGATGCCGCATTCGAATTCATTACCAAACTCCAACTGCCCTACTACTGCTTTCACGATGTAGATGTGGTAGACTTTGGCAATGATGTGGCAGAAAACGAACGCCGCCTGCATGCACTGGTAGATTATGCACAAATAAAACAACAAGCCACCGGCGTAAAATTGCTGTGGGGCACTGCTAACCTTTTTTCGCACCAGCGATACATGAATGGTGCCAGTACCAACCCCGACTTTGCAGTAGTAGCACATGCCGGTGCTCAGGTAAAAGCCGCCATTGATGCAACCATTGCCTTGGGTGGTGAAAACTATGTTTTTTGGGGCGGCAGAGAAGGCTATATGAGCCTGCTGAACACCAACATGAAACGGGAAAAAGAACACCTGGCCCGCTTTCTGCACATGGCAAAAGATTATGCCCGCAGCAATGGCTTTACCGGTACATTTTTTATTGAACCAAAGCCTTGCGAACCCAGCAAACATCAGTACGATTACGATTCAGAAACGGTTATCGGTTTTTTGCGCCAATACGATTTGCTCAACGATTTTAAACTGAATATTGAAGTAAACCACGCCACACTGGCCGGCCACACGTTCCAACACGAATTGCAGGTAGCTGCCGATGCCGGCATGCTCGGCAGCATTGATGCTAACCGGGGCGATTATCAAAACGGTTGGGATACCGATCAATTTCCCAACAACATCAACGAGCTTACAGAAGCCATGCTGGTAATATTGGAAGCTGGTGGCTTTGGAGGTGGCGGCATCAACTTCGATGCAAAAATCCGGCGCAATTCTACCGACGTGGCCGATTTGTTTTATGCCCACATTGGCGGCATGGATACATTTGCCAGAGCACTGCTCACTGCCGATAAAGTATTGACTTCTTCTGCCTACAAGCAGCTTCGTGCAGAGCGTTATGCATCATTCGACAGTGGCAATGGCGCTGCTTTTGAAGCTGGCCAACTCTCACTGCACGATTTGCGCAACATTGCTGCCCAAGCCGGAGAGCCAAACATCATCAGCGGCAAGCAAGAGTTGTACGAAATGATTATCAACAGGGCCATTTAATGATACATCTGAAACCGGGGCCACGCTCCGGTTTCTTTTTCACACACAGTGTAAGTTCATTTTCTGTATCCTCATTTTATATTCCGGGTACTTTTTTACAGTAGTACAAGCGGCGGTTCTCTTCTGGGTTTTATCAGCATTAATCTCACTCAGCCAGCGTACTTTGCCGCTCTGCAAAATATTAGTCGTTATGTTGTTGTTAGGCATAGATCTTGGCACTTCTGCCATCAAAGTTTCTGTAGTAGATACCCATACTCAACATGTGGTGGCCTCGGCGCAATATCCTGAAAACGAATCGCCGATTATATCCTTGCAAACCGGCTGGGCCGAGCAAGATCCCGAGCAGTGGTGGTACGATATTCGCCAGTGCATCATTAAAGCAAATGCCTCAGGAAAATATAACCCAGCTGATATTGCTGCCATTGGTATTGCATATCAAATGCATGGGTTGGTAGTAACTGATGTTGATGGAAAAGTGCTACGCAACAGCATCATCTGGTGTGATAGCCGTGCCGTGCCCTACGGCGATAAAGCTTTCGACAGCATTGGCCATGCCGAAAGTTTGAACAGCCTGCTCAACTCACCCGGTAATTTTACTGCCGCAAAACTTGCCTGGGTAAAAGAAAACGAACCTGCCCTGTTTGCACAAATAGCACACGTAATGCTGCCCGGCGACTTTGTTGCCTTCAAATTCAGTGGCCAGCTTACTACTACTCCATCAGCACTTTCCGAAGGTATTTTCTGGGATTTTTCTACTAACAGCGTTTCTGCAAAAGTCCTTGATCATTTTGGGTTCGATGCCAGCATCATTCCTGAAATCCGTGATGTATTTACCAGCCATGGAGAAGTAAATGCAGCCGTGGCACGTGAACTTCAATTGAGGCCCGGCATACCGGTTACCTACAAAGCCGGCGACCAGCCAAATAATGCGCTTTCACTAAATGTAATGCGCCCCGGAGAAGTAGCCACAACGGCTGGCACCAGCGGCGTTATTTACGGCGTTGCCGATGCCATAGCCCCCGATCCGCAATCGCGGCTCAATTGTTTTGCCCATGTAAACCACAGAAGCACAGCCCAACGAATAGGTTTGTTGTTGTGCATCAATGGTTGTGGCATTATGAATAAAATAATACGCCAATGGATGGCCCCGCAAATGAGCTACGCCGCTATTGATGCCAATGCCGCCGAAGTGGCTCCGGGCAGTGAAGGCATCAGCATTTTACCATTTGGTAATGGCGCCGAACGGATGCTGGGCAATGAACTGGTGGGGGCTCAAATAATGAATCTCGACCTCAACAGACATTCGGTGGCGCATTTTTTCAGGGCCACGCAAGAAGGCATCGCATTCTCCTTTCGCTACGGCTTAGATATTATGCGGAGCATGGGCATGCATCCATCGCTTATAAAAGCTGGCAAAGCCAATATGTTTCAAAGTCAAGTATTTACTGATGTATTTGTAAACGTAACCGGAGTACCGGTTGAACTGTATAATACAGACGGTGCCACCGGGGCTGCACTGGGTGCCGGTGTGGGGCTTGGCGTAATTGCAGAAGGCGATCTGGGCAAAGGTTTGGAAAAACAAGCACTGATAGAGCCCAATAAACAACAGTCATACGAAACACACTACCAACGCTGGCTGCAGTACCTGCAGCAATGTATGGCTGCAGAAAAAATATAGGATGCCTTTTTTGTATTAAATAAATCGTAGCTAAAGTGTAAGCGCTTACTATGCCTGCTTTCCTTAGTTTTATTCTTCATGAAACAACTATTGAAAAACAGCATGGGGCTATGGCTGCTCATTAGCTTCAACATTTACTTCATTTGGTATTACCGGCAGCACCCCGAATCTTTCAGAACCTTGCTGCTGCTGTATTGGCTGCAAAGCGCAGCCATGGGCTTATTCACCTTTATTCAATTACTCACTGTTCCTATCAATCAGGTTGAGATTGTAGAAAACAATGGAAAACCCATGTCTGCGGCTTCCAGCAGAGGTTGCAACAGTTTCTTCTTTTTGTTCCATTATGGCACTTTTCATATCGTTTATCTCATTATGCTTTGGGTACGTAGCGAGGGTAAAGTAGATGTTGGTTTTTTGAAGATTTCGTTCTTTATCATACTCATAGCCGAGTTTATGGACTTTGTGCGCAAAAGGCAAGCCACTGCCACAGCCCCTGTACGGGCTGGTTACATTTTCTTTTTGCCGTATTTACGTATAGTTCCTATGCACCTCATGCTGGTTGGTGCCAGCTTTTCGGGCTGGTCAGATATAACCATATTTCTGGTACTGAAAACCATTGCCGATGTAGCCATGCATTTGCTCACCAACCGATTGTATTTTCGCAGCTTAGCCAAATAACTTTTTTAGTATGCCCCAGGTAGTTTGCCCCAATTGCAGCCACAAGTTTGAACCCACCGATGCCATGCGGGAGGAATTGCGCAACCAAATGAAAGATTGGCAGCAAAAAAAAGATGACGAATACCGACAGCGGGAAAATCAATTAAAAACACAGCTGGAACAAAAAGACCGTGAAGCAGCGCTGCAACTGGAGCAAGAGAAAAAGAAACTGGCAGAAATGCTGGAAGAAAACCTGCGCAAACAACTATCCGGTGATTATGAAGTACAAATGAAATTGCTGAAAGAGCAACTGGCCAATAATGATGAAAAGCTGAAAGAAGCCCGCCAAAAAGAACTAAACTTTTTGAAGAAAGAACAAGAACTGCTGAACAAAGAGCAAGAGCTGGAAATACAACTGCAAAAAATGCTGATAGAAGAACGCAGCAAACTCAGTGACGTTATTCGCCAAGAAGAGATAGAAAAAAACCGCAACAAGGAGAGTGAATACCAGCTGAAGTTGAAAGAGCTGGAAGAGAAATTTGAGCAGCAAAAAAAGCTGGCTGAAGAAATGAAACGCAAGGCAGAGCAAGGCAGCATGCAAACTCAGGGCGAAGTACAGGAACTGATGTTGGAAGAAATGCTCCGAAATGCTTTTCCGTATGACGTAATAAGCGAGGTAGCAAAGGGTGTTCGAGGAGCAGATTGCATACAAACCGTACGCAACAGGTTTGGCCAAGACTGCGGAAAAATCATTTTTGAAAGTAAAAGAACACAAGCCTTTAGCACCGAGTGGATTGAAAAGCTCAAAGCAGACATGCGCAGCCAAGGTGCTGATGTAGCGGTGATTGTAACACAAACACTACCCAAAGATTTGGAGCGCTTTGGTGAGAAAGACGGCGTATGGATTTGCACATTTGCCGAAGCCAAAGCCCTGGTACATGTATTGCGGGAAGGTATTATTAAAGTAGCCACTGCACTAAAAAGCGAAGAGAACAAGGGCGACAAAATGCACATGTTGTACGCCTATCTCACCAGCAACGAATTTGGCGAACAGTGGCGGGCTATCCGGGAAGGGTTTTTATCGATGCGTCAATCTATAGTACGTGAAAGAGATGCCATGGAAAAACTGTGGAAGGCCAGAGAAAAACAACTGGAAAAAGTAATGCTCAACATGACGCATTTCAAAGGTTCGATTGAAGGTATTGCCGGTCAGGATTTTGAATTGAATCTGCTGGAGGACGGCGATGAAACTACTGCTTAATCACCAACGCAAGAAGGTAATACAGCGATGCAGAATATCCACCGGCATGCTGTTGCGATGTTTATCATTGCTATTGCTGCTGTTTTCTTTTTCTGCTTCTTACGCTCAGCAAGACAGTTTACAGGCCAATGTGCATGACACTACTTTTTTTAAAACATTCGACGGCTATTTTACCGGCCGTTTTTATTTCAGCAACAAGTTTGTAACGCCAGATTTTATTCCTTCAGCCAACAAACAACAGCTTATTGCTTACCGGCCAAACACTCCTGTAACAATGGGTATTGGCGCTACCTATCAGTGGCTTACGCTCAACCTGGCTTACGGTTTTAAATTTATCAATCAGTTTCAAAATGATAGAGGCAAAACACGCTACCTCGATTTGCAATCGCACAGCTATGGAAGAAGAAGTGTAATAGATTTTTACGGGCAATTTTATAAAGGTTTTTACCTGCAATCTGCTACATCAACTCCCGGTAAATATTACGTTCGACCCGACATGGGCATTTCACAAATTGGTGGACAGTACGAACATATTTTCAATTGGCGCAAATTTTCGTACAGAGCGGCCATGTTGCAAAGCGAACGCCAGCTAAAATCTGCAGGCAGCCTTACCGCAGGCTTCGAAGCCAACTACAGCATCATTTCTGCCGACAGCAGTTTTGTACCAACCGATCCGTTGTATACAGGATTACCTGCACTCAACCGCATACGGCATATAGAATTTGGCCCATCGTTGGGTTACGCATACACGTTGGTGCTGTTTCGCAATGTATTTGTACATGCCAACGCCAGCAGCTATCTCGATTTGAATTTTACAAAATCAAGTACGCCTTTTGGCAATCAAAACAGCGTAACAGTTCGGCCCGATTTTGCGTATCGTTTTGCCGCAGGCATCAATCGCCCACAATGGACGGCTGCCATTACCTGGATCAACAATCAGTTGAATGCACCGGTACAAGATTTTCGCTATCGCCAAACATCGGGTTTGCTGCGCCTCACGTTCAACTACCGGTTGCCAGTTGGGCCCAAACTAAAAAAATGGGTTCGGCCTGTAGATTACTTCAACGAAAAAGTATTTAGCCGCATCAGCAATAAACAGGAAACTATACCGCCAGCCAACTAAGCACCAAATTTGGCCAGCATTTAAAAGGCAACTGCAATGGCTGTTCATCAAACTTCATAAATGCAGCGTTGATATGTCCGCTATCGGGTTTATCAAAATTGAGTTCGTAAATGCGGAGGTGTTGTTTGAAATCAACTTCCCCATGGCCGTACCATTTAAACATAGCTTCTTTGGCACTCCATAAAATTGTAGCTACATGCACCAACTGATCGAGGGCATGCGGCTCGGCCAACATGCGTTCGTTGGTATGCAAATATTTCGGCATCAGGTGTAGCAACCTGTCCGTGGGAATTTCTATATCAATCCCTACCCTGTCTACCGTGCTTACAATGGCGGCGGCATAATTGCCACAATGTGATATGCTAAAATGGTGCGACTCCTGAGGCAAAAAAGGTTTTTTGGTAGTGGCCACTTGAATAAGTGACAGTGGAAAATCGGGAAACAAATGCTGCAACAAAAAACGGCCAGCCAGGTGTTGCAAGCGTTTTTGCGGATGTGTAATCTGGCGGCTAACGGGCACAAATTCCAGGAAATAGTCTTCCGGCTCTGTAATTTCCCAAACACCCAGGCGGGTAAATTCGTCGATAGTTTGTGTATAAAAAAGCGGCATAAAACAAGGGGCAATCCGCAATTTGCGGAACGCCTATAAAGTTACAACACATGATACTGAGCGACAAAAGGATATTGGAAGAAATAGACAAAGGCACCATTAAAATTGAGCCTTACGACCGGCAGTGCCTTGGTAGCAACAGCTACGATGTACACCTCGGCGCTACGCTGGCTACCTATAAAAACCATTTGCTGGATGCCAAGCAACACAACGAGATTGAATATTTCGATATTCCGGATGATGGTTTTGTATTGTACCCCCATGTTTTTTACCTGGGTGTAACATTGGAATATACCGAAACACATGCGCATGTTCCTTTTTTGGAAGGCAAGAGCAGCACGGGCCGCCTCGGTATCGACATTCATGCCACGGCGGGCAAAGGTGATGTAGGTTTTTGCGGCAACTGGACTTTGGAAATTTCGGTAAAACAACCCGTGAAAATTTACAAAGGCATGCCCATTGGTCAGCTCATTTATTTTCCGGTAGACGGCGAAATTGAAGTGAAGTACAATCAAAAAGCAAATGCCAAATACAGCGGCCAGCCTAACAAGCCCATTGAAAGCATGATGTGGCGAAATCAATTTTAGCAGCCGAAAATATTTTTTACAACAACAAAGGGAGCACGGTGTAAACCTGCTCCCTTTGTTGCTAAACTACACTAATGAAACAACCGTGTGTGGTGATGTGTTTGTGTGTGGCTGAGTGAAAGAATATTAATCGGCTTTACGCACTTTGCCACTGCCCGAAGTTTTTACAGAAACACTGGCGTTGCCTTTGTAATACACGCTGCCACTGCCACTGATGGCCGCATCCAGTTTGTTGCTGGCATAAGCTTGCACATCGCCACTGCCGGCTATTTGTACAGAAGCTTCGTTGGCAGTAAGCTGGTATCCTTTGAAGCTGCCGCTACCAGAAATCACCACATGCAAATCTTCTGTTTTGCCGGCCAGTACAATGTTGCCACTGCCTGCAATCGTTGCATCCACCTTGGTGGCTGTAGTTTGTACATCTACACTACCGCTGCCCGAAATGGTGGCTGAAAAATTGCCATTGCTATTAAGCTGATTGCTGCTACGAATGCTGCCGCTTCCGGCAATACTGGCGGCGTTCAACTTCGGCATGCGCACCAAAACTTTTACTGCTTTGTGGCTATTGATCGATACGCCATTTTTAAATTTTACCTGTAAGCGATTGCCTTTTACTTCGGTTACAATGTATTCCTGCAAATTGTCTTCGGCCTGCACCTGTACACCAATAGCTGGCGCAGCCGTTACTTCTACCTGCATGCTTCCCGATACAACAATTTCACTGAATGTTCCCGTTTCTCGGGTTTGCGTAACTACGTTTCCGTTACCGCTAATGCGTTTCCATTGGGCCAGTGCTACGCCGGCACTCAGGGTTACTACTGTCAACAGCAGCAGGTGCAACTTTTTCATACTCGAATGATGTTTTGAATGATGGTTAAAACAGCAGTGAGCAGGGTATTGCAGCAGCTGCCGTGTGTGAATGTTGGAAGTGTGACGACTGCCCTATTCAAATGTTACAGAAACATGAAAAGTTTTTTTCTTGCCCCTTTCATACAAATGCTTGACGGCGCAGGACGCCACGGCCCTGTTGGTTTTTGTACATTTGCCGCCCAGCAAAAGCCTGCTATGACCAAGTTATCTGTCAACATCAATAAGATTGCCACCCTGCGCAACAGCCGTGGCGGCAATAATCCCGACGTCATTCAAACGGCGAAAGACATTGAACGTTTTGGTGCCGAAGGCATCACGGTGCATCCCCGCCCCGACGAACGCCACATTCGCTATGCCGATGTGCGGGCCCTGAAACAAATCGTAACGACAGAGTTCAACATTGAAGGCAACCCCAGAGAGCAAAAATTTGTAGACCTGGTGCTGGAAGTAAAACCGCATCAGGTAACACTGGTGCCCGATGCCGATGGCCAGCTCACCAGCGATCATGGCTGGGACACCATTGCCCACAAAGATTATCTGGTAGATATCATTGGCCGTTTTCAATCAGCGGGAATCCGGGTATCCATTTTTGTAGACCCTGTAGAAGCCATGGTAGAAGGCGCTGCTGCTGCTGGCACCAACCGCATTGAACTGTATACCGAAAGTTATGCCCACCTCTACGCCGAAGGCAAAAAAGAGGACGCTGTTGCGCCTTATGTACAAGCCGCAACACTGGCGCATCAACTGGGTTTGGGATTGAATGCCGGTCATGATTTGGACATGCACAACCTGGCTTTTTTGAAACAACACATTCCCATGCTCGATGAGGTTTCGATTGGTCATGCCCTCATCTGCGATGCGTTGTATTTAGGTTTGGAAAATACAGTACAGTTGTACAAACGGCAGTTGCAATAAATACAAGGCGGCGGTTATCTTTAAGGCATGCAAACCATCGCCGAAGTCATCGCCCAACTCGATCACATTATTGCACACAGCGTAGCCCAATCTTCTCGCCAGGCTTATTTTGCCAGCCTATACCGGCAAATGACGGTGGCAGTACAACAGGGTATTCAGCAACAAGTATTTGAAGATGCTGCCCGCATGGAAAAGCTGGATGTATTTTTTGCACAGCGCTACATTGATGCGTGGCATCAATACCAACAACATGGTACACTTACCCAAAGCTGGCATCATGTATTTGATAGTACACAACAACCGTACACGGTGATTCAGCATTTGCTGATGGGCATCAATACCCACATCAACCTCGACCTCGCTATTGCTGCGGCACTCACTGCTCCCGGCGAATCTATATGGCAATTGCAAAAAGATTTCGATACAATAAACAGCCAGATTGCTACACTGGCAGTGGAAGTGCAGCGCAAACTCGAAGCCATTTGCTGGCCCATGAAACTGCTTAGCCGCATAAGTGAGGGCAAAGAAAAAGCCGTGCTCAATTTTAGTATTGAAAAAGCCCGGCAAGCTGCCTGGGCCAATGCAGTGGCGCTGGCGCTGATGCCTGAGCCAGAACGTGCAGCCTACATTCTTCAAATAGATAAAACAGTATTGAGCATTTCTCAAAAGATAGCCAAACCCGGTGCGGTAGCTGGTTGGATGCTCACTCCTATCCGATGGTTTGAAGAGAAAAATGTGCAGCAGGTAGCAGCTTTATTGGCATAAAAAAAATCCTCCTGCGACCAGGAGGATTACTTTAACCCTTAAAACAACCAACATGAAAAATTTCTTGTCAGCAATATTAACAGGGCATGATTTCTTTTTGTTGAGTGATCTTATAGATTTTTATAACCATGTTTTATACCAATGCCAAATCGAGCACTTGTTGCATTGTTTTAACATAGTGGAAGGTCATTCCACCAATAAATGAGGGATCGATTTCCTTCACATCTTTTTCATTTTGCCAGCACAAAATCACTTCTTTTAAACCAGCTCTTTTGGCGGCCAATATTTTTTCTTTGATACCACCAACGGGTAGCACCTGTCCACGCAACGTAATTTCACCGGTCATGGCCAGGTAGGGCTTTACCCTGCGGCCTGTAAACACAGATGTAAGCGCTGTAAGCATGGTGACACCAGCACTTGGGCCATCTTTAGGTACAGCACCTTCGGGCACGTGTATGTGTATGCTACGCTTGTTGAATAGCTCCGCATCAACACCAATCTTTTTGGCATTGGCTTGCAAATATGTCAATGCAGTGCTGGCGCTTTCTTTCATTACATTGCCCAGGTTGCCGGTGAGTTTCAATTCACCTTTGCCTTCGCTCAGCAGTGCTTCAATAAACAGAATGTCTCCGCCAACATAGGTCCATGCCAAGCCAACTGCCACGCCTGGTTGGTTCACGGTTTTATACATATCGTTGCTGTAGCGGGGCACTCCCAAAATCTTCTCAACATCTTTCGCCAACACCTGTGTTTTCATTTTGCCATTCGTAGCAAACTCACGGGCCTTGTACCGCATCACCGAAGCCACTTGTCTGTCGAGTTCCCGCACTCCACTTTCACGGGTGTACGACTCTACTATTTTTTCAATCACCGGATCGGCAATTTTCAGGTTTTGCTTGGCCAAACCATGTGCTTCCTGTTGTTTGGGAATGAGGTGTCGCTTCGCAATCTCCACTTTCTCTTCAATGGCATAGCCAGAAAGATCGATGATTTCCAAACGGTCGCGAAGTGCTGGCTGAATGCTCTGCAAACTGTTGGCCGTGGCAATGAACAACACTTTGCTCAGGTCGTATTCCAGTTCGAGATAGTTGTCGTAAAAAGTATTGTTCTGTTCTGGATCCAGCACTTCGAGCAATGCACTGGAAGGATCGCCACGATGGTCGTTGCCCACCTTGTCAATCTCATCCAAAATCATCACCGGATTGCTGGTTTTTACCTTACGCAGGTTTTGCAAAATGCGTCCTGGCATGGCACCAATGTATGTTTTGCGGTGCCCACGAATTTCGCTTTCATCGTGCAGGCCACCGAGGCTCAGGCGTACATACTTACGGCCGATGGCATGAGCAATGCTACGGCCCAATGAAGTTTTACCAATACCCGGAGGACCAACAAAACACAGGATGGGACTTTTCATGTCGCCCTTCAGTTTCAACACGGCCAGGTATTCTAAAATACGCTCCTTGATTTTGTGCATGCCATAATGATCGGCATCCAGTACTTTCTTGGCGTTTTTCAGATCGTAATTGTCTTCGGTAGTTTCATCCCAAGGCAGGTCCAGCATCAAATCGAGGTGGTTGTACACCACGCTGTAATCAGGTGTGCTGGGGTGCATACGTTCGAGTTTTTCAATGCCCGTGCTAAAAGCTTGCTTGGCAGCAGCCGGCCATTTTTTGCCTTCTGCTTTCTGGCGCATTTGGTTTACCTCGGCTACATTATCGGTACCCAACTCTTCTTTGATGCTCTTAAGTTGCTGCTGCAAAAAATACTCCCGCTGCTGCTTGTCTATTTCGGTGCGGGTTTTATTCGTCACCTGATCTTTCAGCTGCGCAAATTGGAGTTCCCGGTGCAGCAGGCGGTTCAGTTCTTCGGCACGTTTATCAATGTCGTTCAGCTCCAGTATTTGCTGCTTCTCTTTTACATCGGTATTCATATTTCCCGCCACAAAGTGGATGAGGAAAGATGGGTTCTCTATGTTTTTGAGAATGATGGCCGCTTCGCTGGGAATGTTGGGCGAGAGCTGAATGATTTGCGTGGCCAGTTCTTTAATGTTGCTCACCAACGCATCAAAATTCTGATCCTTGGGTTGCTCCGTTTCCTGCAGGTATTCTACACTGGCCTTGAAATACGGGTCTTGCTCCAAAATGTTCAGCAAACGAAAACGGCGCTTACCCTGCAAAATCACCGTAGTGCCGCCATCGGGCATTTTAATGAGTTTGATGATTTTTGCCACAGTACCAATCTCCACCAAATCTTCCGGCGAAGGCTCTTCTACGCTGCTGTCTTTTTGCGCCAAAACGGCAATCAGTTTGTCACCTTTGTACGCATCATTTACGGCTTTTATGCTTTTATCGCGGCCCACCGTAATGGGTATAACTACGCCTGGAAACAATACGGTATTGCGCAAAGGCAGCACCGGCACCACATCAGGATATACTATGCTTTTTTCTTCTTCCTGCTCTCCTTCCGTAATGGGAATGATGGGCATGAAGTCTACATCGTCTTCACTATTCATAAAAAAAGGCTGCTGCGATCTACTCATATATTTTACTTGAAACGATTGTCAAAATACTACACAACGTGCAGGAGAAAGAATGGACCAATATTAATGCCAAAGGGGCCAACCTTGCCGATATGGCGCAATTGACCCCTTGAGCAGTGGAATATATGACAGGTTAGAAGACGAAGCCAACGCCCAACTGAATGGTTTGTTGCTTCCACGGATCCTGCCCGTCTACATTGTTCATTTCTTTGATGCCCCAGCCATAGCGGGCACTTAACCGCAGTTTGCTCAGCATCACATTGGCGCCGGCTACAAAAGCTATATCGCCATCGCTGAAAGCCGATTTGGCATTGTTGAACAGCCCCTCACCTTTTTTCATATTGATGCTGAACTGCGGCCCTGCCGAAAACGAGAGGATATTGGCCACCCTCCAGTTGAGTGTTACAGGTATCACCAATGCCTGCAGCTTAATGCTGGTGAGGGTGTCGGGTATCAACAGGTTTTGGTAAATGCTGTTGAAATTACTGCTGGTGCTCAGGTTGGTTTCTGTAAACAATACTTCGGGTTGCAGGTAAAATTTCTTGCCCAGTTTTACTTCGGCAAAGGCACCGGCAAAATAGCCCAGCTGAAAACTTTCCTTGAAAGATTTGCCTTCCATTTTCACCAGATTGGCGCCAGCCTTGGGTCCAATTTTTATGAACTGTGCAAAGGAAGTTGCAGACAACAACAGCAATAAACATAAAGTACCAAATACTCGCATAGATGAATGATTTTTTCAAAAACGAATGAATACAGTAAAATGATACAAGCCGACCCTTTAAAAACTTACACCAGTGGTGAGGTTAAAGAATGTATTCCAACGGCTTTGCGCCTTAGGAATAATGTACGACAACGTAAGCTGGCCCTGAAGGTAAAAGGCACCCACACCTAACATGGCTGCATTGGTGATGTTGAAATTTTGCAACGCAAAACTGGTAGAGGGTGGCGTAAAAGCATCGCCATATAAGCTTTGGAAATACTGCACATTGGTAAGATTGGTCATACGTGGGCCGTTCAATGAATTGAGTGGCGTATTGGAACCATAAGTAGCCGTGCCGCCCAATACCAGCAAGCTGGGTGTATAGCGGAAGAATAATTTCGGATGCTTTTCGGAAGTATGAATGAAGTCGTGCCGTACGCTGAACATAATGCTGAAATCACTCACATTGGCAATACGTTGCTGACGGCTGAGGTAGCGTACAATGGGTGCAAAACGACGATACCGAACCGTGTCAATAAATTTCAAGCCTTCCAATTCATCGTACTGGCCCCAGGCGTAATCCAATGCCAGCTTGGGTTGCAGCCACGACTTCTTCAACACAGTATATGCATACAATTCATTTACCAACGGTGAAATGTAAAAATCAACATCCTTTTTATTGAAGTAGTGGAAATAAGAAATGCCGGCTGCTACTTTTTTATTTCTGAAGTCAAATGCCGGCGATATGTATTGCTGATATACACTCAGCGAACCATTGCTATTGGTAAAGTTGGCCCCTGCTGATAATGACAAACCCGACTTGTGGTAATACCCCAAACCGGCATTGTAAAAAATGTGGTTGGTGCTTACATCGAAGCTGGCATTTTGCAACGCAAATGTGCCATTGCCCATGCCCACGTTTACATCGAAATAACTTTTTTGGGAAGCACCCGCCAACCCCAGCATCCGCAGTTCATTGAGCAATGAATCATACAGTGCAGTTGTGTCTACTCCCAATGCGGCGTAGTCAATGGCAGTGTCTTGCTGGGCTTTTGCCGCAGGCGAAAAAAGAAGGCATACAGCAATGATGCCTGTCACAAAAAGCGAACGAAGTGTATTCATAAAGCAGCATAAAGGTATGGGGCTATGACCTGAAAGATGCTGCTGAGTTTAACCGTTTACACCAATTCTATCACGGTTATTTCTGGCAAAATGCCCACCCGGCCGGGGTAGCCTATAAAACCGAAGCCACGGTTGACGTACAATTTTTGTGTACCCGTTTCATACAAGCCGGCCCATTGTTTGTACATCCACTTTACGGGGCTCCACCGGAAGCCGGGAATTTCAACCCCAAACTGCATGCCATGGGTATGGCCGCTTAAAGTGAGGTCAATGTTCGGATGGTCTTTTACCACTTCTGCATCCCAATGGCTGGGATCGTGGCTCATGAGAATATTGAACGATGTATCGGGCTTGTTGTGCAGGGCTTTTGCCAAACTGCCATAGCTGTGAAAGTTGCCTTTGCCGCTGATGTTCTGTACACCAATCAACCCAATTTGTGCGTCCTCTTTTTGAAGCACCACATGTTCATCCCACAACAGGCGCCAGCCCAATTCGGCATGCACTTTGCGCAGCGCAGCCTGGTTGGCCAGTTTTTCTTCATCGGTTTTCCAACGTACATAATCGCCGTAGTCGTGATTACCAAACGTGCTGTACACACCTTGCTTGGCCTGCACCCGGCTAAACACATCCATGAAAGGTTCCATTTCCGTAGCCCGGTCGTTTACCATATCGCCGGTGAACAGCACCACGTCGGCTGCCTGCTCATTGATGAGCTGCACTCCCCTCAGCACGGCTTCTTTATCGGTAAAGCTACCGCTATGAATATCGCTGATGTGCACCAGCTTAAACCCTTTGAAAGCCTTGGGCAAATTGGGGTACGCCAATTGTATTTTTCTTACCTGATAGTTGTATTTGTTTTTAAAACCATACAGTAGCGACCCAAACAAACCGCCACCAATGCCCAGGCCCAGCCAGCTCAAAAACACACTCCGGCTGATGCCTTCACCCGCTTCGATACCAGCAGCTTTTTTAGCTACAAAAAATCCGGCGCCCCACTGAAACAACCGGCGGATATCATCCATCAGAAAGAAAGGAATGCTCACCAGTTGAGCCAGAAAAAAGCCCACCGGAATGGCAAACAAATACGTACGAACTGCCTTTGGCCAGGTATCAAACTGTATGTAGGGCAGGCTGGCCATGAGGGCAAAGCCAAGACCGCAAATGAGCCAGTAGATACTGTACACAATGATTCTTGTACGGCCGGTCCAGTTGACAGAAACGGTTTTCAATGCCTGGAAAACATACCAGTTGACCAGTAATAGAACGAGTAAAAAAATAATAGAGCCGCTGGCGCTACGCATAATGTGGGTTGCTGTTATAATTGCAGGCCGCAAGTTGCATATTTGCAGCGCAATTCATTTGGGTATACAGAAAAATGTAAAAAAATTAGCAATGAAACTCACTTACTACGGTCATTCATGCTTTTTGGTTGAAACAGCAGGCAAAAAACTGTTGTTCGATCCGTTTATCCGGTACAACGAGCTGGCGGCTTCGGTAAATGTAGCCTCTATCAAGGCCGACTACATTTTGCTGTCGCATGCCCATCAAGACCATGTGGCCGATGCCGTAGAAATAGCCAAGGCCAACAATGCCACCGTCATTTGTGCCTATGAACTGATGGGTTGGCTCAACCAACAGGGTCATGACAATGTTCACCCTATGAACACCGGCGGCCAGCGTCAGTTTGATTTCGGAACTGTAAAATGTGTGGTGGCGCACCACAGCAGTAGCCTGCCCGATGGCAGCTATGGTGGCAATCCCATGGGTTTTGTCATCAACAGCACCGAAGGAGATTTTTATTACAGCGGCGATACGGCCCTCACCATGGACATGCAGTTGATACCCCTATGGGGAAAAATCAAATTTGCCGTGCTTCCCATCGGCGATAATTTCACCATGGGTGCCGGTGATGCAGCCATTGCTGCGGAGTGGGTAAAAACCACGCAGGTGGTAGGGGTGCATTATGATACCTTTGGCTACATTGTGGTAGACAAAGCGGCAGCCACACAGGCTTTCGCCAGCAAAAACATCACACTCACCCTGCCAGCAATTGGCGAAACAATTGAACTTTAATATCAACAGCAATAAGCAAGGAAGAGGCGGATTACAATGGCAAGAACGATTGGTATAGCAAATCAGAAAGGCGGTGTTGGTAAAACCACCACGGCCATCAACCTGGCGGCCAGCCTGGCCGTATTGGAATACAGAACATTGTTGGTGGATGCCGACCCACAGGCCAACAGCACCACGGGTGTAGGCTTCGATTTGCAAAACATCAACCTGAGCCTGTATGACTGTCTGGTGAACAATGTGCCCGCAGCCGACGTGGTGCTCAAAACAGACATTCCCAATCTCGACCTCATTCCATCACACATCGATCTGGTGGGTGCCGAAATAGAAATGATCAACCACCCCAACCGCGAAAATGTGCTAAAGCAATTGCTGCAGCCCTTGCAGGAAAAATATGACCTCATCGTTATCGACTGCTCCCCTTCGCTGGGCCTTATCACTGTAAATGCATTGGTGGCTGCCGATTCAGTGGCCATCCCCGTTCAAACAGAATTTTTTGCCCTCGAAGGTTTGGGCAAGCTCCTCAATACCATTAAGATTGTACAAAACCGCCTCAATCCGCAGTTGGAAATTGAAGGCATTTTGATGACCATGTACGATGGCCGCCTACGCCTGTGCAACCAAGTGGTCAGCGAAGTTCGCCGTCACTTTGAGTCACTCGTTTTCGAAACCATCATTCACCGCAACACCCGCTTGAGCGAAGCCCCCAGCGTAGGCAAGCCGGTGATTTTGTACGATGCCGAAAGCAAAGGCGCCAACAATTACCTCAATCTGGCCAAGGAAGTGTTGCAGAAAAACAACATGACCAAAATTTCGGAAGAAGACCGCTACATTCTGTAGTCTTTTACCCGGATATTTTATAGCGGCACAAACCCTTTGTGGCCGTACTTTTGCCGTCCCCCAAGAGTATACAACATGAGTAAGACAGATCAGAAAGCCATGATTGGCAAAGGCCTGCGCAGCCTGCTGAGCAATATCGATTCCGACCTGAAAACCAAAGACGGCCATCTGAAGGAAGAAGTGGTGCAAAAGTCCACTGGCATTACTCGTATACCCCTGGCAGATATTGAGGTAAACCCCAAGCAGCCCCGCCGCGATTTTGATGAGCAGGCCTTGCAGGAGTTGGCGGCCAGCATCAAAATTCATGATATCATACAGCCGCTGACTGTAGCTAAAATGGCCGGTCCGGGCAATAAATACCGCCTCATTGCCGGCGAACGTCGTTTCAGGGCGTCAAAAATTGCGGGCCTGACTGATGTGCCCGTGTACGTTCGTGAAGGCAACGACAAGCAACTGCTCGAACTATCGCTGTTAGAAAACCTGCAGCGGGAAGACCTGAACGCCATCGAAATAGCCCTGAGCTACAAGCGACTGATGGATGAGCTGCATTACACGCAGGAAGAAGTGGCCGAACGCATGGGTAAAGAACGGAGCACCGTGGCCAACTATGTTCGCCTGCTGAAACTCCCACCCGATTTGCAAGTGGCGGTACGTACCAGCGTCATTAGCATGGGTCACGCCAGAGCCTTGGTAAATGTGGATGAAGTAGACAAGCAGTTGTTCATTTTTAAAGAAGTGGCCGCCAAAGGTTTGTCTGTAAGGCAAACAGAAGAATTAGTACGCAACATTTACAAAAACGCCAAGCCGGCTGTTAAAGCTGCTGCAAAAAACAATCTGCCTCCGGCGTACAAAAGATTGGAAGATAACTTAGCCTCTCATTTCGGAACCAAAGTGATGATGAAGCATGCCAAATCTGGTGTTGGAGCCATTACCATCGAATATTATTCGCTTCAGGAGCTCAATAAAATCCTCGACCTTGTTGGCGTTAAGGTTCAATAAACACTTTGGAGTGATGCTCCTGTTGCTTTTTTGTGCATTTGGCACAAGAGCTCAGCAAAAAAAACTACCGGTAAAAGTATCGGCAGATAGCCTGCAACCTGCACCTGCTGTCATTGCGCCTCCGGTTATCGATTCTGCAAAACTGGCCGATTCGCTACGCAAAAAACAAATCAGAAGCGTTACACGCCGTGCGGCCATTCTTCCTGGTTGGGGTCAAATTTCAAACCGCCAGGCTTGGAAACTGCCTTTTGTGTATGCCGCAATTGGTATACCTGCTTATCTTTTTTTCGACAACAGAAATCAGTACAAATCATTGCGGGAAGCGTACATCCTGAAAACTGATAACGACCCAACCAACGACCAGTTGATTCCCGAAAATTTCAAGGCATTATCCGCCAACTCCCTCAAATTTTACCGCGACCAGTTTCGTAGAAACGTAGACTACAGTGTGGTTGCATTTATTGCAGCATGGGGCCTCAACGTGGTAGATGCCACGGTATTTGCCAACCTGAGAGGTTTTGATGTAAGTGATGACTTGAGCCTGAAGATTGCGCCGCAATACAATCCGTTACTTCGTTCGGCTGGTGTGCAGTTGGTGATAAAACCCAAACACCAAACACCGAAAATCAGCCACATAATTACAAGATAAAAACACAATTCGTATGAAGGTAGCACTCATCGGTTATGGCAAAATGGGCAAAACCATTGAGCAAATTTTGAAAGAAAGAGAGCATGAAGTAGTGCTTATCATCGATAAAGAAAATGCAGCAGACCTCACCAATGCCAACCTGCAAAAAGCGGATGTAGCGATAGAATTTTCCAATCCGGAAAGTGCGGTTCAAAACATGATGGCTTGCTTTGAAGCTGGCACGCCGGTAGTGTGTGGGTCCACTGGCTGGCTGGCCCGCAAGCAAGAAGTGGAAGCTGCTTGCACAAGTAGTAACGGTGGGTTGATTTATGCCAGCAATTTTAGCCTGGGCGTCAATCTCTTTTTTGAACTCAACCGCTACTTGGCCAAGCTCATGCATCCGCATACATCATACGATGTTAGTCTTACTGAAATTCATCATACCGCCAAGTTGGACGCACCCAGTGGCACCGCTATTTCTTTGGCAGAGCAGGTACTGGAAACCTATACCGAAAAAAAGGGATGGGTAAACAATACTGACAGCAATCCGGAAGCGTTGGCTATAGAAAGCCTGCGCATCGATCCTGCACCCGGTACGCACACCATTACTTACCGCTCTGCGGTGGATGATATTGCCATCACACACACCGCACACAACCGGCAGGGCTTTGCTTTGGGCGCAGTTTTGGCAGCGGAGTTTTTGGCTGGCAAAAAAGGGATATACAATATGCGACAGGTTTTGGGCTTATAGCCCCCTATCCTGCCCGCTTGTAAGCTGTATTTTCGATGGCAAAAAAGAACCGGCAAGGTTTTCAGTACACACAAAGCAGCCTATCCCATTAAGTTTTCAGCTATTGTGCATAGTTTCATTACACATGCCCCCTTGGTAATCCGGCGTTAAGCTGGCAAAATCCTATTTTTGTCTGCCTTTGTGTAGAAGCTACACAAAGCAAACATTTATCACAAGCGATCGAAATAGTTATGAATAAAAAAGTTACAAAAATCGGGGTGCTTACTTCCGGTGGCGATAGCCCGGGAATGAACGCCGCTATACGGGCAGTTGTTCGTACCGGTTTGCATTATGGTCTTGAAGTATTTGGTATTCACCGTGGCTACGCCGGCATGCTGGAAGATGATATCGAACCCATGAATAGCCGCAGTGTGGCTAATATCATTCAGCGGGGCGGCACCATTTTAAAAACGGCCCGTTGTAAAGAATTTATGACGCCCGAAGGCCGCAAAATTGCTTACGACAATTTGCGTAAGCATGGCATAGACGGACTAGTGATTATAGGCGGCGATGGTAGTTTCCGCGGTGCACAAATTTTCAGCAACGAATTTGATATTCCTTGCATTGGCATACCCGGCACCATTGATAAAGACATGGCCGGTACTGATTTTACCATTGGTTTTGATACAGCTGTAAACACCGCCGTTCGTGCCATTGATAAAATTCGTGATACAGCAGATGCTCACGACCGGTTGTTTATAGTAGAAGTTATGGGCCGCGATGCCGGCTATATTGCTTTGCACAGCGGCATTGCCACAGGTGCAGAGCACATTCTCATACCAGAAACAAAAACAAACCTCGAAGAAATTATTGCCGGACTTACAGAAAAAGAAAAGCGGCGTAAACTCGTAAACCTGATTGTGGTGGCTGAAGGCGACGACACAGGTGGCGGCGATGAAGTAGGCAGACTGGTAAAAGAACGCCTGCCAAACGCCGATGTCCGGGTATGTATTTTGGGGCATATTCAAAGGGGCGGCTCTCCTACCTGCCTCGACCGTTTGATAGCCAGCCGCATGGGCTATCACGCAGTGGAAAGCCTTATGGAAGGCCGCAACAATGTAATGGTTGGTATTGTAAACAATAGGATGCATTATCTTCCGCTCGACAATGCCGTGAAAGCAAAAGAACGTTTTAATAAAGAGTGGTTGAGGATTACAAAAATTCTTGCCAGCTAATCAACCCATCACATCCGATTTAAACCATCAGTGCTAATAAATTCCAACGAATCAAATGAGCAGACACAGTGAGAAATATGCCTATACCGGCAAAGACAAACAAATAGGTATTGAGCATAGCACAAAGCGAACAAAAATTGTAGCCACCGTAGGCCCGGCTTCTAACAGTTACGAAACCATGCTACGCCTTGCACAAGCTGGCGTAAATGTTTTCAGGCTCAACTTTTCGCATGGCAGCCACGAAGACAAAAAAGAAATCATCGACAATATTCGCCGCATCAACAGTGAACAACCTTTCGAAATTGCCATCCTCGGCGATTTGCAAGGACCAAAGCTGCGTGTAGGTGAAATTGAAAACAATGCGTTACCGATTAAACCAGGCGATGTACTCACATTTACCAACGAAAAATGCGTAGGTACAATGGAGAAGATTTATGTGAGCTACCCCAACCTTGCTGGCGATGTAAGCATCGGCAACAAAATCATGATTGATGATGGTAAGCTTGAAGTAATTGTAAAAGGCATTGAACGCAATGGCGATGTAAAAGTGGAAGTAACCATTGGTGGCGTACTCTCCAGCAAAAAAGGCATCAACCTACCCGATACCAAAATTTCTTTGCCTGCACTTACAGATAAAGATTTGGCTGACCTAGAATTTATTATTGAGCAACAACTAGATTGGGTGGCGCTTTCGTTTGTACGCAGTGTAAAAGACCTGGTGATTTTACGCAGCAAACTCGACGAGAAAAAAAGCAAGACCAAAATCATTGCCAAAATTGAAAAGCCAGAAGCCATCACCAATATCCGTGACATCATTTTAGAAAGTGATGCTATCATGATTGCCCGTGGCGATTTGGGTGTAGAAATGCCGGTGGAAAAAGTTCCAATGATCCAGAAGGATCTCATCAGAAAGTGTATGCACAGAGCTAAGCCCGTTATTGTGGCTACACAAATGATGGAAAGCATGATAGACCGTGTAAAACCAAACCGTAGCGAGATTACCGACGTAGCAAACGCTGTATTAGAAGGCGCCGATGCGGTAATGCTGAGCGGCGAAACTGCTACCGGCGAACATCCTGTGCTGGTGGTAGAAACCATGACCAAGATTATCAAAGAAATTGAAGCAACGGCATATCAGTACGACCGTGAGGAAATGATGAAACCGCAGCCGCATTCACCATCTTTTTTGAGTGATGCCATTTGCTACAACGCTTGTAAAATGGCCTTGGATGTAAATGCCGATGCTCTCTTGGGAATGACCCAAAGTGGCTACACAGCATTTATGCTAAGTAGCTATCGCCCAAAGGCGCAGCTGTTTATTTTCACAAAAGAAAAAAGCTTGGTTCCACAACTCAGCCTGAGCTGGGGTGTACGGGCTTTTTACTATGCTGAAGAAGAAAGTCTTGATGATATCATCAACGATCAGATAGATATCTTAAAACAACGTGGCTATATCAAAAATGGAGATGTAGTGATTAATACCGGCAGTACACCGGTAGACCTGCACCTGCCAACCAACGTAATTAAAGTAACCAGAGTAAGCTAAAGGACATGTATAACAATAACAGAGGCAACAGGGGCGGCGGCAGTGGATATGGCCGTGATAATAACAGAGGTGGCGGCGGTGGCCGTGGTGGATATGGAAATCGTGGAGGTGGCGGCGGATTTAGAAGAGGCCCCCAGCATGATAATGGTCCACGTCGCAATCCGCTCCCCGAAGGATTTGCGCTTTTCTACATGGCCATCATTTGCCCGGAAGACATAAACAACCAACTGAGAGACTACAAAGAGCATATGTTTCAACGCTATGGTTGTAAGGCAGCTGGCAAATCGCCTGCACATATTACCATTGTGCCCCCATTTAGAGCAGAAGAAGACCTGATGCCAAACCTGCTCGATTTTGTAACCACATTCAACATTGGTATTGCGCCATTCAACATCGACCTTACAGGGTATGGTAACTTTGGTGACCGTGTGTTGTTTGTAGACGTAGCACCTAACCAATCTTTGCTGCAGTTGGAACAAGAATGTATGCAGGAGTTTGCAGAAAAATTTCCTTCCATCATTTTTGGCATGAAGCCTCCCTTCAATCCACATGTAACTATTGCAACCCGTGATATTCCGGAAGGAAAACTGCAGGAAGCAAAAGATTATTTTGAAGCCAATCATCCATTTGCCCAACAGTTTGAAGCCAAAGAATTACGGCTGGTAAAACTGGACCACGGCAACTGGAATGTTGTATAACGAACGTCAGAAAACCGGACTTGTTCCGGTTTTTTTTATGCACCGGCGGCAGGTATTAAATCCAGCTTTATCTTAACCACGATATGAGAAAACACTACATGATACTGTTGCTGCTGTGCCTTGCAGCTAACGCTTGGGCCCAGCCTTTTATGGCTGACTCTGCCTTTATTGCCAACAACTATGTGAAGCAGGAAAAGATGATTCCCATGCGGGATGGCATTCGCCTGTTCACTGCTATTTACATTCCCAAAGATTCGGCAGAGCAGCACCCTATTTTGCTTACCCGCACACCGTATAGTTGCGCCCCTTATGGCGTAGATAAGTTTCGGGCCATCTGGAACACCAACCACGGCTTGTATGCCATGAAAAAATACATTCTTGTTTTTCAGGATGTGCGTGGCCGCTTCATGAGCGAAGGCCAGTTTGAAGATGTACGACCATTTAACCCCAATAAAAAGGGAGAAGAAACTGATGAAGCCAGCGATACCTACGATGCCATAGACTGGCTGGTAAAATACTTGCCGGGCAACAATGGCAAAGTGGGTGTTTTCGGCATTTCTTACCCGGGCTTTTACAGCACCATGGCTGCAGCTAGTCATCACCCTGCCTTGAAAGCCGTTTCTCCGCAGGCACCGGTAACCGATTGGTTTATGGGCGACGATTTTCATCACAACGGAGCCTTTATGCTCATGGATGGTTTCGAATTTTACAAAGGCTTTGGTGTACCTCGCCCCCAACCCACCACCCGCTACAATCCAGGCTACCAGCGTACCGAAAGAAACGCTTACAAATTTTACCTCGAAACCGGTCCACTACCAGCATTCAACAACCGCTATTTGGGCGACAGCATAGCCTTTTGGAATACACTGATGAAACAGCCGGTGTACAACGAATTTTGGCAGGCACGAGATGCACGAAAGGCTGTCAATAATTTGCAGCCTGCCATACTGGTTGTAGGCGGCACTTACGATGCCGAAGACTGCTTTGGTGCCTGGAATTTGTACAAGGCGATAGAAACTGCCAACCCCGGGCATTACAACAAAATAACCATGGGGCCGTGGTTTCATGGTGCATGGGGGGGGCGTAGCAACGGCAGCTATCTTGGTGCGGCAAAGTTTGGTAGCAATACCGCGTATTGGTATCAGCAAAATGTGGAGCTGCCTTTCTTTGAACACTTCCTCAACAACAAACCTGCTACTGATATTGCAGAGGCCACTGTTTTCTTTAGCGGTAGCAATGAATGGAAACATTACAATGAATGGCCGGTAAAGCAAATGAAAGAGCAACCGCTTTTCTTTTTACCTGGCGGCAAATTGTCGTTTAAACGCCCGACAGCACTGAAACCCACAGAGAAGCCTGAAGGCAGAAAAGCATACACGAGCTATGTAAGTGATCCAGCCAATCCGGTGCCCCATGAAGGTTCTACCGTAATTGAAAGTAGAACCCGTGAGTATATGACCAGCGACCAACGCTTTGCCAGTGCCCGCAAAGACGTACTCACTTTTAAAACTGAGGTACTCAAAGAAAGCCTGACGCTTGGTGGGCCTGTATACGCCGATCTGATGGTGAGCACAGATGCTACCGATATCGATTTGGTTGTCAAAATCATTGATGAGTTTCCCAACAATGTAAGTAAAGCTACCACAGGCGCCGATACTGTTTACAAAGGATTGGATGATATGAACGGCTACCAAATGCTTGTACGGGGAGAAATTATGCGAGGCAAGTTTCGCAACAGTTTTGAAGAACCCGAGCCATTTGTGCCTAACAAAATTACCAGGGTGAAATTTTATCTGCCAGATGTGGCGCATGTTTTCCAAAAAGGCCATCGGTTGGTTATTCAGGTGCAAAGCAGCTGGTTCCCGTTGGTTGACCGCAATCCGCAAACCTTTACCAATATTTACGAGGCCAAGCCGGAAGATTTTAAGAAAGCAACCATTCAACTGTACCATACAGAAGGTGTAGCAAGCCGCATATTGTTGCCTGTTATTTCCAATGAATAATTTGAATAAGTAACCTAAAACAAAATGGCGACCGCAAATGCAGTCGCCATTTTGTTTATGTGGTTTGTCTGTAAAAGAAACTATCCTTTTGCTTCGGCAGCGGCAGCTTCCATTTCAGCCATTTCGCTTTCATCTAAACCGCCACATTTCCACCAGATAGCACTCCACACATGGTCGAGGGCCACTTCTTCTACCCCTTCGTATCCGGTGCAGGTAAGGCATCCCCAGGCCCCTTCTCTGTTGAGGTCACTCACAATTTTAGAAGTGGTTTTGGGATAGGCTACCCACAGTTTGCCTCCTTCTCTTAAGGCAGGCATCACGTCTTTCAGAATGTTCCTCAGTTGGTTTTCATTTACTGCAAATACCAGTGCCCAGTCAATCTTTCTTGACTTCAACAATGGGGTTACATTTTTGGCAAATGAAAGCTTGGCAAATTGCTTTTCAATAGAGGAAGGAAGTCCCTGAATTAGCAGGTTTTTCTCATCTGTCAAACGAAGTTTCTCTACAATGCTTGGCTGCGACATGTCTCTTCAAAACTGTTTGATAAAGAATAAAGGTTAAAGTACCGAGGGTGCAAAGGTAAAAAAAATATCTAATACTTAGCCTAAGCTTGCTACATAATTTCGAAAGAATACGTATTATCCGGCCAAAATTCCGGGTACTTGTATAAAAACAGCTTACTTCCGTTTAGCTTGCTCGTACAGCTTTTTAGCTTCGGGCATTTGCTTTTGCAATGCTGCTATTCTCGTTTCTTCTGCAGGGTGAGTACTGGCAAATTCCGGAGGCTTATTGCCTGCACTCAATGCACCCATCCGCTGCCAGAGTGGTATTGCTTCCTCAGGATTGTAGCCTGCCATGGCAGCAAATTGCAAACCAAGTGCATCGGCCTCAAGCTCTTGCTTGCGACTGAAAGGCAAAATTACCCCCAGCGTAGAAGCAGCACCAAAAGCCGTCATAAACGCAGCCTGTGTTTGCTGAGGCTTACCGGCCATCATCCCCTGCAATCCCAGAGAAACCAGCTCAGTACCCAATTGCTGATGAATACGCTGCTTTCCATGCTCTGCCAACGCATGTGCTACCTCGTGGCCCATTACCACTGCCAATGCATCATCGTTTTTTGTTACGGGCAGCAAGCCGGTGTAAACAGCAATTTTTCCACCCGGCATACACCAGGCATTTACTTCTTTACTGTCTATCAAATTGTACTCCCATTTGTAGGTAGCCATTTCTGCCTGCATCCCTTTTGCATTGTAGTATTGAGTTACGGCTGCAGCAATACGTTTACCAATATCTGTTACTTTTCTGGCGTCTGCCGTTGCAGTGAGCACTTTGCTTTTAGAAAGTACCTCTTTGTATTGTGTGTCTGACAGAGACATCATTTGCTCCGAAGAAATGATGTTCAATTGTTTTTTACCAGTCACTTTATTGGTGGTACAAGCATATACCAAAATCAACCCTCCAATTAAGGGCATCCATATTTGTTTCATGTGGTAGTTTTTAATTCAGGTTGAAAATTCGTGCCTGAAATTGTTGCTGAATTACTAATAATAATTCGGCCAATGCAGAAACTTATTTGAAAAAGTTTGCCTTATGCTTCTTCTCTGCGGCTTTTTCGTCTGTCGCGATAGGTAAAAATGCGGGCTTTACTTTCATTGCCATTGAGCAAACGACCAATGTTTTTTTGGTGAGTTACAATCACCAGCAAAGCCACGGCAATAGCAAAAATGCGGTACAGTAATTCTGGCTCGTTGAACACTACGAGGATAAGCACCGGCAATGCCAGACTTGCCAAAATAGAACTCAGCGAAACAAAACGGGTGAGATACAATACCAGTAAAAACACCAGTACCACTGCAATTGCAACCAACGGTTGAATGGCAATGACCATGCCGAATACCGTAGCCACGCCTTTGCCGCCTTTGAAGCCAGCCCAAATAGGAAAAATATGACCGAGTACAGCTGCCAAACCAAGGCCAATCATGAAATTGGTACGGTCGAGCTGGTTGGTAAGGTAATAAGGAAGTAATAAGTAAAGGAATGATGCCAGCACACCTTTGAGAATATCAACCACCATTACAAACGAGCCCCAGGAAGTACCCAGCACACGAAATGTATTGGTAGCTCCGGCGTTGCCGCTTCCATAATCACGAATATCAATGCCGAAGAAAAATTTACTTACCCAAACGGCTGTAGGGATGGAGCCTATCATGTAGGCTACCACAATCAACAAAAATTCCTGCATTCTAACTAACTGCTTTCTGTTTTATAATACGCTCCCGGGTGTGGCGGTGTGGTTTCTTCTTACAGAAAAGTCAAAGCTAACACTATGGCTAAAATAGGGAATTCAACATTAACAATCAAACACCTGTGTCAGCAAAGCGCATCGAAATCCAGCCATCCTTGTGTAAAGTATGCTGCCATTGCAGACCCATGGCCTCTACTGCAGTTCTTACATCGGCTTCATCTGTTGTAAGCAACCCGCTGAGTAACCAGGTGCCCCCCTTCTCAGTGATGGCTTTCATGGCCGCCAAATGCGCCATAATTACGTGCTTGTTGATGTTGGCCAACACAATGGGATAAGTTTTTCCTCCCGGAACCTGATCGGCCAGTTGCAGTTCAATGCCAGCCACAGCATTTACCGCTACATTCTCAATCGCATTGTCGATGCTCCAGCTATCGTTATCGATAGCAAAAACATGCGTGGCGCCCAGCTTGGCAGCCAAAATGGCCAAAACACCCGTGCCAGTACCAAAGTCAAATACAGTTTTGCCCGAAAAATCCAAAGTCGACATTTCCTTGACCATCAACCAGGTGGTAGCATGGTGGCCGGTGCCAAAGCTCATTTTCGGAGTGATGATGAGCTCATGAAGAACCGTTGTTACAGGCGCATGAAAAGAAGCACGGACGGCTGCAAAATCTTCAATCAACACTGGCTCAAAAGATGACTCCCACAGCGCATTCCAGTTTTGCTGGGCCACCTCGGCCACGGTAAATGTTAATCCCTGATTTTTTAACAGCAACTCGATTGCTGCTGCGTCGGTTTCCTCTTTTTTGCCAGAGGCGGTCAACTGGGTCTCTCCTTCTTCAAAGCCTTCGATACCCAGCAGCGAAAGTTCTGCTATCAACAAATCAGCTGCATCAGTGCCGGGCTCAATCTGAATCTGGTATTGCAGGTAAATGAGTGGTTCTTGCATATTGGTAAAGCAAAAGGCTGTTCCCATTGTTGGGGTTGCCAACTTTGGAAACAGCCTATAGTTAAATCATTGAATTATTGTTGATCGGCGGGGCCTTGTTCTGGGCGGTTTTGACCTTCAGGCTTGGGCAGCATCACCTTGCGGCTCAGCTTAAACTTGCCTGTTTTAGGATCTGTACCGGTGAGTTTTACTTTGACCATATCGCCTTCGCGGAGGATGCCTTCGAGTGTTTCAAGGCGCTTCCAGCTTACTTCACTGATGTGCAGCAAACCTTGCTTGCCAGGCAGGAATTCTACGAATGCTCCGTAAGGCATGATGCTCTTCACTGTGGCTTCGTACACATCGCCAACTGTTGGTACAGCCACAATGCCTTTCACCCAACGCTCGGCACGGTCAACACCTTCTTTGTTGGTACCAAAGATGCTTACCTCACCCATATTGTTCTTCTCTTCGATGGTGATAGTGGTACCGGTTTCTTTCTGAATTTCCTGTACTACTTTACCCTGTGGTCCAATCACTGCGCCAATGAATTCTTTCTCAATGAACATCTTCACCATGCGTGGAGAATGAGGCTTCACTTCTTCACGGGCTGCAGGAATTGCAGCGTACATAGCATCCAGAATGTGCATACGGCCGTCACGGGCTTGTGCCAGTGCTTCACGCATTACATCCATGCTCAGGCCATCAATTTTGATGTCCATCTGCACACCACAAATACCATCACGGGTACCGGTTACTTTAAAGTCCATGTCACCCAGATGATCTTCGTCGCCGAGGATATCTGTGAGGATGGCGTACTTACCATCTTTCCGGGTAATGAGGCCCATAGCCACACCACTTACGTGCTTGGCAAAAGGTACACCAGCATCCATCAGCGCCAAAGAACCGGCACAAACAGTAGCCATTGAGCTCGAACCATTCGATTCAAGAATATCACTCACCACACGAACGGTGTAAGGATATTCGTTGCCGGGCATTATTTGCTTCAGGCTGCGCATAGCCAGGTTGCCATGGCCTACTTCACGACGGCCAGGACCACGCATGGGCTTGGTTTCGCCGGTGCTGAATGGCGGGAAGTTATAGTGCAAAATGAATTTTACATAGTCGCTGGTAGCAGCTGTTTCAATCAACAGCTCATCATTTGGCGTACCGAGTGTAACAGTGGTCAGCGATTGAGTTTCACCACGGGTAAACAGGGCGCAACCATGTGGTGAAGGCAGTACATCTACCATCATATCCAAAGGACGAACAGTGGTGAGGTTACGGCCATCGAGACGAATGCGGTCATCGAGCATCATATCACGAACAACATAATACTGCAGTTCGCCGAGGTAGTGGCCTACCAGCGGTTGGTCTTCTTCGGGCAATTCGCCGAGGGCTTCTTTTACCTCATCAAAAAGTTTGCTGAAAGCTTCACTGCGTTCATGCTTGGCAGAGGCGCTTTTAGCGATCTCATACATTTTGGCACGGCCGAGTTCAGCAATCTTGTTTTCGAGTGCTTCATTGCGGTAAGGCTTGGTGTACTCCCGTTTGCCGGTTACACCAACCTGCGTACGTAGGTCTTCCTGAGCAGTAATTTGCTTGCGGATAGCTTCGTGAGCCAGTTCCAACGCTTTTACCAAATCTTCTTCCTGGCACTCTTTGGCTTCACCTTCTACCATCATCATGTTTTTGGCTGTAGCCGCAATGATGAAGTCCATATCGCAAGACTGCAACTGGGTACGGGTGGGGTTAATCAGGTATTCGCCATTCTGACGGCCAATGCGTACTTCAGAAATTACTTCCTGAACGGGCACATCACTTACGGCCAAAGCAGCAGATGCCGCCAGGCAAGCCAGGGCATCGGGCATTACTTCGGGGTCGCTAGACAAAAGGGTAACCAGCACCTGAACGTCGCAGAAGTAATCTTCGGGGAAAAGCGGACGCAGGGCACGGTCTATCAAACGGCTGATGAGTACTTCGTAGTCGCTCAGCTTGCCTTCACGCTTAAAAAATGAACCGGGGATACGACCGGCAGAAGCGAATTTCTCCTGATAGTCTACAGTCAATGGGAAGAAAGACTGCCCGGGGCGGGGTTCTTTGCTGGCGCAAACGGTGGCCAGCAGGTAGCAATTGCCGCACTGCAACAGGGCAGCGCCATCGGCCTGGCGGGCAAGCCGGCCTGTGCTGATAGTAATGGGCTTACAATTGGGGCCCATGTCTATCACAACGGAATGTGGTTGTGTCAACATAAATAAGAATTTGCGAAAACCTTGATTTTAGATTCGGTATGATGCAACAAAACGCCCTGCCACAATGGGGCACGACGCGACGGGTAAAAAAAGCGGTAATGAGGTTGTAAAGAAATATGAGAACCCCAATCAGCCAGGCTAATTGGGGTTTATATCGTTAATGCAACCGCATGATTACTTTCTGAGACCCAGTTTTTCAATCAGTTGGCGGTATCCCTGCAAGTTGTGCTTGCTGAGGTAGGTAAGCAGGCGCTTACGCTGACCAACCATCTTCATGAGACCACGGTGAGTGCTGAAATCTTTTTTGTTTTGCTGCAGGTGAGCAGACAAAGCAGAAATACGCTCAGTCAATAAAGCGATCTGGCCTTCGATAGAACCAGTGTTTTTAGCGCTGCCACCATAAGTTTCGAAAATCTTGGCTTTCTTTTCTACAGTTAAATAAGGCATCCGATTATGCGTTTTTTGTTATCCGATTAAATCATCCAATTTTATGGGCGGCAAAAGTAGGGCAAAAAAAGATATCAGGGAAATATTATCGAAAGGATTTTAGATTGCGCCCCCAATTAGCACATGCAGCCGCAAGATTATCATATTTATTGCACGGTTACCAACGACCTGAGTTTTGATCAGCGGATGCAGCGCATTTGCGGTTCGATGGCCCGGGCAGGCTATCAGGTTACCCTGGTAGGCCGCACCACTGCCAACAGTTTACCCCTTGATCATCAGCCTTTTGAGCAAGTACGCCTCAATGTTTCGCCCGAAAGAGGGAAGCGGTTTTACTGGGCCTACAACAAAGCCCTGTATCGTTTTTTACAAACAAAAGCCAAGGCACACCAGCAGCCCGGAGCCACCCACATGGCCATTTGCGCCATCGACCTTGACAGCATTGTGCCTTGCCTGCTCATCAGCAAAAAGTACCAGCTCCCCCGCCTGTACGATGCCCACGAGCTCTTCACTGAGCTCACGGAAGTGAAGAGAAGACCATGGATTGCCGCCATTTGGAAAGCCATCGAGGCTTGGTGTGTGCCCCAGTTTCAAAACGGATATACCGTCAATCAGTTTATAGCGGATGAGTTCAGCCGGCGGTATAAAGTAAAGTATGCCGTTGTGAGAAACATGCCGATGCCTGCCGGCAATACTTTCTTTGAAGCTCTGCCAGCGGCACTTTCATTGCCAGAACGATTTTTCTTGTACCAGGGAGCGGTAAACGAGGGCCGGGCTTTTGATGAGCTGATTGCTGCCATGAAAGAAACCTCACTCCCGCTGGTGATTGCCGGCGATGGCAATTACATGGAGCAAGTGAAAAGTTTAATTGCTGCTCACGGTGTGGCAGACAAGGTTTTTTTAACGGGTCATCTGAAACCAGCCGTGTTGCGAGTCCTTACCCAACGGGCATTTGCAGGCATTACATTGTTTAACAATAGCGGCCTCAATCAATACTATTCTTTAGCCAATCGTTTTTTTGATTATGTGCAGGCGGGTAAGCCGCAGGTTTGTGTGCGGTATCCCGAATACGAGCATTTAAATCAGCAACATGAAGTAGCAGTACTGGTAAATGAGGTAGCTCCCGGTGAAATATCTCAGGCCATGAACCTTTTAGCAAAGGATGCTGTTTTGTACGAAACATTGGCCGGGCAAAGCACCGTTGCAGCAACAGTTTGGAACTGGACTGAAGAAGAAAAAAACATGTTACAGGTTTGGGCTAATTGCCTGCAAGAGCCTCTTAAGCAATATTGATTTTGGCAGAAAAGCATTTACATATCGTTTGTTTAGACGTACCCTATCCGGTGGATTATGGTGGCGTTTTTGATTTGTTTTACAAGATTAAAGCCCTGAGCGAAGCGGGTGTAAAAATTCATTTGCACTGTTTTGAATACGGCCGTGGTCAGCAGCCCGTGCTCAACCAATATTGCGAAGAAGTACACTACTACGAACGGGTGACACCGCTCAAAAGCCTGGCTACCAGTGTGCCCTACATTGTAGCCAGCCGGGCCAATGATGCATTGCTCAAACGCCTGAAACAAGACGATTACCCTGTGCTGATGGAAGGGATGCACTGTACCTATTTTGCATACAGCGGCGATTTGCCCGCCAACCGCTGTTTTGTACGGCTGCACAATGTGGAATATGAATATTACCGCCAGCTTTCTGAAACCAGTGGCAGCATGTTCAAAAAACTCTTTTTCAAAAGAGAAAGTGCCCTGCTGAAAAAGTACGAAGCGGCAATGGCAGGCAAAGCTACTTTTTGGACCGTCACTGAAAAAGACCTGGAAGTTTTTAACCGTGAATTGGGCTACAACAATGTAGACTTTTTACCACTTTACCTGCCCGAGTTTGCACCCGAATGGTACGGCTCACACGGTAGTTTTTGCCTGTATCATGGCAACCTGAGTGTGCCCGAAAATGAATATGCCGCCACCTGGCTGCTAGAAGAAATTTTCAGCAAGCTGGAAATACCTTTCGTAGTGGCAGGTAAAAATCCTTCTGCAAAACTGGAAAAGCTGGCCCACAGTTTTCCGCATACCTGTATTGTGGCCAACCCCGAACAGACCGAAATGGAAGAGCTGATAAAGAAGGCGCAGGTGAATATTTTGCCATCATTTAATAGCACTGGCATCAAACTGAAATTGATAAATGCCCTTTATTTTGGAAGACACTGCGTGGTGAATGAAGCTGGCGTAGAAGGTAGTGGCCTCAACGGTTGTTGCATAATTGCCAACAGTACAGCCAGCATGAAATATGCCATAGCCAAGGCTTTTGACCAGCCTTATCATTTGCACAACTTTGAAGACCGTATGCAGGTGATGCAATCTTTATTCAACAACGAAAGAAATGCCCGGCAGATGATTCGCTGGATATTTGAACAGGAACCAACCGTGCCGGGCAAAGTAGCAGAACGCTTAAAGCTTTCTGCCTGATATTAATTTTCAGCGTACTGATTGGCGCTGTCGTACACTTTTCCTTTTTCGGTACGCAAAATTCTTGCAGGAAATTTATTGATAACCATGTAATCATGCGTAGCCATAATGACGGCCATGCCATAGTCTTTGCTAAGGTTCATCAGCAGGCCCATTATTTCGTCGCTGGTTTCGGGGTCGAGGTTGCCTGTAGGTTCATCGGCCAGCAGCAAGCGGGGTGAGTTGAGCAATGCACGGGCAATATCAATGCGTTGTTGTTCGCCACCACTCATTTCAAAAGGCATTTTAAAACCCTTGCTTTTGAGGCCTACTTTTTCCAGCACATCATCAATTTTTGCATTGATCATGTTTTCATCTTTCCAGCCGGTGGCTTTCAATACAAACTTGAGGTTCTCTTTCACATTGCGGTCGGTGAGCAATTGAAAATCCTGAAATACCACACCGAGGTCGCGGCGCAAAAACGGAATGGTTTTCCAGGTTTGATTGCGCAGGTCGTGTCCTACCACTTTGCCCTCACCTTCTTTCAGTGCTAATTCGCCATACAAGGTTTTGAGCAAAGAAGATTTGCCGGTGCCGGTTTTACCTACGAGGTATACAAATTCGCCACGACGCACTTCGAGGTTTACACCTTTCAAAATTTGTACGTCGCCCTGATAAATATTGACCTGTTTGAGTTGTACTACTATTTCTTCAGCCATGGAGTAAGAATATGCAAGGAGTAGCGAAGCTCATCCTTTGGGTGATGAATCAATAACTGATTTATTCAAAAATAATTGTTTCGCCGGCATGCTCAATCGTCAACATTTTTTTATCTGACGCTTCTACACGGCCAATGATTTGTGCATCAATGCCAAAAGCTTTTGCCGTATCAATCATGGTTGCTGCATTGGCTTCACTACAATAAATTTCGAGGCGGCAACCCATGTTGAATACCTGCATCATTTCCCGCATATCAGCACCGCTACATTGTTGTATCAGTTCGAAAATATACGGCGTAGCAAACAGGTTGTCTTTTACCACTCGTACGCCTTCTGGCACAAACTTCATGCACTTGGTTTGGCCACCACCACTGCAGTGCACCAATCCATGAATCTGATCGAAGTTTTCGGTGAGCAGTTTTTTCAACACCGGTGCATAGGTACGGGTGGGGCTCAGCAGCAATTGCCCCACGTTATGTCCTTCGTCCATCACTATATCCGTCATGCGGTGCTTGCCGATGTACACCACATCATCGCTGAGCGTAGGTTCATAGGTCATGGGGAAATGCTCCGCATAGTATTTACTCAGCACATCGTGGCGGGCACTTGTTAAACCATTGCTACCAATGCCGCTGTTGTAGCTTGATTCGTACACGCTTTGGCCATAAGAAGCCAAGCCCACAATCACATCACCTGCAGCAATATTTTCATTGGTCACAATCTTCGATTTTGGCCAACGAACACTCATGGTGCCATTCACCGCCACAGTACGCACTACATCGCCCACGTCGGCCGTTTCGCCGCCGAGGTAGGCAATGTTTACCCCAAAATCAGCCAGTGTATCAAACAGCTCCTGTGAGCCGCTGATGACCTGTTCCAACACTTCGCCCGGTATGAGCAGCTTGTTGCGGTCGATGGTAGAATTGAAAACGATATTATCGTGAATGCCCACACAAAGCAGGTCATCAAGGTTCATCACAATGGCATCTTGTGCAATGCCTTTCCACACACTAATGTCGCCGGTTTCTTTCCAGTACAAATAGGCCAGAATACTTTTGGTACCGGCACCATCGGCATGCATCACATTTACCCAGTCGGCATCGCCACCGAGCAAATCGGGATATACTTTACAAAATGCTTTGGGAAACAGCCCCTGATCTAAGTGTTGGGTGGCTGCATGCACCTCTTCTTTTTGCGCCGAAACGCCTCGCTTTGCATATAAAGACATGCTGCAAAAATAGGCGGCTGCGGCAGAGATTTGGAAATTGGCCATTACTAATTCAAATTTGCCGGCCCATGCAGGTACACAAGCACATCGACCGACTTCCAAAATTCCGCAATGCCGTGGTTACCATAGGCACGTTTGATGGTGTGCATAATGGTCACCGCATCATTACCAAACAGTTGACTGAAAAGGCTGCGGCCATCAATGGCGAAAGTGTCATCATCACCTTCAACCCGCACCCACGGCGCATTGTAGGCAATCAACAGTCAGAAATTAGGCTTATCAATACCATTGCTGAAAAAATAGAATTGCTCGAAAAACAAGGCATCGACCATTTGGTAATTGTTCCTTTTACCAGCGAATTTGCCGAGCAAACAGCACTCGAATATGTGGAGCAGTTCCTGGTAGCTCATTTTCACCCCCGCTGTATTGTAATTGGTTACGACCATCGTTTTGGTAAAAACCGCGAAGGCAACTATCAATTGCTGGAAGCGCTGAAAAGCAAACATGGCTATGAGTTGATGGAAATTCCTGCCGAAGTACTCAATGACAATACCATCAGCAGTACCCGCATCCGTACTTCTGTTATCAATAGCCATATTGCTGCTGCCAATAGCTACCTTGGTTATGCCTACTTTTTTGAAGGCACCGTGGTAGAAGGCAATAAGCTTGGCCGCACCATTGGCTACCCTACAGCCAACATCCGCATGAATGATACTGAAAAGCTGATGCCGGGCAACGGTGTGTATGCGGTGCGTGTAAAACGCATGCAGCAAAACGGTGCATGGATGAAAGGCATGATGAACATTGGCGTTCGCCCAACCGTGGATGGTACCCGCCAAACGGTGGAAGTAAACATCTTTGATTTTGATGCCGACATTTATGGCGAAACGCTTCGCATAGAAGTGATTTGCCACCTGCGTGGTGAGCAAAAATTCAGCGGACTGGATAGTTTGAAAGCGCAGTTGCAAAAAGACAAGGATGCATCGCAACTCTTGCTGCAGGCCTATGAAAGTTAATCGACCGTTGGCGTAATCATTTTCACCACCATTTCTTTCAACAGATTTGCGTCTGAAACATTAGATGCATGAATACCAATGCTTTTGAGGTTGTATTCGTGCAGCAATAAAATTGCTTGCTCTACTCCTTTTTGCCGGTAGTTTTTGGCGCAGCTGATAATATCTTTTACATATGGGCTCGGGCCTTTGTACCCGAGATATTGAATCAGCTGGTATTCATCGTTGGTGCCGGCCCCAAACACCATGTATGCCTTACTGAAAAAGGAATAAAGCGTGGGGAGCAATTGCATAATAGGCAATGCTTTTGGGTTGGCTTCGAAATATTGAATGATTTGCAAACAACGGGTCATGTTGCGCTGGGTGAGTGCATGCTGCAATTCAAACACGTTATACTCCTTACTGATGCCCACATAGTTTTCAATATCATCTTCGGTAATCTCTTTGCGCTGGTGCAGATTGATTTGCACTTTTTCCAACTCATTGGCCAGCCTCGACAAATCATTACCAATATGATCCACCAGTAAATACACCGCCTTTTGCGATATAGTGAAGCCATCTGCTTTTAAATGATTCACCACCCAGTTGGGCAAATCGCTATCGTATATTTTTTTGGTGGTTAGTACCTCTCCCTTTTGCTTCAGCAGTTTGGCCAGCTTGCTACGGCCATCTACTTTTTTTTGTTTGTAGCCCACCACCAACACTGTACTGCTGAGCGGATTTTCGATGTAGCCTTCCAGCTTTTCGATATCCTTCATGTATTGTGCCTCTTTCAGCAACACCACCTGGCGCTGCGATTGCATGGGGTAGCGGCGGCAAGCATTCACCACGGCCGACCAATCGGCATCACGACCGTAAAACACCGACAAATTGAAACTTGCTTCGGCATCTGTCAGAATGTTTTTTTCTGCATAGCCCAATACCTGATCTATAAAGAAAGGTTCCTCACCTTCCAACCAGTACACTGATTTGAAAGCACCTTTTTTCCAATCAAGAATGATTTTATCCACCGCCACGTAACAAAGCAATGAAACTTTAAAAAGGGTGTATTAGAAAGTTTTTAACAGCGTTGAAAAGTTGGTCTGGCACGGTGTTGGCATACCTTGTAATTGAACTAAAAACACGAAGCATATGGAAGACATGAAATTGAATGAGTACAACAGCACTACTCCAAAAAAAGACAACCGTACGTTGATCTATAGTGGCCTTGCCGCTGCTTTGTTGCTTTCCTGGGGTTATATTATTTATGAAAAGAACAAAAGCCAGGAGCAAGTAGGTACACTTACCAGCCAGAACACACTGGTAACCAGCGAAAGAGACCAGGTACGTAACCTGTACACTGAATCGCTGGGCCGCCTCGATAGCCTGATGGGTGAAAACCAAACCATGGCAGACAATTTGGATACACGGAATCAGGAAATAGCCCGGCTGCGCAATGAAATCCGCAAGGTGGTAAATAATAAAAATGCCACTGCAGCCGATTTGGCCCGTGCCCGTCAGATGATTAACCAACTGAATGGTACGATTGAAACACTGGCTGCAGATGTACGCCGCCTGGAAGGTGAAAACCAAACGCTTGTAGCCAACAATCAGCAACTGACTACAGAAAAGCAACAGGTAGAAGCTGACCTTGAAGCTACACGTAATGAAAAGCAAAGCATTCAGAAAACACTGGATGAAACAGCCGACGTTGCCAGCACCCTAAAGGCTTCTAACATCAGCATAGCAGCGCTAAACGAAAAAGGCTCCGGCAAAGAAAAAGAAACAGCTACCGCCAAACGTGCCGACAAATTGCGCATTGCTTTTCAGCTGGATGAAAACCGCCTTGCAAAAAGTGGTGAAAAAGAAATTTACATCACCGTAACCGCTCCTGATGGCAGCCCGATTGCCAGCAACACCGTATTCACCACCCGTGAAGAAGGCGACAAGCCCTACACTTCTAAGGTGCAGGTGCAGTACGAAAGCGGCAAGAAAACACCTGTAAGTTTTGACTGGAAAAGCGATAAAGGCTTCCAAACCGGTAATTACAAAATTGAAATCTACCACAACGGATTCAAAATTGGCGAAGGCGTTCGCACCTTGAAGAAAGGTGGTTTGTTTGGATAATATGTAAATCCCACCCATAAATGAGCAAAGGTCAGTTCTGAAAAGAGCTGACCTTTTGCGTTTGTTACAACACGGCTCTCAATGAAGCCCGGCCTACATGCACCGTTCGGCTCTCTCCTGCTTTGCGGCCTTCGTATTGAAAACTTATTTCCAACGCATTGGCCAGCCGCTTGGTGAAATCTACATTCCACAAAAAGTTTTTGCCCGGTTGCAAACCATCGAGCATGAAGTAAGAAACGGTAGAATTGGATGTACCTGTAAAATCGATAGACGAATAGGTAAGCTTACCTGTGAACACACCGCTTTGCACCAGATTGTATTTACTTTCTACCTGCAAACTATTGGTGGTACTCAGTTGCGGAATGCTGTTGGCATTCCCTTTTTTCTCATTCCATTTATACAAAGTAGTTGCCCTGAATTTGGCACCCAAAGTGTAGGTAATGGATGGCATCAATTCGTAGTACGTGACTGCATAGTTCCTGTTATCAAATTTTGGATTGGGGGTTTGCAATTCATTGCTGCCCCGCTTGCCCTGAATGGCAAAGGTCCATTGTCTTCCGGCATTTTTTCGCCAGCGGAGCGACACATCATTCAACGTTCTTATTTCTACTCCATACGTCAGCAAAGCCTTGCTGCTGTTGCGAACCTGCGTCAGGTCTACACCCCAGGAAGTGCTGTATCGGTTAAATGAAATCGTGTTGGCGATATTGGTATTGGCCATGATGATGGCTGTATCGCTGATGGTACCCGCAAAAGGATTGAATGGAAAACCGCCATCATCTTTTCGCTTGCTGGTGGTTTGCAAACTGCTTTGGGCATTCCACTTGGCCAGAAAGCGCTTGAGCTGCGATGAATCTCTACGCCACACATTGGCTGGACTCAATTGAATACTCGCATTAAGGGTGTTGTACGCAGCTTTTACAAACCGGTTGGTAGGTGTAAATATGCGGATGTATTTTGCCTGATCCTGAAACTGCGCCAACTCAAACTCGTTGAGTTGTGGTACGGCATCACCATTGTAATCAATCCATGCATATTCACCACGACCGGCGGGCACTTCAATATAACTGAAGTCGCGTTGCTGCTCTTGCCCGGCGCCTATTTCATACAACACATTGCCAGTGATGGCGCCCTTAGCTAGTTGAGTCAAATATTCAGCACGGCCCAGCAAAGTATTGTCTGATTGCTGGTTGTTGATGCCGGCCGTTTTTACTTTCAACATGCGGTAGCCCGTATTCAACCGAAACTGGTGCTGTTTGCTTTTGGTGAGCTCTACCTGTATCGAAAAATTATCGTTCACATCCTGCGGTACAAAACCATTAGCCGATGCAAACTGGTTGCTTCTTCTAAACCACTGCAGCGACCAACGATTGCGCTGTTGCTGATTGCTGCGTATATGCACCCGCCAATCGGTAAAAGAAAAACTGTTAGCTTGTAAAGTATCAGTAACTGATGATTTTACCTGGTTGTGTTCCAACTGATATTGTGCCCCTATCTCCAGTGCGTTAATCTTGTTGAATGTTTTATTGATAGCAATGGATGGCCTTAGAAAATAGCCATTGATGCCCAAGCCATCAAACGAAGTATATCGCAACACATCATTGACCACCCAGCCCTGCTGTTGTAACCGATGCTCAATACTGTGGCGGTTACCGCTATACGCATTGCCCCTTTTGTAACCACTGTAATCGTATTGTATGCTGTGCTGTTTGTTGTTACTCAATGTCATGGTAAAGCCCGGCAATTGCTCTTTGGCAAAACCTGCATCAAAAGGCAAGCCCCAATCCCGCAAAAATTCAATGCTTCGCAAACGTTCCAACGGTCGAAAGTTTTCATCCACTTGCTCAAACCTGGCCTCTGTTGAAAGCAGCTTGCTTGATTTTCCCAACTGTACAGACCTTTCATCTTTCAACTGCAACTTGATGCCTAAGCCGCCATCATTGCTTTTGTCTTTGCTGGCAAATGTGTTGATGTCTGTCACACTATAACCTGCTTCTGCCAACAGCTTTGTGTTTTTACCCAAACTGTATTTTATACCTGCCGTAAACAGCTGTTGTTTTTTGGGCGTCACCAGCAAAGCCACCGGCTCATAGTTACCTTGTGCTACGCCATTCACCGGTGCCACCCATTGAAACACTTTTCCATTGGCGCCATTTAGCAGCAGTGTATAGTTGCCTTTACCGGTACCGACTTCGCTAAACGCCAGACTATACATGGCCGTATCGTAAATGTTTTGGTAGCGGTAAAAAGTATAGGGTTGGCCGGCAACCGTCGTGTCTATTTTGATGTACAATACTTTCGCCGCATCAAAACTATCCCGCACAGCTACGGGATAAAATGCCTGATTGATGCTGTCGCCAATACTGCTTAAAAACTGGCGCTGCACATTGTCCAGCGTTTGATTGATGGGTGAGTTTTTGGCATCGGCATTGGAGTACATGCCAATGTTCACTTCCAGCTTTTCACCCACTTTCAATGCGTTGCCAGCATACAGCAATGAGTTGAGGTAATTGCGATCGGCATATTCAAATTCTACCTGTATCCTCTTGTCTCTGCTAATGAGTTGTTTGGGTGTAAAACTGATTTCTGCCGTGTTGTAATTGATGACATAATCCTGGTCTTCGCCACGTTGTAATTGTACTCCATCAATAAACACTCTTTCTGTACCGGCCAGTATCACAAAGAAGAGCTCGTTATTGGCACCCCGCAACCGGTATGGGCCTTGGTTGCCCTCCTGCCCGTTGAACACATTGCGGGTAAATTTTCCTTTAGCAATGGCCGCACTAACAAAACTCGTGTTGCTAGTTTGCTTGCCAAGCCTTTGTGTAGTTTCAAAAGCAATGCCTTGCTGCCGTTTAAAATAGCTGAGAAAATAGGTGGGCTGCTGCCGCACATCAATATCGCCCAAACTCAACGTCCAGTTGCGTTTTTTAAACTGCAGCCAAATGCGGTCAAACTCATTGAGCTGTTGTGTATTGCCATCAGGTTGTATTGGTATGTTGTTGTCGGTAATGGCAGCAGCAATTTCAATACTGTCGCCCAGCATGCCATTTACCTGTAGGTTAAAGAGTGAATTGACCACAGCATCCTGTGCATTACCAAAACTCAGGCTGCGGCCAAAACTGCCAGTGTAATTGAGCTTGCCAAATCCCTGCTGATTGTTGCTGGTATTCTTTCGCTTCGGCACGGGCATAGCTTTAAAAAAGTTGGCCACACTATCATATTGGTAGCGGTACACTTTGTTGGCAAAACCAAACGGAAACACCCGGTAACTCACCCATACACTATCTATATTGGGCAACTTCAACCATTGCAATGTGGCCCGCACATCATCCCACACATATTGCAGGCTGTCGGCACCCGTTATGCGAAAACTGCCCGGCACAACACTCAAGCTATCCAACTGTACCGGCGCTGCTTGCACAGCAATTTTTTTCACCCGAAAGTTGGAGCTCACTTGTGCCCATGCGGTATTGTTTGCCAGCAGGCAAACAATACACATCGCTATGAAGCAAAAAAATTTCAACAGTGAAGCACAGTTAGTGGTTGCAATATAATGAACGCCTATCCGCAGCATTTGGTATGCACAAAAAAGACGGCCAGTAGCTGACCGTCTTTTACACAAATTGTTCGTAGCTGCTTACGCATACAATTCTTCCCGAAGCTGATGCACCCGCTCATCTTCCAGGTATTCATCAAAAGTCATCAGTCTGTCGATGATACCTTTTGGTGTCAACTCAATTACCCGGTTAGCCGTGGTTTCCATAAATGTATGGTCGTGGCTGGTGAGCAGCACAATGCCTTTGAATTCTACGCACTGTTCGTTAAATGCCTGAATGCTTTCCAGATCGAGGTGGTTGGTTGGCTGGTCGAGTACCACGCAGTTGGGGTTTTGCAACATCATGCGGCTCAGCATGCAGCGTACTTTTTCGCCACCACTCAGCACGTTTACTTTTTTCATAATGTCGTCGCCGCTAAACAGCATTTTACCCAAAAAGCCCCGCAGAAATGGTTCATCAGCATCGGTTACATGCTCAGGCACAAACTGACGCAGCCAGTCCATCATGGGCAGGCCTTCTTTGAAGAACTCTCCGTTTTCTAATGGCAGGTAAGCTTTGGTAATAGTGGTACCCCACTCCAGTTTACCAGCATCAGCCGTGGCATTGCCGTTTATGATTTCAAAAAACTGTGTCACCGCCAATGGGTCGCGGCTGTAAAAGGCAATCTTCTCACCCTTCTGCACACTAAAAGTAACTTTATCAAACAGCTTACGGCCGTCCACCGTTTTCGACAAACCTTCCACGTTCAAAATCTGGTTGCCCACCTCCCGCAATGGCTGGAAAATGATGCCCGGATACCGGCGGTTTGAAGGTTCAATTTCTTCAATGGTGAGTTTTTCCAATGCCTTTTTACGGCTGGTAGCCTGCTTGCTCTTACTGGCATTGGCACTAAACCGGGCAATGAAATCAATCAACGCCTGACGCTTCTCTTCTACTTTCTTATTCTTATCACTCAACTGGCGGGCCATCAATTGGCTACTCTCGTACCAGAAGGTGTAGTTGCCGGTAAATACCTTGATTTTAGCACGATCCACGTCGGCCACATGGGTACACACGGCATCCAAAAAGTGACGGTCGTGGCTCACTACCAACACAATGTTTTGGTAGTCGGCCAAAAAGTTTTCCAACCAGCTGATGGTTTCAATATCGAGGCCGTTTGTCGGTTCATCAAGCAACAGAATATCGGGGTTGCCAAACAATGCCTGTGCCAACAACACCCGCACTTTCATGGTGCCAGGTATGTCCTTCATCAGGCTTTGGTGGTAAGCTTCCACCACACCCAAGTTACTAAGCAGTGTAGCGGCATCGCTTTCAGCGGTGTAGCCGCCCATTTCGCCAAACTCAGCTTCGAGTTCACCCGCCTTCATGTAGTCTTCTTCGGTAGCATCGGGGTCGGCGTAAATAGCATCTTTCTTGTGCATCACATCCCACATCACTTTGTGGCCCATCAGTACGGTGTTTAGTACTGTTTGCTCATCAAATTCAAAGTGGTTTTGCTTCAGCACCGCCATGCGTTCGCCGGTGGTTATTTCCACCGAACCCTTGTTGGGCTCAATTTCTCCACTCAAAATCTTCAAAAAAGTAGACTTACCGGCACCATTGGCACCAATTACGCCGTAGCAGTTACCCTTTACGAAGTTGATGTTTACCTCATCAAACAAAACCCGCTTGCCATAGGCCAGCGTTACATTTTTTACACTAATCATAATTGCCTGGAAACGAAAATTGAGGCGCAAAGGTAGCCAAAGCAACCCAAAGGAACAGGCATTAAATCTTGGCAGTTGTAGGTGCTGTTGTATCCATTCAGAAAAAGCAATTGGGGGCTGTCAGCCATAGCACAGCTATCAACAGCAGTTCCGGCTGTACGCTTGTAGTGCCCCGCCTTGGTCAATACCAATGCAGCCTACAGCTACGGGGCAGCTACCGCTTCCATCCGGCAGCCCATCAGCAGCCGTACAGCACTCAGCAAAAAAAGCCCGGCAGCTTTTGACCAGCGGGCTTGTATTTACCGCTTTGGCATAGTGCCGTATCTGGCATTAAATCAGCGACAGGTACTCTTCCATGTTTTGCATCACAGTGCTGGCCACCAGCTTTCTGAATGGCGTTGTATTACCCCGCACATGGGCTTCTTCCAGCGCTTGGTAATACTCCAACCTGTCCGTCAAATCACCCTTGATGTTGGCAATGTAGTAGCCTCCTTGCATCAATATCAGGTTCATCAACAGGCGGCTGGTGCGGCCATTGCCATCCATAAAAGGGTGAATACCCACCAGCATCAGGTGCATATCGGCAGCCAGTAGCACGGGGTGCATGCGTACCCGGTTTTCCTGATAGTAAGCCAGCATTTTCTCCATTTCCATGGGTACATCAAAGTGCTGCGGAGGTACATGTTCACTTCCACTTATGCGAACTTCTACATTTCTATAAGTACCCGCCCAATGCTTGTCGATACCTTTCAAAATGAGATAATGCAACTCTTTGATCAGGCGTTCTGTAATGCGGCCACCGCTTTGCACCATACTTTCAATGTACTCCACCGCTTCGTGGTGGTTTACCGCTTCCAGATGCTCCCTTACACTTTTACCCGCAATGGTTATTCCCTTCGACACCACCAATGAAGTTTCTTGAAGGGTGAGGGTGTTACCTTCAATTTTATTGCTGTGGTAAGTATACCTCGTATGAAAAAAATCCCGAAGCCGTGTCAGCTGCGTTTCATCCAAAGGCTGTTTGGCTTTCACCGCGGCTTTCAGTTCATCCAAAGCATGCAGCGAGGTTTCCAATTCTGCAGGTACTGTTTCGCCATTGGCGGCATACACTTCTACCCGCTCCATCACCATACTCAGTACTTCCTCGGCATATTGAGGATAGCCCTCCAACTGGCGCAGCACTTTGGCAGTCAGCCATTCTTTCTGCAACAGGTTCATATCCATCCGCAGCACTTCTGCCAGTTTGGGCAAAAGTTCTTCTGTTGCCAGCCGTTCTCCGCTTTCTATGCGGCTCAGCAGAGAAGCATCCATTTCAAGGGCTTGCGCCAGCTCTCTTACCAGCATTTTCTGCGCTACCCTCGCCTCTTTGATGATATGTGCAAACTTGTTTGTCATTTTTATTCATGACAAATTTAGTCATTTTTTATTGAAAAAGAAAAGTCTTCTTAGACTTTTCTAATTTTTAAATCCCCAATTCTACCTGAACCATGGTATTCACCCGGTTTTTGTAGGGGTACAACAGACTTTGCTTTTGTGGGTGGTAGCGGCTATCCAGTCCAAAATAGCCTTGAAACTTTACCCTATGTTTATTGAGGTAGTAGGTATATCCCAAGGCTTTTGTCCGGTATTGATAAATGTGTTCTTCAAACCCCTTTTTCGGTTCGGTGCCTGCAAACCGAACGACCATTTCTGAACGGCGGCTCAGCATTTTGCTTACATGAATATTAAAGCCCTGCCCTTGCGGAATGCGTAACATGGCAGTGTTGTTTGAACCATTTAAGGTATAGCCGTCTACTTTTCGATTAAAATATTCACCCAAAATGCCCCAGCCTTGGTATTTGAACATCATGTCGGCAATCGCCGTACGCATGTTTACGGGATTTGGCAAGGCAGCCCCCAACTGGCCGCCAGCACGGGTTGTTTTATCATTTACGTTATAGCTAAAACCTACCGACAGTTTAGGCGTCTTTTCTACCTCAAGGTCACCTTCTGAATAATCGCCCAAATTTTTGAAGGTACCAAAAGGCAGGTACTCAATGCGGCCGGTATAAGAAAGTCCATCGTTGCTGTAATTCTGACCACGGCCTTCACCGCCGGTAATGGCCGCCTTATACATAATCATTTGCTTACCCACAGGTATTTGTCCGTAGGCAAACAAACCGGCGTCGCGGTCGAGGGTATAAACCGAGTTGGCAATAGAACGGTCAGGCATTTGCAGGTTGCCCGATGAGATTACCCTTTCACGGTTTCCGGGCAGTTTGCTTTGCCCCAAACCAAAGTAGAAATTCTTACTAACGTTGTAATACACCATGGCATCACGAACGGTTTGCGCAATAGTGCCAGACACCAAATCCTGATCGCTTCTGGAAAAAGACAGTTGAAGGTAGTAGCTCACCTTGGGCGAAATAACAAAACCGTCGAAACGCAACCGCACCCGCCGAATGAGTGTTTCAAAGCCGGGCTCATCAGATTGATCGAGTTTTGAAAAGTAGCCAAACCGATTTTGCATCCGAAAGCGAACGTTGAGCAAAAACACCGAGTCTTTGTGAAAAATCAATCCGTTCGGGCTTACCAACAAGGGTTTTTCGTCTGACTCCACCTGAGCCAACAAGGTTGATGGAATGAATACAAATACGAAACAAAACATTGCCAAACGAAAACCGGCCTTTTCCTGCTGTTGGAAAAGACCGGCTACAAATTTTCTCGAAAACATATTTGCCGGTTAAGGCTGCAAAAGTGATGCTTTTCAAGAATATAGCATGCTACATTATCTGCCTCAACATACCGCCAATAACAATACAATTGATACCCGCACCAGCCGCAACCGACAAACCATTAACTGTGGCTGCAGAAGCACTACTATTGTAAAAAAAATACAGATCACCATCATTCAACGTAAACGTGGTGGTATAAGCGCCTGATGCCTGTAAATGGTAAGCCACCGCTTTTTTAGCAATGTTTCCTGCCGCCGCAATCGTTTCGATACTCACCTGCAAACCGCCTTCGGTGAGTTTCAAAGCCAAGCCATTAACACCGCCAGCTGAACGAGCCTCAATCACTGGCCCGCCAGCATTTGACTCAGCATACACACCCGTAGCATTGCTGGCCGGATTGTTAATCGTAAAAAAACCTGCCCGGCCCAGCCCATTCGTAAATCCCCGTAATGCGGCCTCTGTATTTATAGCATTGCCAATTTGAAACTGCCCGGCACGGCCAGTACCAGACTGCACCGCAAAAACAGCACTTCCACTACCCGAAGTATTACCGTACACTGCTGAGCCGCTTCCGTTAGTTTCTCCATACACGGCAGCCCAAGGATTACCTGGGTTCGCAATTCGGGCCACCATCGCAGCATCACCTGTTCCTTCATGGTTGGCATAAATAGCCGGGCTTTGTGTATTGTTACTGTTATTGTAACCAATAACAGCTGCACCCTGCCCCGTCGCGTTGGTTCTTCTAAACTGAGCCACAGGCCCAATGCCTCCCTGATGATCTATATAAATACCCTGACCACTACTTCCTGCAGCTTTCAAAACATTAATAGCCGCAGCGGTTCCTTTACTGTTCAGGTACAAATCACTGCCGGCACCTGTGTTTTCAATTTGTAACACCGCGGAGCTATTGGCAGCATTGCGGTTGCCGAAATACGCAGTTGTGCCTGTACCGGTTTGTACTGCTGCAAATGCCATTCCGTTACCTGCAGATTCTGTGAGCAAGGTGGTATCGCCGTTGGCAGAGTTGATATTGGAAAAACGGGCAGCTTTTCCTGTACCGGCATTGTAAATGCGCAAGCCAATACCATTTACAGCCGTATTGCTGAGATTGAGGTATACACCACGGCCGCTGTTCATCACATCAGCAACCAGGGCATACCCAGAACCAGCATGATTGAGGTATAGTGCGGAGTTAGGATTGGCAGCATTTTGCATTCTCACCACCAAACCAGCATCGCCCACACCAGCCACATCGGCCAGCATGGCCGGCGACAGTGCCTGATTGCTGTTGGTGTAAGCATACATTGCCGGGCCGGTTGCAGCAGCATTTGTTTTTCTAAACTGAGCGGCACCTCCGGCTGTACCCGCATGTTCTACATACAACCCAAGCCCCGTAGAAGTTTCGGTTTTATACACATTGACACCATTGCCCGTACCCATGGCTGTTATCCTTAAAGCTTCTGTTGTTCCAGACGCCTCAGCAAGTAACGCTCCTGTATTTGCGGCAGCTATGATGTGCAGCTTATAATTACTGTTGGGAGTGGCAGTTCCAATGCCCACATTGTCTTGTGCAAACAAACTTGCTACACTCATTATACAGAGTGAAGCCATGGTGCTTCTTAGGATCATAAGGAGTTTTTTTTTGGAAAGCCAATAATACGGCAAACCCAATCACAACAAGCATTTCAGCCCAATTAGATATACAGCAATGTGGATGAAACCTGACTAACTTCTTGCACCAAAAAGTTTGCTCCCGACCCTTATCATATTACTACCACACTCCACAGCAATGGTATAATCTGCACTCATACCTAGAGATAGGTATTGCATAAAAACATTGGCTACCTGATGATGGGCATAATGATCAAAAGTTTTCTTCGCCACCAAAAATTCCTTTCGGACTTGTTGCTCATCATCCACAAAAGATGCCATACTCATGATGCCAACAATCCGTACATTTTTCAATGCCGATAATTCTTCCCCATTTAAGATTTCATCAACCTCCCGGTCATCCAAACCAAACTTTGTTTCCTCCTGTGCTATGTGCATTTGCAAGAGCACTTCGATAATCCGGTTGTTTTTGACGGCTTGCTTATCTATTTCTTTCAGCAGTTTAAAACTATCTACCCCATGAATGAGGTGCACAAAAGGCGCTATGTATTTTACCTTATTGCTTTGCAAATGACCAATAAAATGCCAACGAATATCTGACGGTAGTTGTGGCTGCTTATCTACCAACTCCTGCACGTAATTTTCACCAAAATCACGTTGGCCCAATGCATACAAAGCCCTGATATCTTCTACTGGTTTGGTTTTACTTACGGCTACCAATTGCACTCCTTTAGGCTGTAACTCCTTCATCAACGCTTGATAAGCAGCAGTATTTACACTCATTTCGTTTGGTTCATTTTAGGTGTATCAATCGCAATCACAATCCCATTCTTTGCCAAGGTCTATCACTGTTACTACAGTTACTTCATCGGCACATGGAGCAAAAATAATGCGAACCCGTTGGCCATCGTTGGTACGGCCTTCCACGGCATACTTGCGGTTGCAATCGCTTCGGTTGCCAATGTCGCTTTTCTTGTAATTGATGTCACCATTGCGCAAAATGTCTTTTACCTCTGCCTGCGTAATGTGCCGGCACTCCATACGGCAGCGGGCATGCTTGCTGTAGTTGATTTGTGATGGCGTACGGTTGAGGCCGCGGTTGTCATTGCTATTATTGCGGGTAGCTTCTTTGCGGGTGGTTGGGCGTGGATTGGTGCCGCCGGGGTTGCACTGACGCACCACCAGCCAGGCAATGCCCAACAATACCAGTGCCAGCACCGGGGCAAAACGATTGGCTTTCTTTCGGGAAACAGACATGCTGCAAAATATGGCTGTTTTCTGATGTCAGATGTCTGATTTTTACCACAGAGAAGCGCAGAGGATTGTTGCAGGCTTCGTTAAGCTTTGACCTTTTTGCCTTTTGCCCTAAGCCATTTACTTTCAGCTTTAAGCCTTTTGCTTTCATCCGCTTACCTTTGCCGCCCTTATGCTGGCAGCTACCAAAAAGAAGACCGTTGCTTTTCACACCCTCGGGTGTAAGCTCAACTTTTCGGAAACCTCCACCCTCAGCCGTCAACTGGAAGCCGACGGTTTTGAGAAGCGGGAGTTTACCGATGTGGCCGACGTGTATGTGATCAACACCTGCAGCGTAACCGACAATGCCGATAAAGAATGCCGACAGCTGGTGCGGCGCATTCAGCGCAAGGCTCCCGAAAGCCTAGTGGTGATTACCGGCTGCTATGCCCAGCTGAAGCCCAAAGAAATAGCCGACATACCCGGCGTAGATCTGGTGCTCGGCGCAGCCGAAAAATTCAACATTACCAAACACATTGCCGAGCTCAGCAAGGGCGACAGCACCCGCATCAGTAGTTGCGATATTGAGGCCGTGAGCGGCTTCAACAGCAGCTGGAGCCAGGGCGACCGTACCCGTACTTTTTTAAAAGTGCAGGACGGCTGCGATTACAGCTGTAGCTTTTGCACCATCCCCATGGCACGTGGCAAAAGCCGCAGCGACAATGTGGCCAACGTGGTAGCCAATGCCGAAAAGCTGGCCGCTGAAGGCGTAAAGGAAATTGTACTCACCGGCGTAAACCTCGGCGACTTTGGCAAGGGCCCCGATGGAGAATTGAAATACGAAGAAAACTTCTTCGATCTGGTAAAAGCGCTGGATAAAGTGGAAGGCATCAGCCGCTACCGCATCAGCAGCATTGAGCCCAACCTGCTTACCGACGAGATAATTGATTATGTAGCGCAAAGCCGTGCTTTCATGCCGCATTTTCATATACCACTGCAAAGCGGCAGTGATACCATTTTGGGTATGATGCGCCGCCGCTACAAACGCCAGCTGTATGCCGACCGTGTGGCCCGCATCAAACAACTAATGTCCCACTGCGCCATTGGAGTAGATGTGATTGTGGGCTTTCCCGGAGAAACCGATGCACATTTTAAAGAGACCTTCGACTTTTTGCACAGCCTCGATGTGAGTTACCTGCACGTATTTACGTACAGCGAAAGAGACAATACCAAGGCATTGGAAATTGCTGATGTGGTGCCTGTATCAGTACGCAACGACCGCAACAAAACATTGCGCAACCTCAGCTACATGAAGCAGCAATATTTTACCGAACAACACAAGGGCCAAACACGCACCGTGCTGTTTGAAGGCCATGAAAAAGGCGGCATGATGGAAGGCTATACCGACAACTACATTCGCATACAAACGCCCTACCGTGCCGAGTGGGCCAACCAGTTGGTAGACTGGACGATTTAGGAAACCATTTTTCTTATCCAATCATCTTGCTTGCTTAGAAAGCAGCATTCATTCTTTTTGCCAAAGCCAAACCGCGATGATCCAAAAAGGCAACGCACTGAGGATGACTTTCCAATGGAGGCTGAGCCCGCCAACCAAAAGTATCATAAACGCCAGCGTACCCATCAGTACAATGCTGGTGCGGGTTTGCCAGCGGCGGGGCTTTGAGGCAAACACTGCGTACAGCATCAGCAGCTGTCCTAAAAATGGCAGCAACACCAAAGGATGCATCAATGTATTTACGGTATCTTTTTGCAGGGTAATGGTTTGCCATTCTAACTGTGCTACAAAAGCATGCTGCCCTTTACCCCACTCGAGGTAAAGGCATAAAAAAGCAAGCAACAAACCTACCCGTAATACTTTCACTGGCATACAGCAAGCTACTGCGGTTTGGCAGGAGCAGGCATGAGAAATAACAGGTTTTGCATTGACTAGTAAATATCCACCATCAACAGCAGCATTTTTTATTGATTTGATACTTACATTGCTTTAAGATGAATGGAAATATTTCGAGAGTATTTATTATTGGTTTCAACGCCATCCCTATCATTGGAGCAGCCTTTTACCGCTGGATTCCATTTGATATTTTTTGGCTGTTTTGGGTAGAGACTTTAATCATTGGATTGTTTAACGCCTTGCGGATTCTACTGAGCCAGGGCAACGACAAGGCAATACCTTTTACACAAGGACTGAAACTTTGGAACGTAAAAAAAGCGTTTAAATACCTGATGACAAGGGCATTCATTTTTTTGTTTTATGCCCTATTCATCATCGTATTTATTGGTTTGCTCGCTAATCCAAACAAAACAGATACCGGATTTTTACAAACACTGGCATTTGCCAATCCCCTATTCAATCTGGCGTTGATATTGGCTGTAGTAGTTCAGTCCATTTATCTCATCAAAAATTTCTTAATGAGCAAAGCCTATTATTATGCCAGCCCTGATAGCTATGCAGCCATTTTCGATGCAAGACAAATAGTTATTCATATTGCAGTTGTTATTGGGGCGGTTGGTTCGGCGTTTCTATTCGACCACAGTTCGCCTCATAATTACGGTGCCATTTTTATGATGAGCATTTTGTGTGTAGCAAAATGCGTGTATGAATTGTTCTTTGTAAGCGACAACGATTTTCAGCAACTACCTTCCGGCAACATCACGATGTGATGCTTTAATTAAAATCGAACCGGGAAATGCTGTTTTACTTTAAAGTCTTTGCGAAACAAGGCGATCCCAATAAAAAATAAATCGATGGTCATGGTTACCCGTTCATCGGCTATTACCTGCTGCCACGCTTGTTCCATTTCGGCACTCCAGTGCACATCGTCGAATACCACGATGCTATATTCATGCAACAACGGATAAGCCTGTTCGAAATAACGAATGGTTGGCTCGTAGCGATGATTGCCATCAATGTACAGCAAATCGATGGGCGCTGATTGCTGCAGCAATGCGGGAAAAGTATCATCAAAATTGCCCACTACCTGATGGATATTGTGCAGCTGCGATTGCTGAAAACCTTGTGCTGCCAGCTCTGCAATGGCCGGAGCACCTTCCAAAGTATGCAGTTGCTTGGTATGCGGCGACGATGCGAGGTAGGCACTGGTAACGCCCAGTGAGGTACCCAGTTCTACAATGTTGTTGCAGGCGTAAAAACGAGCCATGCGGTGCAGCAGTTGCGCATATTTCTTTGGCTTCAAAGCAGCGGCAGCAATGGATTGCACACTTCGCTGTTTGGTAGCACCGGTTCGGCTACCGGCACCAAAATCTTGTATCGTCAATACCTGCTCGTTGGCCAGCAACTGGCGGCGCCATTGCTCAATGGGTGCATAGCAATCGTACACCTTTTTGTCGTTCAATACTTTGATGATGAACTCAAACACAAAAGGTGAATGCACACCGTGGCCCTGACCATTGTGGGCATGCCAGTAGTACTGCAGGTATTTTTTTCCTAACTGAAAAGCGTTGTACATCCTTGTGGCTTAGCCTTGTTTGCGTTCCCAAATTTCGATGGTATGCGGCAGTTTGTTTTTTTCATCCGGCGCAAAGTCTTGTGCTTTTACCAGCAGCCATTCGTCCCATTTTACGCCATCAAAAAACACATCGGCATCATCATAACGGGCATGTACACGGGTAATGTAAATCCGCTCTGCTATCGTTAGCGATTCTTTGTAAATCTGTCCGCCACCAATCACAAAGATTTCCTTCGTGTGCAGCTGCCGGGCTTTTTCAATGGCATCAAACAAGTTGGCGCATACTTCTGCACCTTCGGCCTTCCAATCGGGCTGGCGGCTGATAACAATATTGGCCCGTCCCTGCAAAGGTTTGCCCAACGATTCCCATGTTTTACGCCCCATAATCACCGGCATGGCCCAGGTGGTATTTTTAAAAAACTTCATGTCGTTGGGCAGGTGCCACAAGAGGTTACCCTCTTTTCCGATGGCGTTGTTTTCGGCGGCGGCTACTATGATTGAGATTGTCATTTTACAAATAAGGAATAAAGAATAATAAATCAGGAAATATGGCAGCGTACAAGTGATGAAAATGGATTATGATGGCTTTTGTCTTTTGTTGTGCTCCTTATTATTTTTTTGCTGTTTCTATACTTTTCAGAAAAATAGCGATGAGTTGATTGCATTACATCAACGTTTCCTGCACCGAAGGATGGCAACTACAGGCTTCAATTGGATGATTTTCAAATTCATTCTGGTTTCTCTCAACTCTTTTAATACCAATTTCAACTTGTCAATGAAATCATCGGGAGATTCAGCTGCTTGCGCCTCACCATAATTCAAAGCCGGTGCTGTACCGCTTTTCGACAATTGATGTTCTATGTTGTGCCCTGCTTTTGTGTTGGGCATCAAATCACAAATACGCAAACAACAACACGCAAACTCAACCAACCGATCTTCCAAATCAAATGGCTTTTTGGTGTTTGTTTGCTCCATACTTTCTTATTATTGATTCCTTATTTATTATTTCTTATTTCAGGTTATCTACACTGCCACTGGCGCTTTAATGCCCGGATGGCATTGATAGTTTTGCAACTCAAAATCGGCATAGGTAAAATCGAAAATGCTTTTTACCTCCGGATTGATGCGCATTTGCGGCAATGCAAATGGCGTTCGGGTCAACTGCAATTCGGCTTGTTCAAAGTGATTGCTGTACAAGTGCACGTCGCCAAACGTATGTACAAAGTCGCCGGGTTCCAGGTGGCAAACCTGCGCCATCATCATAGTGAGCAATGCATAAGAAGCAATGTTGAAAGGCACACCCAAAAACACATCAGCACTACGCTGATACAACTGACAGCTCAACTTGCCTTTCTCTTCCCCCTTTAGGGGGTTGGGGGGTGCTACATAAAACTGAAACATATTGTGGCAAGGCATCAATGCCATCTTGGGCAGGTCGGCCACATTCCATGCACTCACAATGAGGCGGCGGCTATCGGGGTTACGTTTGATCTCTTCCACCACCCAGCTCAACTGATCCACGGTTGGACCGTCGGCACCTTCCCAGCTGCGCCATTGCTTGCCATATACCGGCCCGAGGTTGCCTTCGGCATCAGCCCACTCGTCCCAAATGCTTACGCCGTTTTCTTTCAGGTATTGGGTATTGGTTTCGCCTTTAATAAACCACAGCAGTTCATGAATGATGGACTTGAGGTGTACTTTTTTGGTGGTCACCAACGGAAAGCCATCGGCCAGGTTGAAGCGCATTTGATAGCCAAACACACTGCGGGTGCCCGTGCCGGTCCGGTCTTGCTTATCGGTGCCGGTAGCAATGATATGTCGGAGTAAATCGTGGTATTGTTGCATGGGCGCAAGTTATTGCTTTCGGGCAGGCAGCCGCCATGCTTTGCTGAGTAGTGAAATGAATGTGGAGAATGCAACGCTTCTCCGAAATGATTGTTAATGCTTTGACAATCAACGGCATTTAGCAAATTCGCAACGCCGCATGGCATAAAACTTGAATTGTATATCCTAACAAGCAGGCCGTACGAGCAGCTGTAGGTTTGTATTTGGCTTGTAGTAAATTAAACCACATCATCAAATTCACCCTCTATGAAAAAAACCTTAATCGCCGCAGGTGCGGTAGCTATCATGAGCCTTGCTGCCACACAAACACAAGCACAAGTATCGCTGGGCCTCAAAGGCGGCGCCAACGTGAGCAACCTTAACGGCCTTACTGTCAACAACTTTGAAACCAATGCAACGGTTGGTTTTCACATTGGTGGCTATGCCGCATTCAACCTTGGCCGCAACTTTGCCATCCAACCAGAACTGATGTATTCTACACAAGGTGCCAAGCTGGAAAACTCAACCTCTTCTGAAAACCTGAAGCTGAATTATTTCAACGTACCTGTGATGGTGAAGTTGATTACCAACAGCGGCTTTTATGTTGAGGCAGGTCCGCAGGTGGGTTTCCGTACTGGAGATGTAACCATCAACAGCAGCCGTGAAGACCTGAAATCAGGCGATTTCAGCGTAGCCGGCGGTTTGGGTTTTGTGGGTAAAAAACAAGGCTTCGGACTCGGAGCCCGATACAACGTAGGTGTTTCTAAAATTGGTGATGCCAATTCTACCGCCATTCAAAACGCCGATTATAAAAACGGTGTACTCCAAATAAGCCTCTACATGCGGTTGTTTGGTGGTGGTAAACTCAAAAAATAACGCTCACGCATTGTTGCTACAGCATAAAAAATCCCGCCAGCATTTGTTGGCGGGATTTTTTGCCCCTATTGTTCGCCTGACCAACAGGGAAAGAAGTAATTACATGATATGCAGCATGACTCGTCCTAAAAAAAGTTTACAGGTTTTGTGATAAATCCTGATTTAGGTTGACAGGATAATTTTTGGTAAAGCTATCTAGTTTTCGATAATAGTTTTTCCATAGCCTTCTGGTCATCATGTTACTTTGGCTATGCACTTTATCGGGTGTGTGATTGCTTATGCTCAAGTGTGGCCTGTGTTGATTGTAATTTGTAATTGCCTTTTTGAGTTGTTGTTTCGCTGTTGTTATGTCCTGAGTTGTATAATGATTCAGGTATTCTTCTTTGAGAATTCCGTTTACTCTTTCTGCTATCGCATTTTCAAGTGGATCTCCTGATTCAGTCATACTGATGCTGATGCTGTAATCCTGCAATAGCTTTACGTAGCTGCCACTACAGTATTGGATACCTCTGTCACTGTGGTGAACAAGCTGCTTTGGCCGGTCAGCCCCTTTAAAGGCTGACAAGGCCATTTGCAGCGCCTCTATACTTTCGACAGCTTCCAATGTTGCTGCCACATTATAGCCAACTATTTTTCTAGACCAGGCATCTGTCACCAGGCTGATGTATAAGTGATCTCCGCTGTCAATTTTCCAGTATGTAATATCACTCACCCATAGCTGGTTAATACCCGTTGGAACAAAATCTTTTATCAGATTGGGGTATTTGCGCATCCAATGGGAAGAATAGGTAGTCTGAATCTTTCGTTTTCTCTTTCTTACCAGCAGCTGATTAGCTGCCAGTAAATCAAACAGCGCATCTCTGCCCATTTTAATGCTATGCTCCAGCAAAAAGACTTCCATTAACGCATACAGCTTTCTTGTTCCCATTTGCGGGTGGCTTTGACGCAATCGCTTTACCTCTTTTACAACAAGTAAATGTGTGGTCTCCACATCTTCAACCTGCCATGAATGCTGATAAAATGCCTGACGTGTAACACCAAATAAACTACAGATACGGCTCAGGCTCTTGGCCGGGTATCTGTCTTTGATTTCTCGGATTATTTGGTATTGGGCTTTTTTCGGATAGATATTTTGAGCTCCTGTTCGGCTATCTCAATCATCCGCCTGTAACCTTCTGCCTGCAGCCGGGCGTCTTCAAGCTCCTTCTTCAAAAGCTCGATTTGTTGCTGATCGGCAGTTAAGGAATCGATCTTCTTATTCTTTGTCTTCAAATCCAGACTTTTTTCAACATGAAGGTAGGTCACTTTGGTCCTTCTGTACCTATCCGGTATATAGCCTAGTGATTTCAGTCAATCGTGAATAAGACTGTGGCTGCTCAACTCATACTTACGTACCAGCTCTGCCATCCTGATGCCGTCTTCCATGTGTTCACGGCATATCTTATGACGCAGTTCTAAACTGTACATCCGCCGCTCAATAACCTGACTTCTTATGTCCATCGTTTACTTTTTGTGTAAACCCATTTTAGGACAAGACAGCATTCAACTTTGCTTTGTTGGTCGGGCGACCAAAAAAGGCGCAAATGCTCATTTCACTCCACGGCGAATGATTTCTTTTTTGATAAACATGAGCTCACGGCCGGTTTGACCACCTACGCTGCTGTTTTCCTGAGCTCGGCGCATGAGGTATGGAATCACTTCTTCAATAGGACCAAACGGCAGGTATTTGCTCACATTGCAACCGGCCTTGGCGAGGTTGAAAGTGATGTTGTCACTCATGCCAAACAATTGGCTGAAATGTACCCGCTCATGGTTGATGGGTAACCCTTTTTTTTGCAATAAATCCACCGCCAGTTTATTGCTCTGTTCGTTGTGTGAAGCCAATATCAACGAACATTGATCGAGATGATCGATGCAGAGTTGCACCGCTTCATCGTAGTCGCGGTCGGTACTTTCTTTATCGGGCTGAATGGGCGAAGGATAGCCCATGTCTTCGGCACGTTTGCGTTCTTTTTCCATGTAGGCGCCACGCACCAGCTTGGCACCTACCACAAAGCCCCGCTCTTTGCCGGCTTCCATCATGCTGCGCAAAAAAGCCAACCGGTCGTGGCGGTACAGCTGCAGCGTATTGTACACCAGGCAAACGTCTTTGTTGTATTTGTCCATCATCAGCATCACCAGTGCATCCACGGGATCTTGTATCCAGGTTTCTTCTGCATCTATGAGTACGCCCATGTTTTGCGCCATCGCATGTTGGCAAATGCTTTCGGTACGAGCCACTACCCGGTTCCACTCTTCCCTTTCCTGCGGGGTAAGCTGGCTGAGTGCTGCTTCATATCGCTTAACCAAGGTACTGGTAGAACGATGCATGAGGTCATCCAGTTTTTCGAGCAACGCAAAGCGGGCAATACCCGTCACTTTTACACTCATGAACGGAATATTGGGCTGCGTACCAGCATAGTCAATTACATTGATGAACTGCTGCATGGTATGGTCGAAGCTGCTTTCTTCCTGTCCGCCTTCGGCGCCATAATCCAATATTACCTGTACATGGTGCTGCCCCAGCAAATCCACCACAGGTTTGGTTTCTTCGAGTGTTTCGCCACCTACAAATTGTTTGAAAATGGTTTTTCGGATGATGCCTTTTATAGGCAAACCACTTTTGATAGCCCAGGGTGTAATGCGGGTACCCAGCTCTACCAACCACTGATAGCCCATGCTGCTAAACAAAAACTGGGCTTGTTTCAGGTCTTTGTCCGACTTGTATTTGAAGGCGTTTTCGGTGTTCTCAAAATTGAGGGTCACCTTTTGTACGGTTGTATCCATAAAATATCAGGCTGCAAGTTGAGGCTGCAAAATAAGCGGAAACAGCAGAACCGAAACCTGACGAAGCACAGGTGTGGGAAAACGCAGGCACTTGCTTCTACAAAAAGCGAGAAAGGACCTAAAACACAATGCGGCCATCGAGTTTTTCCAACTGTCCGCTCATAGCATCGCCCAGCGGTATGCTTGCTTTCAACTGCTTGCCGTTGGTGCTGGCATTGCTGATATTCGATTCTTTGATGTTCGCTGGCGCATCAACTTTCAATACATAATTGGCGTTGGGCATCATTGCAAACATGGCTGACATGGATGGATCTGCGGCCTTATCTTCAGCCATCATTTCCGTACGTCGCAGCAGTTCTCCATTTTGCAGCGCATAATGCATCACCTGCGGAAAAAAGGAGCCCAAACCCGGCGTTCCTTCTTGCCCGGCCATATTACCCACTTTGGGTAAATACTGCATCATATAGGCAATCTCATCCAGTTGATTGAACTGTAGTGAAAAATTGAGGATAAATGCCGAGTCTGCTTCACTGGCTTTTACTCCGGAAGTAACTCTTTCCCAAAATTCAAGGTTTCCCAAACCAGCTTTGATAGCTTCTGCTTTCATGTTCATCACAGTATCTACTTTACCCAATGCTGTCAATGGATTATCTTCTCCACCACCCTGTTCCAGCAGCGCTTTGGCTGTGGGGTCTTTGTACACACCACTCATGTCGATACTGATGGTGAACCGACCGCTGCCGTCTTTGCGCAGCTGCAGCCATTCTTCCATTTCTACACAACTGGTGCAGCTAAATGCCAGCAAAAAGAGTAAAGAGAGCATGGGCCGATTCATGATATGAAACAGATTTGAGGAAAACAAATATTCAGTTTTTCAATGGAATTAAATGGAAGGCAGTTTATTGCAACTCAAATTATTTACGATGCAACTCTCCCTTGCTCAAATTGCCATTGTTGTACATGATTACGACGAAGCCATTGCTTTTTATTGTGGCAAGTTGGGCTTTACCCTGATAGAAGACACCGTGATGAGTACCAGTAAAAGATGGGTAGTGGTATCGCCCAACGATGGTAACGGTTGCAGATTGCTGCTGGCAAAAGCGGCCAACGAAGAACAGGCCAGCCGGGTGGGCAATCAAACCGGTGGCAGGGTGTTTCTTTTCTTGCACACCAGCAACTTTGATGCTTTCTATAACAGGCTGTTGGAGCAGCAAATCACCATTGTACGACCACCCACCAGCGAAGCATACGGACGGGTTTGTGTGTTTGCCGATTGCTACGGCAACCTCTGGGATTTGATTGAGCCTGTAGAATGATGCTTTTCAAAAAAATAATTTACGATAAGCACAGGCCAGGAGGCCTGCACAAGGTCAGCGGTAATCCGTAAATCATCTACGATAATCCGCGTCCCGTTTGCATTTACTGCAAATACTCCTTCGCCATTACATCATACAATTCCAACAGTTGATTGCTTTGGCCTTTGTCGTCGAAAAACTTTTCCCAGGTGCTGAGCGGTTCCCAAATGCAGGTACCCTTGCCCCTTCCACCCGGCACTGAAAAAGCCAGCTTGTTCACTTCCGTTTTGCGGTGCGAATATTCCACTACAATCACATCTTTCTGGAATTGCTTCGACAGTAATGCCAGACTGTTTTCCAAATCGCCCAACGTACCATGCCAGCGTGGGTAGTACGATAAACCCAATACATCAAAGTGTACTCCACGGCGTTGCATTTCCTGCACAAAAAACGCAGCTTCATCGTATTGGCCACCAAGTGCCACGTGCATCATCATGATGGTAATAGGTGCTACTGTTTTTACCGCCGCTGTGCCAGCCATCAGCAATTGCGCCAGGCTATCGGGGTGTTGAATATTGCCATCGGGCCACACAATGCCATGATTGATTTCGTTGCCCACCTGCACCATATCGGGTAATGTATTTTGGGCTTTCAATGCTTCCATCACAGTTTTGGTGTAGTTGTACAAAGATGTTTGCAGCGTTGCAAAATCCTGTCCTTTCCATGCCGCAGGTTTGTATTGTTTGCCGGGGTCGGCCCAGTAGTCGCTGTAGTGAAAATCGAGCAGAAGTTTCAAGCCGGCAGCCTTCACCCGCTTGGCCATCGCCAATGTATTTTTCAAATCGCAAAAGCCTTGTTGGGGAGAATAACCGCCTTCATTAGCAGGCTCATTAAAAACCCGTAGCCGTACATAGTTTATCCCGTGGTCTTTCAAAATTTCAATGGCATCTTTCTCCACGCCTTTGTCGCTAAAACGTATACCCTTGGCTTCCAACTCTGGCAAAAAAGAAATATCGGCACCCAACATTTTACCAACCGGCACGGGCTTTTTCATTTCGGCAGTGAGCGGATATTTTGCTGCATTGGTGACCACTGCGACAGATGCCGGAGCAACGGTTACGATGTCGGTACCGCCGGCATAAATACCTGCAGCGGTAGCTTCAAATTTTATCATGCCGGCTTCGCCGGTGGACTGCACTAATACCTGGCATTTACCATTGAACAACCGGCGCTGCCACAGGCCATCGGCGCATTTGTCGGGCTCATGACTGCTGGGGTCGCCATTGCCTACGCCAATGATTTTGCCCGGCCCCGTAATGCTGAACCGAATCAAATTATCAGCTGTTGGAATATCGCGGCCCTGCGCATCTTGCAAAGAAATATTGATGACTGCCACATCTTTACCATCAGCCAACATCGTTGTTTTGTATGGCGTTACTACTACATCAACAGGGCTGCCAGTGGTTTCTTGTTTTGCCGTCAGGATGCGTCCTTTTTTATAGCCAATGGCTTTGAGGGTGCCGAGTTCAAAAGGCACTTGCCATTGCAAATGTGAGTTTCGCTCCATCACTTTTCTTCCAAGGCTTTTATCGTTTAAAAACAGCTCCACACTATCTGCATTTGAGTTCACCCACACATCCACCAGTTTTTTGGGCTTGCCCCATTCATTGTGGTGATTCCAGTGTGGCGAAATATGCAGTACATCTTTATCAGTCCACCAGCTTTGGTAGTAGTAGTAAATGTTTTTCGGGAAGCCGCACACATCCATCACCCCGAAATGCGAATTGATATTGGGCCATTCGTATGGCGTGGGTTCACCACGATAATCGAAGCCCGTCCAAATGAAACCACCCAGCCAGAAATCGTTGCTGGCAGCGAGTTTCCACCATTCTTCAGCACGGCTGGCCCACCACGGTGCAGTAATATCCTGATCGGGCACATAGCCACGAATGCTATCTTTTACATATTCACCACGAGTGGTAACGGTGCTTCCCATTTCCGTACCAATAATGGGCTGATGGGGATGGTCGCGATGATAATCGGCCACCGCAAACTGCCGGTAGTTGAATCCCCGCACCGGTATCACTTCATTTACGCCTTTAAAAGTATTGGGCAAATCGGCTGCATAAGTACAGGTACGTGTCGGGTCGAGTATTTTCATTTTTTCCAACAACGTTTGTGCAATGCGTTTACCAAAACTATTGGTTTGAATCCATCCTTCTTCATTGCCAATCGACCACATGAAAACCGATGCCCTGCTGCGATCCCGTTTTACCAAACGGGTAAGCTGGTCTACATATTCAGGACTGCTGTTGAGTAGTCGTTGCTCACTCATCACCAGCATGCCGAGGCTATCGCAGGCATCGAGCAATTCGGGCGTGGGTACATGGTGGCTGGCACGGTAGGCATTAGAGCCCATTTGCTTCAGCAGGCCAATGCGGTAATACTGTAAATAATCGGGCAAGGCACTGCCCACGCCAGCATGGTCCTGGTGGTTGTTGGTGCCCAACAGTTTTACATGCTGACCATTTAAAAACACACCGTTTGGTTTCACTTCAATTTGCCGTACACCAAAGCGAATGGTTCTGTCATCAATCAATTGACCGTTGTGCTCAACGATGTATTGAATGCGGTATAAATAAGGATCATCCAACGACCAGCGGCGTACTGTTGGCAAGGCAATACTTTGGGTAACACTTATTTCACCTGAAGCCGGTATGGTTATCAATTGCGGTTTGCTTTTCGCTACAATGCGGCCATCTCTTTCTTTAATGATGCTAGTAACGGTTACGGCATTGCTGCTGGCCGAATGTTGCTGCAACGTGCCCTGCACATGCACCGTAGCTTTATTATTGGCGAATGTTGACCACGCATAAATGCCATCCTGCGCCACATGTATGGGCGACATTTTGTGGAGCCATACATGGCGGTAAATACCCGCTCCTTCATAAAACCAACCTTCGTATTGCGTAGCATCTACCCGCACCACAATTGTGTTGGGTTTGTCGAACTGTACATAATCGGTAATGTCGTACGACACACCTACATAACCACTTTTGTTGTTGCCCACAAAAAAACCATTCACCCAGATATTGGCATCTCTGAAAATGCCATCAAACTCCAGCACCAGTCTTTTTGCTGAGTCGGCTTTATTAACGGTAAACTGCTTGCGGTACCAACCAATGCTGGTTTCAGGAAATAAACCACCCACAGGCTTAAATCCATGTTGGATGATATCGAAATTGGAAGACTTTATAAATGGTAACTCTACCGCCCAATCATGCGGAAGGTTGAGGGTTCGCCAACTGCTATCATTAAATTTAGGATCAATGGCCGTTTTGGCTGCGGCTCCAGACTTTGCAAACACATTGGCGATGCCATAGTTGAAATCTTTTTCAGGATTGCCGGCATGGCCGAAATGAAATTTCCATCGGTCATCCAAATTTACTTTTTCGTACTGAGCAAATGTGTTGTTAAATAAGAACAACATTATCACTATCACCGGGGAACAAATACGTTTCGTCATGATGAATCCAATTATACAATGCCAGTAAAAATATCTGGCAATGAAGGTATAATACCTTAAGTGTATCTCCGTCCTGTTATGTAAAAATTTCCTCCTTAGACACGGAGGAAATGTATTCTTGCTTGCTTGTGATTATTCCATGTAAAATGCTATTGTCTTCAGTTACGTTCGTAGCTAATTTTTAAAAGCATCCAGCGCCACTGTTGGCTTGCCACTGTTGTCAAAAGCGCCGAGTGTGTAGCCTTTCCAGCTGCCATAGCTTTGGGGTTCCCAATACATCACGCCTTTTCCTTTTTTACCCGTTACTGATTTTGTTTTTGCAATCAGGTCTGCAATAAAAGCCTTACAGTTTGCGGCATCATCCCATGGCATGCCTACTTCTACCACCATCACTTCTTTATTGTAGAGTGTGGCCATATCATTCATATTGGCGAGGCATTGCTGATTGGCAGTTGCCCATCCTGCAGCTACAAACTGCGGGTACAACGACATGCCAATCAAATCGAATTTTGCACCGGCACCTACGAGGCCACCAATGTTCCAGCGAAACAATCCATTGTCCCAACCATTGGAAACATGCACCATTACTTTGGCGTTGGCAAACACCGCTTTTACTGCATCATATCCGGCAGTTACCAGCTGTGCATAATTATTCATGTTGGTAGAAGCCCGGCCATCTGGCCACAGCATACCATCGTTGGTTTCGTTGCCTACCTGCACCCACTCTGGAGTAACGCCTGCTGCCTTCAGTGCTGTGAGAACTTCGGTAGTATGAGTGGCCAGTGCCGCCTTCAAATCGGTAAAATTAAGCGCCGCCCATGCAGCAGGTTTTGTTTGCTTGCCGGGGTCGGCCCAGCTATCGCTATAGTGAAAGTTGATTAACAATTTCATGCCGAGATTTTTAGCCCGAACGGCTTTAGCCACTACATCCGCAGTATTGTTCCAACCGGGGCTGGCGGGGTTTACCCATACCCGTAATCGTATGGTATTTATGCCCAACGATTTCATCAACGCCATACCTTCTGTTTGGGTACCATTTGACGAATAAAATTTTACGCCGGCGGCTTCCATTTCTGTTATCCAGCTTACATCAGCACCTTTGGCAAAACTGGTATCGATGACTGGTGGCGGAGGTGGCGTAGGTGTAGCAGGCGAATCTTTACCACAAGCAACCAGTGCTGCCAAGGCAAACAAGCATAAGAGCCAATTAGAAAGTTTGTACATAATGTTTATTGAATGCTGTGCATTTTGTTGTATGCAGAAGTTAGTATACGAAAGCACCAAATTAACGAACATCCTTCCGCTGAAATCCTATTGTAAGTCAGTTTTGCGTCAAAAAGAAATGGATGAACGGAGCTGCCACATCGGCAATGCTGCCTACTTTGGCGGCAAACATTGGTACATGAAATATTTAGTGCTTTCTATTGGCCTGCTTTTTTGCATGCAAACACTGCAGGCGCAGCAAACAGTGCTGCCGACCTATAAGCCTGAGAATATTGCACTATACAAAACAGTGGTGGCCCTCGACAGTACTTTTTTTCATGCCTACAATACCTGCGGCATGGCCACCATGGCCGATATGTTTGACGAAGACATTGAATTCTACCACGACCGTGGCGGTCTCTCTACTTCTAAAAAGGATTTGCTGCAAGCGTTGCAAAACAACATTTGCAACAAAGTGACCCGCATACTCATTCCCGGCACCATCGAAGTGTACGAAATTCCGGGGTATGGTGCTATTGAAATGGGCTGGCACAAATTCTTCAACAACCAGGAACCCAATGCACCTCAGCATGCTTCCAAGTTTGTACAAATCTGGAAAAATACCAACGGCAAATGGACTTTGGCAAGAGTGGTGAGCTTGCACTAAATCATCGAAATAAGAAATAAAAAATAAGGAATAAGAAAGGCAAGGAAGAATGAGTAATAATGAATTTGGAATGATGAATGCAAAAAGATAAAGTCCCTTTAAGTTTTTAAAAAACTTCGAGAGTCTCAGTACATTCCTCTTGTACCTCTGCGGTTCAAATCTCTTTGTGCACCTTGTGCCTCCTTCGTGTCTTCGTGGTTCAAAAAAAATTCGTGATTAAATCGCCTGATGATTAAACGGCTGCAACACCATTTCACTCACCACGCCACTGGCGGGCTGCTGTGCCAAAAACCAGATGGCCTTCGCCGCTTCTTCTTCCCGAATCATCTTGTCACGCTGCACCCGTAGGTCGATGTTATCCCAGAACGCAGAATCGACACCACCCATGAAAATATTGGTGATGCGAATCTCCGTCCGCTTCAGTTCTTCCCGAATGCTTTGCAGCATTCCTGAAAGGCCATATTTACTGGCGCTGTATGCCGCAGCACCCGCCATGGGCACTTTGCCCAGCACACCGGGTATATTTATGATGAGTCCTTTTTTCTGTTCTTTCATGGCTGGCAAAAAATGCTTGAGCAACAAAAAGGGCCCAAACAAATTCGTTTGCAGTGTCAGCTGAAACTCTTGTGCCGAAAGGCTTTCCATAGGTTTGATGATGCCAATACCGGACAGAATTACCAACACATCCACAGCAGGTATTTGTGCTTGTACGCCGGCTGCCAATGCAGCTACGCTTTCTTCACTGGTGACATCTACGGCAAACAACCGCTGTGCCGGCACCTGCAACTGCTGGCCTACGGCATGAAGTTTTGCAGCATTGCGGCCAGCCAAAAAAAGCTGTGCACCACTCCCCTGCATCAGCCGGGCTGTTTGTGCACCAATGCCACCCGTTGCACCCACAATCAACACATTTTTACCTTTCAAACTTTCCATGAAAAAACATTTGCCACTAACAACAATAGGCCACACAGTTTGTTGTTATGCTCAGCAAAAAAATCTTCATGCAGTCTATTTCATTGGTTTTGCCCCATCAGTTGTTTCAGCAGCATCCGGCGCTGCAAGCAGGCAGACCCGTAGTGCTGATTGAAGAGTATTTGTTTTTTAAGCAATACGCTTTTCACCAGCAAAAAATAGCGCTGCACCGGGCCAGCATGCAGTTTTATCAGCACTGGTTACTCCAGCATGGCTATACCATAAAAGAATATATTGAAGTCACTGATGAACGCTGTGATATCAGGAAATGCATGGCGTATTTGGCCACACAACAGGTAAGCGAAATACATCTCTGTGATGTAACGGATGATTGGTTGCGCCGCCGCATTACAAAGGCTGCAGCCGAACATCAACTCACATTGGTTTGGTACAACAATCCCAACTTCATTACCCAATTGCCGCTGGCAAAAGATTTTTTCAGCAAGAAAAAAATCTACTTCCAAACGGACTTTTACATCTGGCAACGAAAGCGGTTGAACCTGCTGCTGGATGCACAGCAAAAACCATTGGGTGGCCAGTGGACTTTTGATGCCGACAACCGTGAAAAATTTCCGAAACAAGCGGTGGCACCCATAGTAAAGTGGCCATCAAGCAATGAATGGTATGGCGAAGCGAAACAGTATGTCAATACTCATTTTGCGCATCACTATGGTGAGTTAAGCTCACAGCATTATCCCTGCACTTTTGCAGAAGCCGAAGCATGGCTGCAGCAATTTTTAGCACAACGCTTTGCGCAGTTTGGCGTGTATGAAGATGCCATGGTGCAGCGGGAAAATATTTTGCACCACAGTGTGCTCACCCCCATGCTCAACATTGGTTTGCTGCAACCACAGCAGGTGATGGATGCTACCTTGCAGTATGCCAGCAATCATGACATTCCGCTCAACAGCCTCGAAGGTTTTGTGCGGCAAATAGTGGGCTGGCGGGAGTTTATCCGCATGGTGTATGAGTTGGAAGGCCGGCAACAACGAACCCGTAACTATTGGGGATTTACGCGGAAAATTCCGGAGCGTTTTTGGACAGGCACCACTGGTATTCACCCCATTGATGTGGTCATCAAAAAAACATTACAAACCGGTTACAACCACCACATAGAACGGTTGATGGTATTGGGCAATTTCTTTTTGCTCTGCGAGTTCGACCCCAATGAGGTGTACCGCTGGTTTATGGAAATGTATGTGGATGCCTACGATTGGGTGATGGTACCCAGCGTGTATGGCATGACGCAGTTTGCCGATGGCGGCCTTATGACCACCAAGCCCTACATCAGCGGCAGCAATTACCTGCTAAAAATGGGTGATTGGAACAAAGGCGAATGGCAACCCATCTGGGATGCACTCTTCTGGCGTTTCATGCATGTACACCGCGGCTTTTTTACCCAAAACCCAAGGCTGGGCATGCTGGTAAAAACCTTTGATAAAATGAGTGCCGACAAGCAACAACAACACTTACAAACTGCTGAACAATTTTTACAAAGTCTCGATGCCCGATAACCAACTATCCCGCAAAAAACCATGGAACCGGGTAAACCTGCCCGTGTATTCTGTGAGCAGTATGGGCCACAAACCCAACATGCACATTTGCACTTATGTGAGTGCCGTGAGCATGCAGCCCAAACGCATGATTGTGGCCATTTACTATGGTACACAAACCATCGAGAACATTGAGCATACACCGCGGTTTGTATTGCAACTATTGAATGAAACGCAGTACAGACTGGTGAATCAACTCGGCAAGCAATCGGGCAAAAACATCGACAAGATTAGCCGCTTACAAAAGCGAAAACTATTGACAGAATGGAACGGCTATGCCATTTTGCAAGAGGCGCTGGCTGTGATGGAACTACATGTACTGCAGCAGATAGACGCCGGTGATCATTGCATGATGCTCTGCGATGTAACGGCTTATAAAAACCTTAATAACGGAAACACATTAACGACAAACTATCTGCATGAAAAAGGCATCATCCGCATATAGTCAGCTCACAGCTGCAGACATCGACCGCATTGTTGAAATGGGTTGGGAAGACCGCACTCCATTTGAAGCCATTGAGCTACAGTTTGGCCTCAATGAATCAGCTGTAATTGAACTTATGCGCCAGCAAATGAAGCCCTCCAGTTTTCGCATGTGGCGCAAACGCATGCAGGGCCGATCCACCAAACACGCCAGCCTCCGCAGCGCTGCCGTCAACCGTTTCAAATGCAGCCGACAAAGAAGCATTAGTATGAATAAAATCAGCAAGCGATGAGCAATTTGGAAATGTGTCAATTTGAAAATTTGGAAATGGAATTCGAAGGGGTTGATTTGTTAATTGGTTAAATACAAAACTCTTCGTGCTCCTTGTGCCTTCTTCGTGCCTTCGTGGTTTAATACTTAAACGCAAACCTTGCAAACTGCAAATTGAACACTGCAAACTATTAAACCTCTTTGTGCTCCCGATAGCTATCGGAACTTCGTGCCTTCGTGGTTCAAAAAAACTCAAGCAAAACATGCAACATTTTCCAACCGACTACACCAGCATACTCCAACGCATTGATGCTGTAGATCCTGTTCGCTATGGCAAAACCCGCAACTATATCAACGGGGCAGTGTCGTATTTATCACCGTATATCAGTCGCGGCGTGATTAGTACCCGTCAGGTGTACGAAGCCTTTGTGGCCAAGGGGTACAGCCTGTACCAAATGGAAAAATGGGTAAGCGAACTGGCATGGCGGGATTATTTTCAGCAGGTATGGAAGCACCAGGGAAAAGGCATTTTTACTGACTTGAAACAACCACAACCCGATGTGCAGTTTCATCATTTGCCCGCAGCACTGGCCAATGCCAATACTGGCATTGATGCAATTGACGAAGGCCTGCAGCAACTGCAAGAAACCGGCTACATGCACAATCATTTGCGGATGTACACAGCGAGTATCATTTGCAATATTGGCCGCTGCCACTGGAGCCAACCAGCTGAATGGCTGTACTACCATTTGCTCGATGGCGACCTGGCCAGCAACCATTGCAGCTGGCAATGGGTAGCAGGCAGCTTCAGCAGCAAGAAATATTTATGCAATCAGGAAAACATCAACAAGTATACCGGCAGCTCGCAACGCCATAGCTACCTCGATACCAGTTACGACCTGCTGCCTGATATGCATGTTCCTGCAACATTGCAAACAGCAGCCAACATTATGCTGCAAACCGTTCTTCCGGCTATGGCACCTGTACAGATTGATGCATCGCTCCCCACACTCTTGTACAACAGCTACAACCTCGATCCGCAGAGGCGCAGTCAGCAACCGGCCAATAGAATTTTACTACTAGAACCATCGCATTTTGCACAGTACCCGGTGAGTGAAAAAGTATTGCAATTCATCCTCGATTTGTCGAAGAATATTCCGGGCATACAAGTGTTTACAGGTGAGCTACACGACTTGTACCAGATACACAACCTGTCAGCTACAGCACATTCATTTTACAGCAAAGAGCATCCGGCATTTACCCACTACCCCGGTCAAAAAGATGCCCGTGACTGGTTGGCACCACAGGTACAGGGTTATTTCCCCAGTTTTTTTAATTATTGGAAAAAGGTATCGCGGCATTTGTAACCCTTGCCAGCCCGCAGGAATGCTGCATATTGCAGACTCAATTTCACGTATGCGTATTACTGCCATCGATATTTACCGTTATTCCATTCGCATGGAGCCGTTTACCATTGCTACCGGCACCATGACTTTTGCGCAAAACATGCTGCTGTACATCCACACCAGCGAAGGCCTTACAGGTGTGGGCGAATGCTCTGCCTTTCCCATAATAGCCGGCGAAACGCAAAGCACCTGTTTTGTGCTGGCCAAAGATTTTGCCAACATCTGGATGGGAAAAGATGCCCGTGATATTGCGGGTCGTATGCAGGAGCTCGACTATTATATTGCCGGCAACCATACAGCCAAAAGTGCTTTCGACATGGCGCTGTACGACCTTGCTGCCAAAGCAGCGAACATGCCGCTGTATCAATACCTCGGTGGCAGTTACCGTGAAATAGAAAGTGACCTCACCATTGGCATTGGCACAGCCGAAGCCATGGCTGCCAAAGCGGTAGACTACGTGCAACGCATGAAGGCCAATGTGCTGAAAATAAAACTCGGTAAAAATCCTGCGGAAGATATTCAACGCATGCAGGCCATTCGCCTGGCTGTAGGCCCGCATATCGGACTACGGATTGATGCCAACCAGGGCTGGGATTTTGAAGCGGCCGTTTTTGCCCTCACCGGTATGGAAGAATTAAACGTGCAGTTTTGCGAACAGCCCATGCCCAAATTGCTCGACGATAAAATGCCATCGCTACGGCGCATCAGCAAGATTAAAATCATGGCCGATGAAAGTGTGTTCTCCCATCACGATGCAGAACGCCTCATCCGCAAAAATGCCTGCGATTATATCAACATCAAACTGAGCAAGGCCGGCGGCATACAAGAAGCACTGCGCATACACGACGTATGCCAGCAAGGCAATATTCCCAATATGCTGGGCGGCATGCTCGAAAGCCGGCTGGCGGTGTCGGCCAAGGCCCACCTGGCCCTCGCCTGCCCCAATATTCAATTTTTTGATTTGGACACCAGCCTGATGGGCCACCTGGAAGACCCCGTGATGGGCGGTGTGCAATACAACGGCATGGTCATCAGCACTCCGCAAACACCCGGCATTGGAGCCGACGTAGACCCGGCATTCTTGCAGCAATGCGAAAAGGTTAGAGTGGAGATGTAAGGATGTGGGATGTACGATGGCTGATATCTGATGTTAGATTTAACCACTTCTCATGAAAGTATTTGCGCTATTGTCTTTCTTGATGTTTATCATATTTGTTAGTTTGGTTTTACCTCACAAAGTGGCCGCATACAAGCTATCACAAACAAGAGAAACAGTAACGGTAATAGTAAAAGCACTTCCTGATTGCAATTCTGGCTATAGAAACAAATTCATCAGAATCAGTTACGAAAGACAAGAATTTGTTCTAAGAACTTCTTGCAAATTGGTTGATGGGTTGGCAGTAGGCCAGTCATTAAACATGTTGCACAAACCTGATACTGATTTGTTTTTATTTCCCGAAGAAGATACCATTACAGAGCTTATAGCTGGCATAATACTGACTGTCTTTTTTGCATTAGGCGGTTCCTATCTTTTCAAAAAATCTGGCTAGACCAAATGTTTGTTTCTTAGTAAATAAGTATACGTGACGTTGTCATTTATCTAATTCTGTAGCATAAATCCAATTACCTTGAATCATGCCTCGTCATTCCACATACAAAGCAGCTACACCTCCATACTGGTTGGGATTATTGTGCATCATCCCATTAGTTGGTGCATTTGTTGGATTAGGTTTGCTGCTGTACGGCATCTTCAAATACAGAAATAAAAAACTCGTCATCATTGGCATTGCGGGTATTGTATGGAGCATTGTCATCTACAGCAGTTTGTTTTATGCCATGAAACATACAACTGTTTTCAAACAAGGTTTCAGTAAGCTATCGCAGCAGCAACTCAATACTTTGGTGAAAGAACTAGAGTTTTATAAATCCCAACACGGTCAATACCCGGATAGTTTACCCCAATTACTCATTGACAACGCCAATGTGTCCATCGCCGACCCAATACAATTGAATCAGCAAAAAACATCAACCCATTTTTACTATGAAAAAAAGGGTAACAAATACCTGCTGTTTTCCGTAGGCAATGATGGAAAACCCAACACATCTGATGACATACAGCCTAGTCTTACATTGCAGGATAGCGGATCAGTCGGTCTAATCACGGTTGATTCTATTACTCCCATGCTAAATCAGGAGTAATCTTTGTCTCCACAGTTGTTGTTATCACCAACTGATACGCATTACTGTATTGCTTACTTCTTTGAGCTTGCGGCAGATAACACCCACAACGGCAGCTCCGAATCGTACTTTACATATCAGACATCGTACATCAGCCATCAGACATCGTACATCAGATATCCTCCCCGGCTCCCTTACCTTCGCGGCATGAACGCAAAAAAAGTATCTGACAGCATTAACCACATGAACGAACTGGTGTTGCCCAACGACACCAACACTTTTGGCAACCTCATGGGCGGCCGACTGATGTACTGGATGGACATTGCCGCCGCCTACTGCGCCAGCAAGCATTGCAATACACCGGTTGTGACCGCTTCGGTCGACAATATTTCTTTCAAAAACCCTATCAAACTGGGCCACTACGTACATATTGAAGCCAAGGTAACCCGGGCTTTTAATACCAGTATGGAAATACACCTGAAAGTATGGGGCGAAGACACCCTGCACCAGTTTAAGTACGAGAGCAACGAAGCGTACTTCACCTTCGTATCCCTCGACCCCAACGACCGTCCCCGCACCGTGCCGGAGGTAATACCCGAAACGGAAGCGGAAAAAGAACTGTACGATGGTGCCCTGCGCCGCCGCCAGCTGCGCCTCATCCTCGGTGGAAAAATGAAACCCGATGATGCTACCGAACTCAAAGCCTTGTTCAACGGCAAAGGATAAATGAAAAAAAGCGGCTCTTATGCGAGTCGCTTTTTTTGTTCGTCATCTATCAGTTTAAACAAATTTTCCGGGGTGTACTTGCGCCAGTCGGTCCGCTCCTGCAGTTCTACGTAATAGTTGAGTTTGAGTTTCCTGAAATCGTGCTGGCTGCTCTGCGGCATGTTCAGGCACACAATCCAGCCACTTTCATCGGCCACATTTTCAAACCAGTCTTCGTAGTAATCGGCCTCGCTGCTGTGAAAGTTGAGCACGTTTTCGGCAATCAGCAAAAACTTATGGATGCCTTCGTGCATGAAATGATCCGTCACTTCGCGGCGCAGCGTCATGATGTCGTTTTCAATAGCATCGTTCCATTCACCAATCAGTTCGATAATCACAAAACCCTTGCGGTAGTTGGCATACAGCACTTTCAGAAAAAGCGTTTTGCTGCCCATATCATCCCACTGCGGATGAATGTAAAAATTGTACACCGTGGTGGAGTACTCAAAATGGCTATGGTCTACCCCGTAAAAAGGACTCCGTTCATCCTCCTCACTCACATACATATCACGCCAACGGTAAAATGGTTCCAGGTCCTGCATAAATGCGGTTGTAGGCTTGCTAATAATAAAGCGGCAAAAGTAAGTACCAGCTGGCAAAGGCCCTGCAAATGATGTACCTTTAACAGGTAAAAAAACGGCGAATCCACACAGCAGACTGCTTTGTTGGCAATTACTACAGCACATCCCGTTCCCATGCCAATATTTTGCAATATCAAGGTACAATTGGGGGTATGAGAAAATGGCTGATTTTAGTATGCTTTTTGGGCATCTACAACATGCTGCTGGCACAGTGGGATAATGATCCTGCTTCGGCATCTACACGGGTAGTAACCAATGCTGCCAACCAAAGCAAGCCCTATGTAATACCCGATGGCTTGGGCGGCACCATCGTGGTGTGGGAAGATTATCGCCACGGCACATCGCCCGATATTTATTTCGACCTGATAGATAGTGACGGCAATACGGCATGGTCGGTACCCGGCACCTATGCAGGCAAAAAGCTGTGCAGCACTACAAAACCCCGCAGCATCAACCGGGTGCTAAGCGATGGAGATGGTGGTTTCTTTATTGTATTTGATGAAATAAACGGCGCCTACTACGATGTGCTGGCGCAAAAAGTGAGCAATACCGGTGTTGTATTATGGGGAGCCAATGGCGTTGTAGTATGTAATGCAGCCAATGACCAATACGAAGCCGACCTGGCACCCGATGGATTAGGTGGCATTTTTGTAACCTGGCTCGATTTACGCAACGACCCATCGAACAGCGATGCCAGCCAAACCTATGCGCAACGCATACTCAACAATGGTACTGCAGCATGGACGGCCAACGGTGTGCAGGTAAATGCCAATGTATCAAAACCCATGGGCATTGTTGCCGATAACATTGGCGGTGCCATCATTGCGATGATGGATGCCCGCAACAGTGCTGTGAATGGAAATGGTGCGTATACCAACTGGGATATTTATGCGCAACGCCTCAATAGCAGCGGCGCTTTGCAATGGGGCACTGGCACTGTTGTTTGCAACCAAACCAGCAATCAGTTTCGGGAAACCATACGCCCCGGTGGCTCTATGGTGAGCGACAATGTGGGCGGTGCCATCATCAGCTGGAGCGATTATCGCAACGATGCCAACAATGGACTGAGCTTTCCATACAGGGCCGATTTTTATGCGCAGCGGGTGAACAACAGCGGCGTGGTACAGTGGGCAGCCAATGGCGTATCCATTTGCAATACCACCGGAGCCGATTTGTACAACACCCTCACGGTACCTGATGGCAATGGCGGCATTTTAGCGGCGTGGTTCGACCTGCGCAATGCACCACTGGGTGCTGTTTATGTGCAGCGCCTCAATTCAAATGGCATTATACAATACGCCAGCAATGGCATAGCTGTGGTAAGTGGTCAGTCGCACATTATCAATTACAGTTTATCTGAAGATGGTGTGGGCAACGGTATAATAGCCTACGATACCGATAACGACCGCATATTTGGGTATCGTTTTTTGGTAGCTACAGGTTTACCCGTAAGTGGTGGTGCAGTAGCTATTTGCAACCGCAGCAGCATATCGGTTAACCCCGGTGTGGCAGCCGATGCCAACGGTGATATTTACATAGCCTGGGAAGATTACCGCAACACACCTGCCGAATCGGATGTGTATGCCTACAAGCTGCCAAGCAGTGCATTGCTGCCATTGCGACTACTATCTTTTGGCGGACAAGTAACCAGCAGCAATACGCACAGGTTGCAGTGGCAATACACAGGTGCAGAAGAGGTGCGACGTTTTGAATTGCGGCACAGTAACAATGGTCGTGATTTTACAACGCTGACCAGCATCAACAACACACAGCGGGACGGCATGTTGCAATATGTAGTAGCACAACCCGTTGCCAATGCCTACTATCAACTGGCCTGGCAAAATGCGCAGGGCCTGTGGCAATACAGCGCCATTGTGCAATTACAACAGCAGCAACCTGCAGGCATGCGCATTTATCCCAATCCTGTGCAGCAGCAATTGCAGCTGTCGCTATTGGCCACGAATGCAGCAGTTGCAACCATCTGCATTCGTGGGGCCAATGGCCAACTGCTGTTGCAAGAAAAGCGCAGCCTGTTGCAAGGCCGTCAGGTATTGAGTGTAGATGTAGCCACATTGCCAGCAGGACAATACTTTGCGGAAATATGGCTGCAACAGCAACGTACCGTATTGCCATTTACCAAACAATAACCGACGCTGTATTGCGGATAAAATGATTGTGTGGCAAACCACTGTTCTTTCCTAATTTCCCGCAGTATTCTACCGCACATGTACAAGTCAACATTCGTCGTTTTTTTACTCCTGTTTTTTTGCGGGCCATTGCTGGCACAGCAAGCCAGTATTGCTGGTAAAATCATGAATGAAAAAGCCGAACCCATGGCAGGCGTAAGTGTAGTAGTGCTGGGCAATAACAGCGGCGTTACCAGCAACGACAGCGGCCGTTTTGTCATCAATGTTCGTTCGGGCAGGGCTATTGCACTGGTGTTTTCTTACGCAGGCTATCAAACACAACAGCTGCGTTTTTTGCTAAACCCCGGTGAGCAGGAAAACATTTTTGTACGCATGGAACCCGGCCGCAGCGAACTGGCACCCGTAGAAGTAACCAGCAAAAAAGACCGCCGCGAAGCGGGCCTCGTCAGCATCAATCCAAAATTCATTACACAAAATCCCTCACCTATTACCGGTGTGGAAAGCATGATTAAGGTATTGGTGGGTAGCAACAACGAGCTAAGCAGCCAGTACAATGTGCGGGGCGGCAGCTACGATGAAAACCTCATTTATGTAAATGACTTTGAGGTGTTCAAACCTTACCTCATTCGCAACGGACAACAGGAAGGATTGAGTTTCATCAATCCGGAGTTGGTGCGTAATGTCAATTTTTACAACGGTGGTTTTCAGGCCCGCTATGGCGATAAAATGAGTAGTGTGCTGGATGTGCAATACAAAAAGCCCACCGCCTTTAAAGGCAGTGCCTACGTGGGTTTGCTGGAGCAGGGCCTGCATGCAGAAGGTACTGCTGCCAACAGCAAAGTGACTTACCTGTTTGGTGTTCGCAACCGCAACCTGCGCAACCTGCTGAGTGCTCAGGAAACCAAGGGCAACTACCAACCATCGAGCAATGATGTGCAAGCGGTGATTAGCTATGCCCCCAACAACAAGTGGCAGCTCGATATGGTGGGCAACCTCAGCAGCACCCGCTTCGATTTGGAGCCGAAGGAAAGTCAGCAAACGACCTCTGTATTTACGTCGCAGTTTGCTGCCAACCTTGGCCTCGATATTTTCTTTACCGGCCAGGAAGTAGACAAATACAATACCCGCATGTTGGGCCTGTCGGCTACGCATCAGGTAAATGACAAACTGAAAGTGAAAGGCATGCTCTCCTACTTCAACAACAAGGAAGCGGAGAACATCAACATTGCCGGTAGCTACTTGTTTGGCGAACGGGATTTTGACAAAGCCTCTTCTAGTTTCGGACTCATTGCCAACCCGCTTGGTGCTGGTGTGTTTCTCAACTATGCCCGCAATGAGCTGAATGTGCAAGTACTCAACGCTTCGCTGAAAGGCAGTTACGACAAGGGCCGGCACTACTGGCAGTTTGGCCACAGTGTAGAACGCAATACCATTACCGATGCGCTGAATGAATTTGAATACCAGGACAGCGCCGGGTACAGCCTGCCCAACAATGCCGGACCGCTACAAGTGTTTCGCAACCTCAAAGGCAACGCAACTATTGAAGCCTGGCGCATGAATGGCTATGTGCAAGACAATATTGCTTTCAACAAAAACAATGGGCTGAATCTGCAAGCTGGCTTACGTTACAATTACAATACCCTCAACAATGAGTTGCTGCTCTCACCTCGGGTGGGTGTAAGCTATGCGCCACTGCAATGGAAACGGGATGTGATTTTTAAAGGCAGTGCGGGACTGTATCATCAACCGCCGTTTTACAGAGAAATGCGCCGCCCCGATGGCAGTGTTAATACCGATTTGAAAGCACAACGCAGCTGGCAGGTAAGCGGCGGTATGGATTATGCTTTCAAAATGATGGACAGACCTTTTAGGGTGAGCACCGAAGCGTATTACAAAAACATGTGGAATGTAGTGACCTACGATATTGATAACGTAAGGCTGCGTTATGCAGGTGAGAATAATGCCAAGGCTTATGCCTATGGTGTAGAAGGGCGCTTGTTTGGCGAGTTGGTGAAAGATGCAGAAAGCTGGTTGAGTGTGGGCTTTATGAAATCGATGGAAAATATTGATGGCGATTTTTACCAGCAGTATTTTAATAAAGATGGCGAACTCATTACCGCCAACACACAAGACCAAATTGCCACCGACAGCACCCGCATGGATGTTGGCTGGCTACGCCGCCCTACTGACCGACGCCTCAATATTGGTTTATTTTTCAGCGACTACCTTACCACCAACAAAAACTTTCGGGTGCATACGCAATTGTTGTATGGCAGCAATTTGCCGTACAATATTCCCGGTAGTGTACGCTACCGCAATGCGTTGGAAATACCTTCATACTTCAGGGTAGACATGGGCTTTAGCTACCTGCTGGTGGGTGGCGATAAAAGCCTGCGCCGTAGCCACGATCCGTTCCGCAATATCGAAAGCATGCTGCTGAGTGTAGAAGTGTTCAACCTGCTCGACCGAGCCAACACCATCAGCTATGCCCTCATCAAAGATTTCGACAACAACAGCTTTGCCATCCCCAACCGCCTCACTCCAAGATTGGTGAATATCAAACTCACGGTAAGATGGTAAGGAGATTTTTGGATGTCTGATGTACGATGTATGATTTGGTGGAGTGCAATCATAATTGTTGATTCACTTTCTCCCTTCCTGCGGAGGGGTGCCCGCAGGGCGGGGTGGGTATAAAACTGATGTAGGATTTTTGATAGCTGGTGTTTTCGGGTTGGTTTGCTACACCTTCATATTTCTTTAAAAGTTCTGTCAAAGACGTGTCGGTTGCATTCTGTCAGCCAAACTTGCACAAAATTCTTATTGAATGTCAGACATATTTAACTCTTGTAACTTTTGCGAAATAATATGGCAAAGGTTCTAAGAGTGATTTTGGGTCATTTAAATAAGCTCTGATTTCTTCTCTGTTTTCTATTTCATCAAAAAGTCCAAACGCATTCGTCTTAAGATTAAACTTGGTGGTTAACGTCTTTGTTATATTACTACAATAAAAAGAATGAAAAGAGCCATCACCTTCTACACCAATAAAGTCGTAACCTAAAAACTCTTCGTTAGAATCAGCTTGTTCTACAATTTTCTTTTGCAAGTTTTTCCGAATTCCAATATCCCCATTGTTATAGTTAAATTCATCAACATTATTACCCTCTCTAAAATCTTCAATTAATAATTCTGCGTCAGTTTGAGGAAAATAAAGACCGAGTATTTGAATATCGTCTCTTGAATTATAAAACAAATCCTTAAACTCTTTTGCTGTTTCTAAATCTGCAAACCCATTGATTAAGTCAGAAAACCTACTGTCAGTCCAGTGATAAATTTCATTTATTTTATCGTCAGTAAGATTTAGAGCCTTCTTGTCCTTTTTATCGAGCTTTTCATAACCCAAACTAAGACACCAATTATCAAAAGCCGATATATTTAAACAATTTCCGCAAGTCCAAACAGTCTTATTAATATCGTCACCAAAGTCTAATGGTTTCAATTTGAGTAAATAATAACCTGCTAAATAGTGTGTTTCCATATACTTGAAATCAACCTATTTTTTATTCCTTATTTCTTATTCCAAAATATCAGACATCGTACATCAAACATCAAAGTTTTTGCTCCCTTCCCCATCGTATCATCGTGCCATAATCCATTTTCCGTTTCAATCCTTCCACGGCTTGTACCAGGCGTTTGGTGCGGGTGGCATCAGTTTTGGCATCGTCTATCCATTTGCTGAAATACTTGCGGTGCGAAGCTGCCAGCGATTGAAAAAACGCCATCGCCTCCGGTTCATCTTCGAGGCAGGCCAGCAGGTCGGCCGCAATGGTAAGTTCCGTTTCATCTTTACTTAAACGTACTTGAATAGTTGCGCCAACAGGCTGCTGTAGTTGTTTGCGCATGGCCGCATTCACGGGCAAAATCATTTCGCCTTCGCCCATCGGCAGGAGGGCTACTTGTGCAATTGCTACTTCATTCAACCAACCTTTTACCCGATAGCCCTTGCGGTCGGCACTATGCAGTTGCAACGACATTTTCTCCGGTACCACAACGTAGGTCCAGCCGGTTTTTTCGCCCATTTGCTGAAAGCGTTGCAACACTGCAGAAAAAGTGACCTGAGGTTTCATCAATACAAAGTAGGTGAAGAATGTAATGATGATTATTTACCAAACAGCACTTTACCACCCACGATGGTTTTGAGCACTTTGGTTTGCAGAATAGCACTGTCGCTGCAGGTAAGCAGGTTGTTGCTGAGCATTACAAAATCGGCATACTTTCCAACTTCAATACTACCCTTGTCCTTTTCCTCAAACTGCGCTTTGGCATTGGCCATGGTGTAGCTGTACACGGCTTCTTCGCGGCTCATTTTTTGCTCGGGATAAAACGTGCTGCCATCTTTCAATTGGCGGGTAACACTGGCAAAAAAGTTGGGAATAGGATCAGCATCTTCTACCGGCACATCAGTACCGTTGTTTACTAACACACCGGCTTGCATAAACGCCTTCCACATGTAGGCACCGGTGCGGCTGCGTTCTTCGCCAAGGCGCTTGGGCACAAACGGCGCATCGCTGGTGCAATGAATGCCCTGCATACTGGCAATGATGTTCCATTCTTTGAAGCGGCCAATTTCGCTGGGGTGTACATGCTGTGCATGCTCTACCCGCCAGCGGTGATCTCTGCTTTTATCTTTCTGAATCTGGTCTGCAAAAATATTCACGGTTTCGCGGTTGGCTTTGTCGCCAATGGCATGCACACACAACTGAATGTTTTTCTGCCAGGCAAAATCGGCAATGGCCCGCAGCGAATCCATGTTGAAGGTGTTTTGCCCCGTGAAATTTTTGCGGTCGCTGTACGATTCCAGCAGCCATGCACCATAGCTGCCCAAAGCGCCATCCAGCGATACTTTAATCGCATTCATCGTCAGGTGTCCATTGCCTTCGTTGATGATGGGAAACACATCCGCATTGGCCCGCAAAGAAGCGTTGCCATCCCGAATCATCATCCAGTGGCGCAGTTGCAGTTTGTTTTGCTGTGCCATCTCTTTCATCCAGCGGATTTGCTCAAACGATGAACCGGCATCTACAAAAGAAGTAATGCCTTTTTTCAAACAATCGGCTTCGGCCAACTCCATACCTGCCCACCATTTGGCTTTGCGTTCGGCTTCGGTTTGTTGATTGACATAATCGCCATACACTTTGCGTACCAGGCCCATCGCCGTTTCTTCCAGCACACCCACCAGGCGGCCGGAAGGATCTTTAACAATATCGCCACCCGTTAGATTGGGCGTGGCTGAAGTGATACCCGCCAGCTCTAACGCTTTTGCATTGACGTACAAAGAATGACCACTGGCATGCGTCAGAATCACCGGGTTGTTGGGCGATACCTTGCTCAATGCATCGTGGTATGGATACCCGAGGTATTGCTCTGTAGGTTTGTTGGTCCATTTTTCCTGATGCCAGCCGCGGCCTACAATCCACTCGCCGGGCTTGGCTTTGGCAGCGGCTGCTGCCACCTTGGCTACTATTTCATCATAGCCACTCACGTGCATCAAATTGATGTCACGCAAAAAATCGCCGAGGTTGTGAATGTGTCCATGTCCTTCAATAAAACCGGGCATCAAAAAAGCACCTTTGGCATCTATCACTTCGGTGTTGCTGCCAATCCATGCGGCCACATCAGCATCGCTGCCTACAAACACAATGCGGCCGTCTTTTACCGCTACGGCCTGCGCTTTGCTCCGGGCACTGTCTACGGTGTACACATCGGCGTGTTGAATAACCAGGTCGGCCTTTGGCGATTGGCTACAGGCAATGGCCATTACTGCCAGCAAACAAATGGTGGAGAGCTTCTGCAACATGGATTTGATTTTTGGAAAGATAATGGCTTAAGACGCTAAAAAAACATTCAACCCGTTGAGTTCACTTGGCCTTCCATTTTTTTACAGCAACAAATCTATCGGATAGTTAACCCCGAAGGGGTGAAATGATTATAGAGAAGATGTAATGTTGAAATCACCCAAACCCTCAAAGGGTGATATAGATTTTTCCCATTCCTGATTATCATTAAAAAAAGAATTGTATTTCACCCCTTCGGGGTTTTGCGGCTTTTGGTGCCGCTATTTTCTAGAATCATGCCATCCCTTCGGGATTGAATACTGCATCAATATCAGAAAAATTAAGATCAGCATTGAATGTTGAAATACACTTTTCTTATCGAATCACTAGTCTGTTTGTGCATCATACAATTCATGTACTGTCAATCCTTTTGCAAATGCTTTCTATGAAATGTGTTACTAAAAAATTAAGCGTTGAATCTACTAAAGCAATCGATAGCCAAATGATGAGTCCATGAAGGAAAAGTTGTAATTTGTACTTAGACCAAATCGTAAGCCAATGCACGTATCTGCAAGCAAGGCGCTGGAATTGCTCCGTCATTCAGAAAAGTTGTTTACCGAAGTATTTCGCCATGGCAGCATGACAGCTGAAATTTACAAACCACAGCGTGTCGACTTTCAACAACCGCACAACCGCGATGAAATGTACGTGGTGATTGCGGGCCACGGTGAATTTTACAACGGCGGAAACACCGTGCCATTCGGCCCCGGCGATTACCTGTTTGTAAAAGCCGGTGTGGAGCATCGTTTCCTCAACTTCAGCGAAGATTTTTGCACCTGGGTTTTCTTTTACGGCCCCGATGGTGGCGAAGAAGAACCACCCGTTTTTTAATTAGACCGGCAGGCCATTTACATACACTTGTTCAATGTGCTGTTCGCCAAAGGCGTAAGCCATGTAATCCACGCCACTCATGGGTTTGGTGAGCAAGATGTTCGCCCGTTTGCCTACGGCAATGCTGCCCACTTCCTCTTCCAGTTGCAATGCAAATGCTGCATTAATGGTCATGGCATTGATGGCTTCTGCCGGCGTCATTTTCATTTGAATACAAGCCAATGCCAGCACCCACTGCATGTAGCCGCTGGGCGATGATCCGGAGTTGTAATCGCTGGCCAATGCCAATGCCGAACCCGCAGCAATCAATTGTCTTGCAGGTGGATATGGCAATCGCAAAAAGAACGCCGCCGTTGGCAACATCGTACCAATGGTATTGGAGCCGGCGAGTGTTTGAATGGCTGCTTCATCCATGCATTCCAAGTGATCGGCGCTAAGCGCATTCACCGCCACGGCAGCCTGCACCCCACCCGATACCTGCAATTGATTCACATGCAACTTGGCAGGCATCCACATTGCTGCGGCTGCCCGTGCTATGCGGATGGTTTCTTCGGGAGTAAAAAAACCAGCTTCGCAAAAGACATCTACAAAATCGGCCAATCCTTCATCGGCTACTTTGGGCAGCCATTGTTGTATCAATGCATCCACAAAAGCATCGCGGTTGTCGGCAAAGTTTTTGGGCAATGCATGCGCCCCTAAAAAAGTGGCTTTGATGGGAATGGGCGCTGTTTGCTTTAAGCGTTGTATCACCCGCAGCATTTTCAATTCGGCTTCCAGTGTGAGGCCATAACCACTTTTGATTTCAATAGCGGTGGTGCCTGTTTTCATCAAAGCTTGCAGGCGTTGCCATGCTGCTTCATACAAAGCATCTTCGCTGGCAGCCTGCACTTTGGCAGCCGTGCTGTGGATACCACCACCAGCTGCTGCAATGGCCGCATAACTGGCACCTTGCAACTTGAGTACAAACTCTGCTTCCCGGGTGCCGGCAAATACCAAATGCGTATGGCTGTCGACAAAGCCCGGCAACAATAATCGACCGGCAGCATCAATGATATGGCTGGCTTCGTGCAGCATATCGGTGGTTACCTCCGACATGGCACCAAAGCTGGCAATGCGACCATCCACCACTTGCAGGTAGGCATTTTCCAACAGCGGCAGTTGGCCCAAAGCCTCGCCCCGCAAGGGTTGCGCCGGTTGCTGCACACCCACCAGCTGGCGTATATTGATAAACAATTGCTTCATGTATTACTGCATTCCTCTCTTGTAGAATGCTTCAAACTTACGGTTTCTCGGTTTCCTTTACCCAAGCATTTCGGGTGTTGGCCAAGCAAGAATGGCTATCGGGTAAAAGCATTTTTTCTACGCAAAGTTCTCCTTTAACTTTCGCCAAATTCAAACGCTATGTGGCGTATCTTTTTTTCGATGATGCTGATTGCTTCGGCAAATATTTCAGCAGCACAACAGTCAACCCTCATTCAGCAGGTGCTGATAGCTGATGGCAGCGGCAAACCCATGTACAAAGGATCGGTACGTATTGCGGGCAATCGCATTGTGGCCGTGGGTTCGCTGCAGGCATTGCCCGGTGAAAACATTGTGCAAGGCAATGGACAGATTCTGGCACCGGGCTTTATTGATACGCATAGTCATTTATATGGCAATCTCGATGAAGCACCTGAAGCATTGGCCGCTTTGAATCAAGGCGTTACCACCATCATTACCGGACAAGATGGTGACAGCGATTGGATAGACAGCATCAAAGCACAACTGGCAAAACGTCCCGTAGCGGTGAACGTGGCTACTTATACCGGCCAAACCAGCCTTCGGGAAATAGCCATGGGTGCCAATGACATTTACCGAACCAGCACGGCAAAAGAACTCAGCACCATGCAGCAAAAGCTACAGCAAGAATTGCAGCAAGGCTCGTTGGGATTAAGCACCGGGCTCGAATACGAAGGTTCTTTTTACAGCCATCCCGATGAAGTAGTGGCGCTGGTCAAAACAACTGCACAGTACGGAGGCCGTTACATGAGCCATATCCGCAGCGAAGACATACACATGGATGCTGCCATTGATGAAATTCTCAACATTGGTCAGCAGGCCAATATTCCGGTGCAGATTTCACACATTAAAATTGCATTGAAAGACAAATGGGGCACTGCGCCTACCCTGCTGCGCAAACTTGATTCTGCCCGCAAGGCCGGCATCATGGTTACCGCTGATTGCTACCCGTATGATTTTTGGAACAGCACCATCCGGGTATTGTTTCCCAACAAAGATTTTACCAGTCTGGCTGCAGCTACCTACGCTACCGAACATTTGTTTGACCCTGCAGGCAGTGTGATGGTTCGTTTTGCGCCCAACAAAAACTATGTGAGCAAAACGGTAGCGGAGATTGCCCAACTGCGCAATGAAACTGCCGCACAAACCTTACTGTACATGGTGGCCGCTGCCGATAGTTTCCGCAAAGCCAACCCCGATGCCGGCGGTATAGAAACCATCATGGGTAAATCGATGTATGAAAAAGACATTGCCGATTTTATGCAGTGGCCATACACCAACATGTGCAGCGATGGCGGTAATGGCGGACATCCCAGAGGCTATGGCAGCTTTACCAGAATACTGCATCAATACGTAACCGTGCAAAAAGTATTGAGCTGGGAAATGGCCATTCATAAAATGACGGCGCTGGCCGCACAGCAAACCGGCATACAACAACGTGGTCGTATTGCTGTCGGCTATTTTGCAGACCTCGTTTTGATAGACCCGACAACTGTTAAAGACAATGCCAGCATTGCCAACCCCAAGGCACTGAGCAATGGCATACAAAGCGTTTGGGTAAATGGTGTACTGGCCTATCAACAACTGCAACACACCGGAAAGTTTCCCGGCGTTTTTGTTTCCCGATTGTAAACATTTGATCTTTCCAGCATGACAAACATTGCTTCTCTCCCTACAGCCATAGTACTCACCGATGGCATGCTTCACGAATCGGATGCTAAAACTGCACATGGCCTTATTCGTGGCACAGATCGTTTTCACATTGCTGCCATCATTGATGCCACACATGCTGGTAAAGATGCCGGCGAAGTGCTCGATGGACAACACCGCAACATACCCGTGCTGCCCGATGTACAAACAGCATTGGCACAGATAAACAATATCCAATTTTGCATCATCGGTATTGCTACGGTAGGTGGTATTTTACCAGCGCATTTCAAACCCATACTGCATAGCTGTTTGGAGCATGGCATTTCATTAGTGAATGGACTGCACGACTACCTGAATGATATGCCTGACATGCAAGAGCTGGCAGCAAAACATGGTGCGCAACTCATCGACATTCGCAAGCCCAAACGCCGGCAGGATTTGCATTTTTGGGATGCTTCGATATTTGAAGTAACCGCTCCTATTGTGGCAGTGATTGGCACCGACTGTGCCCTCGGCAAAAGAACGACCTGCAGATTGCTGCTGCAAGCCTGCCAGCAAGCCAACATGAATGCGCAGATGATTTACACCGGACAAACAGGATGGCTGCAAGGCGGTAAATATGGTTTCATTTTCGATTCTACCCTCAACGATTTTATCAGTGGAGAACTTGAACATGCCATCACCAGCTGCTGGAAAGAAACCGGTGCCGATATTATTTTCATTGAAGGGCAAAGTGCCCTGCGCAATCCAAGTGGTCCTTGTGGTTCGGAAATGCTGGTATCGGGCAATGCGAAACACGTAGTGCTGGTACATGCGCCCAAACGCACTTACTATGATCACCTGCCACATTGGGGTGCTATACATTCGCTGGAGTCGGAAGTGGCGTTGATTGCTGCCTATGGTGCCAAGGTGATAGCCATTGCACTAAACACCGAGCATTGCAGCACCGAAGAAGCGTATGCCTTTCAGCAGCAGTATGAGCAGGCACTGGGCATACCGGTACTGCTGCCACTACAGGAAGGCGTACAAAAAGCATTGCCCATTCTTCAATCACTCATTGCATAGCCATGAACATTACCCGCATACAAGCCCGTTTGGAAAAGTTGCCGCTGAAGGTTCCTTACAGCATTGCCTACAAAACCATCACCGATACAGAAATTGTTTTCCTGGAAATAACGCTGAGCAATGGCATCACGGGCATTGGTGCCGCCAATCCGTTTGAAGAAGTGGTGGGCGAAACACCGGCGCAAACATGGCACAATTTGCAGCAGGATTTTCTGCAGCAATTTTTGGGCAGAGATATCCGCCGCTTCCGGTCGATGATTGCGGAAGCCAGCATACAATACGCCCACCAACCCGGCAGCATTGCGGCTATTGACTTGGCCCTGCACGATGCCTTTGGCAAATACCTCGGCATTCCCATTGTTGATTTCTACGGTCGCAAGCACCGGCAGCTGCCCACTTCCGTTACCATCGGCATTCAACCAGTTGCAGAAACCTTGCACATGGCCAAAGACCTGACGCAACAAGGCTTTACAGTATTGAAAGTGAAAACAGGATTGTCGGTAGCAGAAGACGCAGAACGCATCATCAAACTGCGGGAGCAATGTGGCACCGACATGATCATTCGGGTGGATGCCAACCAAGGATATACCTTGGATATGCTGCGTCATTTTTTGGAACAAACAGCAGCAGCGAATGTGGAGTTGATAGAACAACCATTACCCGTAGGGCAAGATGCACAGTTGAATGCTTTGCCCATTGTACAACGGTCGCAGCTCTGTGCAGATGAATCGCTGACAGATGTGCATGCTGCCTGGCGGTTAAGTCATCCGCCTGCACCTTACGGCATTTACAATATCAAGCTCATGAAATGTGGGGGAATACTGCCTGCACTGGATATTGCCAGCTTGGCAGCCACGGCAGGCATCCGCTTGTTTTGGGGTTGTAACGATGAGAGCATGGCCAGCATAGCCGGTGCCCTGCACGTAGCTTACAGCTGCCCGCATACCCGCTACCTCGATTTGGATGGCAGCTTCGACCTCAGCCGCGATTTTGTACACGGCGGTTTCAAGTTGTTCAACGGACAAATGCTGCTGAGTGATCAACCGGGACTGGGGATTGAGTGGGCGTAAGTTCTCCTCACTCCACAATAAACGGAATTTTCACATTCGCATACGCAGGCTTGTCTACCTGACGCTGCAGGCTGCGGAAAGATTCAAACGGACCTTCATACGAAAACATATTGACGATGCCGGCAGGCAAACTGCCACCGGGGTCTACCTGCAGCACATATTCCACCCGTACTTTACCGGCACCTGCAGGCGAAATCGTCCACTTACCCGCCGAATGCTGTATGCGTACCAATCCTTTTTTCTCCGGTGTAAAAGTGGGCTGGTTTTCGGCCAACACCGTTATCACTTTTGTTTGCGGGTTTTGCGACATCGAAATGCGAATGGCAAAGTCGCGGTTGCTGGCCGGCCAGGGCATGTCTATTTCGGCATAGTAGTACACCACCTGTGGTGACTCCTGCTTGAGTATGCTGCAGGTTTTGGTGCCATACACCCACTCTGGCGTTTTCATCACATCCAGCAAAACGGCTGCTACTTTCGTCAGCGTAGTGTTGAGCACCGTTACTGTTTTTACAATCTTAAACGGCGAACCTTCCTTGGTTTGCATGTATACCTGCACCCCGTCTTCATCTTTCTTGAGTTTCCAGGCATCTTGTGCTTGTGCAAACTGGGCAGTAGCCAGCAGAACCAGCAGCAGTACAAAGCGTTGTATAGAAGTAACTATTTGCATGATGAAAAGGTAACAGCCCGGCGCAGCAATTGTTGCGACTTTTGTCATGCTTTTGCCTGATGTACAAAAAAAGCCGGCTACCTGTAGCAGCCGGCTTTGCTATTTGCAACTAGGTGTTGTTCTTTTAAAATAGAAACTTAGGTCGTCAAGCAGAAGGCTAAGTAAAGTTTTCATAGATAAATCACACAGAGGGTGGCGTTGGCCAGGCAAAACGGGCGGAGCCTTCGGGTTTGCCTTGAATTTTCTTTGGTTACTTTCTTTTTTTCAAGAAAAAGAAAGTAACAATGCTGCTACCAAAACCGCGTTGCGTGATGAAGCATGAATGAAAAACATGAGAATAAATGCTGCGCTAAAAACGCATTAACTTATTTCTCAGCTAAATCACTTCGCTGGCGTAATCACAATATTGCGATACTCCACCGCACCATGGTCGCCCTGCAGCATAATAGGGCCGGCAGCTCCTTCGTTGCTATCAAGTGCACCACCCGTAATACCCGGTATTTCCTGGTTGCACACAATGGTTTTACCATTGGCCACAATCGTTACAAAACGGCCCACCAGCGTTATGTCGTAGCTCTGCCACTCGCCTGCTTTTTTGGCCACATTTTCACTCGGTTTAATAAAGCCATACACCGCCCCCAGCAAATCTTTTTGCGGCTGCTTGCCATAGCTGTCTTCCACCTGTATTTCGTAGCGGCCCCGCAGGTACACGCCACTGTTGCTACCCGCAGGATAGCGAAACTCGATGTGCAATTTGAAATCGGTAAAGGTCTGATCCGTTACCAGGTTGGAGCCCGATGCCGGGTTGATGAGGATGCCGTTTTCCACCTTCCACTGGTTGGCACCTGTAGCATGCCAGCCCTTGCCACCGGGAGCAATCAGCTTGATGGGTGTACCCCACACCGGCGCTTTGCTACGCACCAGGTCGGGGGCACGATGCGCCGTCCAGTTGTACTGCTTGCCCTCTTCGTTGATCATGGTACCTACCAGGCTATCGCCTTGCAGTTGCGCTTCAAACACAAAGTCGCGGTCGCCGGCCTCCCACTGTGGCGGCACGGTAAACCGCATCCGGCCATCCGTAAATTCCACTCTCGAAACCGGGCGGGCACTGCCGCCAAAACCCACAAACGAACCCACCAGCCGGTGCGATCCGCTGTGCATCACTTCCAGCCACGAAGGCAGGAGCTTGCCTTCAAATTGAACCGTCATATCCCAGCGGCCTTCAATGGCGGCTGCGGCCATGGGCGTAGCCTGTGTAGCAAGCTGGCTGCCGAGCAGGGCCAGCGCCACTGCCGCACAGCGAAAACGAAATTGGGCAAAGCCAATGCGCATCATGTGTCAATCGTTTTAAGAGGTCATTGATAAAGGGCTAATGTACTTCAGAAACCAATACCCGCCAGCGCTGCCATGCAGCAGGATGATTTGGGGCTGTCAACGTACAGCGCTTTGTGCAGCAGCGGTTCCGGTCTTTGGTAGTAGTGGCCGCCCCGCACAGCCTCACCCACCGGCCAGCTACTACTGCCAGCCCGGCAGCCCATGAGCGGGGGTGTTGGTGGCAGCAGGGGAACAGCGACAGTTGATGGGTGATAACGGCGGTTGTTTCGTTAGGTCTTTTTTAAATCCTTAGCATATATGTACGTTTTGTACGACACCCAAAAAGACATCCAGCAAACAATTAAGCATTCATGACTTTGCCGAACCGACCCCAAGCTGTTTTAGCACAGTGCAAGACACAAAGCCGGACACAAAGCCAAACTTATAAAGAGCTAAAAATGCCAACTCCCCATACCCACCCACCACCCAGCGAACGGAATTCTTATGAGCTTTACCCAAAACATCAGCAGAAAATCCATCTTCCACAACTTACATTTTAGTAACAACCATAAAATATTTACTAAAGAATTTGGCATTTTAACTGAGAACACTATACATTTGGACAAATAATGTCAAGACCATTATTATATATGCAAAATTTAGACAGTATCGGAACTCAAATCCGAAAGTTAAGAGAAGAAGCCGCAATGCCTTTAAGGAAACTTGCTGCTTTACTTGACATTGACCAATCGACTCTAAGTAAGATTGAGAGAGATGAACGCAAACCAAATGTTCAAATGATTGAACAAATTGCCACCCAATTTAAAACAGATAAGAACAAATTACTTGTAGCTTTTTATAGCGATGTTGTAGTTTATGAAATTCAGGAAGAAAATTCTTTCTCCGAAATTCTACAAGTAGCAGAGGCAAAAATTGAATATAAACGAACCAAAACCAAGAAGTCAAAATGAGCAGTAATATTCTGAACTACTTTTTGATAAAAGAAGAACAAATGATTGCTCTTGAAATTCAAAAGAATTTCCTTTCAAATACAAATGAATTAAAACCCATTTCTGCAAAGGAACTTCATTTGATAAATGCAAACTTACTACTAACAGATGAAAGCAATATCGCTTTCAAAATTCATAATCAGCTTATCAATTCGCTGATTACTTCTTTCATCAGTTCCAAATACAAAAAACATTCAGAAGAATTAAAAACGGTTTTTCAGTTTGAGCAAATTGCCTTGATTGAAAATTTTGTTGAGAAGAACATTGATAAAATTCCAGAGATAGTTGAAGAGTTGCACATCGCTTTTTTGAATTCAGAATTTTCCATTGGAAATGGAAAACTCACAAGAAAAAAATCCAAACACCATTTAAGAGAAAACGGAGCAGTCTATACACTAAAGCAAATCACAAACGAAATAGTTAAGAATACAATTGCAAATGCAATTCAAGAAAAAGTAATTGCTAACGCAATAACTTGTCTTGATTTTGCCAGTGGCACAGGCAGGTTTTACTTTGAGGCAGTTGAAATTCTGAAAAAGAAATATTCTTTGCCTTTGCAACAAATTATTTGCAATAATTTGTTTGCGGTCGATTTGGACGAAACGGCTTTGAAAGTTTTGCGATGCAAAGTCATTTCGCTTTTTCCGAAATTGAATTCCGAAATTATCAATGCACTTTCAACAAACATCATCATAAGAAACGCATTGATACCAAAGACAACTTTTTTGCAAGAAGACGAGAACAGTATTGACCTTTCAAACGATTTCAAAAGTATTTTTGCCAATGGCGGTTTTGATGTTGTGTTTTCAAATCCTCCTTACTGTTTACTGAAAGTAAACAAGAAAGAAGGCGAGCTAAAGTTGAACGGCTACTATGCAAATCTTCAAATCAAAGTTCAAAACCAAATAAATTTTTTCAGGACTTCTGGATTTTATCAATACTCAATTGAAGGAATGTTGAACTACTATCAACTCTCAATTGAAATGATTATTCGTTTGACAAAGTCAAACGGACAAATCGGAATTATTTGTCCATCCTCATTATTTGCCGACTTAACTTCTGCAAAACTTCGCAAGTATCTTTTACTTTCTAACCGACTTCATTTCATTCGTTATTATCCCGAAGCAGCAAAATTATTTGAGAATGTTTCACAATCAACCGTAATTTTCTATTTGCAGAAAGGTAGCAAGACAGATAAAATCGGAATTGAAATTTCGGACAATACTTTTGAAATTGATTTTACAACAATTAAAAATATTTTCCCAACCAACTTTGAAATTCCCTTGATTGATAAAACTGGTTGGTCAATACTTGCAAAAATCTCAAAGCAAAAAAAGATGAAAGAAATTTCTTTCATCAGAAACAGAAGAGGCGAATTAGATTTAACGCTATTCAAAACGTTTATTACTTCTGAAAACACAGGTTGGAGATTGGTAAGAGGCAATATGATTTCTGATGAAAGTGTGATTGATAAGAACGGAGAGTTTGTTGAGATTGAAAGTTTTCTTAACAAAAAATCAGATGATTTTAAAGTTAACGACTACAACAAAGAGAGGTTAATTTGCCAGCAGATTTCAAACATTGATATTCAGCGAAGATTGAAATTTATTTTTTGTGAAAAGACAGACATAATAGGAAACTCTTGCAACTACATTGTTTCAACAAGGAAACAATCTGATTTGAAAAAACTCTATTTCATATTAAATAGTGGCTTGTTAAATTGGCGTTTTAAAATTACAAGTAGCAATAACCACATAAATAATTACGAGTTAGACGAACTTCCGATTGTTGACTTAGACAGTTTTGACTTGAATGAATTTTCAAATGATGAAAACGATACCAACGAAATAGTTTGTAAACTTTACGGCCTGACTAAAACTGAAACCAATTACATTTTGAATACTAAGAAAAAGGCAGAGCCAGTAGTTGACTATGAAACTGTATAACCACATCGCACCCGGACTTAGTAAATTGGAGTGGGAAATGGTTCAACACATTCCAGCAGGGGGGAATTGGCAAAACATTCCCGACACAATTCCATCGCAACGACTTGAGCAAATCAGGCGATCTGGTGGACGAACAACTTACTATGGCAGACTTGAATTTGACAAGCCGAGTTACACCATCACAACTTACTTTAATCGCTTAGGTAATGGATGCAACTTGCATCCATCACAAGACAGAATTATTTCAACCCGTGAAGGAGCAAGACTGCAATCATTTAAAGACAGTTTTATTTTTTACGGCAGCAAGACTTCTCAATACAAACAAATTGGCAATGCCGTTCCGCCATTGCTTGCAAGAGCAATTGCAGAAACATTGAAAAGCCATTTAAAGAATTTGACATTCATTGATCTGTTTGCTGGTGCAGGTGGAATGTCGGAAGGTTTTTTGTCGGAAGGTTTTAAGTTGATTGCTGCAAATGAAATAGAACCAAACTTTTTTGAAACCTATAAGAAGAACCATTCGGAATTTGACAATGGAAATAATTTGATTTTAGGCGACATCACTTCACAAGAAATTAAAGAGCAAATTATTTCAGTTGCAGCAAAACAAAAAAAGATTGGAGTTATAATTGGTGGTCCGCCATGTCAGGGCTTTTCTCATGCAGGCTGGAGAAATCCAGACGATAAGAGAAATCAGTTGTTTAAAGAGTTCGTTTATGTAGTTGAGGAAATACGGCCAGAGATTTTTGTAATGGAAAATGTCCCAGGCATTCTCACAATGAGAAAGGGTGCAGCAATGAAAGAAATAATTTCATCATTTGAAGAAATCGGTTACCATGTATCCACACCATTCAAATTGAACGCAGAAGATTTTGGAGTTCCACAAAAACGCAGACGAGTTGTAATTATCGGTTCACTCAAAAAAGAAAAATTTTCGCAACCGAAAATTTTATTCTCCCATAAAGACGAAAGCAAACCAAAACCGATAACAGTTAAACAAGCCATTGGAGGCTTACCAATTCTTACGACAGGTTCTGGAGAGTTTGAAATGACTTGCAATTACAAACCGACTTCTGCTTTTGAAAAATTGATGTTGGGAGAAATTGACTTTGCAACTTTCTACGAAAGTTGTTTAGACCAATTACCAGTTGCTTTCCGCAATGTTGGCTAATACTCTGAAAACATTTTCAAGTTGTGCTTTTGCCTCTTTGTTTTGTTTTGCTTTCAGCAAAACAAAAAGTTTTTCAAGTTCCTTGTCAACTTCTTCATGGTTCCAAATATTTGTTTTTCTGTTTTCAATTTCTTTGTATTCCTGTAGCTTTTCAAATGCTGCTCTATAATAACGCTTGATATTATTTTGCTGATTTTTTCCAGTTCGCTTGGTAGAAACTACTCTTTTGTATGAACCATCTTTAGGATTAAATCCCTCAAATCTATGGTCAAAGAATGTGTATTCAGGATTTAAAAACTCCTCTAGAAAGTTACCGAAACCTTTTTCATCAATCATTGAAAATACAATGAGAATGTGATGCAAATTCTTTCTCATAAAGTCACTCAACTTCACTGCATCCTTATCAGATGCAACTTTGCTTTTCAGTTTATCCCAAATAAATTTAGAATGCCAGGAAACAACCTGTTCCTTTTGTTCATCTCCAAGCAAGACTTTTACATCAGCCAAACTCATTCGGTTATTCTTTGCAGAGTTTTCAGCTTTGGTAAGCGGATGAAACTTTGGACGATGACAAAAGCCAAGTGAAATTGGTCCGATATGGTCGGCACTTAAATCATGCTTTCGGAATATTGACATCAAACGGTCTGCCATTTTCCAATCACCATCAGCCCAGTTTTCATACACTCTCCTATCTTGACCATATCGTTGCATATTTGATTTGTGGCGACCTTTATCACTTTGACCACGACAACAATTTCCATCTGAATGATAACCGTCCAATCTATCGGGCGAATTACTAAACACACCTGGTGAAAGTGCTTTTGAATAAGTATCAACAAAATTGACTTTTACATGTTGCTTCAAAGTATCTACAGACGGAATATTAGTTCCTTTGATTTTGAAAATTCTTTTGACCTTTTCAATATCACCATTTGTTTTTACAACTTCATCAATGATTTGGTAAATATCTTTTGTGTAAGGATGAATAGCAAAATTGAATTCCCTCTTAAATGCTTCAATAGTTCTCTTATTTGGGTAAACATATTCAATCCGAAGTTCTTTGCCACAAATTTGACATGTATGCAATTTCGTTGGATGAATTATGTATGCAATTTTGGCATAACATCCTGCTCCAAGTTGAATTCCATGTTCCGAACATTTTTTATCCCACCAACTTCTTCTTTCTATGCCTTTAGCTGATTTACCAGTTACAACCCATTTTACTCTTTTGTCTGCACCTCTTTCAAAGAACAGCCCTTTATAATTTACATGACCGACAATAAACTCTGTATATTTCAAAAAGTTTTCGTTCCACTGTCTTTTGTTGTCAGCAGTTGCTTTAAGTTCTTTCATTTTTCGTTTGTTGACTTTTATTTTACTCATCAAGAAGTACGGATATTTTCACTTTGAGTGCATTAGCAATTTGCTCCATGACAGTAATGGAAACATTTCTTTCTCCCTTTTCAATACTTGGAATATAAGTTCTATCGAGATTAGCTTCCCAAGCAAGGGCTTCTTGGGACAAGCCTTTTTCAAGTCGCAACTTTTTGACTTGTTTGCCGAATTTCTTTTTTATATCCATATTGCAAAAGTGGAACTATGTAGACTACTAAACAACGGACTACTGTCCACACTGAAAGTGTTGCTTGAAATGAGTAAAATAACGAAGCCTCAAATGCAAACACACCAAGTCAGGTACCTTTGCAAGGCACACAAAGCAGACACACAAAAGCAAACCTTGCAAAAGAGCCTGCCTTGTGCCAACGCACAGGCAACACTCCCCGATGGCGCAAGTGTTCCGTACCAACGGATCACTTGTGACGTTGCAATCCTGCCGGACTGTGTCAGGATAAAACAAAGCATACAAACAATAGTGTAAACAATAAACACCATTGCCATCAACACCCGATACAATCGGGCAAGTTTGAGCCATCACAAGTGACCTGCTACGCAGCACACTTGCGCCAGTAAAAGCCAATACAGTTTCGGTCGATACGAACATCGACCGAAAAATGCTCCATGGAAGTTAGAATTCATCACGATTATCGGTTCCCCTACTTCCTTATTTTTATTCATTATTGCTTATTCCTTATTTTTTCTCTTTCACGCAACGTCCCCTGGGGGAGACGTTGCTGCCCAAAAAACTCAACCTTGATTGATTTTAGCAACATCAAAAACTTCACCACGCCCCGCCCCAACCAACCTACGGTGTTTGGCACGGCTGCGGCGTTTGATGCATTGCCCGACACCCACAAAGCACAAATCTTTTTTCTTGATGCAACCGCCAGCCAATTTTTATACGCATTCATTGAACATGCCTGTTTGTTGTCCGATGGTGGCTGGGCTCCGTTTTCGTACGAAAATTATAAAACCATCGACCAGTTTGAACATGCAGTTGATGTGCAGGAAAACATTCCCCTGATCAAAAAATGGATGTACAACAGGGGCATCCCTTTCAGCAATGAAGTGTTTGTATTATCCGACAGCAACGAGCAGCCATTGCTGATGACCTGGAAAATGGTAATTAAATACGCTTTCGATCTTTTTCTGATTGGCGACACACTCATTTTTGATGCGTCCATCAATTGGGCCGTGTACAATTACCACGAAGGCAAACTGTTTTTTGCCAAAGACAATATCTACGACCCTTCGGGCATGGAGCGTTATGTACAAGAACTGAACGAACGCAAAAAACAATATCCGCAGTTCAGGCATCCGTTTTTATAGAGTGTATGCTGTAAAAACCCATGCCATCCCCCCCCTCTGGCGCAAGTGTTCAGCAACAGCGGGCCCCTTGTAGTGGTCTATCTGTCTATTCATCCACGCAACGTCCCCTGCGGGAGACGTTGCTGGCAAACAAGCATTGTTGCGGGTGATAACACCCGCAACGGCAAGAGCATTCCGCATTCCGCATTCATCATTCATCATTCCTCATTCAAAAAAAACGCTGGCGCAAGTCTTCCGCACCAACAGATTACTTGTGACAATGCAATCCCAAAAGACTGCGGCCGGAAAACAAACGCAAACAAAAGCGTACGGTTGAAATACAGGTGAAACAACCAACCTTTCACTTACAAAAACAGCAGGTACCTATGGCACCCGCTGTTTGCATAAATAAATGAACGTGGCTTACTGGCCGCCGCCACCCGTTATAATATCGAGCAGTTCTACTTCAAAAATGAGCATAGAGCCACCGGGAATGGTGGGTGGCATGCCCTGGGCACCGTAGGCCAGCTGGTATGGAATGTAAAACTTGTACACCGAGCCTACAGGCATCAGCTGTACGCCTTCTGTCCAGCCGGGTATTACACCATTCAGCGGAAACTGTGCAGGCTCACCACGGTCGCGGCTGCTATCGAACTTGGTACCGTTGATGAGGGTGCCGGTGTAGTGCACTTTCACCACGTTGGTATCTTTTGGCATAGGGCCGGTGCCGGCTTTTACCACTTCGTACTGCAAGCCACTGGGGGTTTCTTTTACCTCGGGGCGCTTCTTGTTTTCGGCCAAAAACTTCAGGCCCTCATCAATAGTGGGCTGAATTTTCTTTTGTGCAGCTTCCTGCAACTTCTGACGCAATGTTTGATCTGCCATTTGTGGAGTCATTAATGGTTCTTTACCTTCTATTACTGCTTTAAAAGCTTCAAGCAGCGCAGTATAGTTGAGTTTGTCTATGCCTTGTTGTTTGAAGAAGCCGCCATCGAGCACACCTAAAGCATAGCTCAGGCTATCCAAACTTGTTTTGAGTGCAAAGGCCGGTTTGGCAGGCGTAGATTTAGCCGCTGGTTTAGGAGCAGGCTTGGCGGGAGTTTTGGGCGCAGGTTTGGTTTGCGCCATGGCGCCGGCCAGTATTACAGTGGCGGCGGCAGAAAGAAACAGTTTTTTCATTGTGGTATTTAAATTATCGGTTGTGTATTTGTGTTGTGTTAGTCTTCCCGCAGGGCATGGCCGGTGAGTTGAATGAACACATCTTCGAGGTTGGCTTTTTTCACTTCGCGGATGCGTTCAAAACCAGAGTCTACCAGTTTATCAATCATGGCATCGGGCGAATCGATGGCAATGATGGTACCCGCATCCATAATGGCTACGCGGTCGCAAAGCACTTCGGCTTCGTCCATGTAATGCGTGGTGATGATGACCGTGGTGCCTTCGCTGCGGATGCGCTTTACCAGATCCCACAGGTTGCGGCGGGCCTGCGGATCGAGGCCGGTGGTGGGCTCATCTAAAAAAATAATGCGGGGCTTATTGATGAGTGTGGTGGCAATGGAAAATCGTTGCTTTTGTCCACCACTCAGCTCCTTGTATTTAGCCTTGGCTTTGTCTTGCAGGTTTACCTCGGTAAGTAAGGTTATGGGGTCTACTTTTTGGTTGTAGAGACCGGCAAACATTTCTACCAATTCCGTAAGGTTGAGGCCAGGATAAAAGCCGCTGGTTTGCAGTTGTACGCCAATAATTTTTTTGATTTCGTTGGGCTGTGCATCCAGGTCGAAGCCATCAATCATCACCTTGCCGCCGGTTTTGGGGCGCAGTGTTTCCATGATTTCGAGGGTGGTGCTTTTGCCGGCACCATTGGGGCCCAGCAAGCCAAAAATTTCGCCTTCCTGTACATCGAATGAAATACCCTTGACGGCTTCAAAACTGCCGTACGATTTGGAAAGGTTGGCAACGGAAATGATGGTACGCATAAATGGGAAACGAGTGGTACACTTCAGCCAGTGAACTACTGCGCCAAGCGACCGCTGCAAAATAGGGAAAAAGCGGCATGCGGGTTTGATGGGATAAGGATTTGTTGGGACGCATAGAGGGGACGCGGATTTGCACAGATGAATACGGATTTGCAAGGATCTTTTCTTCCCTAACTGTCGCAGGCCTCCCGGCCTGTGACAGGAGAGTTACTAAAAATGTGCCCCTTTATGTCAACGTAATTTAGCCACAGATGCACAGATGGCATGGAATGATGAACGATAAGCCCTGAAAGGGCGGCAATAACTTAGCCACGGTTGTAGCCCGTGGAACATTCAACAGTATTATTATCAAAGCCCTGAAAGGGCGGCAATCATTTGAAGTGGTTTCTATTCTTAACAGAGTAACGAGGCGTCACAGGCCGGGAGGCCTGCAACAGTAACTTCTACCCTTTCTCTTTCAGGCACTGCAGCAGTTCTTCCATCATGAGTTTACTGCCAATGAAGAGGGGCATGCGCTGGTGCAATGAAGATGGTTTGATATCGAGAATGGGCTCTACCCCGTTGCTGGCCATACCACCGGCAAGGTGTACAATAAAGGCCAGCGGATTGCATTCGTACAACAACCGCAGCTTGCCCTGTGGCTTGTTGCTGGTGCCGGGATACATAAAGATGCCGCCTTTGATGAGGTTTCGGTGAATGTCGGCCACCATGCAACCGATGTAGCGTTCTGTATATGGGCCACCCTCAGCTGCGGTTTTGTTTTCGCAACGTTTGAGGTATTCCTGTACACCGGGGCTAAACTTGCCGTAGTTGCCATAGTTGGCACTGTAAAACACCCCTTGTGGCGGGCACTGCATGTTGGGATGGCTGAGGCAAAACTCGCCAATGCGAGGATCGAGGGTAAAGCCATTGACACCGCGGCGGGTGGCATACACCAGCATGGTGCTGCTACCATAAATAACATAGCCGGCGGCCACCATTTTATTGCCCGGCTGCAAAAAATCTTCCAGCGTAACAGGCTGGCCCAGTGGCGATACCCGTTTGAAAATGGAGAAGATGGTACCAATGTTCACGTTCACATCAATATTGCCGCTACCATCCAGCGGGTCCATGAGCAGCACATACTTGCTGTTGTTGCTGATGGCATCGTTGAACACCACAATGTCATCATTTTCTTCGCTGCCTACACCAGCACAAAAAATACTATGGTTGAGCATTTCAATGAGGGCATTGTTGGCAAAATCATCGAGTTTCTGTACTTCTTCGCCCTGCACGTTTTCTACACCCAGCGCCCCTAAAATATCGGCCAGTCCTGCACGGTTTACTTCGGCATTGATGCGCTTACACGCCAGCCCAATGCTCCGCAACAAACCACTCAATTCACCCGTGGCCTGCGGAAAATTGCGCAGTTCCTGAATGGTGTATTCATCAAGCGTCATGAGTTTGCGGGAATTAATCATAGCTGTATTTTTTTTTGGCAGTATTTAATGGCAAAACAATCTGTGAAACGTAAAATGGATGCAACACTTACTATCCGATAAACGTGCAAGCATCGCATAACCGAGGAACACAAAATAAGGGGAAATGACCTGAATAACTTTCATGCAGTTTCGGTCTGCACATTTCCTGTTTTAATGTGTACAGCACACACAGCACAGTGGCTGCAAGCCTGTACATTTGCCGCAAGTTTTTGCTATTTTCATTTTTACAGTCAACGGATATCAACATCATGCAGGTACATAAATTTGGCGGCGCCAGTTTGCAGTCGGTAGAGCGGTTTAAACAAGTAGCCAACATCATAGCCACAGCCGTAGCCCGGCCTTCAGTTATTGTGATTAGTGCCATGGGCAAAACCACCAATGCACTGGAAAAAGTAGCAGCGGCTTTTTTTGAACAGCGCAATGCCGATGCCCTGCAATTGTTTGATCAGGTAAAGCAACAACACCTTACCACAGCCAAGTATTTGCTGGTGCTGCACTACCATGAATGTGTAGCACAGCTCAACGATTTTTTTACCGAAGCAGAATGGCTGCTACACGATAAGCCAGTGCGGGAATTTGATTACTACTACGATCAGCTGGTGTGTATTGGCGAACTGCTGAGCAGCACATTGGTTTCATTTTATCTGAAAGAAAAAAAGATTGCCAATACCTGGATGGATGTGCGGGATGTGTTTCGCACCGACAACAACTTTCGGGAAGCCACACTGGACTGGGATGCCAGCCTGCTGCAAGTACAGCATCAGGTGCAACCCTTATTAAAGAGTAACGGACTTGTAGTGACGCAGGGCTTTATTGGCTGCACTATTGATAATGAGAGCACCACTTTTGGCCGCGAAGGCAGCGATTTTTCTGCTGCCATTTTTGCCCACATGCTCGATGCCGAAAGCCAAACCATTTGGAAAGATGTGCCTTCGGTAATGAACGCCGACCCCAAACAATTTCCGAATGCCATGCCCATACATGAGCTGAGCTATGAAGAAGTGATTGAGATGGCGTACTATGGTGCACAGGTCATTCACCCCAAAACCATTAAGCCGCTGTACGAAAAGAAAATACCGCTACAGGTAAAATGCTTTTTAGATGCCAGCCTGCCCGGCACAGTTATCACCCGCAAAAGAGCCCACGATTTGCCGCCGATTATTGTGAAGAAAACACAGCAGGTATTGCTGGAGTTTATGTCGAGGGATTACTCTTTTATTGGTGAACATTCTGTGGGCCAGTTGTACCAGTTGTTTGAAGAAGAAAAAATAAAACCCAACCTGACGCAAAACGGCGCCATTCGTTTTCTGGCCATTTTCGATCAGAACGACGAAAAACTGCAACGCATAGCTGCAAAGGCTGAGGCATGGCTGAATGTGATGCTGCAAAAAGATTTGACACTGACCACCATTCGTCATTACAACGACAGCATTATTGCCGGTATACTTGGCGAACACCAACCCATACTCATGCAGCAAACCAAAGAAACGGTGCAGTTTGTGTTGTAAAAAAGAAGAATTATTTGCTGCATCAATACCAAACAGTGACTGAAAGAAGAAAATAGTTCAACGCTGGAACTCTGGATCTTGTGAACTCTGGAACTTGTGAACTCTGGAACTTGTGAACACTAGAACCTACAAACCTTCCAACTTACTCTTCCTCTTCCTCTGCTTTCTCAGCAGCTTTGGGCTTGGCTTCTACCATAATGTTTTGTACCAGTTTCATGGGTACAGCCTTATCCTGCCGCAAGGCAGGCGACCATGCTGGCATGGCTTCAAAGCGGTCAATGATGAGGTTGTTCATTTCATTGTTGGCCCGGCTGCCGGGCTTTACATTCACCACGTTGCCCTTGGCATCCACCACAAAATCAACATCAATAAACAAGCGTTTGGCGCCTTCTTCGGGCATGAAGTCGGCCAGCTCAGCAGCCAGCTGATCAATGAACTTTTGAAAGGCCGGTAAGCCGCCTGGAAACTTCGGCTGCGTATTAACGTAGGGATAGAAATCGTTTTCGCCAAACGTAACGGTACGGGCAGCACTGCGGCGGGGTTCGGTGTTTTCTTTAAACTTTGGTGGTATTACTTTTTTCGGAATCGTAAACTCCTGCGCCATCATGTATTCGCCCTTGGCGTTAATCATTATGGTGGGCAGTTGCTTATGCGTGTTGAAGTAGTAATACACTTTTTCCATAATACCCGCCATGGGCTTGTATTCGGGCTGCGCCGCCAGTTGTTTTTCCAGCAGTTCTTTGCTTTTGTCTTTTTTAAAAAGCACCGGCATTACATGGATGGGAATGTAATCCTGCCCTTCATTTTTGGTGAACGCCGCCAGCACATACAACTCTTCAATCAATGCATCGGTGAGTGGAATGCAACCCACGGTTACACAGGAGCCATGCACATAAATATCGCCGCCGGGTTTCACCGGGTCGGCCAAAATGCGGTCGCTGGGGTTGGGATAGTTTACCCCCAATGCCAGGTGGTAGCTACTATTGGGGCGAAACTCATTGACGTAATAAAAACCCTCCGGCACCTGATAATCACCTTCGTAGCGTTTGGGCCCGAGGCCACCCGCCAAGGCGCAAACCTTATAGGTTTTAAACAGCCTGTACTTTTCTTTTTTATCGCCTTTTACCCATACTTCCAGTTGGCTATCGTACTTAAAAGAACGGATGTACATGTATTTGGCGGGCCAGGTCAATCCTTTGGCAGCAAACTCTTTGCGCAGCATTTCCTCTCTCGATTCGAAAGCCAGGCCTACCCGCTTAAACGATTTCTGAAAGCTAAGAAAATCTTTTTGCTGTGGCGGTTGGGCATACAGCAGCGTGACAACGGTGCACAACACTACAGCCATCCATCCCTTACGTCTGTTCAACATTCTTGCACCCTGCATGCGGTTTGCGTTTGACATACCAAAACGAAAATATCGGGGCAAAATTACAGGAATCGCCAACCGGGTAGCAGGCTTTTGCACCGCTTTGGCAACTCGGGGGAAAAATGATACAACCCCCTCTTCCGGCATGCTATCGTAACTTCATGCGATTGTAAAAGTGTTATTGGCATTTTCTCTTGTAAATGATTTTGTTATGCTTACCATCGACAATTACCTCGACAGTCATTATATCCACCGCAGCAATTGGTTGCGGGCAGCAGTGCTCGGCGCCAACGATGGCATCATTTCTATTTCCAGTTTGGCCATTGGTATAGCGGCAGCCAGCAATAGCCGGGAGCCAATTGTGCTGGCAGCTGTGGCCGGCTTGGTGGCGGGTGCTTTATCTATGGCGGCAGGTGAGTATGTATCGGTGAGTTCGCAAACCGACATAGAACACGCCGACATAGAACGGGAGAAAAAAGAACTGGAAGAAATGCCTGAAGAAGAACTACAGATACTGGCACAGATTTATGAAAGGCGGGGTTTGAAAAAAGAAACAGCTCTGCAGGTAGCCAAAGAGCTTACTGAAGCGGATGCTTTGGGGGCACATGTTCGGGATGAGTTGGGCATCAATGAAATCAGCCAGGCCAATCCGTTGCAGGCGGCCTTTGCTTCTGGCGCTGCATTTACAGTTGGTGGTGTAATGCCCATGCTGGTGGCATTGTTTGCCCCGGTAAAAGGCATGGAATACTGGTTGTACGGATTCACCATTGTATTTCTCTTTGTTTTGGGAAGTATAGCTGCCAAAACTGGTGGCTCCGGCATTTTCAAATCGGTATTACGCATTACCATCTGGGGTACCATTGCCATGGTACTGTCGGCCGTAGTGGGTTATTTGTTTGGGGTGAAAGTGTAATTGAAGTGGCGTTTCAAAGAATTGCATCAGCGGTATTCATTTTGCCGCATCGAAAAAAGAAGTAATGGCTTACTAAAAAAAACATCCAAAGTCTTCAACATAAAAAGGCGCCGAGGAATGCTCAGCGCCTTTTGCTTTTCAGTTACACAGGAGTATATTTTCTGGTACCATACCGCCTGATTTTTTCATTGAGGAGTATTTTTTCCATTCTCAATTTTGGCATCGTTCATCACCTGAAATGAATCCACCTTACCATTGTTGTCGGTTACAATTTGCTTGTACCACAATGATACATACTCGTCTTTTTTATCCTTTGAAATAACGGACTCCCAGTCATTCATCACAATTTGAACGGACTTAAACTGGGCTCTTCCGCCGGCGAAAAAGGCTTTTAAACTGTCTTTCCCCATCTTGGCATCTAACCCATCAAATTCGATCATCGCACTGTCGGCAAATTCGGCTACGCAGCCGTCGATATCGTTGTTTTCCCAAGCCTTCAGGCCTTTCATTACGGTCACCACATTGTTCAGATTGCCGGGTACCCAGTTGTCGGGGTGTTCAATGGCATAAGGAAAATCGGGCATGGCAGCAGGCGTAGGTGCGGTAGCCGTTTCGGAGCTGGTGGCTGGTTGCTTACAAGCAACCAATGCCAGCAGGGCCATCCCACAGATGGCAAGCATTTTTTTCTTGTTGTTGTTGGGTTGAGGGTTTAAAAAATGATGTCATGTTTGTACATCAGCAGTTAGATAGATGGTAAAATTGGATAATACAAGCCCTTCTTGTATCATTCGTAGATTAGGCTCGCATCGAATTATTCATGCAAGAAACATTTACCCAAAAGTTTATATTTGATACGTCAGGAGAACTTTTCATTTCATTCAAGTAGTAATACCAAAGTCTCATAAATGTCACCAGAAGAATTAAAAACCAAATACGCTGCACTCAGCACCAAGGAGCTGCTTGAAATAATTGACAATAAGTTTGACTATTCAGATTTAGCTGTCTCCATCGCTTTTCAAGAGCTTTCTTCAAGAAAAATTAGTGAAGAGGATATTAAAGGACATAAAGAAGATTTAGTTGACGAAGCTGTAGGCTACATTCAACGAAACATATCTGATGATTTAACCATTTTACAAAAACACCTTTTTTATTTTATCTGGATTCCATTGATCAATTTTCCTTTCAAACAAAACTTTAGAGATGATGGGTATGTATTAAAACTCCTGCAAGCCAACTATTATTCACTCATTGGTTTCATCGTATTTATGCTTTCAGGATTTGTTGTGCCATGTATGATTTTTCTACACTCTCTTCACTGATCTTTTGGATTATCGGTTTCGTTCCAGCCTATGCACTAGATGAAACTTACAATAGGAAATATCAAATCAGAAAATTGCTTCGTCGTAATAGAAATCCTGAAGAAGAGGAGGAAAAAAGCACCATCGAATAGTCTCACTTTTAATTCCTTTAAATGAAATTTCTGAAATTAATTCCCGTTCTGCTATTTCTAACTCAAAGCAGTACACAAGTTGCGGCTCAGCAGGCCCCGCTCCGCATCACATCCATCACCGGCGATTTTTATAGCTACACCACATACAACCTGTACGAAGGCAAATACATTCCGGCCAATGGCATGTATGTGGTAACCAATAAAGGCGTGGTGCTGCTCGATTCACCTTGGGACAGCACCCAGTGCCAGCCACTGCTGGACAGTATCATGGCCCGGCATCAGCAACCTGTGGTAATATGTATTGCTACGCACTGGCATAGCGATAAAACCGCCGGCCTTAATTACTTCAACAGCAAAGGCATAGCTACCTACACCACTGTGCAAACAGATGGCTGGAGCAGAAAAAACAACAAACCGCAGGCATCGCATCTCATGGCTGGCGATACAGTGTTTACGATTGGGCAACACCGCTTTGAAACCTACTACCCCGGCGAGGGCCACACACCAGATAATATTGTGGTATGGTTTAAAGATGCTCAATTATTGTACGGCGGCTGCCTCATCAAAGGACTCGACAATGAAACTCTGGGCTACATGGGTGATGCCAACGCAGCTGCCTACTACAGTACACTAAAAAATGTGCAGCGTAAATGCAAGGGCGTTCAGTACATTGTTATCACCCATAGCGATGGCACTACCACCCACAGCCTGAAGCATTCATTACGGATGGCAAAACAATTAACTCATTAGCAAATGAGCCAATTAGCTAATGAATACATCAACTAATTGGCTCACACTTTTTGTAAAGTTCATCCGTACAGGCTTACAAGTTCCCTCTCGCCTCTTGCTCTCTTTCAATCGCTTCAAACAAGGCTTTAAAATTGCCTTTGCCAAAGCTCTTGGCACCCTTGCGCTGAATGATTTCGAAGAATAAAGTGGGTCTGTCTTGTACGGGCTTGCTGAAGAGTTGCAACAGGTATCCTTCATCATCGCGGTCTACCAATATGCCGAGTTCCTTGAGTGGCTCGAGGTCTTCATCAATGTGCCCAACACGGCTGAGCAAGTCATCGTAATAGCTGGTGGGCACTTGCAAAAAATCTACCCCACGGCTGCGCAATTCCCGAACCGTAGCTACAATATCGTTGGTAGCGAGTGCCACATGCTGGCAGCCCTCACCATCATAAAATTCGAGGTACTCTTCTACCTGGCTTTTCTTTTTGCCCTCGGCCGGCTCGTTGATGGGAAACTTCACAAAGCCATTTCCGTTGCTCATAACCTTGCTCATCAAGGCAGAGTATTCGGTAGAAATATCGTTGTCATCGAAGCTGAGGATATTGCGAAAACCCATCACATTTTCGTAAAAGCCTACCCACTTGTTCATTTGGTTCCAGCCTACATTGCCCACACAGTGGTCTACGTACAACAGGCCAGTATCGGTGGGGGCAAAATGCGGATTGCTCCAAGCCCGGAAGCCCGGCATGAAAACACCGGCATAATTTTTTCGTTCCACAAATAGATGCACAGTATCGCCATAGGTATGAATGCCGCTGAGCACCACAGTACCCGCATCATCGGTGAGGGTTTGCGGCTCGAGGTAGCTTTGGGCACCGCGGCTGGTAGTTTGCAGCCAGGCATCGGCCGCATCATCTACCCGTAGCGCCAGGGTTTTCACGCCATCGCCGTGCTTGTCCACATGATCGGCAATGGGATTGCCAGCCCGCAATGGCGTGGTGAGCATGAAGGTGAGTTTGTGCTGGCGCACCACATAGCTAACTTTGTCCTTTACACCGGTTTCGGGGCCGGCATAGGCCAAGGCCTGAAAACCAAATGCACTCAAATAATAATGGGCGGCCTGCTTGGCATTGCCCACATAAAACTCAACATAATCGGTGCCCTGCAGGGGCAAAAAATCGTTGATGGCAGCATCCTGCAAACGGCTTTGTACAGCAGTTTCCATATCAATACAGTTTTGAATCAGTCAGTAAAAAAGAGAATACAATAAAACGGCCCACTTCAACGGGGCTGGCAATAGCAGGGTGCTATCGGGCATCCATGGCCAGTGTACTGATGAGGAAAATGTATTCGTGGGCAAGCATGTTGCAAAAATAAAAGCAGAAGAGATTAGCAAACAAGCCCTGTGGGAATTTATAGCGGTTTAGTAAACCACAGAGGCGGAGGAGTACAAACTGAGGAAAACGGAGGATTTTGAACCAAAAAGGCGCAATGGATACACAAAGAAGCACACAGCCTTTAGCTCTAAATGATTTCTTCATTCCGAATTCAACATTCAGCATTCATCATTCCCCCGACTTTCTTAATTCTTATTTTCTGTTTCTTATTCTTTATTTCCTCAATTCAGGCTCCTGAAATCCACCGGCACCAGCTTGCTTACGCCAGCTTCCTGCATGGTTACGCCATAAATCACGTCCACCGCACCCATGGTTTGCTTGTTGTGGGTGACGATGATGAACTGGCTGTTTTCGCTGAATTGGCGGATCATGTTGGTAAACTTACCTACGTTGGCATCGTCCAGCGGGGCGTCCACCTCATCGAGGATACAGAACGGCGCAGGCTTAATGAGGTAAATGGCGAAGAGCAATGCCGTAGCGGTCAGTGTTTTTTCACCACCACTCAGTTGGGTAATAGATGATGGTCGCTTGCCCTTGGGCTTCGCCAAAATGTCGATGCTGGTTTCGGCCAGGTTCTCCGGATTTTCCAGAATCATGTCGCAGGTGTCCTCTTCGGTAAAGAGGGCCTTAAATACCTTCTGGAAGTTTTCCCGCACTTTATTAAAGGTTTCCAGAAACTGCTGATTCGCTGTTGCCTCCACTTCCTGAATGGTTTGCAACAGGCTTTCCTTGGCATCTACCAGGTCGTTCTTCTGTTCCAGAATGAATTCGTAGCGCTTTTTCATTTCCTGGAAGGCTTCTATTGCCGTGGGGTTGACTTCACCCAGGTTCTCGAGGCGTTTCTTCATGCGGTCCACCTGTGCCTGCAGTTCTTCCTGAGGTGTTTCGCTGTTACGAGGCTGGTCTATCACCTCTTCAATGTTGATTTTAAACTCCACATCGAGGCGTTCTTTCATACCGGCTAATTGCAACTTCAGGTTGTTCAGTTGGTCTTTTATTTCGTTGAGCAGATGGTCGATGTGCTCACGGGCTTTGGTTTTGTGGCGCAGTTCACTCTCCCGCTCCTGCAAGTGGTTGCGGTGGTTGTAGTAAGCCTGGTCAGCTTCATTGAGGGCTTTTTCGTCCTCCTCTTTTTTCCGCATCAGCTCTACCAATTCGCCGTTCAGCACTTCGAGGTTGTCGCGGTTGCTTATCATTAGCTCCGCCGCCTGGCTCAGTTGGGCAGTGCTTTCGTCTATCTGCTTTTCGAGGTTGAATACCTGCTGCTGTTTAAAGTTGAGCTCCTGTTCCAGCGAGTTGATTTTGCTTTGCTGGCGGGTAAGGTTGAGGTTGCCCTCATTGTATTGCCCGGCAGCCTGCTGGTATTCGGCTTCAGCCAGTTTGTAAAAGTCTTCCCGTGTTTGAATGGTGGCCAGCAATTGCTGCAGGTCCGCATTCAATCCGGTGAGTTTTTCCCGCACATCGGCAATGGCATCCTGCTGATCAAGCAACTGCAATTGGAAGTTTTCGATACGTCCTGCAGCGCTGCTTTGAGAAGCCAGCAGGTTTTCCCGTTTGTTTTGCGCTGCAAACACCGCATTGGTCAGTTGCAATATTTCCTGCTCTGTCTGGCGGATGGCACTTTCTTTCAGCTGCTCATTAAAGCCCAATACTTCAGCATGTTTTTTGCTAATTCGCTGCTTCAGGTCGTCTACTATTACTGATTGACTTTCAATCTCTTTTTGCAGTTTTTCTAAATTCTTTGCCCGGCCAATTTTCTTTCCTTCAAACAAGCCTACGCTACCACCAGTGAGGGTGTATTTGCCCTTTACATATTTGCCCGATTTTTCGAGCACAATGTGGCCGCTGCTGTTTTCCAACACCGATTCATCTTCGGCAATGAACACATTGCCCAGCAAGTGCAGGGCCAGGTTGCGGTAGCGGGCATCCACTTCTATAACATCCATGGCTGGTATGGCCCCAGGTAAAAACAGGCCATGCGCCGTATTGGTATTGCGGCGGTCGCTTTCTACAAAGGCATTAATCTGGTCGAGCAAAAAGAAGTTGGCCTTTCCTTTCTGGTTGGCATCCAACAGATTAACCGCCTGCATACCTTCCTTCAAATCTCCTACCACATAGTAATTGAGGTAGGGCTCCAGCACATTTTCAACCGCAGCCCTGTACTGTTCCTTCACATAGATAATGTCGCTGAGGATGGGTGAATGGTGGTTCCAGTTGGCATTGTTGTGTAAAAACTTCACCGAATCGGGGTAGCCCTCCATGCTGTCAATCAGGCTTTTCAGCAGGTCGAACTCGTTCTTTTTCTGATCGAATTTGCGGTTTTCTTCAATCAGCTGGCTGCGGAGCTTCTCCATTTCGCCCTGTCCGGCCAAAATTTGCTCTTTGGTTTGCTCATGCTGCTGGCGGAGCTGCTCCAAAAACTGCTTCTTATCTCTTTCGTCGGCTTCCCGCTCTTCTTTTTCCCGTTCAACTTTTTGAATTTCAGACTTCCGCTGCTCTTGTTCATCCTGCAATTGCATGATGCTGCGCTGCAGGTTGGCAATAGAAGTATCGGCCACAGCCACCTGCTTTTCGGCGTCAAACTGCTGGCGCTGCAGGCCCTGGAGTGAGGATCGACTTTCATCGAGTTCGGCCCGGCGGGCATCGTACACCGACCGCTTTTCTTCCAGCACGGCTTTCAATTCATCCAGCTGCTGCTGAATGCCACCCAGCTTTTCCTTTTCGTCTGCCATTTGCTCCTGCGTGTGCAGTACGCCGTCCCGCAGGCTTTCGAGCTGACCTTCACTCCGCTGCAAAAAGTCTTTCAGACTCTCTTCTTTCTCCGACAAAAACTTGAGCTGCTGTTGTGCCAGGTTTTTATCGTTTTCCTTGAGGCGCAGGTTTTGGAGCATCTGGTTGAAAGCCTGCTGCATGCTTTGCAGGGCTTTTTCCTGTTCTATAAAGCCGAGCCGGTCGGCTTCAATTGCAGCTTCTTCGGTGGCAATGGTTGCCTCCAGCTCGGTTCGCTTGTCGGTTTCGGTTGCCTGTTGTTCGTTCAGTTCTTTGTACTGTACATGAAAACCTTCAAGCGCCGCCTTGGCCAGTTCTATGCTTACCTCCCGGTAATCCTTCTTGATTTCATAATACTTTTCTGCCTTTTTAGCCTGATTTTCAAGTGCTTTCAGCTGATTGTTAATTTCGAACAATAAGTCCTCGATGCGAGCCAGATCCTGTTCGGTGGCATCCAGCTTCAATTTGGCTTCCTTTTTACGTGTTTTGTAAATGGAGATACCAGCGGCCTGCTCCAGCATCTTGCGGCGGCTGTTGTCCTTGTCCTTGATGATGTCATCTACCATGCCCAACTCAATGATAGCGTAGCTGTCGGTAGAAACACCGGTATCCAAAAACAAGTTGTGGATGTCTTTGAGTCGACATTGTACATCGTTTAGGCGGTATTCGCTATCACCGTTTTTGTAGAAACGACGGGTGATAGTTACTGTATTAAACTCTGTTGGAAGCAGGTTGCGGGTGTTTTCAAAGGTCAGACTCACCTCTGCCAAACCGCTGGCACTCCGGCTTTTGGAGCCATTGAACACCAAGCTGTCGAGGTTTTCACTACGCAGGTTGCTGATTTTTTGCTCACCAATTACCCAGCGGATGCTGTCTACGATATTGCTTTTGCCACAACCATTGGGCCCGATAATGCCCGTAATCCCCTCATCGAAGTTGACAATGGTTTTATCAGCAAAACTTTTGAACCCTTTGATTTCCAAACTTTTAAGACGCACAGTAACTCCTTTTTTTGAATCAGTATTGTTGGGCAGCTGGCCGCCCAGGCTCCACAAGGGGCAAGTTGCCAAAAATACCCGTTGGCATTAATTTATGCAGGGAAATCTTCCCCCAAAATTTCGATTTTATTCACGACTTATACACAGTAGTTTACCCATGCTTCCAGCTACCTTTGCCCGGCAAAAAATAAAACAATGGCAGAGGATTTAACCATCATAAAAGGAAGCAAAGCCGAACAATACGAGGCGCTGATTCCTCAAATCAAAGGGTTGCTGGAAGGTGAAAACAATCTGGTCGCCAATTTGGCCAATGTAGCCGCCGCCCTCAAGGAGCAATTTGATTGGTGGTGGGTGGGCTTTTACACCGTTGATAGCGAACAGGAACTGGTACTCGGGCCGTTTCAAGGTCCGGTAGCCTGCACCCGCATCCGCAAAGGCCGTGGCGTATGTGGCAGCAGCTGGCAACAGGCCGTGACGCTGATTGTACCCGACGTAGAGCAATTTCCCGGACACATAGCCTGCAGCAGTGCCAGCAAAAGTGAGATTGTGGTGCCAGTCATTAAGCAGGGAGAAGTAGTAGCGGTGCTGGATGTTGACAGTGAATTGCTCAACCATTTTGACGAAACCGACAAACAATACCTGGAGGAAATTGTAACCTATATACCGTGGCCAGAAAATCAATCATCTGGTCTGGTTTCATAGCATCATTTTCATCTACCATCGAATTCGACATGCTTTTTAAAACAATGATTGTCAATAAGATGGATACTGTTTACACAAGTCATGGTTCAAGCATATAATTTTCTGGCTGCGTGGCAACTCTTTCCTGAAAAATGTGATTTCCAGTTTGGCATGGCCCCAAAAAGTGGCAACTACAAAATGGAAACCGACAACAAGCAGCACCAGCTGATTGTGACCACCAACTGGGTGGCGCAGGACAACGGCGCCTTCTATAGCGAATACCGTTTTACGCCGGATGGTGAGTGGCACCCTTTCGACAATCAGGATTTGGCCGACAGTGTACTGGGGCAATTCAAAAATGCCAGCTGTCTGGAAATACAGTTTCAGAAGGCGGAGCAAACTGTACTGACCGTTGTGAAGGAAATTATGCCCAATGGCTACCTGAAAATTACACAAACCGGCATCCAACCAGATGGCACTCCGTTTACCAACGTGGAGATGTACCACAAGCAAATGAGTGTGTTGCCCTATGCTTCCTCCGTGGGCAGTGTCGCCATTAAGCCCACCGAAGAAGGCGTTATCAAACACAAGGCCCTGCTGGCCATGGAGCAGCAAACCGACATGCAGCTGGATCAAATTCGGCAGCAGATTGAACTTTTGGCCAAACAGGCTCAGGAGTTGCGCAAACGCAAAGAACTCTCCCTGATGATTTACGATGCCAGATTGAGTTTTCAGCCGGTGATTGGCCAAACCTATTACATGTACGAAAAGAAGGACGGCAATCACTTGCTTAGTCTGGTCAGTCCGAAAGAATGGGGCGGCAGCGGTCCTTTCAAACAATTCATATCCGCCGTGAAGCTACTGGCTGACCATACCTGGGTGGAAGTGGAAATTTGATGTCAGATGTACGATGTCAGGTTTGGGATGTCTAATTCAACTTCTATTAATTGCAGATTCCAACTAGTGAACGCTGGAACTTGTGAACATTGGAACTTGTGAACTCGAAAACTTGTGGAACTTGTGAACCCAGGAACTTCCGAACTTCGGCCCCATGGAAAAAACGCTCAACGTTGGTATTGTAGGTTTTGGCATGTCGGCGCAGGTATTTCATGCCCCTTTTGTAACTACCCTTCCCGGTTTTCGGCTGCATGCGGTGGTAGAACGCCGGACTGATTTGGCCGCTGCCAAGTATCCCGGCATCATTACCTATCGCAATTTCTACGATTTACTGCAAGACCAAGCCGTGGATGTGGTGGTTGTGACAACGCCCAACGAAACGCATTTTCCCTACAGCTTGCAGGCACTGGCGGCTGGCAAGCATGTGGTGTTGGAAAAACCATTTACCAATACCAGCGATGAAGCCCGCCAGTTGGTAGAAGCGGCTCAACAGGCCGGCACCATACTGAGTGTGTACCACAACCGTCGCTATGTCAGCGATTTCCGCACCATTGTACAATTGCTGCAGCAGCAAACACTTGGGTCGGTGCATGAATACGAATGCCACTTCGACCGGTACCGCCCCGAGGCAAAAGCCAATGCCTGGCGGGAAGAGCCTAAACCCGGCAGCGGCATTCTGTACGACCTCGGCTCCCACCTCATCGATCAGGCGCTGTGCCTGTTTGGCTTGCCGAAAGAAATAACGGCTACTGTAAAAATGCAGCGCCCCCATGCCCGCATCGATGACTACTTCGATATCCGTCTCGATTATGATTTTACCCGTGTCATTCTGAAATCAGGCATGCTGGTTCGGGAAATGGGTCCCCGATATATGTTGCATGGCACCCTTGGCTCTTACATCAAAAGCGGCGACGACCCACAGGAAGCTTTGTTGAAAGAAGGTCATTTGCCTACCGGCGATGATTGGGGGCTTGAGCCTGCCGGCAACGAAGGCCTGCTACATACGGAGCAGAACGGAACAGTTATCCGGCAATTGCTGCCGAGCATGGCCGGCAATTTTGGCGACTATTACCGCAATTTGTACAACAGTATAGTGCATGGTGCCCCCTTACGGGAAAAACCGGCACATGGCTACAATACCATTCGCATCATTGAACTGGCCTTGCAAAGCAGTGCCGAAAAACGGACGCTACCAGTGAGTGGCTTGATGGATGAAACATATCCGTTCGGACTGTAGGAGCTTTTGCCTTCGGCAATTATTTCACACAACTTGTCCCGCAGCAGGCGGGAGAGTTAAGGAGGGCACGGAGAAATCTTTTGATATCTGCGAAAATCCGTTTCATCCTGCCTATCCGCGTCCCATCATTTCAACCCCATGCTGTGGGGAAATGCGGTAACTTACCCCAATGGAAATTTTGGTAACGGGTGCTAACGGCTACATTGCGCAGCGATTAATTCCGGTATTGCTGGAAGCCGGCCACAGCATACATGCCGTGGTAAGAAACGCCGCCCGTTTTGAAGAAGCGAATGCACACGACCGCATGCCTATTTATGAAGCCGACTTGTTGCAACCTGCTTCACTTGCACATTTACCCCACTCCATAGACGTCGCATTTTACCTGGTACACTCCATGAGTGCCAACGGCGATTTTTCGCAGAGCGAAAGTGCTGCTGCGCAACATTTTGTGGATTATATCAATACAACAACGTGTCAGCAAATCATTTACCTGAGCGGCATTGTCAATGAAACGCAGCTGAGTTCCCATCTCGAAAGCCGGCTACGGGTAGAAAAAATCTTGGGCAGCAGCCGTGTACCACTCACCACACTACGGGCAGGCATCATTGTGGGGTCGGGCAGTGCCAGCTTCGAAATCATCCGCGACCTGGTAGAAAAACTACCGGTGATGATTGCTCCCAAATGGCTCAACACGTTGTGCCAACCCATTGCTATTCGCAATGTCATTCATTTTTTGTGTGGCGTAATGTTGCAACCTGTATACTACCATCATCATTATGATATTGGCGGGCCCGACATACTCACCTACAAACAAATGCTGTTGCAATTTGCAGCTGTACGAAAGCTGCACCGAACCATCATTACTGTGCCCATCATGACACCAAGACTATCGAGCAACTGGCTGTATTTTGTGACTGCTACCAGTTACCCGCTGGCTAAAAATCTGGTGGATAGCATGAAGGTGAATGTGATTGCCAGCCCTAATAAACTGGCTGAAGAATTGCAGATTGAACTCATCCCCTATACAACAGCCGTTACCATGGCTTTTCAGCGTATTGAGCAACACATGGTGATTAGTAGTTGGATTGATTCCTTTAGTGCCAGCAATACTTCGCCGCAGCTAATGATGCAGGTGGAAGTGCCCAAGCACGGTTGTTTTCACGACATCAAATGGCGGAAAGTGGGTGATAAAGAAGCACAGGTACTCGACAATATCTGGAGTATTGGCGGCAAAAGGGGCTGGTATTATGGCAATGTGTTGTGGCGCATTCGTGGCTTTATGGATAAGTTGGCGGGTGGTGTGGGCCTTCGCCGGGGTCGCACCCATCCAAATGAAATTAACGCCGGCGATGCACTCGATTTTTGGCGGGTACTCATTGCCGACAAACAAGAAAAGCGGCTCTTGCTTTTTGCAGAAATGAAACTACCCGGCGAAGCATGGCTCGAATTCAAACTCATGAAAAAGAACAACCAGCTTTACCTGCGACAAACCGCCACGTTTCGTCCAAAGGGCGTGTGGGGCAGGTTGTATTGGTACAGCGTATTGCCTTTTCATGTGTTCATTTTTAATGGCATGGCCAACAATTTGATTTCGTTTAAACCATAGGCCCATTACTTTGCAGCATGCAGTACTACAATTCGAAAGACTGGTTGAAACCATTGTTTCAATTTCATAAGGCCGATACATTTCGCAAACTATTGCCCATGCTTATACTGCTGGCCTTGTACACCGGCGGTGTGGCCTGGCTGGAAATGCATTACCTGAAACTGGCGAATCAGGCATATGTAAAAAATATTCCCATCATGCACCAATTGCTGGGCTTTGCTATTTCCATGCTGCTGGTGTTTCGTACCAACAGCGCTTACGACCGTTGGTGGGAAGGCCGCAAACTGTGGGGCAGCTTGGTCAACAATTGTCGCAACCTTGCTATCAAACTGGATAGTATGCTACCTGCCGATGATTTCGACAACCGCAATTACTGCCGCAAAATGCTGGGACTTTTTCCGAAGGAACTGCAATTGCATTTGCAAAAAGACAGTACACGCTATGCGTTGGATGAAACAGAACATCCGGAGCTGGCGGCTTTCGACCGCAACAAGCACATGCCGCTGCAGTTTAGTTTGGCGTTGCAAAAAAGAATTCAGCAGTTGTATCAGCAACAGCGCATTACCGGTGAGCAACTGATAACAATCAATGCAGAGTTGCAATCACTCATGGTGGTTTGTGGTGCTTGCGAACGCATCAAAAACACACCCATACCCTACTCTTACAGCAGCTTTATTAAAAAGTTTATTGCAGTATATGTAGCTACGTTGCCATTGGGTTTTGCCTTTACCCTTGGTTGGATTGCCATACCAGTAGTAGTATTTATTTTTTATGTACTGGCTAGTTTGGAGTTGATTGCTGAAGAAATTGAAGACCCGTTTGGTACCGATACCAACGACCTGCCCATGGACAAGATGGCCGACAACATCCGAAACAATGTGTACGATGTAATTAGCCTGCCTTCAAGTAAATAACGGATTGGGATTGCTGCACAAAATCTGAGCGACATAGTAGCTATAAAAAATCATCCCCGACTATTGCCGGGGATGATGAGAACGATAGATTAGTTAAAATCATCTTCCGACAATTCTTCATTGTCATATAAGTTGCCGCCAAAGTTGAGCATACTGCCCATCAGGTCTTTGAATTCAATTTTGCCATCCAGTGTTTTTTTGCTGATGAGAGAATACGAGGCCAAACCGTGCAATACAAATTCCATGAGCAATGCCGTTTCCATTTCATCGCTTCGGTTAAACAATTTTGTCACCAATGCATGTAGTCCACTCACCTGATAGAGTTGATTCATCTTTTCGCGGTCGCTGGCATCCACTAACAAATCAATTTTATTGCCGGCATCAAACCAGTTCACAATAGCCTTGTACGGATTCTCTTCTTCTTTGCCTTGCTGCGAAGGCTTACCGGTGTTACGGCGTTTTTTTAACGCATCCGGATTGGGGAAGTATTGTACAAACACAGAACGCATAGCTTTTTCCAACAAGTTCACAGCCACCTGATAGGGCCCTTCCTGCTCTCCTTCGTACACCAATTCTATTTTACCGGTGATGGAAGGAATGATACCTACTAAATCGCTGATCCACACTTGTGTGGCAGGTTCATTGTGAATGATGGCCCTACGCTCTGCGGTGCTGTACGCATTTTCCAATGCAGAAATGGTCAAACGTGCAGATACACCACTCTTCTTGTCTACAAACTCGCTGCTGCGGGCTTCGAAAGAAATTTGCTCAATCAATCGTTTCACCAAATCACTCACGGCAACTTTCTCAGCTTGTTGTGGTAAGATGGCTGCTTCTTGTTCGGTAATGGACAAAGCAGTTTCGATACTGCGTGGATAGTGCGTCAGAATCTGGCTTTCGATACGGTCTTTGAGCGGTGTAACAATGCTGCCACGGTTGGTGTAATCTTCTGGGTTGGCGGTAAACACAAACAAAATATCCAGTGGCAACCGTAGTTTGAAACCACGAATCTGTATATCGCCTTCCTGCAAAATATTGAATAACGCTACCTGTATACGGGCTTGCAAATCGGGCAGCTCGTTAATCACGAAAATGCATCGGTTGCTACGTGGAATGATACCGTAGTGCAACACCCGTTCATCAGCAAAACTCAGCTTAAGGTTGGCGGCTTTAATGGGATCGATATCGCCAATCAAATCAGCCACACTTACATCAGGCGTGGCCAGCTTTTCGCCATAGCGTTGGCTGCGGTGAATCCATTCCACCGGTGTATCGTCGCCTTTTTCATAAATGAGGTCACGGGCGTATTTGCTCAGCGGATTCAACGGATCATCGTTGATATCGCTGCCGGCTACAACGGGAATGTATTCATCCAGCAGGTCAATCATTTGGCGTGCCATGCGGGTTTTGGCTTGGCCACGCAAACCGAGAAACAGTATGTTGTGGCGGCTCAGCAAGGCTCTTTCCGTATCCGGAATAACGCTGTCTTCATAGCCCAAAATGCCGGGAAATGTTTCTTGCTTGTTTTGTATTTTCTGAATCAGGTTATCCCTGATTTCTTGCTTGATGCTCTTCGGTTGATAACCGCTGGCTTTGAGTTGGCCAATGGTGGCTATGTTGGGATGGTTACTCATAATGATGTCTGATGTCTGATATACGATGTCTGATGTCTGATATATTCTATTGTTTGTTAATTCCTTTTTTGGTGATTCGTCTTCCTTGTTGCTTGCAAACTGCTAACTGCAAACTTTACTAGTAAAGCGTCTTCCTTCTGCCACTTTCAAAATCGCGGAAGATGAAAGCGCCAAGATTGTCGAGTGATGCAAAGAAGGCTTTGCCATTATTGGTTTCTGTAAACTCTGTTACAAAGCGCTGCAAATAAGGGTCGGTCGCAATCATAAATGTAGTGATCGGTATTTTCAACTTCTTGCATTGGGCGGCCAGATTGAGGCAACGACTGAAAATTTTACGGTCGATGCCGAAACTGTTTTTGTAATACCGCTTCCCGATTTTCAAACAGGTAGGCTTGCCATCGGTTATCATAAATATCTGCTTGTTCGGATTTTTTCTTTTGCGCAGCAGTTCCATGGCCAGCTCTATACCCGCCACCGTGTTGGTGTGGTATGGTCCTACTTGCAGGTAAGGCAGTTCTTTTATTTCTACCGTCCATGCATCGTTGCCAAACACTACAATATCCAATGTGTCTTTCGGATACTTGGTGGTGATGAGTTCACTCAATGCCATGGCTACTTTTTTGGCCGGGGTGATGCGGTCTTCGCCATACAAAATCATGGAGTGGCTGATATCAATCATCAGTACGGTAGATGTTTGCGTTTTAAAATCCGTTTCACGGATGTGCAAATCATCTTCATGCATTTGAAAACGTTCGATGCCGTGGTTGATTTGTGCGTTGCGAATGCTTTCGGTAAAATCGATTTGCTCCAGTGTGTCACCAAACTGGAAGGGTTTGGTTTCCGGATTTATTTCATCACCAACACCAGGCTTAAACGTTTGGTGGTTGCCCGACTTTGTTTTACGGAGCTTACCAAAAATTTCTTCAAGGCTGCGTTTGCGAATGCTTTGTTCTGTTTTTGGTGTAATGCTGATGTTGCCTTTTTCCGGGTCTTCGGAGATGTAGCCCCGTTCTTTCAGGTCATCTATAAAATCGCCCATGCCGTATTCGGAATCGGTGAGCTCAAACTTGCGGTCTATCTCATTCATCCAGTTCAATGCTTCACTCACATCACCATTGGTGTAGGTAAGCATTTGCATAAAAATATCCAGCAGTTGATCGAATTTACTTTTCCCATCTGCGCCTTCTTCAAACTTCAAAAACCGATGCCCCTTCATGGATGAACGCTTTTGCTCTAAATTACCTGAAAATAACACAGCAACGGCGCAATGGTTGTTGCGATAACCGAAAATTGACATGAAAATTAGTCTTCTTTCTACTGTACTCGTGTTGCTGCAATTTAGTTGTATTGGCATACTCATGTACACCGGCCCGCTTATTCCGGCCAATACTGCAGGCATCGTACTTTTTACATTGGCTATGGTTATAGCATTGGCAACAACTTATGCATTCCGCCAATCGAAACTCACCGTATTTCCGGAGCCAAGAAGAAATGCCACCCTCATCAGCAGCGGCATTTTTGCGTACATCCGTCATCCGTATTACAGTTCGGTGTTGCTGTACACAGCAGCTATACTTACCGCTCATTGCAGCTACTGGCGTTTGGCTGTTGCCATCACGTTGCTACTGGTTATTGTACGCAAAATGGTACACGAAGAAAAACTCTTGTGCCAGCATTTTCCTGACTATGCTGCATACAGACAACGAACAAAAAAACTGATACCTTTTGTGTGGTAAATGAAAAGCCCGCAGCTGATGGCTGCGGGCTTTTCATATTCAGTTTGTTCACTGCTTATTGAGCTGGTTGCGCATTGCTGTCGCCACCAATTTTTACAGGACCTTCTACCACGGGTGCCTTGCTACGCTTCAGCACTTCTTCCATTTGGTCGAGCATTTGCAGCATCATTTGCGATCGCTGAAACTCCAACTGCATTCTTTCCAAACGCTTATCGCCAATGGCAGCAAAGTAGGCCATTTCTTCGTTCAGTTCTTTGCGAACAGCATTGCCTATTTTTTGTGCCAATGCTTCATCGCCTGCACGGTAGGCCGCTTCCATGAGCATGAGGCTGGTTTGATTGTGCAGTGCATACCGGCTGATTAAACCATACGGCATGTTGGTGCTGTCCATCATTTTATCTACCCGCTGCAGCAGTTTTTGTGCACTATCCTTTTGACCCTTATTAGAAAGGCTAATGGCCACATCGGCATAAGCCTGACGCAGGTTATTGAGGTGGCGGCGGTTTTCTTCATCAAAATAAACACCCGGTGTTTCCGCATTGCCAAACTTAAATTCCTTCATCATTTTTTCGTAAGCCCACTCGGTATTCACTTCATCACCGGCAACAGGCACCAGGCGGTAGGTCATACCATCGCGGCGCAAATAGTTTTGGAAACCCAACTCATCAAACTTGCTGGTGAAGTAAATAGGACGCTTGAAATTATTAGAAGCAATAACGGCCAACACCGCCAAATCATTTTTAAACATGATTTGCTTGGGCACCTGAAACTGTACCGTATCTACCACCGCATCGGTTGCTTTTACAGTTCCGTTTTTCAATACCAGATTTATATCTACCGGCAGGTAAAAACTATTGGTTGGATAAATTGGCAATGGCTCACCTTGTTCGGTGTACATTTTTTGCATATCTGCTGTACCTACCCAATCTTTCAAAATGCTGTACAGGTTTTGCGGGCCTTCGTAGCCAGGACGTGGCTGGTACAATGCGTAGTTGAGTTTGTCGCCTTCAATTTGCTCGGCACTCCAAATCACATCCATGGCATCACTGGCATTTACCTTGTAGCGCAGCTGGTTGATGTACCAATCTATCCCCAACAGGCTGTAGTTAATCACCCGCACATCGCGGCGAATGCCGAGCACTTCCTGTGCGTACCACAAGGGGTAAGTATCGTTATCGCCGAAGCTGAACAGGATGGCATTGGGAGCACAACTGTTGAGGTAATCCACCGCCAGATCGGGAGCCATGGTTTTGTTGCTACGGTCGTGGTCGTCCCACTCTTGCGTGGCCATCCATGCAGGAGCCGCCAGCAAAGTGATAGCAAAAGCTCCGGTAGCAATGGCTTTTTCCGATTTCAATGCTTTCAGCAAAAAGAAAATACCAGCTACAACAGCCGTACCCACTACACCAAGTAATGCCAGGCCAATAAAGGCTTTGCCATCTTGCGTAGCAATAGAGCCGCTCATGGCTGCCAGCAAATACACCACGCCGGCACCAATCAATATTTTTTGCAACAGCTTCAGCGCATTTTCTTTTGCCAGCAATACAAAGGCCGGCACGGCCAAACCAATCCATACGGCAAACGCGTAGAAGCTACCCACATACGCATAGTCACGTTCACGTGGCTGATTGCCCGCCTGATTGAGGTACACCACAATAGCCATACCGGTAAAGAAGAACAGCAGTCCGTTTACCAGAAAGTCTTTGCGGTGGCGGTAGTATTGGAAGAACAAACCAAACAAACCAAGTATCAATGGAAGCCCCAGCAGTTTGTTGTTGGCCTTGTTGTTTTTAGCCGTTTCGGGCATGGCACTTTGCGGGCCATAAATCAAGTCATCGATAAATGAAATACCGGTAATCCAGTTGCCATCCCGTACGTTGCTGGCATACACGCCCTGCACATCGTTTTGCTTACCGGCAAAGTTCCACATAAAGTAGCGCAGGTACATCCAGTAGGTTTGGTAGCCTACAAAAAAGCGGATGTTATCGGCAAACGTAGGACGACGTTCGTAGGGACCGGTTTCGGGGCTCTGCATTTTGGGGTCGTCGGTGCGGCCAATACCCAGCACATCGGCGTAGTAGTTGGCATGCTGCTGATCGTTGCTGCGGTCCCATACACGGGGGAAGAACATCATATCGGCCGGGTCATACACTTCTTTTACATCATTGCCCAGCTCTATGTAATTCTCTTTGCTTTTCTGATACCGCATGGCACCTTCTTCGCGGCTGGTATTGCGGCTTTGTGCTGTAAACACTTGTCCGTATACCAACGGGAAATCGCCATACTGCTCACGACCGAGATAGCCCACCAAACTCATGGGGTTATCTACGTTATACATATCCACACCGGGGTCGGCGCTGGAGCGAATCATGGTGGTGAGGTAGGTTGAATAACCTATCAGCATGAAAGTGAAACACCAAAGACCAAGCCTTAAAAAGTGTCCTACTTTTTTATGTCCAAAATATGCAGAAATCAAGCCTAATGCTATGATTACAATAAGTCTTAAAACTCGGATTGGCATTTCTCCACCCGTAAAAAAGGGGAAAACAATAAATCCAATAAAAACTATTAGCCAAATTGCAAAATGAGTCGAATCAATTTCAGAATTCCGACTAAGCCTTAAGCCCCAGAAAATCAATCCTGCTAATACCACGAAATAAAATGTGAAGCCACTGAAGAAAGGCAGGCCAAAATCATTGACAAACAAAATATCGAAATGTCCAGCGCCTTTGATGCTGTACTGAATCACAAACTTTTGTACCACACCAGTGATAACGCAACCAATCACAAATGCCCAGAATGTACCCCACTTGGTAACGCTGTACCGCTTGAAGTAATAAATCATTACGATGGCGGGGATGGTCAGCAGGTTGAGCAGGTGCACACCAATGCTAAGGCCCATCATGAAGAAGATGAACACAATCCAGCGGTCGGCATTGCTATGGCCGGTGCCTGCATCGGTTCGGGCATCTTTATCTACCTGATGCTCCCACTTGAGCATGGCCCAAAATACCAGGGCAGTAAAGAAAGAACTTAACGCATATACTTCGCCTTCTACGGCGCTGTACCAAAATGAATCGCTGAATGTATAAGCCAACGCTCCCACTACACCCGCACCCATAATGGTGAGGGCCTGTGTATCGTTGATGGTTTCTACCACGGGGTTTACCAGCTTACGGGCAAAATGCGTAATAGTCCAGAACAGGAACAAAATGGTGAAACTGCTGGCCAGAGCACTCATGATGTTTACCGCCTTAGCGGCGGTAGCCGGATCATCACCAAACAACACGATGAAAAAACGACCAATGAGTACAAACATGGGAGCACCCGGTGGGTGCGGAATTTGCAATTTGAAACAGCTGGCTACAAACTCGCCGCAATCCCAGAGGCTGCCATTTTTTTCGGCCGTCATAATGTAAACGGTGCTGGCAATGAGGAACACGATCCAACCTACAATGTTGTTCAACCGGTTAAACTTCATATACAATTCAGATTAGCATGTACAGCCGGGGCAAACCCCGGGCTGCTCGTTGGTTTTAAAGTGGTGGCGAATATAGTTAATGGCCGCAATGGCAAAACCATATTTACCCACCGATAGTCGTTAAAAGTTGATTACCGCCACCCGCAGGCTTACATAATATCTACCAGCCGGCGTATCACTTCGCTGAAATACGCTCCATTGCCCGGGCCAAACCAGTTCATCACCCTTGTTTCGTAGCCTTCGGCATCGTAGCGGTTGTCGGGGGTAATGTAGCCGCAATAGCCACCGTTAAAACTGGTTACCATCAGGTGTTTGCCCTTTTGCTGTGCATAGGCTTGCAGCGGCGCCATCAGTTCGCCACCAAAATCGCAGGGCATGCCCACCAGTAAGAGGTCGCCAATTTTCAGGGCTTTTACTTCGGCCGGATAATCGCCATACAAACGGCTCCACAACCAATGCCGGAAACACCAGTTTTGCGAAAACCGCCACTGCGGCTCCCGTAGCTCTAGCGGCAGTGTTACCGGCCACAGTACATCGCCGAGTGGTACCGTTTTTTTGAATGCGCCATGTTGCAATGTATCGGCCAAACCATTGGCCATGAATGAGAGTTGCTGCCAATCGCTGCCCGCTGGCTCCACCGGCCCCATGCTGCCCACCGCACCTGCCATGTACATGGCAAATGGTTGCTGCTGCTCCAGCTGTGCCAGCAAAGCACCCGGATAATCGCGGCTGAGTTGCATCACCGAATCACTCAAGGTAGTGGCATGGGCCGCAAAACTGTGTAGTGACACGGTCTCGCCACTATGCAACACGGCTTGCAATGAATGCAACACATGGTACTCGGGCGCCGAATCGCCCAGCACCCGGTTGCGCACCAGCTGTGGTGCCTGCCGTTCTTCGTATACCAGCTGTGCACCCGTGGCATGCCTGGCTGCCAGTGCCATGCTCTGAATGATTTGCGCCGCCAGATTGTTGACCAACTCCTGATTGTAAGTGCCGGCAAACAATTCACCAATGTAGTTTTTGCCCCAGCCACCCATGCTGTTGTGCGTATGCGTGGCACCGATGAATACATTGTTCCACTCGATACCGGCGGCTGACACCTGTGCCTTTACCAGTTGTGAAACCTCGGGTGGAATAATGAGCAAATCGGCACTCACAATAGCGGCCTTGGTATTGCCCTGCTGCAACCACAGGGTGCGTACATACAAACTATCGTGTACCTGCAGCACGGGCCTGCCCTCCCGCTTGCCATAGCCCGCTGTGGGCACGGCATGTTTGGGCGTAATGTTTACCTTGGCATAGCCCACCCGCAGCACGGTATCGGCTACGGGCGGCGGATGCGTAGCCGCCAGGCTATCGAGGCGCTGCATCATCTGCCGGTACCAACCGGTTTGGGCGTACGGTGTACGATCTACCCGCCGCACCACAAAGGGCACCGCCAGCAGCAGCAATACCAACACCGTGATAACGACCCGAAACAGAATTTTGAAGAAGCGACGCATGGGGAGGAATTGGGAAGGATGAAGTTAGGGAAAGGAAGATGTATCAAACCTGCTGCATCATGATTAATCTCGACGAGCCTTCAACCGTTACATGGAATACATTCTATGCGGATTGTTTTAAAAATAGGGTTGATAATGAATGTAGAAAATGTGGCGAGTGTCGGTTATTTTTGAGTTGGGCGCAAGTGTAAGAACCTCCAAACATTGAATAAAATAAAATTAAAATATGAGTTACTACCCACCAATATCAATCAAGCAAGCAATTGACAAAATCGACTATAACCAGTATTTACTTCCAGCCATACAAAGAGAATTTGTGTGGAGTGCAGGACAAATAGAATTACTTTTTGACAGTTTAATGAGAAATTATCCAATTGGATCGTTGCTCATGTGGAAAGTACAAGGGGAAAATAAGACAGACCATAGATATTACAGCGTATTAAAAACTTATCGGGAAAAATACAACACTCATTGCCAAGAAGTAAACACTGCTTCAATTCCTGATTTTGAAGCCGTTCTTGATGGACAACAAAGATTAACAGCTTTGTATATTGGCTTAAAGGGGTCATATGCCTACAAAAAGAAAAATTTCGCTTGGAAAGATAACGAACACTCTATCCCAACAAGAAAACTTTATCTGTGCCTAACAGAAGATTCTATTGACGAAGATGAGAATGAAGATGGTAGAGTATACGATTTTCGATTTTTGACAAAAGAAGAACTACAAAACTCTGATAAAATATGGTTTGAAGTTGGTAAAATCCTAACTCTCAATGGAACCTTTGAATTAAACCAATTCCTTAAGAAAGAGGAATGGGATTCTAACGAATACATAAGCAATACACTATCTAAACTACTTGATGTTATTCACGTAAAGACTTTAATAAATTACTATTTAGAACTTGAGCAAGACTACGACAAGGCCCTAAATATTTTCATTAGAATAAATAGCGGTGGCGAAAAATTATCGTATTCTGACTTGATAATGTCAACTATAATATCAGGCTGGACGTCTCGGACAGTTTCAGCACGGGACGAGTTTAATAATCTAATTGATGAAATTTGGGACTCAACAGAAATAGTAATAGACAAAGATTTAATAATTCGAGCATACTTGTTGATTTTCAGTGATGATATTAAGTTTAGAGTTACAAACTTTTCTATTGCAAATGCTAAAGAGTTCAAAGATAATTGGGATGGGATTAGAGCTGCAATTGTTGAAGCAATCGAACTTGTTCGAGACTTCGGATATGCCGAGAGAACTTTAACTTCAAAAAATGCTTTGTTGCCAATTATTCACTATTTATTTATAAGTAATCGCACAAAACAGTTTACCTCAAAAGTTGCCTACAAAGAAGATAGAGAGCTTATAAAACGTTGGTTTCATACTGTCTTGTTGAAAAGAATCTTTGGTGGTCAAGCAGACACAGTTCTTAAGCAAATAAGGGATGTAGTAAAAGACAAAGTGAAAAAAGGTGCTGAAATTTTCCCTGCACAAGCTATTGCTAAAAAGCTATCGAAGACAAGAAAATCAATTACAATGGATGATGAATCTATTGAAAATCTATTACTCACAACTTATGAAGATAGATACGCCTTCCCTATTCTTGCTTTATTATATCCGCATTTAGATTATAAGAATAACGACTTTAATAAAGACCACATATTTCCCATAAGTCAGTTTTCAGCAAAAAACCTAAAAAAGCAGGGTATTGATTTTACGCAAGAAAACGGTCATTATTACACAGACAATTGGTGCTTTAACGGGATAGTAAATCTTCAAATGCTTGACAGCAACGAAAACAAATCAAAGAGTGACAAAACATTTGAAGAATGGGCGAAAACAACTAAAATCAATTATGAGAAGCAGATATTACCAAAAATAACAGACTTTTCAAGATATATTGAATTTGTTGATGAAAGATGGGATATGTTAAAATCTAAACTTGAAACGGAGTTAAAGTTTTAAATATGAACGGACTGACAAGAACACCAGCACCCAACATGCGTTTGGCGTCATGCGAGGTTAAGTGCTTAAATTCAAGTGCAGTTTTTCAAATCAACTTTAGTGTTGGGTTGACAGTTTTGTGCCCTGAAATCCCTCACGAACGCCAAGCGCAGAAACGTTACCTGCTATTTTTTATCGAACACCAAAACACATTGTAGCTCCTTATGGCGAGACAAGACACTCAAGAGGTTTGTTTAAATGGACATCAGACGACAGACAGGTATTATAGTTCTCCGCAATTCCGTAAAAACTTCTGTACGACCTGTGGTGAAAAAACAATTCACCAATGCCCTTCTTGCGGTAAAGACATTAAGGGTGACATGATTTACGAAAATTTCATCGATTTATCAGGCACGACAACTTCTGTACCTGACATTTGTGACAATTGCGGTGCAAACTTTCCTTGGAGAGAGAAGAAGCGTAAAATAAAAGAGCTATCTAAGCCAACAAACGTTGAAAAAGATGCACTTTTCCTAATTGGCTTACTGTGTGACAGGTTTCATTTAATAGCTAAGCAACTAAGACAGAGGCATGCTGATAGACCGACTTTAGACATAGAGGATGAATACGATGTTCAAGACCTATTACACTCACTTTTAAAAATATATTTCGACGATATTAGACCAGAAGAGTGGAACCCCAGCTATGCAGGTAGTTCTACACGTTCTGACTTCCTTCTAAAAGATGAACAAGTTATTATTGAGATCAAAAAAACAAGAGCAGGTTTAAAGGCGAAACAACTTGGTGAACAACTAATTATTGACATCGCTCATTACAAAAAGCATCCAGATTGCAAATCATTGTATTGCTTTGTTTATGACCCTGAAGGCTACGTAAGCAATCCTAAGGGAATTCAAAATGACCTCTCGAGAAAAGACAAGGATTTCAAAGTAATTGTAAACATTATACCGAAAGGGCATTAAACCTGAAGGCAACAACTCCCCCTCCCCGCCTCGGTTCCTTCCCAGCAACGTCTCCCGCAGGGGACGTTGCGTAAATGATTAACCAGACTCTAGTACAGCATCTGCTATCCAATCGCAACGTCCTTTTCAAGAGACGTTGCTGGCAATAAGAAATACAGCAAAACTGTAAATACTCAATGAAATATTAGTTGACATGAAATTCATCGCTAGCCTATTTATCATTCTTACTACATGCCTTCTGTCGTCAGCACAATCTCCGCTAACCATGCACAGATTACAAGACAGTATCAGAAACAGCGATGGCTTATATTTTGCAAAATCAACTGAAGGACACTTTTCAGTGCTGTTACCCTTCCCTTTTAATGATTTCACTGTTAAGGTCGACGGCGTAACATCTTACTACATTGGCTGCAAAACATCCGACGGATTTACATTTCTAGTGATGGAAGTTGAAAAAGCAATTAAGAATAAAGTCATTGATGAAAATGCATTTATTCAAAAATTAAAGAAGCCAACCAATACTGTACAAACCATCCAAAAAGAAAAAACAGACAACCATGAATCAATTGCATTTTTGGTGGAAGAAAAACAGAAGGGCAGCCTTGTGAAATATATCAACACCTCCTCCCGTCTTTTTACAATGACAATTGAGTTTCCAATTGAATTCAAGGGACTGGTTGAAAAAGAGTTTGCCTTCTTTTTCTCCTCTATTATTATCACAGACTATTGATTTTTCTTCCCAGCAACGACTCCCGCAGGGGACGTTGCGTAAATGATTGACCTAACTTCAGTAATTCATCCAATGCCCAATCGCAACGTCCTTTTCAAAAGATGTTGTTTGTATATAAAGCCCCATTCATGATGCAAACAAGAACTGTTATATATTTCTTCCTATTAGCATCTTATTTGATTGGCACTTCTTGCGAAAGCACTCGAAGAACATCTTCACTGAAGCGTCAATACAAAGAGATTTACATCAACCAGTTCAAGTTGACTTACTTCCGACAACTATTGATAAAGAGCTACAACAATTCAAGTGCTGTCCGTGAAATAATTTATACAGACCATAGTGGGTTCACTGAACCCATATTGAACAAAAATGATTATACACTCATTGATAGTTTAACCACACTCGACAATCAACGTTTGGTTGCAGACTCCATTGAGGGCCATCGAAGAGCCGAAGGTGCTGAAGGTAAAAGACCATTGAGCTTGGTTATGGACAAGCTATCAAGTAAATGGCTGGATAGCCTGGCAAAACGACAATTGAAATTAAATGGCATTCCAAGCCATTGGATTGATTGAAACCCAACTGTCGCAAGCCCTCCGCTGCAGCGGCTCACTTGTGATGAATGAATACTCCCTTCCCAGCAACGTCTCCCGCAGGGGACGTTGCGCAAATGAAAAACACTCCATCATGCGCCTGTCATTACTCTTCGTTTCAATATTTACATTCACTTCTTGTACATCAAAAGCATCTTCTGATATGGGTTTCTTTGATCGTTTATTTGGCAACAAACAAAGCAGCGACCAACCATTGCTTGTCGACACCACCGTACTCAGCAAAACCGCCGACATGCTCGACGAAGAGCTGTATTGGTTAATCATCGACCAATCGCTGCGCAACAGCCACAACCAAGATGAGCAAGCGGCCTATCTGGTGAAAGCCATTGGCCAGCTTACCCCCAAGCAAATGATTGGATTCAGGTTGCGGACCGATAAACTGCTCTACGACACTTACACATCCGACATGTGGTGTGCCGCTTACATCATGAACCAGGGCTGCTCCGATGATAGCTTTGAGTATTTCAGAAACTGGGTAATCTCAAGAGGCAAAGCGGTGTATTATGCCGCCAAAGCCAACCCCGACAGCCTCATTAGTGAAGTAGACGAAGAAGCAGAGATGTACGACTTCGAAGATTTTTGGTATGTGGCTAACGATGCCTTTCAACAGAAAACCGGTAAAGATTTGTATGACTTTATTGATAATGAGCATTTCAAAACCAAAGAAGGTCAGTACCCGGAAATACAATTTACTTGGGAGGAAGATGAGCCGGAAAGCATGCGAAAAATTTGCCCTAAATTGTTTGCACAATGTTGGGAGCAGTAGTGCTCAATCACCAGCAACGTCATTTTTAAAGTGCCCTTGCTAAAAACAACTATCAGCAATCATTTACACTAAGCATCTCCCCTTTTCCTGCTTATGAAAAAACTACTTCTGATTATCACTCTATTGACTTGCATCTCCGGCCATTTGTATGCCAACGATTTACAAACAGCACAGCAATACTACGACCGGGACGACATCACTAATGCAATAAATGCGATTAATGCTGCTGTAAAAGTGAAGTACGCTGATAATGCTGAAGCGTGGATGTTGATGTACAAGATTTATAAAAAAGCACAATACACGAGCCCCTACAGTTCTTTCCCCGATGATTGTATCTCCAATCAGCACAGAGCCATTCGGAAATTGATGGAATTATCAGACGGGAAAACATGGCTGCAGCAGGAATTTGGCCATGAGTATCGCCAGCTTTTCAATAAGTTTTATTCGGAGTTTGTAACCTATGCCAACAGTTCTATGAAGAATAAAAGTTTTGGCAACGCTTTGAAGAACTATAAAAATGCTTTGCAAGTGTATGACGATATCTACAAATATGGTTTAGACCCATCGCCGGTAGACACTGCTGTGATTTTCAGGGCAGGATACTGTGCCCTGAAAAATGAAAAATATGCCGAAACAGAATCCTTTTTCAAAAAGCTGGCAGACATTCCTGTAAAGAACAAACAGTACGCCATGTTATACGCCTGGCTCAGCAAATATTATATGTTGGAAACCAAAGATCTGCCCAAGGCCAAAGCCATGTTTGACAAAGGGTTGGCCTTGTTTCCTGATGACAAAGACCTCAAGGAACTGATATCGTATTTCAATTCGGGAGCCGGGCAATAAAGACATTGAACAGCGGGTAAAAGATGGCTCCTGAGTAATGTTTGCATCTGGCACAAGATTTTTTGATTGTTTATTTGCAGGCATCGTACCCACTACCGCCGCATGAAAGAAACTTCCCCCATTGCAGTAGCAGATCGTTTAGACACCGGCAGCACCGGCATTTACCAGCTCAAAAGACTGTGGGGCAAAGTCATGTTTGGCCTGCAAACGAATTCACACTATGCACAGGAGCAAGAGCTCGACAATACCCTCATCGACTTCCTGGGTTTCTTCCCAGCAACGTCTCCCGCAGGGGACGTTGCGCAAATGGTTACCCCGACGCCAATACAACATCTGCTATCCAAACGCAACGTCCTTTTCAAGAGACCTTGCTGGCAATACGAACTCCTTCCCAGCAACGTCTCCCGCAGGGGACGTTGCGTAAATGAAAAAAGGAACGCTTCTGCACAAAAGAATAGGTTACTTGTATGTGCTTAGTATGGCGGTATTGCTCATCTCCTCTTTTGGCATTTACAGGCTGTTTGGCAAATTCGGGTTGTTTCATTATTTATCGTTGCTGTCTACCTTTTCATTAGTGGCAGGCATGGCACCCATGTTCAAAAAAATAAGAAGCCCCAAAGACTATGAAACACATTTTAAAAGAATGTATTGGTCGGTAGCAGGCTTGTACGCCGCATTTGCAGCTGAGAGTTTTGTACGCATACCCAAGTTTGGCGGTTTTTGGAAAGGAGTAGCATGGAGTTTTGTTTTGGTATTTATTGTTTGTTTCATTTCCTTTTTAAAAATGCGTCCGCCGTGGTCTAAAAAATTTGGAAAAGGAAGGGCAGAAAAAGTGGCGGCATGAGTATGCCAGTAATCAGCCAATTAAAATGAGTTGTCATTTCTACCGGCCAATTGGTTCAACATTTGTTGACGGGTAAAATGTTCGCTTCCTGTTTTTACTCTCTACTAACTGTGGTTGTGCTGATTGTATTTATTCCGTACTTTCAGGCTCACCATCCAATACACCGTATGCCCTTACGCATTGCAATATGCGACGACCATCCGATTATTCTTGAAAGCCTCGGACTACTTATTGCTACCATGAGCAACATGGAAGTAACGGCTACTTTTACCAATGCCAAAGCGATGCAGCAGCACCTGGAAACTCATGCCATTGATGTTTTGATTACAGACCTTTCTATGCCAGATGTAAATGGAATAGAACTCACTACGGCCCTGCGTATGCAAAACAAAAAGCTGGCTATTTTGATGCTGACGGTAGAAGAAAATCACCAGCTCATCAAGTCTGCCTTTCATGCCGGTATATCAGGATACATTTTGAAGAGAGCCGGTAAAACTGAATTGGAAAAAGCCATACGTACTGTAGCCAATGGCGAAAAATACATTAGCAATGTAGTATTGAACGAGTTGGTGAACCCTTCTGATGATGAAGAATCTAAAGTGTTGCCATCGCAGCTTACAGCCCGTGAAATAGAAGTAGTAAAACTGATTGCGCAAGAATTTTCTTCTTCCGAAATAGCACGTTTGTTGTTTTTGAGCCCCGGTACTGTTGAAACACACCGGCACAACATCATCAAAAAATTACAGGTAAAAAATGTAGTCGGTATTACCAAGTTTGCTATTCGTAATGGATTGATTTAGCGCATAGGCATCTCAATGGAAATTATTGTACCCGCAGGCTTACGATCAGCAATATGGAGTACAGCACCAATATCGGCAGCCCGTTGCCTCACATTTTGAATGCCAATACCATCTGAGGTTTGCTGAGCCGGCATGCCTTTGCCATCATCAGCTACAGAAAGCGTAAGTATATTATCGGGGGTTTGTTGTATCGAAATCCATCCATTTGTAGCAGCTGCATGGCGGGCAATATTTGCAGTAAGCTCCAACGCTATACTGTACAATTCTCTAATTACTTTTTCCGGAAGCTGGTCTTGTACATGGTATTGCAATTCGAAATGTGTAGGCTGACTTTCATTCATTCGAACAACAAGTTTTTCAAGGGCGCCCTGCAAATCATCATCTTCAAGTGCTACAGGCGATAAAACGTGAGAAATCATTCGCATGTCGCGGTACAATTCTTCACTTGTTTGCATTACTCGGTTGTGCAAGCTCAAATTATGCCCTTCCATATTACTTAAATCCATTGCCTCCAGGTACCACCTTACAGCAGCCAGTTGGGTATTCAAATGATCATGCAACTCGCCGGCCAGTCTTTTTCGTTCTATTTTTTGGCCGGTGAACAATGCCTTTTCTATTTCGGCCTGCTTCTCAATAAGTGCTTTATTTTTTTTGCGTATCTGACGATAATTCCAAAGCAATAAACCCAAAATAAGCAATAATGCCAGCAGTAAAACCAACAGAAAGTTTCTTGTTTGTCGTACTTTTTCTGCTTTCAGATTTCTGATATCTAATTCGCTGGCCTGCTGCAGTTTTTCAAAATCGTAACTTATTCCTGCTGCCAGCACTTTTTGCTTTGTTTCATCATTTAATAGCGAGTCTGACCATTTTTTATAGTCTTTGTAATAGAAAAGTGCTTTTGAAAAATTACCTTTTGCTTCGTATGCTTTTGCCAATACCTCATTGTACAGAGACAGTTCTTCTGGCAGTAATACCTGTGTGTGCTCAAGGGTATCTCTTCCCATAGTGGCAAAATAAATAGCACTATCATACCGTTGTTGTGCCAAATAAATGCGGGCAAAATTCATATTGGTGTAATGGAAAAATGTTTCTTCAATACCAACATGAGCAAAGTATAAACTATCTGCATATTTATTGAGCTTCAGCGCAGAATCGAGTTTGTTTTGCAAGTAATAAATTTGTGCTACCCGTGCATACACATTGGTTAATACTTGCAACGCCCCCGCTTCCTCAAATAACTTTACTGCTTGCAATGAATACTTCAGCGCATCCGCATACTGTTTTTTTTCTTTGTATAAAAAGCCCTTTTGATAATCAATAAAGGCGAGCACTCTTTTGTCGTTAAGCTGGTGGGCTATCTTGCTGGCTTCGTCGAAAGTAGCCAATGCCTTATCGTACATTTTAAGATTGAGATACATGGTGCCAAGATTGGGAATGGTGGCCCTGAGTGCTTTTATATCTCCTGTACTTTCTTGTAGTTTCTTGCCCTTCAGCATGTAGTCTATAGCTTGTGCATACTTTCCTTCTGCAGCTACAAAAGTTCCGAGTTCTACATATACAGAACCTTCCATGGCTTTATCGCCACTGCTTACAAACAATGCTCTTGCCCTTTCATACAAAATGGGTACTGTATCGTAATGCTCATAAAAACCGGAAGCATACAGTTGTGCTTTTCGAAAACAGGTCATGGCTTCAATCCAATCATTATTGTATTGCTTAGCCAGCATGAGTGTTGTATCCAAATGTTTGTGAGCAGTTGTTACATCTTCCAAATGCTCCATTTCCATACGTACCAGCTGAAAGCGGGCCTTGGCCTCACCCAGATAAAAGCCACTCTTTTTTGCAATGGCAATGGCTTTCCGGTGTTGGATATAGGCAAGAGAATCGTTGCCTGCTTTCCAAAAAGCAGTGCCCAATTCGTTCAGGGTGTTTACCTGAGTAGATTCTGGTAAGTTACGATTACGCAGCACCAGCTGCAATGAATCTACAGCCAGCTGTGCCATACAATGGCTTTGCAAAATAATCGCCGCAATAAGAAAAATGCCTTTCATGAACCGATGGCTTATCAACTAAAAGTAGCAGAATAAAATGCTATTCAAGAAACCCGAAATCAAAATACAGGTTTCCCTATAGACAAAATGTACAAGAACCTGTATTGCAGCAGTCGCAGGTGAGAAACAACTTTGTGCAGTCCTGATTAACCGCAGGATGGCTACTCTTTTATATAGCTGTTATGCACAACATCAAATACCCGCCTTCAAAAACCATCAAAACAATTGCTATGAAATTTTCTTTACCCTTTGGGCTTATCTGTTTTTTTCTGTTGATACAATTTGTACCCATTTCATTGTATGCGCAGCCTTACAATAGTTTTGAAAATGCGAGACCTATTGCGGCATCACAACAAGTAACTGCACAAGTGTGCAAAACGCAGGACGAATACCTGACGACGCTGCTGCCTGCCAATGGCAAAATGCTGGTACAAATGAGCATTACCAATACTAGTAGCAGCAATGGTTACGTGTATGCATATGTATACGATGGCAGAAAAAACAGTGGTTTGCTGTATGCCGGGTATGTTGCGGCTGCTTCTATTGCACCCGGTGAAACCAGCACAGATTCTATAGCAATACCAGGAATGCTTGCAGATTCGGTATTTATCCGGCTTACTACATCTGCTTGCTTTACCGTATCCACTACCTATAGCATGCAGCAAACGCCTGTGAATGATACAGAACCCAACAACAACATCGGGCAAGCTGTGCCAATATCCTTTACCAGTGTAACCACTGGCAATATTGCTTATAAAAAAAGTGGTGTGGAAGATGTTGATGATTTCTTCTACACCATATTGCCCGACAATGGTACGCTTCACATCACAACAACAGGTCAAAACGTTTCTGCCAGTAGTGGCTATTTGTATTTATATGTATACGACAGACCTCAATTAAACAGCCTGATTTTAGCCGATTATGTTCAGGCATCTGCTATCAACGCTGCTGCTACAGCAACCGAAACATTTGTATTGAAAGGAAGAGCAAAAGATACAGTGTACTTACGTCTTATTGCCTCCAGTGCATTCAACTACAATCTCTCCTTTTCGATGAGTGAAACTCCTTCAGCCGATACAGAACCAAACGATAATTTTGAGCAAGCCACCAGTATTACTGCTGCTGCACCCACTTCTGGAATTATCGGTTACTACAGCAATGGCAGTTCAGATGAAAATGACTTTTTTAAAACTAAACTGCCTGAAGATGCTGCAGTACGAATTTATATAAGTGCCACCAACCGCGACTCCAAACTTGGATATATTTATATGTACGGCTATGATAAACGAAAGTCATCAGGACAACAGTTCGGTCGATTCATCAGTAACACATCGAGCATAAATGCCGGAGCAACCATTTTAGATACTATTACCGTAACTGGCCAACTGGCTGATTCATTTTACATAAGGCTGATTTCAACTGCTGCATTTTCTTACAGTTTCAGGTATGAAATGATACAAGAACCCAGCAGTGAAGACCCTGAGCCCAATAATACTTTTGATGAGGCTTTTCCATTGATCTCTGGCCTTTCACAAGTAGGGCGTATCGGTTATACCTCTGGTAGCGTAACCGATGAAAGAGATTACTATCAAACACAGTTGCCTGGCTTTGGTACATTCCGTGTTATTGTACAAGGAACAAATAAGAGTGCCAGCAATGGATACATGTATCTGAGAATATATGACGGCCAAAAAGCCAGTGGGCAATTATTGGCTGATTATGTAAGTTCAACAAGCGTAATGCCTGATGTAAGTGTGTCTGATACTTTTTATGTATATGGCAGGCAGTCGGGTTTGCACTATCTGCAGGTAGAGTCGAGTCGTTCATTCAATTATACCATCCAGTATGACCTGATAAATACTGCGCCAGAAGATGAGGAGCAAAATGCAGACACCAGCACTGCCATACACTTACCTGAGCAAATTACCCTTACAGGCAATATAGGATACCGTAGCAATGGAGCATATGATGCCAGTGATTACTACCGCCTGCAGCTGGCTCAAAATGGCACCTTGCACATTAAGCTGGAAGGCGTCAATACTCAAAATACCAATGGCTACGTTTATGTATACGTATACGATGCCGGAGGTAACGGTGGTCAAATTGCTGCCGACTACATTCAAGGTAGCAGTATAACTGCCAATACAATGATTGCTGATTCTTTTGTACTCAAAGGACGCATGGCAGGCACCTATTTTATTCGTGTCACTTCATCAGGCAGTTTTACCTATAAGTTATCCTACAACCTGAAAGATATGATACCGCAGGATGTAGAAAACAACAATACAATAGACGTTGCACAAAACGTGTTCTATGGGGCTACAATCAGCGGTAATATTGGGTATGTACAGCGTGGCCTCAGTGATAATGATGATTACTTTGCCGGGCAAATACCTGCATATGGCACCGCGAGAATTATAATAAAAGCTACAAATACAGGTAGCACCAATGGGTATGTGTATCACTACGGATACAACGGCAGAAAGCTCAGCGGCCAACTTTTTGCCCGGTATGTAAAAGGCTCAAGCCACACACCTGGTACCAGCATAGCTGATACATTCTTAATACCGTGCAGAGCAGTAGATAGTTTTTATCACCGCATCACATCATCAGGCGCATGGCAATATGAATGGTCGTTCGATTTGGTAAACACCTCTTTGCCTGAAGCTGACACCAACAATACGTTTAATACTGCCACGCTCCTGCCTATTGATAGCATTGTATCAGACAATATTGGATACCTCACCAAAAACCTGGAAGACGGCGACGATTATTTTGTAACAGCTATGCCGGCCCGAGGTACTATACAATACGTGGTTGAAGGCACCAATACTCAAAACAGCAACGGGTATTTATACGTATATATTTACCGAAAAGGCACAACTTCAAATCCTCAACTGACTGCAGCATATGTAAAAAGCTCGACGGTAAGTGCAGGTACAACCATTATCGATACTATAGGGGTAAACTGTGTAACTACTGATTCTGTATTCATTAGAGTAATTAGTTCCGGATGTTTTAAATATAGCATCAAGCCATTGTACGTGAACCGCAACCCTGAAGCGGCCTTCACTCATTTACTAGGTGGTGGTTTATATGAGTTTACTAACCAAAGCCAACGTGCAGACAGTTATGTATGGCAACTGGGTGATGGAACAACAAGTACACAGGTGGCTCCTAATTTAAAAGCATACGCAGCAGGTAGCTATCCCATTCGATTGATTGCTAAAAACAGTACCTGCAACTACGTAGATACGGCAACCATGACACTTGTGGTAAGAGGGCTAGATAGATACAGCCCCAATAATAGCGGTCCTGGCAATGTAGAGTTTTCCGCGTTTGGTGGTGGCTTCTCTCCCAATACCAGGGTTACATTATCGGGTCAGGGCAAAATTTTTACTGATAGTATTCGTGTGGTTGCAACAGAGGGAAACAAATTTTCAGCGGTTATTGATTTGCACGATGCACCATTAGGCCAGTACGACGTTAGTATTACCACAGATGACACCAGCTATACCATACCCAATGGCTATAGAGTGGATGGATTGATAGACCAGTTAAAAACTGAAATCATTGGCCGCGATGTTATACGTGTAAATACTGCCACATCTTACAAAGTGAGAATTCACAATGAAGGCAATACAATGGCTGGCGGAGTAGAGTTGTATGCACTTTTTCCTGCTGGCATGGAAGTTACACTACTAAACAAACTGGTAGACATTGTAACACTGAATGTACCAAATGATACGCTGGCAAATCTTCCTGCATTTAGGAAAGTAACAAAAGCCCAGGGATACCCCACTGATGGAAATTTGTATGCATTATATCTCGCCGGCATACCACAACAGGGCTATCGGGATATCAACTTCAATGTAAAATCAGCCATTTTGCAAGATCGCATTTATACATGGGTAGTAGGCCCGCTTTCGGGATCGGAAGAAAGGAGCTGGGTAAGCGATTGTAATAAAGCAAGATTGAAATTAGCAGGCGATCTGGTTTTTGATGGCGCTTCACTGGTGCCTGGTTTAGATTGTGCGGCCAACGTAATAAGGGCAGGCATAAGTTCGTTGTACGCAGGTGTATCATACTTCTTCACAGGCTCTACCGGCGATGCCACCAATGCCAGTGTAGGAAAATCTGTAGCGGGTGCTTTAAAAAACTGTGCCGGAGAAATTACGGTAAACCCATTAGTAGAAGCAGCAGATGTTTCCACAGATATACTGTTGCTTGAAAGTAACCTTGCCCTTAATGCCCTCGAAATTGTGAATAATTGTCCCGAAAATCAACCGAAGCCAAAAGAGAAACCAATTCAGGTTCGCAATTCATTAGACCCCAATAGCAAAGTTGGCCCTGCCGGTTATGGTACTTCTGGTTACATCAATAATCAAGACAGAATTATGAACTACACCATCTACTTTGAAAATGTAGACAGTGCCACGCTACCGGCGCAAACAGTTGAAATCATTGATACGCTTGATAAAAATGTATTTGATTTACACAGCTTCAGGACACTAAGCTATACCATTGGCGACACCTCTGTGTTCTTGCCTATGAATGCATCTGACTATGTAAATGATATTCCTTATAATAGTTTATACAACATCCGTTTTAGCATTCAATTAGATACTGCAACCGGTGTGTTGAAAGCCCTGATGAAAACCATTGACAAGCAAACGGGTACATTACCAGAAGATCCTCTGGCAGGTTTTTTACCCCCCAATGTAAGCTCCCCCGAAGGCGAAGGCAATATCAGTTTTGCCATCAACTTAAAATCAGGCTTAACAGATGGCACCCACATTCAAAATAAGGCATCCATCATTTTCGATACCAATGAACCAATCATCACCAATACCTGGCTTAATACGATTGATGTAAACAGACCAGCTACACAGGCAGTTTCTGCAAACCGCATTCAAGATACCACTGCCGTAATTCGGGTGAATGGCGCAGATGCATCGAGTGGCATCCGGCATTATTTACTGTATGTTTCAGATAATGGTGGCCCATATCAGTACCTTGGAAAAATTGGTAAGGATAGTGCACTGTTTACAGGTGCAGCCGAACACGTGTACCGGTTTTACAGCTTGGGGGTAGATAGCGTAGGCAATACAGAAATGAAAGGCCCGTCTGCAGAAACAACAGTGAGTTTTGCGGGTTCGCTACCAGTGCTGTTACAATCTTTTACTGGTACCGCTACAAATATGGGCAACAGGTTAGCATGGACTACAAAAACCGAACACAACAACAAGGGCTTTTTTGTAGAAAGAAGTCAGACTGCTACTAACTTTAGTACACTACAATTTGTAAATGGTGTTGGAAACAGCAATCTGGGTTTCAATTATCACATTATAGATGAAAATCCCTGGAACCTTACTTACTACCGTCTCAAACAGGTTGATATTGATGGAAGATTTACCTACTCTTCAATTGTAAGTGTCAATCGTTCCCAGAGTCAACCATTTTCGATATCTCCCAATCCCGTAAGCAGGTCTTTTACTATTTCAAATCATCAACAAGTAACTGGCTTGAGGCTGGTAGACATCCATGGAAAAACGGTACAGGTATTTACGCCATCCGCCAGCGGTCAATATCTAATTAAAACATTGCCTGCCGGAGTATACCTGTTACAAATCATTTCTTCTCAGGGTAATATCACCAAGAAAATTCAGATACTTCAATAGCCATTCTCACCCATTTCTACACAGGCCTGCCCAATTATTTGGGCAGGCCTTTTCCTGAATCTTAGTGTCCATGAATTAAAAAATATATGGCACAAAAAAAACCTCAGATGTACATCCGAGGGGCCAATGTCGTTTTCTTCCCAGCAACGTCTCCCGCAGGGGACGTTGCGTAAATGATTAACCAGACTCTAGTACAGCATCTGCTATCCAATCGCAACGTCCTTTTCAAGAGACGTTGCTGGCAATACGAACTCCTTCCCAGCAACGTCTCCCGCAGGGGACGTTGCGTCATCGGTAGTTCACTGACCGAACTCCATATCTGAAAGTGACAAATAATTGACCACCGGGTATTCACCCTGCTGACCTGTAGCATAGTACAATGCAGAGCTGTGCCGATACTCCACAGGCGCATTAGCCAGCATCCACTTTCCACGGCACGGATTCAAATGATAGTAATCGAGTTTTTGCTTTATCAATGCTGGCGTACTACAATGTTTCCAATCAAACGACGGCACCCAAATGGCATGCTTGTGTTTTGACAATTGGCCGGCTACAGAAACTTGCGCAGCCAATTCACTCATCAATTTTTCTGCATTCATTTGTTGCATGCTTTTCACCAATCCATAGGCCATAAACCGTTTTCCATTGCCTATGATGCTATTGATGGAAGTGGCCGTCTTTTTAAATGCAATCATCACATGCAGATGATTGGGCATGATGACATAGCCTACTACTGCATGGCCTTGCTGACGCAACACATCGAACCATTGATACACAAGTAGATATCCCTGTAATTGTGCTATCAATGGCCGCCATTCGATACAAGTAAATGTGATGGAAAATACACCCCGATCGAAGGGGATGGCTTGGTGTGTGGGCATGCTGCAGTTTCGTTTTGAAGACAGCAACTTAGCTCTTTTCAAGAAGGATTACAAGCGGCTTACTCCAAAACGCAACGTCCCCTGCGGGAGACGTTGCCGGGAATTCTTAACCAGAACGCAACATCCCTTACAGGAGACTTGGCTGGAAAATATGTTGCAGACAAATCAATCACGTCTTCGAGACGCAAGGTCCCTTGCAGGGGACGATGCTGGGAACTTCCACATTCATCATTCCCAATTCATCATTCCTCATTTCCAATTCCGTTTCTTTGCGCCCCGATGGTAAGGCAACACATTTGGCACAATCAACGCTTTTGGCTGCATGGCGATAAAGTGATGTTTTGGGAAGATACCCAAACCCTTATTGCCAGCGATTTGCACCTGGGCAAGAGCGGCCATTTTCGCAAGCATGGCATTGCCGTGCCGCAAGAAGTGCTGAAGCAAGACCTCATGCGGTTGTTTGCCCTGCTGCAACATTTCAAGCCGCAGCGGCTACTGGTGGTGGGCGATTTTTTTCACAGCCATGCCAACAAAGAACATGAATGGTTTGCCCGCTGGCGGCAAGATGTAGCGCAGCTGCACATACTGCTGGTAAAAGGCAACCACGATGTGCTGCCCCAAGACTGGTACACGCAAACCAACATTGACTGCTGTAGCGAGTGGCAGGAAAACGGACTCCGATTTGTGCACGAACCAGCAGACAGACAACAAGAGCTACCCATCATCTGTGGCCACATTCATCCGGGCATTCGGCTGATGGGTACAGGAAGGCAAAGCCTACGGGTGCCTTGTTTTTATTTTGCCCCGCAGCAATGCATCTTGCCCGCCTTTGGTGTGTTTACCGGCACCCACCCCATTCAACCAAAAAAGCAAGACGTTGTTTTTGCCATTGCCAACCAGCAAGTTATTCCCTTGTAGTGCCATGGTACACATTGCTTACGATCCCATTTATGCGCATCCGCTGCCCGAGGGGCACCGGTTTCCCATGCTTAAGTATGAGCTCATACCGGCGCAGCTCTTGCACGAAGGCAGCATTTCGCCGGCACAAATATTTTCGCCGGCAGCTTGTACCGAAGACATCATTTTGCTGACGCATGATGCCGGCTACTGGCACGACCTCCAACAGCTCGCCCTCACACCATCGCATATCCGCCGCATCGGGTTTCCGCTGTCGGCGCAGCTGGTGCTGCGGGAAATCATGATTGCACAAGGCACGATCGATTGTGCGTTGCTGGCCATGCAGCATGGCGTGGCGCTCAATGTAGCCGGTGGCACCCACCATGCATTTGCCAACCGTGGCGAAGGCTTTTGCCTGCTCAACGATATGGCCATTGCGGCCAATTATTTACTGCATCACCAACTGGCAAAACAAATACTCATTGTAGATCTGGATGTACACCAAGGCAATGGTACGGCCAGCATTTTTGCACAAGAGCCACGGGTGTTTACGTTTAGCATGCACGGCGGTCACAACTATCCTTTTATCAAAGAACAAAGCGATTTGGATGTGCCCCTGCCCGATGGCATTGGCGATGAGGATTACCTGCAACTGTTGCAGCAACATTTGCAAGCATTGCTGCACCGCCTACAACCCGATTTTATTTTTTACCTGAGCGGTGTAGATGTATTGAGCACCGATAAGTTTGGCAAGCTCAACCTGAGCATGGCCGGCTGCCAACAGCGGGATACCATTGTGTTGCAAGCCTGCAAGCAGCACAGCATTCCCTGTTGCATTGCCATGGGTGGCGGCTATAGCCCCGATATCAAACACATTGTAGAAGCACATTGCAACACCTTCCGCACGGCCATCGATTTGTTTGGATAGCGGCGCCGTTTGTTCATAAAAATTTATTTATTGGCGGCTGTTGTGGGGCTGTACATTTGCCCTTCTTAAAACAGCAAGGTCATGACGAAACGTTTTTCCCTTTTTGCATTGGTATCGCTGCTGGCACTGGCCGGCATAACACAAGCGCCCAAAAAAGCTGCGGCTCCCAAAAAGCCCAAGCTGGTAGTAGGCATGGTGGTAGACCAAATGCGTTGGGACTTTTTGTACCGCTACGCCAACCGCTACGGCGATGGTGGTTTTAAGCGTTTGTTGCAGCAAGGCTTTTCTGCTGAAAACACCATGATTCCTTATGCACTTACTGTAACGGCTGCGGGCCACGCCAGTGTGTACACCGGTTCGGTGCCTGCCATCAACGGCATTGTGAGCAATGAATGGTTCGATCCGCAGACAGGCAAGGAAGTGTATTGCGTGGAAGATGACAATGTGAAAATTGTAGGCGGCGTAGAAAAATCGGAGCCCATGTCGCCCCGCAATCTGTGGGTCACCACCATCAGCGATGAGCTGCGTTTGGCGACCAACTTTCAATCGAAAGTGGTGGGCATCGCCATCAAAGACCGCGGTGCTATTTTGCCTGCCGGCCACACCGGTACTGCTTATTGGTACGAAGGTGCCAATGGTGCTTTTGTCAGCAGTACTTACTACATGAATACCTTGCCTGATTGGGTGCAACAGTTCAACAACAAAAAACTGGTAGACAGCTTGTACAGCAACGATTGGAAAACGCTGTACCCCATTGACACCTACAAACTCAGCGACGACGACAACGTGCCTTACGAAGGCAAAAATGCGGGTGAAGCTGCACCGGTTTTTCCGCACAGCCTGCGCCAGCACATTGGTAAAAACTATGGCGCCGTTCGGGGCACACCTTATGGCAATACCCTCACTTTGGAATTTGCCAAAACAGCATTGAAAGCAGAACAGTTGGGCAAAGATGACATCACTGATTTGCTGGCCGTAAGTTTATCGAGCCCCGATTATGTAGGCCACCAATACGGTCCTAACTCTGTAGAAATTGAAGATACTTACCTGCGCCTCGACCATGAACTGGCGGCCTTCTTCGCCTTTTTAGATAAAGAAGTAGGTGCCGGCAATTACACCTTCTTCATTACGGCGGATCATGGTGTGGCTCATGTGCCTGCCTTTTTGGCGAAGCATAAAATTGATGTAAAGACTTTGTCGAGCAACACAGCTGACATCAATAAAAAAGTGGCAGAGAAATTTGGCATTAACGGGGCCATCCGCAATTTCAGCAATTACCAAATTTACCTCAACCACAACCGCATCGATTCTGCAGGAAAAGATGCAGAAGAAATCAGCGACTTCATCATTGCCGAGTTGAAAAAATTGCCGCATGTGCTCAATGCATTTTCTTTTAAGGAAATGGATGAAGCGGTGATGCCTGCCCAAATGAAAGAACGTTTTGCCAACGTGTACAACCCCAAGCTGAGTGGCGATATTGAAGTGGTGTTGAAAGCCGGCTTCTTTTATGGTGGTGCTACAGGCACTACGCACGGCAGCTGGAATCCATACGATGCTCATATCCCTTGCGTATTTATGGGCTGGGGCGTAACGCCAGGCCGCACCAACCGCACCACGCACATGACCGACATCAGCGCTACTGTAGCGGCCATGCTGCAAATACAAATGCCGAGCGGCTGCATTGGCGAACCCATTGTAGAAATGCTGCAACCCAAATAAGCATTCGGGCTAAATGCAGCCCATGTGTAAAAACAGATTTGGACTGCCGCTGGCTGGCGGGCAATTTTAAACTGCCAAACGCTTACCAACCTGCGACAGTATGTATTCTGCCCGTGAACGTGAAATAAATGCGCTGCTCCAACTGCTGGATGATACGGATACGGAAGTATTGGTATCGGTAGAAGAAAAGCTGTTGAGCTACGGGCAAAGTGTGATTCCGAATCTGGAAACGTATTGGGAGCAATCGCCGGATGATGCATTGCAGGAGCGGATTGAACTTATCATTCACCGTATTCATTACAGCAACCTCGTACAAGAGTTTACCAATTGGGCCAATGGCGAAAGCGATTTGCTCTATGGCGCTTTTTTGGTAGCCAAATATCAATACCCCGAGTTGCAAAGTGTGCAAACCATTCAGGAAATTGAACGGATGCGCCGCAACATTTGGCTGGAAATGAACAGCTACCTCACCCCGCTGGAGCAAATCAAAATTGTGGAGAGCATTCTCTACAATTTCTACAAAATGAAAGGCGGCGAACTGGTGTACACGCAGCCCAACGATTACATGATACATAAAGTAGTGGAGAGCAAAAAAGGCAATTCCATTACCAACGGCATCTTGTATCTCATATTAGCCGAGCAATTGGATTTGCCCGTTCGGGCCATCAATATCCCCCGCCAATTTGTGCTGGGCTGGTTTTCGCACCAGGTGTTGTTTGAAAATGATTTTGAACTCACCCATCCTGCCGATACCATTAAGTTCTACATCGACCCAAACAGTGGCATTGGCTTTCAGCTAAAAGACATTGAGTTGTACTTCAAACGCATTGGCGTTACATCTACACCTTCTTACTTTAAGCCCCGTAGCAATCGCCAAATCATACAGCTGTTGCTGGAGCAGTTTGCCAATTGTTTCGACAACGAAGCAGAAGGTTACAAACGCAAAGAATTGCTGGCACTGGCAGCCATTGCTGCACAAGCAGATGCTGCTGCCCAACAGCGCAACGATGTGGAGGAAGAAGATTAACGCAGTATACCGGCGGCCCATTCTACCGCATACAAACTCTTGAAGTATTTTGCTTTTAATTCCGCTACTTTTTGGCGGCTTTCCAGCACTTTGTTTTCGCGGCTGTTGAGTAAAAACAAGGTGCTTTCTCCCAACTCAAATTTCATTAGTTCTACCTCAAACACTTTTTGATACGCCTGTAATGCCTGTTCCTGCAAACGCAGTTGTTGCAGCATGTTCAGCATTTCGTTGTAGTACTGTTTTACCTTGTTGGCAATAGCCAATTGCGTAGCACTGCGGTCTACTTCAGTCGCTTGTATTTTTAATTTGGCAGAACGGTAATCTCCCCTGCCCTGCCGTAGAAATAATGGGATGCCCACTTCCAAACCAAACTTGTAATTGTTTTGCAAAGTGGCCGCATCAAAACTATCCCACACCTGATAGCCTTTCGATAAGATGTTATACTTCAGGTTTACCGCTGGCAACAAGCTTTGGAACTTCAGCTGCCGTTCTATTTCCAATGCATCCAGTTTAAATTGAAAGGTTTGCAGTTTCGGATGGTTTGTACCAGCCACATCCAGCAATTCATTCAGCGGTTTGAACTGCATTTTGTACGGATCGGTTTCATCAGTATTTACCGCAGGTACAACTGATGCTGGCAACACGGCCGGTTGCATGTCCTGCGTCCACAGGTAATTGCTGAGTTCAAAACCGGCTTTCAAAAATTCGTTGAACGCATTGGCTTGTGCTGCCTGAAAAGTAAGCAGTTGTGTGAGTGCTTCAGTGCTATCAATGCCGGGCCTGTCGCCTTGCTCCACGGTAATGCGCAATGTTTCGTAGCGTTTGGTATTGATGGTAACAGCGTTGGTCAAAATGCGGTACACCTGATATTGCGCTACCCAATACCAATAAGCATCCATGGCTTCAAAAAGTACATCGTTCACCATGAGCAATTGTTCGGCCTTGCTTTGCTGCACAAACAATTTGGCTTGCGCCAGGCCGGCTCTGCGGCGGTCCATCAGCAGGTTTTTGGCCAGCGGTATGCTGATGCCTGCATAGCTCGTTTGCCCCAGCGATACTTCACGGTTCGTAAATTCGCCACCGTTATTTTCCAATCCCGCCATCAGCTCAATGCCCATCCAAGTGGGCACTTTCAGTGTGGTGTGGTTGTAGTTGTAATAGTTTTTACCATCAAAGGTTTTCTGATCGTTGGTAAAATAAACCGCCGGATCAAAGAGGCCACGGCTGGCCAATAGCTGCGCTTCGGCATTGTTTACCATCAGGCCGGCCTGCTTTACCACGGGGTGATATTGCCGCACCAAATCGAGGTATTGCACAGGCCCCAGTATGGCCAGCGAATCTTGCGCTGCCACTGGTGCTACCATGCTGATACATACAGCCAATATCCAACCAAATCTTTTCATGCAGTGTGCTTGTGCGTAATTCACCAATCTGTATTCGTTATTCTTTTTTATCGCCTTTGGCAGCGGGCTTATCCAGCTTGTAAAATTCTGGCGGGAAGCCGTTGATGTTTCGCCATAACTCGTACCAAACGGGCACATCTTTCAGCAAAGCAAACCCCGATGCACCTGAGCCCAACCGCAAGCCCGGCGGCCAGTGGCGGTCAGTGCTGTCTTCGGCAACCAATACACGGAATTTGCCGTTGATGCTGCGGTTGCTTTCTACCGCAATCACTTTACCGCCATAAGTACCATAGCTGGCAGCAGGCCATCCACTAAATACAATGGCCGGAAAACCATCGAACATAAAACGAACTTTCTGACCAACGTCTACCAGTGGCAAATCCATGGGGCTCACAAACAATTCAACAGCATAATCAATATCCTGCGGTACAATCTCTACAATCTTCTCGCCTTCTTTTACAATCTCATTGATACCTGCTTTCATGGCTTTGATGACCTGTCCGCTTTGTGGCGCCACCAAAAAGTAATAACCAGAACGCTGCTCAATGTTTTGCTTTTTGATGCTGAGCGAAGCCACTTTTTCTTTGGCTTCTGCCACCGCACCACTGCTGGCAAACTGATCGCCTTGTGCCTTGGCTATTTTTTCTGCATACTCCTGTGTAGCGTTACTGATGTCGAGCTTGTTGATCAGCAAATCTTGCCGCAGGTTATCGAGTTCATTTTGCTTATCGGTAACCGCCGCCAAGGCTTTTTGAAAAGTGGCATTGCGTCTTTCAAAATCGAACTTGCTGATGGCTTCTTTTTCCAGCATGGTTTTGGCACGTTCGAGCTGTTCTCTGGCTTGTTGCTCATCTACTTTCGCCGCTTGCACTTCCAACTGCTTTGCCTGAATCTTGCGTTCTATCTGAATGCGTTTGTTGTCCAGTGATGCCAACTTCAAATCCCGTTGTTCCAGCAGGTACTGCATTTGCTGCTGTGAGGTTACAGCCTTGCCTTCGTAAAAACGGGCCTTGTTTTCGTTCTGTACAATTTGCTCCTGCGTTTTCGGAATCAAATTCGGATCGAGGTAATCATCTTTGATTTCACCAAGCTGTACAATGGTGTCGCCGGCTTGTACAAAGTCGCCTTCTTTTACATACCACTTAATGATTTTGCCGGGAATCTGACTATTGAGTTCCTGCGGCCTGTCGTCTTGATTGACCGTGGTTACAAAACCTGTAGAACGGATATTTTGCGTCCAAGGAAGAAACAGGAATATCACAATAACGCCCAGCAACACCCACACCCATTTCTGCATGTAGCGTTTACGGTCTTTTTCATACACCATATCAAGGGCCTTTACTTCTACCGGAAGTCTTTCGCCAATGGTGCCTGTTAAGTGTTCGATGCGCATAACTATTACAAGTGAGGATTTACCGGTTGAATATTGTATACGATGTCTGCAACTTGCATCAATTCAGGGTCCGATGCAGCTACCACAATGGTGCATTCTTTGAGGTCTTGTTGTAAAAAACGAATCATGGAAATTTTGGAACTATCATCCATACCTTCCCAGGGTTCTTCCAGCAACAGCAATTTGGGCTTGCCCGCCAATGCCCGCAAAAACAGAATGCGCTGTGTGGTGGTTTTGCTCAATCTGCGGCCTGTGGGATCGATATGCGTTTCAAAACCTTTGGGCTGCTCCGCAATGAAATTGCCAAGGCCAATTTTTTCTGCCAACCGAACCATCTCCTGTGCTGTATAGGCGCAATTCCCCAGCGAAATATTTTCCCACAACGTGCCTTCAAATATTTCCTGCTGGCTAAAGTAAATGCCTGTGGCATTGCGCAGCGAATCGAGACTGTAATTGCCAATCGGCAATCCGTTGATGAGAATTTTACCATCAAAGTCTGCAAAAGATCCCGTCAGCAATCTGAGCAACGTGCTTTTACCGGAGCCCTCAGGACCGGCAATACACACCAGCTTGCCGGCAGGTATGCGCATGTCCACATTGTCCAGAATCAGCTGATCTTCATTGAAGGCAAAAGACAAGTCTCTTGTTTCGATGCTAATGCCTTCTGATGTATCCAATTCCATATTACCGGACATTTCCAGCGGCTTGTCAATCACCTTTCCCAGCTTTTCTACTGAGGTCAGTACATCATACACTTTATCGAGGCTGATGATGAATTTTTCGATACTGGCCAACACGGTGATGATTACGATTTCTGCCGCCACAAATTGGCCTACGTTCAATTCCTGATCGATGAGCAAAAAGCCACCCACCACCAGCATGGCCAATGTGATGAGCACTTTAAACAAAATGAGTGACCAGTATTGCACCAGTAATATTTTGAAGTGGCTGGTACGGGCTTGCAAATAGCCACTTACCAGTTCATCTGTTTTGCTGATGTGAATGCCGGTATTGCGGGAAAATTTGATGGACTTCATTGCCCTTGCTATTTCCTGCAACCATCCGGCCACGCCGTATTTATAATCGCTTTCTTCCAGGCTGGTAGCCAGGCCACGGGCACTGGTATAGCGGATAATGAGAAACAGAATCAGGATGAGAAACAAGCCGAACACAATGAAGACAGCGTTGTACAAGGAAAGCAGGATTAAGCCAAACACGATTTGAATGGTAGCTACCGGCAAATCGAGCAAGAGTTTGCTCAATCCTTTTTGTAACGACACCACATCAAAAAATCGGTTCACCAGTTCAGGCATGTAATAGCCGTCTACGCTTTTCATGTCCACCTTGGGTATGCGATGCGCAAACTCAAAAGTGTACTGCACAAAAATGTTTTGCTGAATTTTCTCATTCAGTTTCATTTGGCTGACCTGCAGCATACCTGTAAACAATACGCCGGTAACCACTGCTGCAATCAAAATGATCATGGAAGTACTGAAACTGCCGGCCAATACAAAGTTGATGATGCTTTGAATGCCCAGTGGCAACGTAAGCTGCAGCAAGCCAAACAAAATGGCGTAGAAATAAATGGCCGAAATTTCGCGACGCTCCAGCCGGATAATCCGGAAAAGCCGGAAAATGGAACGTTGCAACACAGCTTGTTGGGTATCAATGGCCATAGTAAGTTTTGTTCAGTTTTTGTGTGATTTGCAAATAAAACCCTTGCACAGATAAAAGGTTGGAAGGCGGCAAAGATATTTGTCAGCTTTCCCCATCACCATGAGCATCATGCTTTTAGCCAATGATTAAGGTTATATAACCATATGTTATGCAACCCCCTGTGGCTCATGGCATTTCGTTAAAATTATGGCATCTGTTTGGCGTAAATGGCCGCAACTTATCTTCGGCACATGGCTGTGCTCAAAAAACTATGGTTGCAGGTAATGTTGTTGCTGTTTTCGGCGGCAGCTATAGGCCAGCAACTCATGGAAATAAAGGGCACCGTGTACGACATCAGCCGCCGCAACCCCATGGAATCGGTTACTGTAATGGCTACCAACGGCCAGGCCACCATGACAGACACTTTGGGCCATTACAAAATTCTGGTTCGCATTACAGACTCCGTTTTCTTTTCTTACCAAAACAAGGTAACCGGCAAGTACCCGGTAGCCAGCATGCAAGACCCCAACCAGTTTAACATGGCGCTGCATGTGCAAACCAACAACCTGCCGCCTGTAACAGTGTATGCCAAAAATTACAAAATGGATTCCATGGCCAACCGCCGTGATTACGCCAAATATTTCAATTACCAAAAGCCCAACCCGCTGCGCAACATCAATGTGGCCAATGGCGGTGTAGGTATGGACCCCAATGATATCATTAATCTGTTTCGGTTTCGGCGTAACCGTCAATTGCTGAGCCTGCAAACCCGCCTGATACAAGAAGAGCAGGATAAGTACATCGACTACCGCTTCAACAAGACTTTTGTAAAAAAAGTAACCGGCATGACGGATGATGTAGCCATCAAAAAGTTCATGTTCAAGTACCGGCCACCCTACGATTTTCTGGCCATTGTAAACGAACTGGAGCTGGGCTACTACATACAGCAGTGCTACAAAAAAGACCTGGGCCTACTGCCACCGGGCGTAGAAATTTACCTGCTGGGTGTGCAGGATCCTTCGCTGGAAGGAAAAAGGAACTGATGTTGGGAGGTTGGTAAGTTTGCAGGTTTACAAGTTTGGAAGTGCCTTGTTTGTTGTTTTGGGTTTGTGGTTAATGCTACTTCCTTTTTTCTTATTCCTTATTCCACATTATACAGTAAAAGAACACCCTCCCCAACAGTTACCATCCATTGCCTGTTATTTATGATGCCTTCACTCATTCCATGACGTGCCTCTGCCCGCATCCCTTACCTTTGCCACTCTCAATAAAAAACAACGATTATGCCGCAGCAAGACCTCTTTCAAAGTCCGGATTATTACCTGCTGGATGAACTGCTGACTGAAGAACACCTGATGATCCGCGACACCGTGCGGACCTATGTAAAAAAAGAAATTTCACCCATCATTGAAGAGTATGCACAGCGGTCAGCATTTCCGCAGCAGATTGTGCGTCAGCTGGGCGAACTGGGTTGCTTTGGCCCAACCGTTCCTGAGCAATATGGCGGCGGCGGCCTCGATTATATCAGTTACGGATTGATGATGCAGGAGCTGGAACGTGGCGACAGTGGCGTACGCAGCACCGCATCTGTACAAGGTTCGTTGGTCATGTATCCTATTCATGCATTTGGCAGCGAAGAACAGCGCATGAAATATCTGCCCAAACTGGCCTGTGGCGAATGGCTGGGTTGCTTCGGCCTTACCGAACCCAACCACGGCAGCAACCCTGCTGGCATGCTTACCAATATCAAAGATGCCGGCGATCATGTGATTTTGAATGGTGCCAAAATGTGGATCAGCAATGCCCCCTTTGCACAGGTAGCTGTGGTATGGGCCAAAGATGAAGCCGGCATTGTGCGTGGCGTCATTGTGGAGCGTGGCATGGAAGGCTTTACCACCCCGACTACGCACAACAAATGGAGCCTGCGGGCCAGTGCCACTGGTGAGCTGGTATTCGATAATGTAAAAGTGCCGAAGGAAAATATTTTGCCCAATGTACAAGGCATGAAAGGACCGTTGAGCTGCCTCAACAAAGCCCGTTACGGCATTGCATGGGGCACCATTGGCGCCGCCATGGATTGCTACGATACAGCGCTGCGCTACAGCAAAGAACGCATTCAGTTCGACCGCCCCATTGGTGGTTTTCAGTTACAGCAAAAGAAGCTGGCCGAAATGATTACCGAAATCACCAAGGCACAATTGCTGGTGTGGCGCTTGGGTGTGCTCATGAATGAAAACCGTGCAACACCTGCCCAAATAAGTATGGCTAAGCGCAACAGTTGCGAAATAGCCAAGCAGGTGGCCAGCGATGCCCGCCAAATGTTGGGCGGCATGGGCATTACCGGCGAGTACCCAATCATGCGCCACATTATGAACCTCGAAAGTGTCATCACTTACGAAGGCACCCACGACATTCACCTGCTCATCACTGGCTTGGATGTAACCGGGCTCAACGCTTTCAACTAATCGTTCATTCCATTTTTTCATAAAGGCTGTACCACTGGTGCAGCCTTTTTTGTGCCCGTTATTTCCCTGTTTTGGGGGATGCTTTCCGACCGTTTTCTGTTGCTTATTTGTAGGGAAAAATGGATACCATTTTCAACCCTTCAATGTCAACACATGAAAAAAACACTGCTCATTGTGGCCGGATTTTTACTGGCACAGGCCGTATCTGCACAGCTCATTAAAAAGCTGGGCGATAAAGTGAAAAAAGAAGTAGATAAAACCGCTGATAAAATCATCAACGGTGACAAGCCTGCAGGCAATACCCCTACGGCCGAAACACCTGCTGGAGGTAATGGCAAAGCTGCCAACCTTGGTGCGTATGCGGCGTACGATTTTGTACCCGGCGATTCTGTGCTCTTTAGCGATGACCTGAGCAATGAAGAAGCCAACGAAATACCCAGCCGTTGGATACTCGACAAGGGCCGTGCAGAAATAACCGATGCTGATGGCGAAATGATGATTGCTGCCCGGCAGGGCACCACGCTCCGCCCCCGCATGAAACTGCCCAGCTACCTGCCCAAACGTTTTACCATAGAGTTCGATATCAAGTATGTGAATTATGCCTGGCAATATGGCCGTGCAGTTACGTTGTTTTTATCCAACACATCTATGGATAAAAACCAAGACGGTGGCCAGTTTGAACAATATCCCATTAAAATTTGGGCCAATGCCGAAGCCTCTTTCAATCAGGCACAAGGCCAGTGGCCATACGACTTTCGGGCCGATAAAGAAAACGCCGTGCTCAAAGACTGGAAGCACATTGCCATCAGCGTAAATGAAAAGAGCGTTAAAGTGTACATCAATCAATACCGCATTTTAAATGCACAAATTGAATTTGCCAATCCGTCATCGCTGCGCTTCAATATTGATGGCGATTACGATGCACCGGTGCTCATCAAAAACTTCCGCATTTTGGCCGGTGGCAAAAGCCCCGCCAAGCAAATCACTACCAACAATGTGTACATTGCCAGAGGCATTTTGTTTGAAAGAGCCTCTCCTGTTTTACTGCCCGAAAGTATGGGTGAAATCAACAGTCTGGTAAAGCTGATGAAAGACGACCCTGCCATAAAATTTGAAATAGCCGGTCACACCAGTGCTGAAGCTGGCAGCAGCGCCGAAGCAAACATGCAACTGAGTGAAGCCCGGGCCAATACGGTTCGTGAAAAAATGATTGAGATGGGCATTGATGCCGCAAGACTTACCGCCAAAGGTTACGGCCAAACCAACCCTATTGGCAGCAACGATACCCCAGAAGGCAGAGCCACTAACCGCAGGGTAGCGTTTGTGAAACAATAAAGGTTTTTGAGTTAGCAAAATGCCTGCGGCTGTAACGGCCGCAGGCATTTTTTATACAGCATACGTGTATCTACGCTTGCAGGGCCCAAAGCATCGTTGTACATTAACGAAAACGAAATCCTCATTTGCTCACATCAAAATCGTTGCACACATGTATTACAAAGTAAAATCCGGCGACACCTTGTCGAAAATTGCCAAGCAATTTGGCCTGCCAACAGCATTGCTGCTCTCGTTCAATCCCAGTATCATTAATCCTTCTAAAATTTTTGTGGGGCAGCTCATTCACATACCCAATATTGACGATGTGCCCGAGCCCGACATTGAAGTGGTGAGTACAAAACAATCCGAGCTGATTGCACGGGCCAAAACGGCGATCAACAAAGGGATACGATACAAACTTGGCGCCGGTGGCATGAACCCCAACGCAGCTCTGCCCAGCAATGCCAATAAGCAATGCGATTGCAGTGGTTTTGTGTGTTGGGTTTTGGGCCTTTCCCGCAAAACAAACATTCCGTTTTATGGCCGCTATGGCGGTTGGATTTATACCGACAGTATGGTAGCGGATGTAAACAGCAGTGCCGGTATTTTTGAACGCATTACTACCCCCGAACCCGGCTGTATTGTAGTTTTTGGTGCAGGCAACGCTATTGGTCACGTTGGTCTTGTATCGAAAGTGAGCAACGGTCAAATGGACAAAGTGATTCATTGCAGCTCGGACAATGATCGAAATTTCAACGACTCCATTCAGGAGACAGGGCCGCAGGTATTCAACCGCCCCGATACAGTTTGGGGCCGTTTTGTTGGCTAAATGAAAAGAGCCGCCCCGGTTGGGAGCGGCTCTTTTGTTGTACGAACCTGCGTTGTGTATCAGGCATTCCACAGTGGATTGCGTTTCATGTTTTGCATGTAGCGCCGCATGTTCATCCAAAATACCAGAAAGAAATAAAAGATGACGGGGCTGCCAAACGTGAGAAACGACAGGTAAATAAAATACAACCGGATTTTGGAAGAGGCGATATTGAATTTTTCACCCAGATAACTGCACACCCCAAACAAGTTGTACTCCACCAACGAACGAAGCTTGTTCATATCGTTATGATTTTTGCGTAGGGGCAAGGTAGTGCAAATGTGTTTAACCTAACCCATAATTAACGCTGAGTTTATACAACAAACCGATGGAGCAAAAAGGAGGAGCAGCCGCTATTTTTTACTTATACCAAAGCGGATTTCGCTTGCTGTAAAAAATGTAGCGCTTCACATTCATCCAAAAAGCCACAAACAGATAAATAATCAGCGGGCTGCCGAATGTGAGAAAAGAGAGGTAAATGAAATACAGGCGAATGCGGGAAGTGGCTATGTTGAAGCGTTCGCCCAAATAAGTACAAACCCCGAATACATTGTATTCAATGGTTTGGCGTACGTTTTCCATTTGCGCTTTCATAGAGGTTAGTTTTGAAGTTGCCTTTGTAAGGTAAGTGAAATAAAGTGCTGGTATGGGGCCGCAAAAATGCAGGTTTTCTGCATTTTACAACCATATGTTATAGAATATGCATCTCATTAACAATGTAACCCACAAAAGGTTGAAAAAGCTTGCAAAGCCTTGATTTTCGTATCGGGCGGTATGCCTTCGCTTCGTAAATTCGCAGCACTTTTACAAAAGAGTAAATCATCAAACTTTCAATTAATACGCTATGTTCGATCTCTCCATGATCAAAGCGGTGTACGAACGGTTCCCCGGTCGTGTGGCCGCAGCCCGCAAAGCCGTTGGCCGTCCGCTTACGCTGACTGAAAAGATTTTGTATGCCCACCTGACGCAGGGCGATGCTACCACTGCTTTTGCCCGTGGCAAAGACTACGTAGATTTTGCTCCTGACCGTGTAGCCATGCAGGATGCCACCGCCCAAATGGCGCTGCTCCAGTTTATGCAGGCGGGTCGTGCCAAGGTAGCCGTGCCCAGCACCGTACACTGCGACCACCTGATTGTGGCCAAAGACAACAGCAAGGTAGACCTCGAACGTGCTGTAAACGAAAGCAAAGAAGTGTACGATTTTCTCGCTTCTGTTTCTAACAAATATGGCATTGGCTTCTGGAAGCCCGGCGCCGGTATCATTCACCAGGTGGTGTTGGAAAACTACGCTTTCCCCGGTGGTATGATGATTGGTACCGATAGCCACACTGTGAATGCTGGTGGCCTTGGTATGATTGCCATTGGTGTAGGCGGAGCCGATGCCTGCGACGTGATGGCCGGCCTGCCCTGGGAACTGAAAATGCCTAAGCTCATTGGTGTAAAACTGACAGGCAAGCTCAACGGTTGGACCGCTCCTAAAGATGTGATTTTGAAAGTAGCCGGTATCCTTACCGTAAAAGGTGGTACTGGTGCTGTGGTAGAATATTTTGGTGAAGGCGCCGTGGCCATGAGCTGTACCGGCAAAGGCACCATTTGTAACATGGGTGCCGAAATTGGTGCCACTACTTCAACTTTCGGCTACGACGAAAGCATGAGCCGCTACCTGAAAGCTACTGGCCGCGAAGCAGTAGCCGAACTGGCGGATGGCATTGCCGAACACCTGACTGCCGACCCCGAAGTGTATGCCAATCCTGAGCAATATTTCGATCAGGTAATTGAAATTAACCTGAGCGAACTGGAGCCGCACCTGAACGGACCTTTTACACCCGATTTGGCTACGCCTATCAGCAAAATGAAAGAAGCCGCGGCCGCCAACAATTGGCCTACCAAAGTAGAAGTAGGTCTCATTGGTAGCTGTACCAACTCCTCTTACGAAGACATTAGCCGTGCAGTAAGCCTGGCCAAGCAGGTAGCTGAAAAAGGCCTGAAAACAAAAGCAGAATTTACCATTACTCCCGGTTCCGAACAGGTTCGTTATACCATCGAAAGAGATGGCTTCCTCGATACTTTTGCCCAAATTGGTGCTACGGTATTTGCCAACGCCTGCGGTCCCTGCATTGGTATGTGGGAACGCATGGGCGCCGAAAAGCAGGAGCGCAACACCATTGTGCATAGCTTCAACCGCAACTTTGCCAAACGTGCCGATGGCAACCCCAACACCATGGCGTTTGTGGCCAGTCCAGAGTTGGTAACTGCCCTCGCTATTGCCGGCGACCTTACTTTCAACCCTATTACTGATACCCTCACCAACGAAAAAGGCGAGCAGGTAAAACTCGACCCGCCCAGTGGCGATGAGTTGCCTGTACGTGGATTTGCAGTGGAAGATGCCGGTTATCAGGCACCTGCCGAAGATGGCAGCGGTGTAAACGTAATTGTAGAACCCACCAGCAAGCGTTTGCAACTGCTCGATCCATTCCCAGCTTGGGAAGGTACCGACCTGAAAGGACTGAAGCTCCTCATCAAAGCCAAAGGCAAATGTACCACCGACCACATCAGTATGGCCGGCCCATGGCTGAAGTTCCGCGGTCACCTCGACAACATCAGCAACAACATGCTGATTGGTGCGGTCAACTTCTTCAATGAAAAAACAGACAACATTAAAAACCAACTGACAGGCGAATACGGCCCGGTACCTGCTACACAACGTGCTTACAAAGCCGCCGGTATTGGCAGTATTGTAGTGGGCGACGAAAACTATGGCGAAGGTTCTTCTCGTGAACATGCCGCTATGGAGCCTCGTCACCTCGGTGTACGTGCCGTGTTGGTAAAGAGCTTTGCCCGAATTCACGAAACAAACCTGAAAAAGCAGGGTATGCTGGCTCTCACTTTTGCCGACAAAGCAGACTACGAGAAAATTCAGGAAGACGACAGCATTGACATTGTTGGCCTCACTGAATTTGCGCCCGGCAAGCCATTGACATTGGTATTGAACCACGCCGATGGCAGCAAAGATGAAATCAGTGTAAACCACACTTACAACGACCAACAGATTGAGTGGTTTAAGGCAGGTGCAGCGCTGAACATCATCCGTAAGCAGTTTGGTGCGTAAGAAAAGTCGGGAAGTCTGAAGACCGGAGTCTGGAGATTTATTCCAGTTTTGGTGAAATGCTCTATAGGGCAGGCTGGGTTTGAAGACAGAAAGACAGGAAGTGTATAAAAGAAAAGCCCGCTACCAATATGGTGGCGGGATTTTTTTTATTGAGACTGTAAAATATTTTGTGTAAACGATTTCAGCTAGCTGTTATTCAGAGTC
>NZ_DAIRUZ010000004.1:0-406894 GCF_036803085.1 Phnomibacter sp. | reverse complement strand
TTCCGGGCTGGACGTTTTTCCAATGCCCTGCCGAACGCAAAGCTGTTGACCGTTACCTGCTATGTTAGGACGACCGTTCACAACGACACAGTTTGACGGACTGACAAACGAAATTTGCAGAAAACGGGGAACGCTGAAAACCGAATAGAGTAAGCACAAACAAAAAAAACAAATTATTATGGCAAATTTTTATTGTAAATGGTGCGGACAGAAATTTTCGAGTGTATCAAGCTTGACTGCAAATTCTTGTTCAAGAAATCCTGACGGGAAAAAGCACGAATTGTATGAAGGAAGTGAAAAATCACAATACACCTGTAAGTGTTGCGGACAGAAATTTTCAAGTTTATCAAGCCTGACAGCAAATTCTTGCTCAAAAAGTTCATCCAAAAAGCATCAACCAGCGATGTAAAAACATTCATTGGTGGTGGCGAAGCCACCACCAATTTTTTTAACAACCAGAAAAATTTTAAATGGAAGCATCAACATCAATAAAACAAATGTTAGCAGGGAACAGAATATTTGTTCCGACTTATCAACGTGCATATTCTTGGGACACAGAATTTGAAAGTAGTAAAACGCCAAAACAAGTAAACACCTTTCTATCTGACTTGGAAGATTACAACCGAAGCACAACAAAATCAAAATACTATTTTGGACACTTTTTATTTGAAGAAAAAGAAGCCAATAAATTTGGAGTAATTGACGGTCAACAGCGACTTACAACAATTGTGATTTTTCTTTCGGCTCTGTTCTCTCGAATTAAACAAATCAGACCTTTAAATGAAACCGAACAAGAAACTTTTGAAGACATTATCAAAAGAAATTCAACATTTCGTTTTGCGACAGTTGATTATGATAACCAACTTTTCAAAGACTATGTAATTGACCAAACCAAAAAGGATAAAAACGGACTTGATACAGAATCTGCAAAACGAATCGTTAATGCTTATGATTTCTTTGCTCAAAAACTTTCAAATAAAGATGAAGCATATCTTTTAAAGATGCTTGAAACTGTTCAAAGTGCATCTTGCACAACACACCCAGTTACAGACGAATCAGAAGCAATTCAAATGTTTATCTTCCAAAACAACAGGGGTAAAAAACCTTCAAATTTGGAGATAATAAAAGCTCAATTTATGTTCAATGTTCATCTTTATGCTGGAGAAGAAAAAGAATCATTGATTGACGAAATTAAATCACGCTTTGAAAAAATCTACAAATCAATTTCTTCAATCGAATACAACATCAATGAAGATGATGTTTTGGTTTACACATTACGAGTTCATTTCAATTCTCTTTGGGAATCAAACGCAATTGAAAAAATCAATAAATTACTTTCAGAAGAAAATTCAATTTCATTTATAAAGGATTTTACTCGTTCACTTGCGATAAGTTTTGAGCATTTAACGTCATTCTTCGGCAAAGACCAAAGAGAAAATATTGAAATTCATTCACTCATTTCACTTGGTGGCATTGGTATTTCTATTCCATTTATTATTAAGGCTTACAAATTTGGACTTTCCAAAAATGACATATCACAACTTTGTTCAAGTCTTGAATCTTTAGTAATAAGACACAGACTAATAGGAACAAGAGCAGACATAACATCAAGACTTAATGACGTATACCAAAAATTCACTTCTGAGCATTCTGACATTTCACCAATAATTATTAGAATTGATTGGATGAAAACTACACAAGATTGGTGGTGGTCATATTGGGGTAACAATGAACTAGAAAAAGCATTACAAGGTGGTGTTAATCACTCGACCGCAAAATTCTTGCTTTGGAAATACGAGAATCATCTTGAATCACAAGGAAAAAGTGGTTACTCACCGACAAGATTTGATAAAATAACAAGTCCTGAATTAGAGCATATTGCACCACAGACAGAAAATCCAGAAACAGGTTACGACACTTATGATGAAGAGTTTATACATCAACACATCAACTGTTTAGGAAACTATTTGCTGCTTTCAAAATCTCATAATTGTTCAGTTGGTAACAAACCATTTGCTGACAAAAGAGCGAGTTACACCCACTTGGAACAACAAAGGGAAATACAAGAAATGACAAAGGACAATCCGTCTTGGACGAGAGATTTAATACAGAAAAGGAAAGAAAAAATTGTTCAGTATTTAATGTCAAACCTATGACGACAGAAGGAAACACAGCAGGTAACAGGCGTTTGGTTCAATGGCGGGTGATGTGGTTAATTGAACATTCTACCTCGCATCAACTTTTGTGGTGTATTGACAGTTTTGTGCTCCGAAATCCGCCACTGCGCCAAGCGCCAAACCGTTACAGGTAAGCGTAAAAAGACACTGCAAACCGACAACGGTGACGATAAAATGGTTATTCTGAAGTCCATTCAAAACTGACGGTGCGGATGCCGAAAAGCAAATTAAGAGTAGGCGTAACTTCTAAACTGTTGTGATTTATGAAAAACAAATCATCTAATCATCAGGCAGACATTAAGAACCCAAACAAGGGAACTAATGGAAGCAACACGACCTTTGACAAAAATCAAGGTAATCGTGGAAAACAGCTTAATCCGAACCAGCAAAAAGGTAAAAGATAAGTTGTGCATTAAGCAAGCGGGCTTCGCCCGCTTGCTTTTATATTTTTAATCCGACTAAAAATGCACATTTTAAAAATAATACACGGCTATCCGCCCAATTACAATGCAGGTTCAGAAGTTTATAGTCAATCCATTTGCAACGAACTTTCTAAGCGACACAAAATTTCCGTTTTTACACGGGAAGAGAATCCCTATGCAGCTTGTTTCAGTATTCGGGAACAAAAAGTCAACGACAACCTAACACTTTACTTCGTAAACAATCCGCAGGGCAAGGACGGTTATCGCCACAAACAAATGGACGACAACTTTTCTGAGTTACTAATGCAAATTAAACCCGACATTGCACACATAGGTCACGTTAATCACCTATCAACAGGTTTGATTGACGAGCTAAATAAACTCAAAATTCCCATTGTTTACACGCTTCACGACTTTTGGTTAATGTGTCCACGTGGACAATTTTTGACACGAAGCATTGGAAACGAAAACAACTTTCAGTTGTGCGAAAAACAAGACGATAAAAAATGTGCGACTGATTGCTACAAAGTGTATTTCAGCGGACGAGAGGAAATCGAAACCACAGAAATTGAAAATTGGAGCATTTGGATTCATCAGCGAATGATTGAAACAAAAGCAATCATCAAAAAAGTTGATTTGTTTATCGCCCCTTCAAATTATTTACGTGATAGATTTATCAATGACTATGGTGTTCCCGAAAACAAAATCTTATACTTAGATTATGGCTTTCCCACTGAATATCTAACCCAAACCGAAAAATCGAAAGAGAAAACGAATTACACTTTTGGTTACATCGGAACTCACATTCCTGCAAAAGGAGTAAACCTATTGATTGAAGCATTTAAGCAAATTGAAGAACCTGCAACGCTTAAAATATTTGGCAGAGCAAACGGACAAAGCACAAATGCTTTAAAATCATTAGCCGAAAATTCAAAAAACAAGATTGATTTTTCGGGAGAATACATCAATCATAATTTGGCGAATGATGTTTTTTCAAATGTTGACTGCATTGTGGTTCCGAGTATTTGGGGCGAAAATTCGCCTCTTGTAATTCACGAAGCGCAATCGTGTAAGGTTCCTGTAATCACAGCCGATTTTGGCGGAATGAAAGAATATGTTGAGCACAATGTAAACGGACTTTTGTTTGAACATCGCAACGCAAATTCTTTAGCAGAACGAATGAAATTTGCTGTTTCAAATCCTGACAAAATGAAGACGTTAGGCGAAAAAGGTTATTTGTATTCCGCAGACGGAAGCGTTCCAAATATCCAAGACCATTGCAAAGAATTAGAAAACATTTATAGCAAATTCATTTACAAACTTTGGCGTGTTACGCTTGACACAAATCCTGAAGATTGTAATTTGAGTTGCACAATGTGCGAAGAACACAGTCCGTTTTCAACTTACATCAAAGAAAAACTAAACGGTAAACATCGCAGAATGCCGAAAGAATGGTTAGAACCAATTTTTGAGCAAGCAAAAAAAATCGGTGTTATGGAAATGATACCGTCCACAATGGGCGAGCCGCTAATCTACAAGCATTTTGCCCACTTTATTGAGTTGTGTTACAAATACAACATCAAGATGAATTTGACAACTAACGGAACATTTCCGAGAACAACAGAGAAAACCGTTACCGAATGGGCGAAACTAATTGTTCCAATTACAACGGACGTAAAAATAAGTTGGAACGGTGCAACTACCGAAACTTCGCAAGAAGTAATGAAAGGAATTGACTTTGAACAAGCAGTTGCAAACGTGAAAGAGTTTATCCGTATTCGTGATGAACACTTTGCAAACACAGGTTATTACTGCCGTGTAACGTTTCAACTTACGTTTATGCAAAACAATATGCACGAATTGGCAGACATCGTAAAATTGGCTTCACAACTTGGTGTGGACAGAGTAAAGGGACATCAACTTTGGGCGCATTTTGATGAAATCAAACATTTATCAATGAAAGCAACGCCCGAAAGTATTTTGCAATGGAATGAGTATGTAAAACAAGCGAACGAAGCACAAGAAAAATTCCGCAAGCCAAATGGCGAAAAAGTGATTTTGGAAAACATTATTCCATTACAGAAAAACGAAAACAAAGAAATTCCCGACAGCTACGAATGTCCGTTTTTAGAAAAGGAACTTTGGATTTCAGCGACAGGAAATATTTCGCCTTGTTGTGCACCTGACGAAATGCGAAAAACTCTTGGACACTTTGGAAACATTGAAAACACAAGCATTGAAGAAGTGTTGCAAAACGACAATTACCAAAACCTTGTAAAGAATTACAAGACAATTGATTTGTGTAAAACCTGCAATATGCGTAAACCAAACTAAATGAAGGAAAACGAAAAAATATCGCTTTTGCTTCGCCACGCTGACAGAGATGACATTCCGCAAGGTTCTTTCGGAAATGAAATTTTATTGAACGAAAAAGGAAAACAAAACGCACAAAGGTTTGGCGAAATATTATCTGAAAGAAAAATCAATAGAATTTTCACAAGTCCTGTTGGTCGTTGTGTTCAGACGGCTGAATACATAACCAAAGGTTATGGAAATTCAATAGAAATAATTGAAACAACTTCGTTGGGTGCGCCCGGACTTCATATTTCAGACGAAAAAATTGCAGGGAAATTTTTTCTTCAACACGGTTTTGACGAAATGTATAAACGATTTATGCAAGGCGAAAAAATTCCAGGCATTCCGAACATTGACGAGTTAAATTTTAGAATTACGAATTTCATAAACGAAAACTCAACACAAAACGGAATGACAATTTTCATCACTCACGATATGTTAATTGCGTTTTATCATTTCAGCATAAACAAGAAAGTTTACACAAAAGATAATTGGATAAACTATTTAACAGGACTGACATTTAGGAACAATGAATTGGCAAGAAATTAAAGTATCAGCAGACAACACGCATTTTTTATTTGACGGAAAACCAATTTTCGGAAAAACATTTATTGAAGTTTTAAAATTTCATTCGCCAGCACTTGCTCCTGTTTTAGATAATTCGGGTGCTTATCACATTGACGTAAACGGAAACGAACTTTACAGAAATCGCTACTCACGAACTTTTGGTTTTTATTGTAATCGTGCTTCTGTAATTGACGGCAATCGTTGGTTTCACATTAATGAAAAAGGCGAAAGAGTTTATCAAACTTCGTTTTCGTGGACAGGAAATTTTCAAGAAAACATTTGCACCGTTCGCAATACAGACAACCAATATTTTCACATTGACATAAACGGAAACCGTATTTACGCAGACAATTTTGTTTACGCAGGCGACTACAAAGACGGAATTGCTTGTGTAAAATCTAAAGACGGTTTTTACAGACACATTGACAACAAAGGGAAACTCATAAACGACAAATCATTTCTTGACTTGGGAGTTTTCCATAAAAACTTTGCAACAGCTAAAGACAATAACGGTTGGTTTCACATTGACAAAAAAGGGAAGGAAGTTTATAAAAATCGCTACCTGACAATTGAACCATTTTATAACGGGTTTGCCTTGGTAACAACATTTGACAACGAAAAAATAATTATAGACGAAAAAGGACAGAAAATATTGACGGTTTGACGAATAAACATAAAGAACGCCTACCTGTAACAGCAGTTTGGCGCAAGCGGGGGTTTCGTGCTTCGTATGACAATTTTTCGTATAATTGAAGTGCAGTTCTTCGGTTTAAGTGTAGTGCTAAAAAGCCCCGCCTGCGCCAAGCTGCAAAACGTTAGTGGCAAGGCTATGACGACACAACCCGTCAGACAAAATCGGGTTCTTTTTGATGTTTCGTATTTTAGTAGTTGCTTAAATAAGCAAATTGACTACCTTTGTGCTATGGACAACAATTCTTGTATAAGACAACAAGCGGACATTAAACAAATAAACCGCTGTAAAGACCGAGTTTCAGAACTCAACGGCTCGTTTGACTATTTATCGAACGGACTTGAATTGGCAGGAAACAACGTAAGACTGAAAATTCTATTTCTGCTCTATGAAGAAAAACGACTTTGTGTTTGTGATATAAGCGACATTCTCGGTATGACAATTTCAGCAGTTTCACAACACTTGAGAAAACTCAAAGACAGAAAACTTATTGAAACCGAACGAGAAGCACAAACCATTTTTTACTCGTTGACAAAAGAGTATGAAAAAATGCTGAAACCGTTTTTCAAAATACTTGACGAAAACAAAATATTAGAAACATTATGAAAACAGACAACAAACTAATCGGAGCAGGACTTTTAACAGCAATTGCAGCTTCATTGTGTTGCATTACACCTGTCTTGGCTCTCATTGCAGGAACAAGCGGACTTGCTTCTACTTTTTCTTGGCTCGAACCTTTCAGACCGTATTTTATCGGTTTGACAATTTTGGTTCTTGGTTTTGCTTGGTATCAAAAGTTGAAACCTAAAAAGCAAATTGACTGCAACTGTGAGACAGAAGAAAAACCAAAATTCATTCAGTCAAAAATGTTTTTAGGAATAGTAACAGCATTTGCAATCGTTATGCTTGCCTTTCCATACTATTCAAGCATTTTCTACCCAAAGAAAGAAAAGCAAATCATAGTAGTGGACAAATCCAATATTCAAAAAGTAAAATTTACGATTAGCGGAATGACTTGTGCGAGTTGCGAAGAACACGTAAATCACGAAGTAAATAAATTGACAGGAATAATAAGTTCAAACGCTTCATATGAAAATGGAAATGCAATCATAGAATTTGACAACTCAAAAACAAATATTTCTGAAATCGAAAAAGCAATAAACTCAACAGGATATTCTGTAACCGACAAAAAAGAAAATTAAAATGGAAATCAAATTACAATCAACAATAACTTGCCCCAACTGCGGACATAAGAAAGAAGAAACAATGCCGACAGACGCTTGCCAATATTTTTACGAATGTGAAAAATGCAAACAAGTTCTAAAACCAAAACAAGGCGACTGCTGTGTTTATTGTAGCTACGGAAGTGTTGCTTGTCCACCAATTCAGCAGGACAAAAAATGTTGCTGACAGACGGAAAACAAAGAAGCCCAGCCACTAACAGCGGTTTGGCAAAAGTGGCGGTTCAGTGCTTCGTATGACAGTTTTTCGTAAATTTGAAGTGTGTGCTTCGTATGAACATTTGTGGTTAAATCGCCACCTTCGCCAAGCCGCAAAACGTTAGTCTCTTCTCTAATACAAAGTTGGTAGCCAGATTGCCGGCCCAAAGGCCGGGTTGGGAGCTTCATTCAAAATTACCCGCTTGCCGGTCTCCTTAGCTTACTACACATATTCTTTCAAGCACCTATCATTCTTCTTTCACCAGCACAATGCGGCTGCGGTCGGCCTTGGTGATGTTTTCAAAAAACTGCTCCAGTTCTTTCCATTGGCTGGCAGGAAAACGGCCTTCTTTGCGCTGCATACGGCGATAGTACAACACAGCGCCATCTTTATACTCGCAGCTCGACTGATAGCTACCAAAGGCCGTGGTAAAATGTACCGCTTTGGGCAGCGCTTCTACTTTGTAGCCCACTCCCACATCAATGGTTACAGTGTCTATATCGGTGTAAGGATATGTAAATACAATATCAGCCTTGCGAGATGAATCCTGATTGAGCCGCCAGTTACCCTTCGACATTACATTGGGTGCAAACATCAATCGCTTGCCGGTTACCTGTGCATAGTTGCTTACCTCAATATCAATGTTTTCTTCCAGCTCCGGCAATGTTTTCATGCGTTCGCTATAGGTGAAATTTTTGATTTCGTAAGTGCCCAATGCAAACCGCTGTTGCAAAACTTCTTTTTGCTTTTCGGCAGTCAGGGCATGTATCATGCCATGCAAATCATCTTGCTGAATGGCGGTATACATCGTATTGGCATTGATGATTAAATGACCATCACTGCTCAGCCGTGCTTTTACATGGCGCAGCTGTTGGTTTTGTTGTTCGTTGTAGTGTGGAGTACGCACCAGTTTGCTGCCGGTTTCCTTCACCAGCAATACCGGGCGGTTATTGGTAAAATCGCCGAGGTATCCTGCAGGCATCGTTTGGCTGGTACATTCCAGCCAAATGCTGTCGGTTGACTGTGGCACACACAATATCACATGGTTAAACTGAGAAGAAGGAAAGTCTTCAATAAAACGGGTGTTGCCCCTGCCGGCTTTTACCAGTGTGTAAATGGAAGGAATATTGGCCTCTTTCAGCAGGGAATGCATGTAGTTGGCAAGTGCTTTACAATCGCCATATTTTTTGTTGTACACAAAGGCTGCATCAAAAGGTTGCCAGCCGCCTATGCCCAGTTGTATGCTGATGTAGCGGGTATTTTGCTGCATGTATTGGTACAAGGCTGCTACTTTTTCGTATGTAGTATTTTTACCGGCAATCAATTCCTGCACTTTGCCTTTCAGCAAGGGGGGCAGTTCATCGCGGCCTTTAATGAGCTCATATACAAAGCTTCCAAACCGGGCCCAGCTTTCGTTGCTGCCCTGGTACTGATCCATTTGAAAATCTTTCATGGCGGTAAATACAGCCGGCGATATTTCGTGCCACGGTGGTGCGGCATACTCATGTTGTATGGCTGACAGCTGGCGTACTTCCCATTTTATTTTTTGCTGGCCGTTGTTGCTGGTTTGCATGGGCTGCCCGGGATAGTTAAAGACCTTGCTCAATACTGAAATGCCGGGTGCTGTAGTAATTTCAAAACTGCTTTGCTCTACAGCAAGCCCCTCTCCTTCTATAGCATACCAATTGGGTAAAAACATGAGGCCCTTCATACTCACCGACACAGTAAACTCTACCGTGAAAGGATAGGTTTTGTGGTAAAAGCCAAATGACTTTATTCTGTCGTCGGATATTTCGGTGCCGGCACCCATGCCACTCAAATCGTCGATTTCATTTTTTTTGAGCGACTTTATTTTGTTGCCCAAGGCATCGTACAAATGGGCTTCAATGTGGTTGATGGATTGAAACTTATGGTAGCGTTCGTAATGCGTGGCATAATTATCGCCCTGCGCATTGAGAATTGTGTAGGCCACGGTGTAGCGGTATTCGGCCCGCAGTTTGCTTTCTATGATTACTTCATGCACGTCGTTTCTTTTTACCACGTTCGCAGCTTTGCGCAGCGAATCGGGAATAAGCGCCACGGCATATTGCTGTGCTATGGCACAGGTATGCAGGAGTGCCGCCAGTGTGAGTATGCTCCAATATTTCATGTACTGTAATGGCTTGTTTATGCCTTCGGTTTTTTTCTGAATACGATGGACTCTGCCTGCTTTTTTACCACATAACTAAAAAACTCCCGCAGGCTTTCATAGTCTTCTGCCGGAAATTCTGCTTTGCGTAACACCAGCCTGCTGCGCAGCATGATGCGGTTGGCGTCTGCATGAATGATGTATTCATAAAATCCATCTTCATCAAACAAATTGATTTTTGCACTCTTGGGTATTTCTTCCACTGTATAGCCTGCCGGCACTTCTATGTTGGCTACAAACATTTCGTCAACGGTGCTGGGCATTTCCACCGGGTAGCGGCGGGTAGCACTGGCAAAAGGATTTTCTTTGTACTGCTCTCCCATCAATGGATTGATGTACAATAAGTCGGCATCTGTATCTAATTCCGGAGTAATATTGTACTGCACTTTTACTTGTTGTTCCGCTTTATCGAGGTGCTCAAATTTCAGTTCACTCATACTGCAATCTGCGGGTGCTCTTTTTTTCCATTGTGCCGCTACGGTGGCTATGCCGTCGGCCTTGGCAGACCGCCGTGTACGGAGGCTTTCAAACACGCCGAGGTTGCCCGTAACAATACCAGTCCATTTACCATTGTCATCATTGCTCATGTATAAAGTGGTCACTTTTCTTTCATTTGCCGAATCGGCCCTGATGTACAACGCTGGCCCTTCGCCGGCTATTTCACGGGCATGGCCATTGTAACATTGAGGCGGCAACTTGCCAAAAGGTAAGCCCGGCTCCGTGGCATCCAACAGGTAAGTAGTACCATCAATGTTGGCTTTGGCTATTACGTAGTTAAACCTGTCTGTAAGCGGATAAAATTCATGCGACCAGCCATTGGCACGGGTACTAAGTATTACCGGGTGCACCTTGATGCCGATGTGGTGCAACATGGCAGTAAGCAACAGATTGATATCGCCAACATTGCCGGCCTTTGCTTTCACAACTGCCTTTAAGTTACTGGTCAAAAATTCGCCGCCTGCATTGCACGAATATTTTTGTTGCAGGTAGTTGACTATTGCTTTTGCATTGTCCAGTTTGGATGCGCTTTTTGTAACAACCTTTGCTAATTCATCATCGAGCCAGCCATTGTTTTTGTACAAATCGGCACCAAAACTCCCCGACTCATTGTAGGCTTTTACTACCGCAGGCCAGTTGCCCATTACATCCTGATACGGCGAACCCTCAAACCGGTATTGCTTCAATTGAAATTCAATTTTAGCAATGTGATTTTTAAGTGAGGTGGTAAAATTTTCTTCGCGGAGTGCCGGTACATTTTTCATTACCCAGCGGGTAAATTGTACGTTGGCATCTTCACGCACCATTTGGCTGCGGCTACCAACGCCATCGGCAGATGGTACCATTATATTGAAGGTTTGCCTTACTTCGCTGCTGGTGCGCTGATAAAATTCCTGATAGCCCTGTGCCAGGGTTACATAGTTGAAGAAAAATGGAAAAGCCACTTCGTATTCGCTCCAGTAGCATGGGTACGAACCCTGAAAAGCCCAGGGTTGCAGGCTGTTTAAAAAGTCGCTTTCAATTACATACGTTACATCCACCACCGAACCGGCTTTTGCCCCCGGCACCGAAAACTTTTTGTACTGCAGCCGGTTGCTGTATTTATCTGTAAACACTTGATCGGCCGTCAGTTCGGTAGACACAATCTTACCGGCTTCTATATTAAAAGCCATGGCTTTTAAACCGGTCAACCGCTCTACGGCACTCCCACTCTGGTACAAGGGTATTTGAAAATCGGCGGCACTTACACCATTGGCATGGTTTATTTTTATTCGCACTTTTCGTTCGAACCGGAGCGTAAACCAGCCTTTGCTGTTCCCTTCAAATGAGGAGAAACCTTTATCGCACAGTATGTATGCTTCTGCATCATTTTCAATGGCATCAGCAGGTAGCTCAAAGGCTTCGGGAGTTATTTTCCCGAAGGTAAAATCTACCTTTTCCGCCTGTGTGGTGCCGGTTTGTGCCAGCCCAAAGCTCCAACTACAAACCACACTAATGATGAGCAATAAAACCTTTTGTTTCATGAAACCACTTTAGTCACTATCAATGAAATCTACAAATCCATTTTCTAAAACGAAACTTTGCGTAGCAGGATTATATTCAAACTATCAACAACAGTAGCAAGCAATATTATTAGTTTTATCCTTTCAAAAAACTGACATTATACAAGTTTGATACCATCACGTGAACATATCATTAAGCAATTGGCGCATCAATTCGGTTTCAACTACTGTGGTATTGCTGCCGCCATGCCATTAGACGATGACGCCCGGCGGCTAGAGCAGTGGTTGCAACAGGGCATGCATGGGCAAATGTACTACATGGAAAAGCATTTTGACCTGCGGGTAAATCCCACGAAACTGATGCCAGGTGCACGTTCTGTAATAACTGTGCTTAAAAATTACTATCCCGGGCACAAACAGAAAACAAGTGATTTAAAAATAAGTAAATACGCTTACGGAAAAGATTACCATGACATCATCAGAACGGAGTTAAATGCTTTTTTTGAAGCCCTGAAAAAACAATTTGGTAACATTAACGGTCGTGGATTTGTGGACAGTGCTCCTGTGCTGGAACGCAGCTGGGCACAACGCAGCGGCCTCGGCTGGATTGGCAAAAACGGCAACCTCATTCACAAGCAATCGGGGTCATTTTTTTTTATTGCTACGCTGATTACCGATTTGGTGCTGGAGCCCGATGCACCTATGGCCAAAGACTTTTGCGGCAGCTGCACCCGCTGTATTGACGCCTGCCCCACACAAGCCATTTTACCAAACAAAGTAGTGGATGGCAGCAAGTGCATTTCCTACTTCACCATTGAGCTAAAAGAAATGCTGATACCGGACAGCATGCAGGGCCGGTTTGACAACTGGATGTTTGGCTGCGACACCTGCCAGGATGTGTGCCCCTGGAACCGTTTTGTACAACCGCATCAGGAGCCGGGCTTCGCTCCTATTCCGGCCATCCTCAACTTTAGCAGCAAAGACTGGGAAGAGCTGACGGAAGAAGGTTTCAAAGAGATTTTCCGACACTCGCCGCTCAAGCGGTCGAAGTATGCCGGCATCCGGCGGAACATTCAGTTTTTGCAAAGCGCCCCGGATGAGCCATTTGAAAAATGACTGCCCGAAACTGAAGGGTAATTTTGCCGCTTCCCTTTTTGCCCGATATATTTGATGCAAGGCTCTCTTATCCAAACCACAAACATGCACTTATGAAAAAGATTGGCGTACTCTTTGGCAAAGAACGTTCGTTTCCTTACGGCGTAATCGAACGCATCAACAGCAAACAAATAAATGGCGTTGCTGCCGAACCGGTAAGCATCAGCAAAGTAATGCAGGGCGAACCCACAGAATATGCCGTCATCATCGACCGCATATCTCAGGATGTACCTTTTTACCGGGCTTATCTTAAAAATGCTGCGCTGCGGGGCACGGCCGTTATCAACAACCCATTTTGGTGGAGTGCCGACGAGAAGTTTTTCAACAACTGCCTGGCTACGCAAATAAATGTGCCCGTGCCTAAAACCGTGTTGCTCCCCTCTTACGAGCTCCCAACTGATACCAGCAACGAATCGTTTACTAACCTCGCCTACCCGATGGATTGGCAGGGCATTTTTGATTATGTGGGATTTCCGGCATACATGAAACCCTTTGCCGGCGGTGGCTGGAAGAATGTGTACCGCCTCGACAGCCTGGCCGACTTTTACCAAAAACACCCCGAAACAGAACAGCTGGTAATGCTGCTGCAAGAAGAAATAGTGTTTGATGAATACTACCGCTGCTATTGCATTGGCGGTAAGCATGTACGCATTATGCCTTACGAGCCCCGCAACCCGCATCACCTGCGGTATGTGGCCGATTTTAGCCCCAGCCCCGAACGCTACAAACTGATGGAAGACATTGTACTGCGTATTAACCAATACCTCGGCTACGATTTTAATACCGTTGAGTTGGCGCTTCGCGATGGTGTGCCGTACGCTATTGATTTTTGCAACCCCGCCCCCGATGCCGACATCAACAGCGTAGGTCAGGAAAACTTTGACTGGGTAATAGAAACCGCTGCCAATTTTGCCATTGAAAAAGCATTGGCACAAGTACCCGGCCAAGACAACCTTACCTGGGGTGCCTACATTAAAAACAGTGCCGCAGGCAAAGCTTTAATGTAAGTACCTCTTGTTTGAATTCATATCATCCGCCACGTATAACCAACGATGGCGGATTTTTTTGGCACTCCATTGAAACGTATATCGCAATTGTCACCTATTTTCAAGACCTGAGAATTTTATCATCCACAACTACACTTGCTATGGCCTTATCCTTCAAACAATTTACACTGGGTATTGAGGAAGAGTATATGGTGATTGACCCCAGCACCAAGGAGCTAATCAGCCACGATCAGCGCATTGTAACCGAAGGCCAAAAAGTAATTCGGGATAAAGTAAAAGCCGAAATGCACCAGGCCGTGGTAGAAGTTGGCACCGACATTTGCCATAACATAGAAGAGGCTTACAAAGACATTAGTACGCTGCGCAAAACCATTAAAACCATTGCCGGCGAATTGGGTTTATCAGTAGCAGCCAGCGGTACGCACCCCTTTAGCAGCTGGCAAATGCAGCTTATAACCGAGCATGCCCGCTACAGCCAGTTGATTGATGAATTGCAGGACGCTGCCCGCAGCAACCTCATTTTCGGACTGCATGTGCATGTGGGTATGGAAAACCGCGACATTGCGATGCACATCGCCAATAGTGCCCGTTACTTTTTGCCCCATGTGTATGCACTCAGCACCAACTCTCCTTTTTGGGAAGGCCGCCGCACCGGCTACAAATCGTACCGCACCAAGGTGTTCGACAAGTTTCCACGCACCGGCCTGCCAGAGTATTTTGAAAATGTAGAAAGCTATGACCGGTTTGTAAACCTGCTCATCAAAACCAATTGCATTGACAATGCCAAGAAAATTTGGTGGGACCTACGGGTGCATCCTTTCTTCAATACGGTAGAATTTCGCATTTGCGACATACCCATGACCGTGGATGAAACGATTGCTATTGCTGCTTTGTTTCAGGCGCTGTGTGCCAAGCTGTACAAACTGCGCAGCCAAAACATGAACTTTATTATTTACCCCCGCCCCCTCATCAACGAAAACAAATGGCGGGCCAGCCGCTATGGCATTGATGGTACGCTGATTGACTTTGGCAAAGAAGCCGAAGTAAACACACGGGCTTTGATTTATGAACTACTCGATTTTGTAGATGATGTGCTCGACCCGTTGGGCAGCCGCCATGCCGTAGGCTATATCCGACGTATGCTGGAGCAAGGCACAGGTGCCGACCGCCAAATAGCTGTGTACGAAGCCAACGGCGGCGATTTAAAAGCCGTAACCACATTTATAGAAGACTGCTTTTTGAAATAACAACATGTATTGATAGCAAAAAGAGTGCTCCAATAGCACTCTTTTTTTATGCCTAAAAACAAAAGGCCAACTCCGGAGAGTCAGCCTTTTGCATACATGTTGTTAGTAAAGCGCACCGGTTATTTCAACCACCACATTTTTCCATAGTTATCGTCTGTACCACCAATGGCAGTAACAGCCGCTTTGTAGTTATCGCCGTTCAGCGCAGACTCTGTTGGAGGATAACCCAAACGCAAAGGAATACCACGAGAATCTACTGCATCAACAGCAGGTGTAAGCACAGGGAAACCCGTACGGCGCCAGTCGTTCCATGACTCCCAGCTGTTCAGGTACAAGTGTACCCATTTTTCGGTAATGATTTGCTTGTGGCCATCAGCTGCTACGTATGCAACACCTGGCAGCGCCACGTAGGTATCGTATGCCGCCTGATTAAACACACCATATTGCTCCCATGAAGCTTTGATGGCAGCTTTGTATTTAGCTTCTGCCTCAGCTTCGCCACCGGCAGCCCAACCGAGTTTGGCAGCTTCTGCTTGCATAAACAGCACCTGTGCGTAGTTGAACACCGGCATAGCAGAAGACTGACTGCGGAAAGCATCACCAATGCGGCTATATGCTGCAGGAATATTTACTGCTACGTTACGACCGTAGGCTAAACCTTTTACCACACCGCCACTCAGCGATTCGCCATAGATTTTCAACCGTGGGTCGGCTTTTGGTTCCATGTAATCTGTCAGCGTTTTAGAAATAGCATAGTCATTACGATTGCTGATAGAATAGTTGTTGTACCAGGGGTTGTAGTTGTTTGGATCGCCGGCAATGAATTTGTAGGCAATATTTTGAGCATTGCTGGTAAGCACACCTGCGGCTACTGCTGCTGCATATTCCGCTTTACCCTTGGTTACATCGGCCTTTGTAAGGCGCAGTGCCATCGTCATACGAATGGTGTTGGCAAAACGCTTCCATGCATTCATGTCGCCATTGAGCAATACATCGCCTACTACACTCGACTCACCTGTATTGATTTGTGCAACGGCTTCTGTCAGCTCTTTAAAAAGAGCGGTGTAAATGTCCTGCTGCTTATCGTACACGGGTGAATAGGCCTTATTACCTTGCAATGCCTGGCTGTATGGAATATCGCCCCACTTATCGGTCATCAGCAAATAGTAGTAAGCCTTCATAATACGGGCTACCGCTATCTGGTTGTTTTTAGAACCGTTGCCATTGGCAGCTGCCAAACCTTCATTGTTGTAGTTGATGATCGTTTGCAAATCGTACAACGGACCGGTGTACCATGCAGTAAACGTGAGGTTTCTATCGCTGTACAATGATGAACCGGGGTATGGCCCTTCCGACAAATGCTGCACGTACAGTGCACCCAGGCGGGAAGCGGCTGTATTGCCCAACACCAAATCACTCATGGAGCGTTGCGCATTGGTAAGCAGTGCTTTGGTGGAAGCCTGCGTAAGCAAAGCCGGTGAAATGTTGGTATCATCAAACTTGTTGCAGCTGTACAGGCTGGTAGCCGCTGCAAAAAGTATTAGTAGTTTTTTCATTTCTTTTCTGTTTTAAATGCTTCAAAAGAGTGTTGATTAGAAAGTGATACGCAGGTTGCCACCAATTTGACGGCTGGCAGAGAGCTGTCCACCTTCGCGGTAGAACACTTCCAATTCTGAAGGATCGATGCCGTATTGCTTGGTAGTAGCCCAAATCAACCAGGCGTTTTGCACTATCAAACCAATGTTGGCCGACTTAGCAATTTTTACTTTTTTCAACAGGCTCGAAGGAATGGTATAACCAAAGCGGATTTCGCGGAGCTTCACATAAGAGCCATCCAGCAAAACCTCGCTACCCTGACGCTGACGGGCGGTGTACCAGTAAGCACGGGCACTGATGTAGCGGTTGTTTGGCTGGCCTACCAATGGACCATTGGCAAATACACCGGGGATACGGATACCACCATTGCCTGCGTTGCCGCCTGCGGCAGTGTAGGAACCGGGATAATCACGCCAGTCGAAACCTTTGTCATTTACACCTACTGTTTCTTGGCTCAAGCCAGCACCAGTGTTGAAGTTGCGTGTTTCTGAGTAGAACAAGCCGCCCTTCTGGAAGTCGATAGAGAAAGTAAGATCAAATGCTTTGTAGCGGAAAGAGTTGAACATACCACCAGTCCAATCGGGCAGTACATTACCAATTTTTACGTTGATATCATACAATGGCTGACCAGTTTGGTCGATGAGTGTCTGACCTGTTTTTTCATCAGTTCTCCACTTACGACCATAGTAGCTACCCCACTCACCACCAACACGGTGTTCGAGGCGGGTATCGTAGCGGTTGGTAGCATACAGATAAGTATTGATGCCGGGAGCCAGTTCTTTTACTTCGTTGCGGTTGCGGGCCCAGTTGAGGCTTACTTCCCACGTAAAGTTTTTAGACTGTACTGGAGTACCATTGATAGCTACTTCCACACCACGGCTTACAATATTACCCGCATTGATTTGTGCAGTTGAGAAACCACTGGAAGGTGAAACGTCTACAGGCAAAATCTGGTCGGTGTTGTTGTTTTCATACAAGGTTACATCCAAGCCAATCCGCTTGAAGAAACGCAGTTCGATACCGGTTTCCCAGGCCTTGGTAAGTGCCGGGCGAATGCCGCCACCACGAAACTGGTTGCCAATAGATACAGAAGGGTTAGCACCATAAAATGAACCGTTGCTGATAGCGATATCCAGTGAATGCGCATCCAAATCAGAACCAACAGAAGCATAAGAAGCACGGAGCTTACCAAAGCTCAACCAGCTTGTTTTCAGCAGTTCGGTAAAGATGAAGCTGCTGCTCAAAGATGGATAGAGGTAAGAATTGCTTTCGGCAGGCAGTGCAGAAGACCAGTCGTTGCGGAGTGTTCCTTCCACAAAAATCATGTCTCTCCAACCTACTGATGCCTTACCATACACACTGTTCACAATCTTCTTTTCGTAACCACGGCTAATGTCGGGACGACCAACTGAAGCTGCAATATTAAAATAGTTAGGAGAGCTTAAACCACCGGTAGTGGCTTCGCTCAACTGACTGTAATAGTTTTTACGAACGTTGCCACCGAGCAAACCATCTACAGAAAACTCACCAAACTTGTTTTTGTACATCAGGTTGGTTTCGTAGTTCATTTCGCGGTATTGGTTTTGTGCAATGGAATATCCATCAAGATTTAAACCACCGGAAGCAACACGCTGATCGTTTTCGTTGCTGTATTGGTTCATCCGTACATATGACTGAATGTTGAAGTGGTTGTTGATTTTGATATTCAAACCCACGTTACCAATCAAACGGCTCTGGCGCTGTGTGCCATAGTTTTCTTCCAATACAAAATATGGGTTGTCCCAATACTGCGGTTTGCTGTAAGAAGCATAATCGCCGGTACTGTTGGGGTCGCCTATGTTCCAGCTGTTCAGGTTTCCATCGGGCTGGCGGTAGGTCTTCATTTTTTCGATATCCAACTGGCGTTGAAACCATTGGTTAAAGTTTTGCGTCACGTTCAACCCATCCAGGCGATAGCCTTCGAGTGGCTTGCCCTTGGTGTAGTTGGTGGTATAAGTTACATCTGATGAAATGGTGAGGTACTTACCTACATCAAAAGAACTGTTGATACCCAGCTGATGCTGCTCACGGTTGGCATTGGGGATGATGAGACTGCGGCTTTGGTTGCCGTAGGTCATGCGGATGTTATGCGATTCGCTACCAGAGGTAAAGGCGATAGAGTTGTTGAGGTTAGTACCCGTACGGAAGAAGTTTTTGATGTTGTTTGGTTGAGGTGTCATGGGCACCATTTTGCCAAACTCATCGCCAGGATACCAGCTGTAGTATGGGCGGTACAGGTTGCCGTCAATCTTTGGACCCCAGCTTTCATCAGCACCATATTCCAGCATACGCTGGCCATCGAAAGATGCCCAAGAAGCAGGGTGTACAGATGGACGATACTTGAAAATGTAATAACCCTGAGCATCCAGATAACCGGCGCCCAAAGAGTTGATGTTGGTATAAGAAGAAGAATAACCGCCGGCATATTCGTTTTGATAAGGTGGAACGAGTGCCAGATTTTCAAAAGTCACACCGAGGTTTACTTCTACGCTGCTTGTTTTTTTACGGGTACCTTTTTTAGTAGTAATAACAACGGCTCCGTTGGCGGCACGCTGGCCATACAGCGCTGTGGCTGCAGGTCCTTTCAGTACGCTTACGTTTTCAACGTTGTCCATAATTACGGCACTCTGGTTGGTAATGGTACCATCTACCACAAAAATGGGGGCTTGAGGTCCAAGGCCAGTTACACCACGAATAAGGATGTCGGCATTGTCGAACGTAGAGCTGGGAGAACCAACCAGTTGCACACCGGCAACTTTACCAGCCAGGCTGGTGCTTACGTCCAGTGATTTGGCAATGGTCAGGTTTTCACCTTTTACTTCCTGCACCGCTTAACCGAGGGCTTTTTTCTCCCTTTTTACACCGAGGGCGGTGACTACTACTTCGCTCAGGTTGCTCTCAGCTGCTGACAGCTGTACAGAAAGATTTACGTTGGCGGCCAGTTCAATGCTTTGAAAACCTGTGGCAGAAATAACCAGTTTAGCGGTTGGCGCTACGGTCAGTTTAAATGAACCGTCACCTTCCGCCATTGTGGCGTTTCTGGTTCCTTTTTCGGTAATAGTGGCTCCCGCTACAGGAGCACCGTTTTTGTCGGTAACCTTACCAGCTACCTCTACCTTTTGTGCAATAGCTATGGCCCATGAGCTGACCAGAGCCACTACAAGTAGTAGCATTTTTCTCATACTGTTTTGTTTTTGGTTGAACAAGAAATTGGTTAGGATTGCAATATAACCCTTGGTTATGTAATTGTAAAAATTTTGTTAACAGATTTATTCCCAAACTATTGTCCTATGAGGTTGCTTAAACAATAGACAGAATAAAGAGAATTGGTATCTAAATAATTTTCAGGAACTCACTGGTTCATTCTTACTCATTCAACTACAAATTATTTGCCGATGTGCACTTGTTGTTTATTACCTACCTGCATGAACTAAATGCGGGATACCTACTTTTGCCGCTTTCCTAATTGAAAGGTTTAGCATGGTAAAACTGGCAATTCTCGATTTGTATGAAGGTTTCGAAAACCAGGGCATGCGGGGCATTCGTGAAATAGTCAACAGTTTTGCCGACCATCATGGGCTGGATATTACCATTACCGAGTTTGACGTTCGCCGCAAACTGGAAGTGCCCGATACCAGCTTCGATATTTTCATCAGCAGTGGTGGGCCGGGTAGCCCTCTCGAATCGGAAGGCAGCGAGTGGGAAGCCGCCTACTTTAGCTGGCTCCAACAAATTGAACAATGGAATGCCAACCCGGCCAATGTGCACAAGAAACATGTGTTTTTTATTTGCCACAGCTTTCAGCTGGCATGCCGGCACTATAGAGTGGGCAATGTTTGCAAAAGAAGATCCACTTCATTTGGTGTATTTCCTGTTCACATGATTAATACAGCCGAAGCAGAACCCGTTTTTGCTGGTTTAAAAGAGCCATTCTACGCTGTAGACAGCCGCGATTTTCAGGTGATTGAACCCAACCACCAACGACTCCGCGATATGGGTGCATCATTATTATGTATAGAAAAAGCCCGGCCGCATGTAGCTTTGGAAAGAGCCGTGATGGCCATTCGCTTTTCGCCTTATTTCTTCGGCACACAGTTTCATCCGGAAGCCGATGCCATTGGTATGACCATGTATTTATTGCGGGAAGACAAAAAGAAAACCGTGATTGAAAATCATGGCGAGGCTAAATTGCAAGATATGATTGATCACCTGAGTGACCCTGATAAAATTTTATATACTCACGATACTATTTTGCCCAACTTTTTACGCCTGGCAACCCATGCACATTCCAGCGTTGGTTTGGGATAACTTTAATACAAACTGAAGCCCCCTTTCATCCTATTTTTGCACACCACAAACGATGTCGAACATCAAATACGACATCCCAATTCATGAAGAAATCCTGGTGGAAAATACTGTCGGTAGCCTGCTTGTTGTACGCCTTTGTGGCTGGCCTTTTGCTGCCTGTTCCTGCACGGCCCATTGTCAATGAAAGTATCCGCAATTTGTACTACCACGTACCCATGTGGTTTGGCATGATGATTTTAATGTCGGTGTCTGTAGTGTATTCCATTGTATACCTGCGTCATTCCAAATTGTCGCACGATATAAAGGGTAGCCGTTTTGCCAGCACGGGTATGCTGTTTGGCGTGTTGGGTATTGTAACCGGCGCCATTTGGGCCAACTACACCTGGGGCCAGCCGTGGAGCAACGATATCAAGCAAATTTTGGCGGCTATTGCCTTGCTCATTTACGCAGCTTATTTCATTTTACGTTCTTCTATTGATGACATTGATAAACGAGCACGGGTAAGTGCAGTGTACAACATTTTTGCATACACCATGCTCTTTCCTACCCTTTTTATCATACCCAGAATGTACGAAAGCCTGCACCCCGGCGGCGAAGGCAACCCGGCCATCAACCAGAATGATATCGACCCTATGATGCGCATTATTTTCTGGCCTGCCATGTTGGGCTGGACGTTGCTGGGCGTTTGGATATCGCAGTTGTACATCCGCATTCAACTTATTAAAGACAGAAACATTCTCAATGGCTAAGTATATCAAAACAGCCTCGCTGTTCCTCGCTTTTTTTGTTGCTTCACTGGTAATGTTTGCACAAGTTCCTGCTGAAAATCAGCCGGTAGAAATGGCAGATACCATGCGCAGCAACGGTAAGATTTACGTAGTGGTAGCAGTACTTACCACCGTGTTGGCAGGTATTGTATTGTACCTCATTCGCCTAGAGAAAAAAGTAAAGGCATTGGAAAAAGAACACAGTGCCTGATTTCCTTGTTGCTTAAATATCCATGCGGCCATGCATGGACTGCTTGCTATAGAAATAACGATTGTTAAACCAAAAAACATTTTATGTCTGCCGAGTACAGTTTTTTTGAAAGTGTAGGCACTAGCTTCGACAAAGCTGCCAAATTCACCAAATGGGATCCGGGTATTCTCGAACAAATCAAAGCATGTAACTCAGTGCTGCGTATGCGATACCCTGTAAAAATGGATGATGGTCACATTGAAGTGATTGAAGCATACCGTGTACAACACAGCCACCACAAGGCTCCTTGCAAAGGAGGTATCCGTTTTTCAACCGAAGTAAACCAAGATGAAGTAATGGCACTGGCTGCATTGATGACCTACAAATGCGCCATTGTGAACGTACCTTTTGGTGGTGGTAAAGGTGGTATCAAAATTGACCCTCGTAAGCATAGTGCTTACGAGCTGGAAAAAATCACCCGCCGTTACACCTCTGAACTGGTGAAGAAAAACTTCATTGGCCCCGGTATTGATGTTCCCGCTCCTGACTATGGCACCGGCGAACGTGAAATGGCTTGGATTGTAGACACCTACACTACTCTGAAGCCAGGCGAAATTGATGGCTATGGTTGTGTAACGGGTAAGCCTATTTCACAAGGCGGCGTACGTGGTCGTAAAGAAGCCACGGGTCTCGGTGTATTCTTTGGTGTACGTGAAGTGTGCAGCATGCCTGAAGTAATGAATAAAATTGGTTTGCCATTAGGACTCGAAGGCAAAACAGTAGTGGTGCAAGGCCTCGGCAACGTGGGCTACCATAGTGCCAAATTTTTCCGTGAAAAAGGGGGTTGCAAAGTAATTGCCATTGCAGAATACGAAGGCGCAATCTACAATGAGAACGGCCTGAACGAAGAAGAAGTATTCCAACACCGCAAAGCAACCGGCAGCATTCTCAACTTCCCCGGAGCTACAAACATTACCAATAGCAAAGAAGCGCTGGAACTACCTTGCGATATCCTCATTCCTGCTGCATTGGAAAACGTGATAAATGGTGAAAATGCAGACCGCATCAAAGCCAAAATCATTGGAGAAGCAGCCAACGGCCCCTGTACGCCGGAAGCAGATGAAGTATTTGCTAAAAAAGGAATTGTATGCGTACCTGATATGTACCTGAACGCAGGTGGTGTAACGGTTTCCTACTTCGAATGGTTGAAAAACCTGAGCCACGTTCGGTATGGTCGCATGGAAAAACGCTTCACCGAAAACATGAATGCCCGCATCCTCAACCAAATGGAAGAACTGTCGGGTAAAAACATGGCCGAAGCCGAAAGAAAAGCCATCATGCACGGCCCCGATGAAGTAGATCTGGTTCATAGCGGCCTCGAAGAAACCATGGTGCAAGCCACCCGTGAAATCATCGAGTGCTGGCACAAAAATCCGGAGATTCCGGACATGCGTAGTGCTGCATACGTTGTAGCTATCAACAAGGTTGCAACAAGCTATTCAGAACTTGGAATTTTCCCATAATACAAGGCATATCGATTGATGCAAAAAGCGACTGTTTCTTAACAGTCGCTTTTTTTATGATAATGGAGGAAGCTGGTCTATCAATTGCAGGGTTCCCTCCTGCCGCTGCCAGCACAAATGTTGTTGCCCATTCGAAATTATGAGCAGTTGCGCCGGCACTTTGCTGAGGTAGCTGAGTGCCTGCTGCAATACTTTATCGTTCAATAAAATGTCAGGCGCCTTGCATTCAATCAGCAGCCAGGGTGCGTGTTGGCGGTCATATACCACAACATCGAAGCGACGCTTTCTGTCAGCAACCACAATCATTTTTTCCAATGCAATTAAGGCCGCAGGAATTTGTTGCACTTGTACCAGCCATTGCAACAGGTTTTGGCGCACCCATTCTTCAGGCGTAAGTACCAACCATCTTTTGCGCAGCGGATCAAATATTTCCCTCATCCCATCCGTCTCTCTCAATCGAAACGCTGGCTCAGGAAAGTTGATTTGTATCATCAGCCAAAAGTATTGATTACCTTTATCAATTATCCTGCAGTGATGAAACGCTGTAGCTCAAGTTGATATGAAGACAAAAACAGATATAGTAAACAACTGGCTGCCACGCTATACCGGCCAATCTCTCGAACAATTTGGTGAATATATTCTGCTCACCAATTTTAGTAATTATGTAGATCTCTTTGCCCAATGGCACAATGTAGCAGTAATTGGTAAAGACAGGCCCATGCAATGTGCCACTGCCGACAACATTACCATTATCAACTTTGGTATGGGCAGCCCAGGTGCTGCTACCATTATGGATTTGCTATCGGCCATAGAGCCAAAAGCGGTACTTTTTTTGGGCAAATGTGGGGGCCTCAAAAAGCGCAACAAAATTGGCGACCTGATTTTACCCATTGCTGCCATTCGTGGTGAAGGTACTTCCAACGACTACTTCCCGCCCGAGGTGCCTGCACTCCCTGCGTTTGCTTTGCAAAAAGCCGTGTCCACCACCATCCGCGATATGGGTGTAGACTACTGGACAGGTACTTGCTACACCACCAACCGCCGGGTGTGGGAGCACGATGATGAGTTTAAAGAATACCTGCAGAAAGTAAGGGCCTATGCCATCGACATGGAAACGGCCACCATTTTCACCGTAGGCTTTTACAACAAAATACCAACCGGCGCATTACTGCTGGTAAGCGATAGCCCCATGGTACCAGAGGGTGTAAAAACTGAAGCCAGCGATAAAAATGTGACCAGCAAATTTGTAGACCAACATATTAAAATTGGTATAGAGTCGCTGAAGCAACTACAGAATAACGGCCTCACAGTTAGGCATCTGAAATTTTAAATCATCAACGCCTCATCTAAATAATGAGGCGTTTGTTTTTTAACAGGCGCAAATTTCTGGCGGCTGGCTTTTTTAGTTCGGCTTCTTATTACCTTTGCCAACCCAATAATGGCAGATTATTGGAATATTTGATAACCAACTGGCGCCGTAAGGCCAATTGGATGTGTCCCTTCCACATGCTTCGCACAGAAGTATGTCCATCTTGTATCGTAGTCGTACAGGTGCTTGTAGGTTATCAGTTTTATTGACTTTAAAGCATTTTTCCTGTATGAAACTTTCGCAGTTTAAGTTCGACCTTCCGCTGAACCTCATTGCACAAAGCCCATTGAAGCGCCGCGAAGACAGCCGCCTCATGGTTATTGATCGTAAGACCGGTGAAATGAGAGACCATCATTTCTACGAAATCATGGATTTTTTCAACGACAAGGATGTATTTGTAGTAAACAACACCAAGGTTTTTCCCGCAAGAATGTATGGCAGAAAGGAAAAAACCGGTGCAAAAATTGAAGTGTTTTTGCTGCGTGAACTGAATCGCCCTAACCGCCTGTGGGATGTAATTGTTGATCCCGCGAGAAAGATTCGTGTGGGTAACAAATTGTACTTTGGCGACAATGACGAACTGGTAGCCGAAGTAATTGACAACACCACCAGCCGTGGCCGTACCATCAAGTTTTTGTGGGATGATACCGAAGAAGCTTTCCGCAAAATGCTTGACTTTTTGGGCGAAACACCATTGCCTAAGTACATCAAGCGTAAACCCGATGAAACAGATAAAGAACGCTACCAAACTGTATATGCCAAATACGAAGGTGCGGTAGCTGCTCCTACGGCCGGCCTGCATTTCAGCCGCGAATTGATTAAGCGTTGCGAAATTAAAGGGGTCCGTTTTGCAGAAGTAACGCTGCACACCGGCCTCGGCACTTTCCGCCCCATAGAAGTAGAAGACCTGAGCAAACACAAAATGGATGCTGAATACTATCGTATAGATGAAACAGCTTGCCGCATTGTAAACAAAGCTAAAACCGAGGGCCACCGCATCTGCTCTATTGGCACTACTACCATGCGTGGATTGGAAACATCTTTTACTGCCGAAAAATTGTTGAAACCATCTGAAGGCTGGACGAATATGTTCATTCATCCGCCATACGATTTCAATATTGCCGATTCATTGGTAACCAACTTCCACCTGCCCAAAACGAGCCTGCTTATTATGGCCTGCTCTTTTGCCGGTTATGATTTGGTAATGGAGGCATACAAAAAAGCCATCAAAGACAAGTATCGCTTCTTCACCTATGGTGATGCGATGCTGATTTTATAATCGCATTTGTATCAAAAAGCAAAGCTGCCCCCCAAAAGGAGGCAGCTTTTTTTACTTACTCACCCATTGAAATAATACTAAGATCGGTTTGATTTGAGTGAGTTTACCTGCTCTTGCAACGTATTCACTACGCTAGCCAGCTGATTTACATCCCACACGGGTTTTTCCATAGGGCGACTCAGAATCATTTGGGCCTGCCATACTTCTGCAATGTCTTCCGACTTAACGGTGTAAGGCGGGTATTGAGGATTGTCGCTTACCAGAGTGAGTGTTGTTTCCAACTTTGGCTCTTTTTGTATCCGTTTGTAAACGATTCCATCCGTACGGCTCACTACAATATATGCCTGGTTGGATTTTACATATTCCAGATTTTCAACCTTCTCTCCCACAATTACACTGCCACTGGGCGTAGGCAACATAGAATCGCCAATGATTTCAAAAGCACGGTATTCGCCGGGGCCCAGCATAGGTAGTGTAAATGTGTTGAGCTCATCAACAAATTCAGGATCGTTGTATCCAGCCAGGTAACCAGCCGCGGCCTTTACTGGTACAAACTGAATATTGGAACGCTCAGCACCCATTTTCAGCTTGCGGCGTTTGGCCATGTATGACTCTCCTTCATCGGCCAGTTCCTTCAGCAACACATCTTCCAGCGATAGCTTAAAAATGCTGCACACAGTTTCTACCACTTCGAGGCGGGGCTCGGCCCGCTCCTCTTCGTAGGCACCTACCAACGATCGCTTAATGCCCACTATATTGGCAAAGTCTTCTTGTGTCCATCCACGCAATTTGCGAAGGTACTTGAAGTTTTTTCCGGCGAAACTCATTGCTACTTGTTTTGGCAATATTACTAAATATTTTTGCAAAGCCAAAATATTTAGCTCCTCTTTTTTGCAAAAGATAAATAGCCTTTTGCCACTGCGGCATTGGCACCGGGTTTACTTTTACGCCAGCATTTACATTATGACAAACGAACGACCTATCATTCTGATAACCAACGACGACGGCATTACGGCTCCCGGTATCCGGAATCTGGTGGAAGCAGTAAAAGATTTGGGACAAATTGTAGTAGTAGCACCCGATAAACCTCAAAGCGGTATGGGCCATGCCATTACCATTGGTCACCCGCTGCGCATGAACCAGCTCGACCTTTTTGGCGGCATTGAAGCCTGGCAGGTAAGCGGCACCCCAGCCGACTGTGTGAAGCTGGCCGTTGACAAACTCATTCACCGCAAGCCCGATTTGTGTTTGAGCGGTATCAACCATGGTGCCAATCATGCCATTAATGTCATCTACAGTGGTACCATGAGTGCTGCCATGGAAGCAGCCATCGAAGGCATCCCTTCGGTAGGCTTCAGCCTGATGGATTACAGCATGGAAGCCGATTTTTCTGCAGCCAGAGAAGTTGTACGTTCAATAGTGATGAAACTGCTGGCCGAAAAACAGGACAATCATTTACTACTCAACGTCAATATTCCTAAAGTCAGCATGGAATTACTGGCAGGTATTAAAATTTGTCGTCAGGCTTATGCCAAATACCAGGAAGATTTTGACGAACGTACCGACCCGCATGGGCGCAAATACTACTGGCTTACCGGCGAGTTTGTAAACATGGATGAAGGCGATGACACAGACGTATGGGCACTCGAACATAACTACGTTAGCGTTGTACCCATCGCCATCGACTTTACCAATTACAAAATGAAACAGCAACTGGAGGAAAAGTGGTCATGAACATGCTGACGAAAGACAACTTCAAGCTCGGTTTGATACTTGGATTTTTTCTACCATTTGCAGGGGTTGTTATCTATTATTATTGGAAAATTTATCCTAACGAATTCAGCACTTTTCTTGAATACCTGACCTCTGAAAAACGCTTATTGTCGAGCCTTACAGTAGTGTGCTTGTTGTTGAATGTTGGCCTATTTACTGCATACATCAACACGCACCGCGATAAAACAGCCAAAGGCGTTTTCGCTATTAGTGTAGTGTACGCTGTAGTTTCTTTAATGATCAAATTTTTCGCCTGAGTTCATTTCATTTCAGCCTTTACGCATGAAGTATTACATCATAGCCGGCGAGGCTTCCGGCGATTTGCACGGAAGCAATCTCATTAAGCAAATTCACCTGCAGGATAAGCAGGCAGACATTCGCTGCTGGGGTGGCGATAAAATGGAAGCGGCCGGTGCAACCTTGGTGAAACACTACCGCCAGCTGGCTTTCATGGGTTTTGCAGAAGTGCTCATGAACCTACGTACCATTCTCAACAACCTGTCTTTTTGCAAAAAAGATATTGCAGCCTTCAAGCCGGATGTAATTGTATTGGTTGACTATCCGGGCTTTAATTTGCGCATAGCCAAATGGGCAAAACCACTCGGTTACAAAGTGGCCTATTACATTTCGCCACAGGTATGGGCATGGAAGGAAAACCGGGTAAAAATGATGAAACAGTGCATCGATTTGATGATGGTGATACTGCCTTTTGAAAAAGACTATTATAAAAACAAATGGCAATGGCACGTAGAGTACGTTGGACATCCATTGGTGCAAACTATTCAGGAGTTTCAGCCATGTATTGCCTCATTTTCTGAAAAACAAATTGTTGCAGTATTGCCCGGCAGCCGCAAACAAGAAATAAATGTAAAACTGCCGGTGATGCTGGAAGTATCCAAGCGTTTTCCGCAATATCAATTTATTGTGGCTATGGCGCCGGGCACCGATGAAAGTTTTTATCAGCAATTCGTTAGTCGCTATCCTAATGTGAGCTGTGTGGGCGGCCTTACTTATGAGCTATTAAAAACCGCCACTGCAGCCTTAGTAACCAGTGGAACTGCTACACTGGAAACGGCTTTGTTTGGGGTTCCACAAGTGGTATGTTATAAAGGCAGCCCCATCAGCTACGCCATTGCCAAGCGACTCATTACCATCAAATACATTTCGTTGGTAAATCTCATTATGGATAAACCTGTGGTAACCGAATTGATTCAGCACGACATGAATGTGGAAGCCATTTCGAAAGAGCTGGATGCTATTCTGAACGACAAATCCAATATTCATCGTATAAAGAAGGACTATGAGGAGCTTTTTGCGTTGCTGGCAGCCGGAGGTGATGCGTCGGCTACAGCAGCCGGCCATATTTCGAAGCTGCTGCTTGCCTAACCTTTCTTGACGATTAGCTTAACGGCCAGAATAACCAAGGCCAACAAAAACAGCAAAATGGAAATTCTGTTGATGCCGTGCATGTATTTTGTCCACTGAGTAGTAGGCTTGTTTGGATCTTTTTTCTTCAAATACAAATACTCACCGATTTGCTGTAGTACGCCCATAAATGCTTTTTGTGAATAACAAGGATCGCAACCGATTGGTTGATGCCCATGCAGAGAAGTGAAGAATTATTTATGACTAATCAGCAAGAAATAGCTTAGCGTATTAACTCAGGAGTATTGAATACCAGTTATTTCTATCTCTCTCCTATGTTTGGTTATTGATATTAATGAACAAACTTCAATGTTAAAACATTGATAATGCATTGTACTGCTGTGCATAATTGTTGTTTTTTGTTTACCGTCTTATAGGAAATACTTAAACAGCTTAATTTCTCAATAGACTTCAAAGTTTAAACATTGAAATTTTTCAGAAGAAATGTGGAAAACCTTGGTTCATTCGTTTTGCAAAACAGGTAGGTGCCAGTGATATGTGTCACAGTAGCCCGCCGCTACTGTTCTGACTTTTGTAAGGCCTTGATGAATCTCGTTTAGGTGAAAATTACAGCCGCATGCACATAGAAACAGTTCGGAACGAAGCGCTTTCTGAAAATGGATACTTTTTGTACGATGCCGGAGAGGCTGTAGTGATAGACCCGATGCGGGCTATTTCGCCCTATCTTGAAAAACTGGCGGCTACAAATATCCGTTTGAAATATGTATTGATGACCCATTTTCATGCTGATTTCATTAGCGGTCATCAGGAACTGGCAGCCAGAACCGGTGCCACAATCGTGTTTGGCCCTACGGCAAAGCCGCTTTACCGGGCACATATTGCAAAAGATAATGACCTGCTACATGTTGGTGAGTCAACTATCAAAGTGCTGCATACCCCGGGCCACTCATTAGAATCAACTTCGTTTCTGGTAAGTAACGCCTCCGGAAAAGATATTGCCATTTTTACAGGCGATACCTTGTTTGTGGGAGAAATTGGCCGCCCGGATATTGTGCAACAATTGAAATCTGAAATTACACCTGAATTTTTAGCAGGATTACTATACGATTCGTTACGCAATAAAATTTTACCCCTGTCAGACGATATCATGATTTACCCGGCACATGGTGCAGGCAGCGACTGTGGAAAAAATATTGGCAATAGCCCTGTGGATACAATTGGCCACCAGAAGAAAGTGAATTATGCTTTGAATCCGCAGTTGCAAAGGGATAGGTTTATTGCAATTGCTACAGAGGGCTTGCCTGTTCCGCCTGCCTACTACCCTTTTAATGTGTTGCTCAATCAAAGTGCCTGTACCACTACGCAGGAAGAAATGATGTGCAACGGACTTCACCCACTTACTGTAAATGCATTTGAAAAAGCAAGAGAAGAAAATGCTGCACTAATTATTGACACCCGAGCCGTATCGGCGTTCTCAACTGCATTCATTCCTGGTGCTGTTTATATTGCCCTCGACGATCAGTTTTCAAAACTGACAGGTGCATTGATAACAGACCTTCAGCAACCGATATTGTTGGTACTTGATGAAGGCACAGAACAAGCTGTCATTTCCCGTTTGGTAAACATTGGTTACAACAATACCATTGGCTACTTGCAGGGCGGTATTGAAGCATGGATTAAGGCAGAAAAACCTGTTGCGGCGTTGCTACATATAGAAGCATATGATTTTGAAAATAATTATCACCAGCAGCAAGGCATTTGCTTAATGGATGTCAGAAAAACTTGCGAGTACAATAGTCAGCACATCATTGGCAGTAAGCACTTTCCACTTGGCGAAATTTATAAGTGGAGCAAAACATTGAACCCGGACAATACGATTCATTTACTCTGCAGTTCGGGCAACCGTTCGGCCACTGCTGCCAGCATTTTGGCTGCCGGTGGGTTTGGCAACGTACTCAATATAACCGGCGGCATTCAGGCACTCTTAAACACAGACTTACCAAGATCAGCCTATCAGGAGCCGGTCAGCCAACTCTAAAATCCGGTGGTGACTATTATCACTTAACCCCGGTTGGCAACAATTTTTATTTGTACTTAACGAATCATTACTTCAACGATACAATACTATGCCCGACGAGCTGACGCTACGCAAATTATTCCCCAATCTTGAAGACGGGCTGTATGAAGAACTGTTGCAATATGGCAACGTAAGAAGCTTTGCAGCCGGGTCTGTGATTTTGAAAAAAGGGCACCCCATCCGATCAACCATGATGGTGATTGAGGGTGTTGTAAAACTGTATCAGGATGACGACGAAGGCGATGAGTTTTTTGTGTACCACTTAGAGCCCGGGCAGGCTTGTGCCTTGAGTATGGTATGCAATTTTGGTCATGAAAAAAGCGAAGCCATGGCAAAAGCTCTCACGGATGTAGTAGTACTTTCGGTGCCGTTACAATACATGGAAAAATGGTTAGGGCAATACAAGAGCTGGCACTACTTTGTTATCAAAACATACCGTTCACGTTATAATGATTTATTGCAAACAGTAAATGAAATTGCTTTCAGAAATATGGATGAACGCCTTGAATTTTATTTGCTGAAACAAGTAAAACAATTTGGCAACCATGTAAAACTGACGCACCAGGAAATAGCCAACGATCTCAACTCAAGCCGCGAAGTCATCAGCCGCCTGATGAAAAAAATGGAAAAGAACGGATGGATAAGTATTCATCGGAACTCTTTTGAATGGCTGCGAAAATGAACGTAAATGCTAAAAAGTACTCAGCTCATTTTTACATTCTATCTTGAGTGATTACAATCACAGAAGAACTAATAACAACCAGACAATTTTGTATTCTAAATCGAATTCATGGAAGTAGCAGGTTATCTCGCATCGCTGGTCATTGGTATTTCATTAGGCTTAATTGGCGGAGGTGGTTCTATACTCACGGTTCCTGTATTGGTGTACTTGTTTGGTGTAAACCCTGTAGCTGCCACAGCTTACTCATTATTTATTGTAGGAGCTACAAGTTTGGTTGGTGCTTTCCCAAAATATAAAGCCGGAGAAGTAAACCTGAAAACAGCACTCATTTTTGGTATCCCATCTATAGCAGCTGTGTATGCCACCCGTGCTTTTATAGTACCTGCCCTACCCAATGAAGTGTTTACCATAGGTGATTTCATTGTGACGAAGCCTTTACTAATGATGATGCTTTTCGCCATCCTGATGGTGTTTGCCTCCATCTCTATGATTAGAGAAAAGAAAAAATGCGTTGATTGTCCTGAAGAAAAACAAGTATTCAACTACCCATTGATTTTGCTGGAAGGTGCCATAGTAGGTGTGCTTACCGGACTGGTAGGTGCCGGCGGTGGTTTCTTAATTATTCCAGCATTGGTGCTGCTCAGCAAGCTCCCCATGAAACAAGCGGTGGGCACTTCACTCCTCATTATTGCAGCAAAGTCTTTACTCGGTTTTACCGGCGACTTGGGTAAAACAGTCATGGACTGGCCCCTTTTGCTTACCGTTACAGCTCTGGCCATAGCAGGTATTTTTGTAGGCAATTTGCTGAGTAAAAAAGTTTCTGCAGCAAGTTTAAAAAAAGGCTTCGGCTGGTTTGTGTTGGTAATGGGTATTTACATCATTATCAAAGAGCTTTTCCTCTCTGTTCCATCGGCTCACTAATAGTGATACTCCATCATTACAAGTTTATCCATTACACCATCATTTTTGTAACCAATCAATTTAATCCATATGTTTTTTCAACACGTGTACGACAAAACGCTTGCACAAGCCAGCTATTTTATCGGCTGTCAAAAAGCAGGTGTAGCCGCAGTTATTGACCCCAAAAGAGATGTAGACACCTACCTCGAGATAGCTGTGCAAAACAATATGAAGATCACCCACATCTTCGAAACACATATACATGCCGACTTCTTGGCGGGCTCACGTGAATTGGCTGCTCTTACTGGTGCAGAAATGTATTTGAGTGGCGAAGGCGGCCCCGGTTGGGAATATGAATTTGCACACAACGCATTGAAGCATGGCGACATTGTAAAAGTGGGCAACCTGAAAATTGAAGTGCTGCATACACCCGGGCACACTCCTGAAAGCATCAGCTTTTTGCTGACAGATGTGTCGGCCAGCGAAGAGCCTGTGATGATTTTTACAGGTGACTTTGTATTTGTAGGTGATATTGGCCGCCCCGACTTACTGGAAAAAGCCGCAGGTTTGGTTGGCACTCAGGACAAAGGTGCACACCAAATGTTTGAATCTATTCAGAAGTTTACCGCACTGGCAGACTACATACAAGTATGGCCCGGCCATGGTGCCGGTTCGGCCTGTGGAAAGGCTTTGGGCGCAGTGCCCAGCTCTACTGTGGGTTATGAAAAAGTACGTAACTGGGCATTCCGTTTTCAGCAGGATGAAGCCGGGTTCATCAACTTTTTGCTGGCAGACCAGCCCGAGCCGCCCAAGTACTTTGCTATGATGAAAAAGCTGAATAAAGTGGACCGCCCCTTGCTCACAAGCGTTCCAAAACTGAAGCAGCTGAATACCGAAGAACTGATGGCTGCTATGAAGCAAGGCATTAAAGTAATTGACACCCGTTTGAAAATGGACTTTGCCGCTGGCTACATTCCCGGCACACTCAATATTCAGGGCAACAACGCATTTGCTACATGGGCTGGCTGGTTCCTCAATTATGATGAATCTTTTATCCTGTTGGCAGACCCTGAGCAACTCGATGATCTTACCAGAAAGTTGATGCGGATTGGTCTGGATAATATCCTGGGCTTTATTCCCTCTACAAAAACATGGGAAGCTGCCGGTGGCAAACTGGAAACAGCAGCACTGGTAGACGAAAATGTAGTGAAAGAAAAAATGGCAGACAATAGCGACACACGCATCATTGACCTGCGTGGTGTGGCAGAATACAAAGCTGGCCACATTAAAAACGCCGCAAACGTTTTTGTAGGAACCATTGAAAAAAACATGGATAAAATTCCTACAGAATCACCTGTAATACTGCATTGCCAGGGTGGCGACAGAACAGCTATTGCATATTCGGTTTTGGCGAAAGCCGGTTATAAAAATATTGCCAGCTATATGGGTGGCATTAATGAATGGACAGCTAATGGCAATACACTGGTGAGTGAGTAAAAGTGTGCTGCTTAATGACAAGATTGGCCTTCGCTATGCGGAGGTCTTTCTTTTGTAACAGTAGCATGTAACAGTAGCACAAATTGCCAAAGATGCTTGTGTAACTTGAGTCATACATAGGCCTGACGACCCTATGCAATTTTGTACAATCATCACCAATGAAAAACAACGAATATGCAATACCAACAAATTGTTCAACTCCCCGACACACTGTTTGTAGATGTACGAACAGCAATGGAATTCAACATGTACAAAGCTGAAGGCAGTATCAACATTCCCATGGATCAAATACCTGCACAATGGAAAAGCATTGAAGGTATTGGTCAAAGAAACATTGTGTTCTTTTGCCGGAGCGGCAACCGCAGCGGCCAGGTAGTGAGCTACCTGAAACAATTAGGCGTAGCCAATATTTACAATGGTGGTAGTGTAGAAGATGTCATTAATATACTGGTACGCAAATCAGCTTAATTATTATTTGAAACAACGGGCACTCACCGGCATTTAACACAATGCCAGTGGGTGCTTCCTTATTTTTGAACCATCTCAATGTTCATTATGCAACGTATTCTCTTCTCTGCTTTTGCACTCGTTTTGCTACTATCAGCAGGGGTAATGGCCTGTCAAAATAAGCCTGCTGCAACAGCAATTGCTCCTGCTGAAAATAGTAAAACATTGCCCGAACTAAGCATGAAAACGCTCAGTGGCAAAACCGTTTCGCTGGCTTCATTTAAAGGAAAAAAAATATTGCTCAATTTGTGGGCATCGTGGTGCGGACCATGCCGGGAAGAAATGCCAGGCATTGAACAGCTTGCCGCATCTATCGACACCAGTAAAGCAGCCATTATCTTATTATCGCTTGATGAAGACGCAGCTGATGCCATCAAGTTTATGCAAGGCAAAAACCTGTTTGCACATAGTTACATGCCTGCTGGCGACCTCCCCGATTTGCTGAATGTTCCCGGCATTCCGGCCAGCTTTTTCTTTGATGAGAACGGACAACTGGTAAAAGAGATTTCAGGCAAGGAAGAATACAATACCGATGCCATAAAGGCGCTATTGAAATAGCAGGTAGTGTATTTAAAAAAAGCGGCCAACACATAAGTATTGGCCGCTTTTTTGTTTGTTATTGATTTACGCAATCCATGCACCGGTCATTACACCATCCGCCACTTCTACATCAATATAATCTTGCAGCGTAGTGGCCAGGCTGAACCCAACAATATCAGGCTGTATCGGAAACTTACGATGGGTACGTGCTACCAGAACTGCAGTCTGAATTTTATTGGGATGATGCTCTAAAAATGGCTTCAAAGCATAGGTGAGCGTTTTGCCGCTATTGGCCACATCGTCGAGCAACAGCAGTACAGCACCATTCAAATCGGGCTGATTGCTCAGCGATATTTCACCGGGATGACGTTTATCCAGATCAATGGTCAGTTCTTCAATAACACCATCGAAATATTTAGCCAACTCTTTTTTGATAATGTCGCTCATGATGGCGCCATTGGGCAAAATACTGGCAATTACAATGCGTTGCTCATCCATATTTTGCTCGGCTATTTCCAAGGCCATCCGCTGCAACCGCAAGTCGATGCCTGCCTTATCCAGTATGTAATTTTTAACCACTTTGTAAACGCTTTGTGGCAAATTAACCACAAAACAAACAATATAGCAGCAGGGCACTTAATTTAGTGCCATCGATTTATTGTGCTTGCTAAACTTATTTGTATGCAATATCTGGCTCAGGCGTTGTTTGTAAGTGTTGTTGCCGCAGCTGTTTGGTTGTTTTCCCGCAACATTGGGCGTATCCGTAAGGTCATTTTAATGGGTAAGGACGAGACCATTGAAACCGACCGCAACAAGCGGATGAGCAACTTATTATTGCTGGCGCTGGGCCAAAAAAAGATGTTCAAAAATCCGCTGGTGGCCATCATGCACTTTGTGCTGTATGCGGGTTTCGTTATCATCAATATTGAGGTATTGGAAATAGTGCTGGATGGTGTGTTGGGCACCCATCGTTTGTTTGCTCCCATGCTGGGCAGTTTTTACAGTTTTCTCATCAATGCTTTTGAAATACTGGCCTTTGCCGTACTCGTTTTTTGCGTAGTGTTTTTGGTGCGTAGAAACGTGCTGAAACTACGTCGTTTTATCAGCAATGATTTGAATGGCTGGCCCCGCAGCGATGCTAATTACATTCTCTTCACGGAGATTGTATTGATGTCGTTGTTCTTGCTCATGAATGCCACCGAAGGCGTACTGATTGCCAACAACGTGGCGCCGTATGCTGAACATGCAGTTGGCCCGTTTGCCATTAGTCAGTACATCTCCCCTTTGTTAAGCGGCTTGTCCAACGCAACACTGGCAGGCATTGAAAGAACAGCGTGGTGGTTGCACATCATCGGCATTCTGGCCTTCCTGAACTACTTGCCGTACAGCAAGCATTTGCACATTTTGTTTGCCTTTCCCAATGCGTGGTTTGCCCGCCCCGAAACCTATGGCAAAATGCAGAACATGCCAGAGATTCAGAAGGAAGTGGCACTGGCCATGGGGCAGGATATTGCTACACATCCTGTGCTCAGTCAACTGCCCGAGGCGCCGCCCAATCAGTTTGGTGCCAAAGATATTTTTGACCTCAGCTGGAAGAATTTGCTGGATGCTTACAGCTGCACCGAATGTGGCCGTTGTAGTACCGCCTGCCCGGCCAACAGCACCGGAAAAGTACTCAGCCCCCGGGCTATCATGATGAAAACCCGTGACCGTGCCGAAGCAGTAAGCAAAGTGCTGGCGGCCAACAATGGCCAATGGGTAGACGATGGTAAAAGCTTGTTGCATGATTACATTACGGTGGAGGAACTGCGGGCCTGTACCACTTGCAATGCCTGTGTGGAAGAGTGCCCTGTAAGCATTTCTCCGCTGGATATTATTTTGAAACAACGCCGCTACCTCATCCTCGACGAGAGCAACAGCCCCGGCGAGTGGAATGCCATGTTTGGTAATATTGAAAACAACTTTGCCCCCTGGAAATTTAATCCGGAAGAAAGGGAAGCCTGGGTAAATGGATGATTTTTCTTTCAACGCCAAGTAGCTAAGACACAAAGATTTTAATGGAACTGAGTGAATGCTCAGTTCCATTTTTTATGACAGCAACTCAAAAGCATGCTTACATCGGTACCACTGAGAAACGGAGGAAAGAAAGAACTCAACAGCTCCCATCAACCAAACCCGAACCTGCAAACCACCAACTAAAAACCCGAAACATTCTTCTCTCAAAATCTTACCGGCTTTGCGCCTTTGCGTTGAAAAAACGCAACAGTCGGACAAAACCCAAAACATCGTCCTATCTTTCTCAAAACACAATAAAGCATGATGACGAAAAAGAAATTCCTTGGCCTCCTGCTCTTCGCCTTTTCGCTGCAGGGCATGGCACAAGACGACATTCAGTATCAGCGACCACCTCAAGCCATTGCCGATATTTTGCTGGCAGCCGGCACGCCTTCTGTCATCATCGACGACAAAGGCACGTACATGCTGCTCAGTGAACGTAGCTCTTACCCCAAAATTGAAGAACTGGCACAGCCCGAACTCCGCATTGCAGGCATGCGCCTCAACCCAAATAATTTTGGCCCCAGCCGCAGCACCTACATCACCAATTTTAAAATCAAAACCGTAGCCACCGGCAAAGAAATGCAGGTAACTGGCCTGCCCGCCAACCTGAAAGCTGGCAGCCCCGTTTGGAATCCTTCGCAGACAAAATTTGCCTTCAGCCATACCACCGCCAACACCATTGATTTGTACGAGGCAGATATCAAAACCGGCGTAGCCAAAAAAGTAAACAAGAAGAGCCTGAACCTGGTACTGGGCGACTACAGCTATGTAGACGATGCTACTTTGTTGTACTACGTGGCATTGAAACCAGCTTCGCAGGCACCACCAAAGCCATTAGCACCCAAGGGTCCTGTGGTACAGCAAAACCTCGGCAAAGCCGCTCCCAGCCGTACCTATCAGGATTTGATCAAGAATCCTTACGACGAGCAACTGTTTGAATTTTATGCCACCAGTCAGTTGGTAGAAAACAAAGGCGGTTTAGAAACAGCCATTGGCACTCCGGCCATTTACAGCCGTGCCTCAGTAAGCCCCGACAAAAAATATTACCTCATCGAAACCATCAAAAAGCCATTCAGCTATCTGGTGCAGGTAAATGGTTTTCCCAGCACCATGAAAATAACCGATCGTAAAGGTGCAACCGTGAAAGTGCTGGCCGAATTGCCGTCGGCAGAAAGTTCACCCACAGGTTTCGACAACGTGCAAGACATTACCCGTGGCCACAACTGGCGGGCCGATGAGCCAGCCACTGTGTATTGGGCCAAGCCACTCGATGGCGGTATCATGAAAAACAATGTACCCTTTCATGATGCAGTATACATGTTGAGTGCTCCATTTACCGGCGCCGAAAAAGAACTCACCAAAACTGAAATGCGTTACCGCGGCATGGTGTGGGGCGATGCCAACATGGCCTTGTTGAATGAAGGTCTGCAAGGCAAGCAGCGGGCAAAATTGTCGATGCTCAACCCAAGCACCGGTGCTAAAGAAGTACTCTTCGACCGCAGCACCAACGACCGCTACAGCGATCCGGGTTCTCCCGTATTACATCGCAATCAGTATGGCCGCAATGTGCTGCAAACGGTGAACAATGGCACTGGCATTCCCATGATTGGTGCCGGCGCATCTCCTGATGGCGATTTGCCTTTCTATGCCATTTTCGATTTGGCCAGCAAAAAGAACAACATCGTTTGGCGCTGCGAAAAAGGCTACTACGAAAGCGTAACTGATGTTTTGGATGCTGAAAAAGGATGGGTAATTACCAGCCGTCAAAGCCCGACAGAAGCACCCAATTATTTCATGCGTGACATCAAGGCCAATACCGTAAAAGCGTTGACTAGCTTCCCCGATCCTCAGCCTGCCTTGCGACAGATTAGCAAGCAAAAAATCACTTACAAACGTGTAGATGGTATCGACCTTACAGCAACTGTTTACCTGCCTGCCGGTTATGATGCAAAGAAAGATGGCCGTTTGCCCATTGTGATGTGGGCTTACCCACGTGAGTTTAAAAGCGCCAGCGATGCTGCACAGGTACGAGGTAGCAAATACACCTTTACACGCCTCAACTGGGGCTCACCCATTTTTTATGCTACACAAGGCTATGCGGTAATGGATGAGTCGGAGTTTCCGATTGTGGGCGAAGGCGACAAGCAACCCAACGACAACTTTGTAGAGCAACTCATTTGGAATGCTGAAGCAGGCCTGAAAGCAGCACACGATTTGGGCTTTGGCGATACCAGCCGTGCAGCAGTGGGTGGCCACAGCTATGGCGCCTTTATGACGGCCAACCTGATGGCCCACAGCCGCCTGTTTAAGGCCGGTATTGCCCGCAGTGGAGCTTATATGCGTACGTTGACGCCGTTTGGTTTCCAAAATGAAGAACGCACTTACTGGCAGGCACCCGACTTGTATTACAAAATGAGTCCGTTTAGCTATGCCGATAAAATTAAAGATGCCATTCTGTTGGTGCATGGCGATGCCGACAACAACCCCGGCACCTTCCCCATCAACAGCGAACGTTTGTACAATGCCATCAAAGGCCACGGCGGTACAGTACGTTTTGTAAGCCTGCCATATGAAAGCCATGGCTACGCTGCCGAAGAAAACCTGCTGCACCTGCTGTGGGAGCAATACAGCTGGCTGGAGAAATACGTGAAGAAAGCGGGTAAATAATCTTGCTGCTTTCTTTTACCAACAACCCGTAGCTGTGATGGTTACGGGTTGTTTTGTTTTGGTGAAACCCATTTTTTTACTCAGAACAAACAAGTAATGCCAAAGGCCTATTTTTATCGAAGTGAAACAAACTCAAATAAGAGAAATGAAATTCGAAGAGTTTAAAAATCAGCTAGAGAGATCCACACAGGAAGATGAAGTAAGAGGCATTTATGCCAATTTCTTCAATATCAAATACAACACTTCCAGCAGAAATGACTTATACACTCCGCAGGTTCTTTTTGAATTTAAGGCCGATAAGAACTTCCATAATCTTAAAGCTCTTGCGACCATACTGGCTCAATCGCTTTACTACATCCGTAGGCTCAAATACGTTCAAATTAGCAAAGCCATTCCTTTTTTCATTTGCCTTGCCGATAAGAACGAAGCAACACTTACCGAAACAAGAAAATGGAGCACATACTACACAAGTGATGCCTATGATTGGGAAAGGCCTGCCAGTAAACCCGACCCAAAACTGATTGACCACTTAGTAAAAGAACCCGAGACAGGAAAGATTCATATTTACGCTATTACGAAAAGGCAGGAGCTGGATGCTTTTAAAAAGAACCTTGACAATGCACTGAATCCGCAACTGATATTTGACTTTGGCGATAAGAAAGTAATCAACGAAGAAAACTTTGAAGCAGTTTTTGACCACTGGAAATCAGTCATTGGACCTTACATCGTGAATGGATACAAGCCTTCATTTTACTTTCTGGCTAATATTCAACGAGACAAAGTCATTATTGATAAGGATAACAGCCGGGTGGTTTTCACTTTCGAAGACAAAAACTCTAAAACACAAAAAGTCCTGATGAAGGACTACGATTATTTTTGGAGTGTTTATGATTATGTAGAAAATGCTGAAACCATCAATGGTATTCATGCAAAACTGGACCGACTTACCGATGAAAGCCAAAGAAGATTTGAAGGTGAATTTTACACCCCGTTACATTTCGGTAAAAAAGCTGTTCATTATTGGAACGAGGTGTTGGGTAAAAACTGGTATAAATCAGGCAAGTTCAGAATATGGGATATGGCTGCCGGAACCGGTAATCTCGAATACCACCTGCCCGCAGAAGCATACAAGTATTTATACATGTCTACCTTGCACGGCAGTGAAGCAGACCATTTGAAAAAAGTATTTCCCAATGCTACCTGCTTTCAATATGACTACCTGAATGATGATGTTGAATACGTGTTTAACAAAGGTAATTTGCCGTTTGAGCCTAACTGGAAGCTCCCCAAAAAGCTAAAAGATGAATTAGCTGACCCCAATATTACATGGATTGTTTACATCAATCCGCCATTTGCTACTGCTCAAGATGCAAAATCAGACGGTAGTTCAAAAAAAGGTGTAAGCAAAACAAAAGTTGAATCTGCAATGGATAAAGTTGATGCAGGCCATGCTAAACGTGAACTCTTTGCTCAATTCATGTTTAGAATAGTTAAGGAATTACCCAAGAAGTCTTATTTAGGCATGTTTTCGACTTTGAAATATTTAAATGCCCCTGATAGTGTTGAATATAGAGATAGGCATTTTAATTTTAAGTTTGAGAAAGGCTTTTTATTTCACTCTAAATGTTTTCATGGAGTGACTGGTGACTTTCCAATTTCATTTATGATTTGGAATTTATCTGAGTCAGGCAAGAAGAGATCAGTTGAAATTGACATCGCCAATAGTGAAGGGGCGACTATTGGAGTAAAACATTTACAGTTAATCAAGAAAAAAGACGTTTTAAATAATTGGTTTCCGAGACCACAAAATTCAAATGATTTCATTCTCCCTGCATTGAGTAACGGTATTACTGTTAAGGATGGAAACACAGATACAAGACATAGAGCAAGACCTGATTTTTTAGCTTCTATTTGTAGTAAAGGCAATGATTTTCAGAATGCTAAATACGTTTCAATTCTTTCATCCCCAAGTGTTAGTGCTGGTGCATTTACAGTTATAAAAGAGAATTTTGAAAAAGCGTTGACACTCCATGCAGTTAGGAAAATCCCGAAACCAACCTGGCTCAATGATCGAAATCAATTTTTAGTACCACATACTGAACCCTCAAACGAGTTTTATAATGACTGTATCGTTTGGAGTTTGTTTTCAAATTCGAATCAAACATCGGCTTTAAGAAATGTGCTATACTTAGACAAGATATATCATGTTAAAAACAATTTCTACCCCTTTAAAATTGAACTAATCAAACATTGGGAAATTAAAGACCCGGACTTTAAACTTCAACTTGTAAACGACCAAAATCGTTTTGTGGCAGAATGGCTTTCTAAAAATGAGCTGTCAGCAGAAGCTAAACAAGTGATTGAGCAGGCAAAAATTGTGTACCAACTGTTCTACTCAAACCTGAACCAAATGGCCACCAACAAATGGAAAATTGAAACATGGGATGCCGGATGGTACCAGATCAGACGTTGCTTAACCGAGCATAATATAGCAACCTACGAATTGAAAGCATTGAGCAAAGCCAATGAAGAACTTGCAAACAAGATTTTACCTCAAATAGAAGAATTCGGCTTCTTGGATAAAGACGAAGTGTTTGAATAGCGAAGTAATTTTACTCAGCAAAGAAGAATTTTATGCGGTCAAATAAAAACATCACGACTTTGGAGCAAATCAAAAACAGGCATTTTGGAAAGCCTGCCACCCCAAAAAGGGATTCTTTAGAGGCTGGCTACGAAGAATTTATAGTGACCGCACTTCAAGTTGAAACAAAGCCTGGGAAAAGAAAAATAGCTTCAAGAGATAGGCCTCGGCGGAAAAGTTGAGTTATCGATTAAGCTCTGATTATTTATTCTACCTGCGGAAAACTATTTCCTGAAAACTTGACCAAATAAAAAGTCCCCGCATTGCTGCGAGGACTTTCTTCGTGATCCGGCTGGGACTCGAACCCAGGGCCCATACATTAAAAGTGTATTGCTCTACCAACTGAGCTACCAGATCTCCCGTTCCAGTAACAGAATTCGCTGTGCGTATTCCGTTTTTGGGAGTGCAAAAATAGGAGTCGACTCCATTGCAACCAAAAAAAATATTTTCCCTTTATCAACAGGCTGTTTGCAAATTCATTAACAACACCGCCTCTCCGATTGACCAACTTTGCATACACTATGGCAATATTGGTACACAACCCCGCATATTTTCAAAACAAGACAGTTGTAGTAACAGGTGGCAGCGACGGCATTGGCCGTGCCATGGTAGAAGAATTGCTGAAAGCAGGCGCCAATGTGGCTACCTGCAGCCGCAACAGTGATAAACTGTACCAACTGCAAGTACAAAACCCTGGCAGTAAGTTGTTTACCATGGTGGCCGATGTAAGCAACGAAACCGATTGCCGCAATTTCATCAACGCCGTTATCCGCAACTTTTCGACCGTTGATATTTTGGTCAACAATGCGGGCATCAGCATGCGGGCCGAGTTTCACGAAGCTTCGCTGGATACCATCCGCAAAGTGATGGACATTAATTTTTGGGGCGTGGTGTATTGCACCAAGTATGCCCTGCCCTACATACAGCAGCAAAAAGGCGACATCATTGGCGTAAGTTCCATTGCCGGCTACCGTGGCCTGCCCGGCCGCAGTGGCTACAGCGCCAGCAAGTGGGCCCTGCAAGGTTGGATGGAAGCCTTGCGTACCGAACTGTTGGAGAGTGGCGTGAATGTAATGTGGGTGTGCCCCGGCTTTACCAGCAGCAACATTCGCAATGCGGCACTCAACAAAGATGCAAAGGCACAGGGCGAAAGCCCCATGGATGAAAAAGCCATGATGACTTCGGAAGAATGTGCGGTCCATATCATGAATGCCATTGCCAAAAGAAAACGTACCCTGGTGATGACATTCCAGGGAAAACAAACTGTATTTATGAACAAGTTTTTTCCGGCACTGGCCGATAAACTTGTCCGTAAATTTTTCTATAAAGACAATGTTTTGGTGAAGTAAACTCACCTTGCTGTTTGCATTTTGAAATATGCCCAGCAGTACTGACATTGCAGCCGCTTTTATCCGCACCCATTATACACCAAACGAACTGCTGCATTCATTGTGCCAATACTTACGCTAACATCCGATATCGGTTACAAAGACTATATAACCGGCGCCATTAAAGGCAGGCTGTGGCAAAACAACCCCGCTTGGCAAATAGCAGATATTTCGCACAATATCACGCCGTTCAACTACAACGAAGCGGCCTACTTTGTACGCAGTGCCTATCCGCATTTTCCCATGTACAGCTGGCATATTGTGTTGGTGAATTTGTTTCACTCGCCATCGCCCCGCTGTTTGATTGCTTTTCAAAACGGACATTTTTTTGCCTGTGCCGACAATGGCTTGCTTCCCATGATTTTGGATGAAGGCCCTTACGAATGCATAGTATTACCCATTGATGCAGCAAATATTGCTAACAGTATGGCCTGGATGAATGCCATTGGTGCCGCCATTCAAGCCGTTGACAATGGCACATCGCTGCACCTGCTGGGCGAAGAACCAGAGCAAATTGTAACCCGTAGTGCCGTACAACCTTTGCTGTACGACGATTACATTGAAAGCCGCATCATTTTTGTAGATCGCTTTGAAAATGTGGTGGTGAATGTTATGAAATCCGATTTCGACAAAGTAGGCCGCGGCCGCCGCTTCGAAATCAGTTTCAAAAACGATGACCGCATCACCACTATTTCTGAGCATTATGGCAGTGTGCCCGAAGGCGATAAACTGGCTTTCTTCAATACTGCCGGCTATCTGGAAATAGCAGTGAACAAGGGCAATGCCGCCGGTTTGTTTGGTCTGCAGGCTTTTACAGCAAATGCCAGCGATCAGTTCATGAATTCACGACTGTTTTACCAAACAGTCCGTATCCGTTTTGTAGATTAAGTGTACGCCACCCTTCGTACCTCGTACTTCTTCCTTTGTATTTTTACGCTATGCAACCATTAACCCGTGTGGTAAAACTCACGTTGATGCCACAACACATCGAAGAGTTTCGCCAAATATTTCAAGAACACAAACAACACATTGCAGCATTTGAAGGCTGCCTCGAGTTGAATGCATACCAAGACCATCAGGAGCCGCATGTATTTTTTACCATCAGTCGCTGGAGCCATACACAAGCCCTCGATAATTACCGGTACAGTGAATTTTTCAAATTGCTGTGGAGCCGTGTAAAGCCTATGTTTGCGGCCAAAGCCGTTGCCCATTCCATGACGGTAGTGTAATGATAGCTATGCAAAAGTTGCTCAGCATTTTCTGGATTCCCTATTGCATTTACGCCTTCGCGGTGTTTGCTGGAGGCCTGTTTCTTGTAACGCCGGGTATCATCATTGCCATGCTGCTTGGCCAACCGTTGGGCGGCAATCTCGTTATTCATCTCTCCCGTATTTGGAGTCATTTGTGGTTTGCACTTATAGGCATTTGGCATGTAAATATTTGGGAAGAACCACTCGACCGCAAACGCCATTTTGTGTTTGTAGCCAACCATATTTCTTACCTCGATATTCCGTTGATTTTTCAAGCATTGCGCCATACCAACATTCGGGTGTTGGGCAAATATGAAATGGCGAAAATTCCGGTGTTTGGTATTTTATATCGATTAGCAGTTGTATTGGTAGACCGCAGCAGCCCCGAACGCCGTGCCCGTAGTGTAGCCATGCTCAAAGAAGTGCTGGCACACAACCGCTCCATCTTTATTTTTCCAGAAGGCACGTTTAATGAAACAGGGGCGCCGCTCAAATCGTTTTATGATGGCGCCTTTCGTATTGCCATCGAAACCAATACTGCCATCAAACCCATTGTGTTTCTGGATGCTAAAACGAGGATGCACTATGCGTCTATCTGGCGCTTACGGCCGGGTAAAAGCAGAGCCGTAATTTTAAAAGAAGTACCTACTGAAGGACTAACCATGCAAGACCTGCCCCTGCTAAAAAAACGGGTGTATGATTTGATGGAATCCATTATTATTGACTACAACAATCGGGATGCACAAAAACGGTAACCATAGCAACCAGCTTTTATTTCAGCAAGAAAAACCTTCGCTGTTTGCCGATGTGATTGTGCCCATTTATTTACCCAAAATTCTTACCTGGAGCATACCCGCCGAATGGAACAACCGGGTGCAGCAAGGCAGCCGTGTGATAGTACAGGTAGGAAAAAGCAAACGTTATGCGGGCATCATCAAACGCCTGCACACCGATGTGCCTGGCCTGTATGAAACCAAACCCATTCTAGAAGTATTAGATGAAGCTCCCGTAGTAATGCCCGAGCAATTGCGCCTGTGGGAATGGATAGCACAATACTACTGCAGCACCGAAGGCGAAGTGATGATGGCGGCCTTGCCAGCGCATCTCAAACTCAGCAGCGAAAGCGTTATTCAATACAACGACGGACACACAGTGGCCATTCAAGAATTGAGTGATAAAGAATACATCCTCACCGAGGCATTGGAAATAAAACAACAACTCAACCTAGGCGAAATACAGTCTTTGCTCGATAGCAACAATGTGTATCCCGTTGTAAAAAAATTAGTGGAAAAAGGCATAGCCACGGTGTGGGAATCCATTCAGGAAACCTACAAGGAAAAAACAGAAACCTACGTGTTACTGGCGCCTGTGTACCGCAACGAAGCGGCATTGGAAAAGCTCATCAACGAATGGCAGAAAGCACCCAAGCAATTGGATTTACTCCTCTCCTTTTTGCACTACGACCGCACCGAAGGACAGGTAACGAAACCTGCATTGCTGAAAAAATCTGGTGTCACCCCTTCGGTGTTAGATGGGCTGGTAAGCAAGGGTGTGTTGCAATTGGAAAAACGAAGCGTAGACCGCCTGCCACAGGTAGCCAAAGCGTTGAATGTAGACATTCAATTTTCTGCAGCACAACAAACAGCGCTGCAGCAACTAAAAGACAGCATGCAACAACATGCTGTGACTTTACTACATGGTGTAACGGGCAGTGGTAAAACACAATTGTACATTCAGCTGATGGCAGAAGCCATACAACGGGGTGAGCAATGTTTGTACCTGTTGCCGGAAATTGCATTGACTTCTCAAATTGTTCGCAAACTGCGCCAGCACCTCGGTGGATTTGTAGGCATTTACCATTCTAAGTTCAATGCCAACGAACGACTGGAATTGTGGAACAAAGTAAAGTCGGGCGAAATACAGGTAGTATTGGGTGCACGGTCGGCGTTGTTCTTGCCCTTTTGCAATCTCAAATTGATGGTAGTGGATGAAGAGCACGACAGTTCTTTCAAACAATACGATCCACCACCACGCTACCATGCAAGAGATGCTGCTATTTTTTATGCCTCCGTTTGCAATGCCAAAGTATTGCTCGGCAGCGCCACCCCTTCGCTGGAAAGCTATCACAATTGCTTACAGCATAAATACGGTCTCGTAACACTCACCGAACGATACGGCGATTTGCAATTGCCCGATATAGAAATCATCGACCTGAAACAGGTGCCGGAAAGTCGTAAACAAAAAGTGATTTTAACGGAGGCGATGAAAGAACGCATCAACCAAACCTTGCAGCAAAATAAGCAGGTGATTGTGTTTCAAAATCGTCGTGGTTATGCACCCTACCAATTGTGCGGCACCTGTGGTTGGATACCCAAATGCGATCAATGCGATGTGTCACTCACCTACCACAAGAGCACACAAAAATTGCATTGCCATTATTGCGGCACTACTTATCCATTGGCGAAAACCTGTGGTGCTTGCGGCAGTCAGGATTTTCGGCAGAAAAACTTTGGCACAGAACAACTGGAAGAATTGCTCGATCAAACCTTTGAGCAGGCGGTTGTGGCCCGTATGGATACTGACAGTGTGCGGGGCAAACACAGTCATGAAAACCTCATCCGACAGTTTGAAGACCAACGCATACAAATACTGGCCGGCACACAAATGGTGGTAAAAGGCCTCGACTTTGACCACGTAGGTTTGGTGTGCATTCCCGATGCAGATGGCATTATGCGGTTTGCAGATTTCAGAGCAGCGGAGCGGGCTTTCCAACTGATAGAACAAGTAAGTGGACGTGCCGGCAGAAAAGGTGAAAAAGGAAAAGTGGTGGTACAATTGTTCGACACCGCCAACCCCATCATTCCGTTTTTACAACAGCACGACTTCCCTGCTTTTTACCAATACGAAGTAGCGCAGCGGCAATTGTTTTTTTATCCGCCATTCAGCAGGCTCATTATGCTGCAATGCAAGCACAAAGATCAAACCACTTCATGGATGGCCTGCGATGCATTGGGTGCATGGTTGCGCACCAAATACGACAAGTACATCAGCGGACCAGCCGAGCCACCCATCAACCGCATCCGCAACGAATACATTACCGAACTGTTGCTGAAGCTCCCCCGCAATGCGGCGTTTTTAGAACAAGCAAAAGCAGACATCAAAACAGCTATTGTAGAAATGCAACATCAGGAAGCTTTTAAAAGAGTACGGGTGTCGATTGATGTAGATCCGCAGTAGGAATGATGAATTAAGCAATAAGCTCGTAGCATGACGATACAAACCAACTATAACCTGCAACCACTCACCAGCTTTGGCGTGCCTGCTTTGGTGAAAGGCTTTGCGGCTTTTGATTCACTTGATTCCTTGCAAGAATTACAAGCAGCGGCTACGGGCTACGCTCAAACATTGATACTCGGTGGTGGTAGCAACATGCTGTTTACAAAACCCTTTGATGGTTTGGTTTTGCACAATCAAATCAAAGGCATTCAATTGTTGGAGGAAGATGATGAGCACTACTATGTACAAGCCAATGCCGGAGAGAACTGGCATGCATTTGTGCAGTATTGCATTGCACATAACTATGCAGGCATCGAAAATTTATCCTTGATACCCGGCAATGTAGGTGCATCGCCCATTCAAAACATTGGAGCGTATGGTGTGGAAATAAAAGATGTACTGCATGAAGTAACAGCCTGGCATTTACAAGACAAATGCCTGTTGCATTTTGCCGCTGCCGATTGTGCCTTTGGCTACAGAGAAAGTATTTTCAAAAAACAATACAAGCAGCAACTCGCCATTGTGTCGGTGATATTTCGGCTCAACAAAAAAGTAACACTACACACCAGCTATGGTGCCATTGCTGCCGAGCTGGAGCAGATGGGTGTGCACAACCCCGGCATACGTGAGGTGAGTGAAGCCGTTATCCGCATACGCCAGTCAAAACTGCCCGACCCGGCGGTGTTGGGCAACGCCGGCAGCTTCTTTAAAAATCCGGTGATTGAAACTGCGCATTACCAACAGCTGCAACAAACTTTTGCAACCATACCCGGCTATGCGGCTGGCGAAGGCCACACCAAAGTACCCGCTGGTTGGCTGATTGAACAAGCGGGCTGGAAAGGCCACCGACAAGGACAATGCGGCGTACACAGCAAGCAGGCCTTGGTATTGGTGAATTATGGCGGCGCCAGTGGTGCAGATATCTATCAACTTTCTCAGCAAATCATCGACGACATTCAGCAAAAATTCGGAATCGAACTAGAGAGAGAGGTGAATATATTGTGAGTGCAAAAATCAAAAGCCTTCACATGTGAAGGCTTTTGATTTTGATACTAAACCAGATGATTTAACTCCACAAAGCCGGAGGATACGCACCTGCATTCACCAATGCACTAATGCTGGCTTCTACGGTTGGTGCATCTTCGGGATAGGTAACACCAAACCACTCTGCATCGGTGCCTACAATTTGAATGGTACCCTTACCAGTGTTGATGAAATGATCAGCTACAATAGGAATGAAAAATTCTGCCTTGGGTTCCATGCCCCGTTCTTTGATGAACTGGCTGAACAAGCTTTCTGACAACGCAAACACACCGGGTGAAAAACACCAGAAATTCATGCTCACAGGTGATGCCGGATCTTCTTCAAACTCCTGTCCGTTTTCTTCAAAAAACACCTGCTCTCCTTTCCAGTAAATTTTGGTGCGTTCGTTGATGCTCACCAGTTTGCCATTGGCATCGGCCTTGCACACACCACGGCTCACACTACCGTTTTTGCTCAGCGTTTTTGATAAGGTATAACCAATAATGCCGTAGTTGGTATCGCTGCAAGCTGTGGTACAAAATTCATAGGCTTTGCGGAAACCATCTTCGCCATAAAAATCGTCGGCATTAATTACCACAAAGTTTTCTTTCACTTCATCTTTGGCGCAAAGCACTGCATGTGCTGTACCCCAAGGCTTGGTACGTTCTGGTGAAACGGCAGCATCGGCAGGTACAAAATCGGTGAGGTGCTGATACACATACGCCGTTTTTATTTTGCCGGCCAGCTTGGGCTCCATGATGGATTTGAATGTTTCTTCAAATTCTTCGCGGATGATGAATACTACTTTTTCGAAGCCTGCACGGATGGCATCGAAAATCGAATAATCCATGATGGTTTCTTTATTCGGACCAAAGCCTTCAATCTGTTTCATTTTGCCGTAACGGCTGGCCATACCTGCGGCCAGAATTACGAGTGTTGGTTTTTGCATGGGGTTGATTTATTAAACTTTGCGAAGATAAGTCATCCCTATGTTGCAAAACCAATGGTCAGCCCCTCCACTCCTTTCGCCGCAGCAATTGCAGGGGCATCCGTTGGATGTTGGTATTGAAGTGTATGCATTGCGCCTCGACACATTGCATCCGCAGGTATCGGGCAACAAATGGTTGAAGTTGTATGGTTGGTTGCAAACCAATCCTTCGCTGGTGAGAAATGGTATCATCAGCAAAGGCGGTGCATGGAGCAATCATGTGCATGCCACTGCGGCCTGGTGCCACTTACATCAACTGCCTTTTACAGCCATTATAAAAGCAGCAGCGCATACCCGCTCTGCTATGCTGGATGATGTGCAGCAATGGGGCGGCAACATCATCTATGCACACCGCAGCGAATTTTACAACGATGCACACTGGCAGGCGATGGCCGATGTACAACAACGATTGTACATACCCATGGGTGGCGATGGGCATCCCGGTGTAAAAGGCGTACAAGATTATTTTAATCAACTGACTGACTTTGCTGTAGATGCTGTGTGGTGTGCCACTGGCACAGGCACAACTGCAGCAGGTATTTTGCAATCCTCCATGCCCTTTACGCATTTACATGCGGTAAACCCCGGCATACAAGATGCAACGGTGGATGCATTGCTGCTTACAACTGCTGCAACACATCAAAAACAATTACAGCTTCATCATTTACCCAACGACCGGTTTGGCCGCTGCAGCGATGCAACCATTGACTGCATGCTGCAATGGCAATCCAACACAGGCCTCGCTACAGACATCATGTACACAGGCAAACTACTGCATGCCATGCAACGGCATTATGCGCAGACGGCATACAGTTCACCACAAAAAATACTGCTCATTCATACCGGTGGCTTGCAGGGCAATCGTTCACACCCGTTATTAAGCTTGCAATCTACAGGTGGGTAGCAGCGTTATATTTGCCACGCCTTAGCGCCTTGTGATAGCATGAAATGGATTAGCCGACTTGTATTGTTTACCGGATGGATGCTGGCTGCAACTGCAGCCATGGCACAGGATACTTTGCCCAAATTTTCAGTAGAAGACCGGGGCGGTGGCCGTGTGGTGGTGAGCTGGCGCAATCTTTATCCCAACCTTATACAGCTGGCGGTGCAGCGCAGTTACGACAGCACCAAAAAGTTCACTACGGTGTATTCTTCTACCAGTCCTGAGTTGCCGGTAAATGGCTACAGCGATAAAATTATTCCCGGCATCAAATACTACTACCGGGTGTTTTATGTAATGGAAGGTGGTGCTTATTTTTTCACCAAAAGCATGCGCCCCACAGCTCCCCTCATTGTACCCAGAGACAGCGCCAGCAGCAATACCAACAACGGTAAAAAAGATAGCGTGGTGGTGGTGGATAACAAAAGGGACCAGCTGGATGAAGAGCTGGTAAAAAAACTGCAGAAAGGCAATAAGAAAGAAGATGAGGAAGAAGTGATTCCGCCCGACAAGCCGTTTTACATTAAGGTAAAAGATACATTGTACACCACCCTGATTACAGCGGAGTTCTTTCGTTTTCGCGACAGCATCATGAAAAAAACGAAAGACACTTTGTTTCAATTGACAGACGACACGATTTTACTGGGTATTTATGTGCCGCCGTTTTTGCAACGGACCAGTGAGTTTGTATTTACCGACCGTGATGGTTACATCGTAATTAAACTGCCGGATGCAGCTATCAAGCGCTACGACATCAAGTTTATGGAAGAAGATGAAACGCTGGTGTTGGAATTAAAAGCCTTGAAAGAACCTTTCCTTATTTTGGATAAAACGAATTTTTACCACGGTGGCTGGTACAAATTTGAGCTACTGGAAAATGGAAAAATCAAGGAGCGAAATCGCATTTTCCTTGCCAGAGATTTTAGCCCATAGGTCGCAGTTCTACCTCAAACACTTCTGCAAATTTATTGAGCAATACTTGCTTGCTTTCTTCAAAATCTATTGCATGGCCCAGCTCTTTGGCAATGGAAGTAACCTGCTTGCCCACAATGCCGCAGGGAATGATATTATCGAAATAAGTGAGGTCGGTATTCACGTTGAGTGCCCAACCGTGCATGGTAATCCAACGGCTGCAACGTACGCCCATGGCGCAAATTTTGCGTTCATGGCCGGGCTTGTCCGGATCGAGCCACACACCGGTTTCGCCGGCCGAACGTTCGCCCTTCAAACCATAATGTGCAATGGTTTTGATGATGACTTCTTCGAGGTTGCGCAGATACCGGCCAATATCGGTATACATTTTTTCTAAATCGAGAATGGGATAACCTACCAGCTGCTGCGGCCCGTGAAAAGTAATATCGCCGCCACGGTTGATTTTGAAATAATCAATATCCTGCGCTGCCATCTCTGCTTCGGAAATGAGGATGTTTTCGATATGGCCGCTTTTGCCCAAGGTATACACGGGCGGATGCTCCACCAACAGCAAATGATGTTGCGTACTTCGCTCTGCTGCTGGCTGTTCAAATTCGGCCCGCTTAATGTCGGTTGCCAGTTGCATCAGCCGCTCCTGTTCGTCCCACACGGGCTTGTAGCGTTGCAGCCCCAAATCTTTCCACCAAACTATTTGTTGTGTACCCATTTACTTTGCGAAAATAAGGAACCTGCCCTCTGAAGCTGTTTAAACTCCATACACTGTCATTCCCATGGGTCTTTTTGGCTGCAACTGCGTTGGATTTTTCGCCGTAGGCTACCCGCTACGGCTGCAAAATCCGCTTGTTTCGCTCAAAAATTACCCGATGGGTATTTCCAGTAATGAAATCTAAACAGCTTCTTAGACAAAAATTTCCTGCAACAGCAACCATGCTCGACGAAGAATTGCAACTGCCCGACGAGGGCACCGAGAGTGATGAACTCTATAAAAGACTGGTGGTAAAAGCCGACAAAGGCCAGGAGCCCTTGCGCATCGATAAGTTTTTGATGAACCGCATTGAAGGCGCTACCCGCAATAAAATTCAGCAGGCCCTGCATGCCGGATTGATAACCGTGGATGGCCAAATGGTGAAGCCCAACTTTAAAGTGAAGGCCGGCCATGAGGTGATTGTATTTAGCGAAGACCACCCCGACAGCAACGACATCATTCCCGAACCAATGGACCTCAACATTGTGTTTGAAGATGATGATGTGTTGCTCATCAACAAGCCCGCCGGCATGGTGGTGCACCCAGGTAGCGGCAACCCCAACGGTACGTTAGTGAATGGTGTGGCGCATTACCTGATGCAGCAAAACCCGGAACTGACAGAGTTTAACCTGCCCCGCTTTGGTTTGGTACACCGCATTGACAAGAACACCAGCGGCTTGCTGTTGCTGGCCAAAACCGACCGTGCTCTGCAACACCTCGCCAAGCAATTTTTCAACCATACCATCGACCGCAAATACGTGGCGCTGGTGTGGGGCGATGTGGAAGAAGAGAGCGGCACCATTGAAGCCCACGTAGGCCGAAGCCCCCGCTACCGCAAGCAGTTTGAGGCTTTTCCGGAGGGTGAATATGGCAAGCATGCCATTACGCATTACAATGTGCTGGAAAGGTTTCACTACGTAACGCTGGTGGAATGTGTGCTGGAAACCGGCCGTACCCACCAGATAAGGGTACACATGAAACACATTGGCCATACGCTTTTTGCCGACGATCACTACGGTGGCGACCGCATTTTGAAGGGCACCATTTACACCAAGTACAAACAGTTTGTAGAAAATTGTTTTGCCCTCTGCCCCCGCCAGGCACTGCATGCCAAAACCCTGGGCTTTGTGCATCCCGTTACCAACGAACGCCTATTCTTTGAAGCACCAATTCCACCCGATATGACTGCCGTGATTGAAAAATGGCGGAAGTATTTTCAAACGAAAGGAAAAGTTGAAGATTAGTTGGTGGTTTGTAGTTTGTGGTTTATTGCTAATAGGATAACAGTCAACTCATTTAATAAAAAACCGGCACAATGTTTTGAAAACGTTGTGCCGGTTGACTTTTACGGAGATTGGGCTTACGACTTCGGATAAGTCATGCGGTAGTCCATCCGCACTTTGCCGTTGGAAATATCAAGTAGTTTGCCTTTGAGCAGTTTTCTTTTCAGCGGCGACAGGTAATCAATGAACAACTTGCCTTCAATGTGGTCGTATTCGTGTTGGATAACCCGTGCGGTAATACCACTGAAAGTTTTGCGCTGGGGCTCAAACTTTTCATTCACATATTCAATAGTCACGGTTTCGGGGCGCATCACATCTTCCCGCACTTTCGGAATGCTGAGGCAACCTTCGTTGTACGGCCATTCATCGCCGGCAAACGCTACTATGTGTGCATTGATAAACGTTTCTTTGATGCCTTCATCCCCTTCATACTCCTGACGTTCTTCCTCGTCGAGGTTTTCGATGATTTGCTCACTATCGACGGTAAAAATGCGAATGCAGCGGTTGATTTGAGGAGCGGCCAAACCCACGCCATTGCTGGCATACATGGTTTCCCACATATCGGCGATGAGTTGAGTAAGATTGGGATAATCCGGCGTGATATCTACCGCTACCCGGCGCAAAATGGGCGATCCGTACGCTACAATTGGAAGAATCATAATGGTTAAATGGTCAGTTCGATGAAGGAAAGCCCTTCTACTTTTTTGAAAATTTTATCTGCTGATACTAAAGGTGCTTCTACGAATAATGCAGTTGCAGCTACCAAGGCATCGGGTGTTTTGATTTTTTCCTTTCGACGTAAAGATGCTCCCTCACGAACGATGAAATCATTTGTATGAACTACGTAAACATCCTCGATAAAAAGATTTATTAACTTTTCTTCTGTTGTTTTTAACTGCTTCGATAGGAGTTCAGTGACTGTTATTGCCGAAACGTAAATACTGGCATTATTGACCAAATCTGTTACGTTTTTGTTTCCTTGTAACAAATAGATAACTGCGTTTGTATCCAACAAAAGTCTAATCCCATTCATTTCTCAGTGTTTTCTGAAAAACCATCGGATCACCATAACCCTTGATTTTTCCAGCATACTTCTTCGCATCAAATGGTTTTTTCCCTTTTGTTGCATCCACCTTTTTGAGCTTTTCTTCAAGGGTAGCTTTTGTATCCTTTGCTGTAATTACAATCCTTGTCATGCGCCAAAATTAGCCTTTTTGCTGCAAGTATTCCTGTAGCATGAGGGTGGCGGCCATTTCATCAATACGGCCTTTTTCGCGGCGGTCCTTTTTTTTCACCCCGGTGTCAATGAGGGCTTGCGCCGCCATTTTGCTGGTGTAGCGTTCATCCACCGTTTCAATGGGGATGGTGGGATGGTCTTTTTTAAAGAGGCGGATAAAGTCTTTCACGGGCTTGGTACCATCGGTAGCTTCACCATCCAGCGACAGTGGCAGCCCGATAATTACCCGCTCCACTGCTTCGGTAGCAAAATAGGTTTTGAGCCATGGCCGCAGCCCATGCGAATCGACAGTAGTGAGGCCACTGGCAATAATCTGCAACGGATCTGTAACGGCGACACCGGTGCGTTTTTTACCATAATCGAGGGCCATGATTCGAGCCATATACACGAATTAAACAAATTGGACTGATTGCACGAAAGGAATCAACCCGAATGATGCGAATATTACGAATTACACGAATTATTTTAGGGTACGCAACAACACTTACACTTTTAAAAGCCTTACACCACACATGACTGAATTATTGTACAAAGATGAATCCTATTTAATCATTGGCAAATGCATGGAAATTCACCGGTTACTTGGTTTTGGTTTTAAAGAAGCCGTGTACAAAGATGCGTTGGAATTAGAGTTACAGGCAGAAGGCATTTCATTTCAAAGAGAAAAACGTTTTGAGGTAGTGTATAAAAATGTGGTGTTGCGTCATCACTACGTAGCCGATTTTGTAGTGTTTGATCGCATTATTCTGGAGATAAAAGCCACTGCAGCAGTGCATGAAGCATTTACTTTTCAAACTGTCAATTATCTGAAAGCAAGTGGGCTTCGACTTGGTATGATTATCAATTTCGGTGAAAAGTCATTGCGACATCAACGGGTAATTCTGTAAACACTAATTCGGCTAATTGACACTGATGACACGGATTGAATCCAGTAGATCAATTAATCACCATTAAACTTATATCCAATAAAGAATTTCGTGTCATTCGTGATTCTCCGACTTCATCCTAATAAAACCATTCGTGTAATTCGTAATCATTCGTTCCAATCCGTGTTTAAAGCAATAAATCCGCTATCACAAACACCGCAAACACCACGCTGGCAATGCCGTTGGCCGTCATGAAAGCGATGTTGACGCGGCAGAGGTCGCTGGGCTTCACGATGCTGTGTTGGTAAATGAGCATGCCACAAAAGCCTGCTGTACCCACCCAATACAACCAACCAAATGACCCATAAAAACCGGCCGCAATTACACAGGCAGCACTCAACAGGTGCAGCAGTTCACTTACCCGCAACGCCTTGGCAGTACCCAAAGCAGCAGGTATGCTGTGCAGCCCCTGGCTGCGGTCGAAGGCTTCATCCTGCAAAGCAAAAATGATGTCGAAACCGCTTACCCAAAACAACACGGTGAACGAAAACAACACCGGCAACACGGCAAATGCACCCGTTACCGCCAGATAAGCACCAATGGGTGCCAAACTCAACCCAAGCCCCAACACGAGGTGACATAAAGCTGTGAACCGTTTGGTATAGCTGTAAAACAAAATCACAAACAATGCCACCGGACTCAGGTAAAAACAAATGGGATTGATGAAGTAAGTGGCAGCAATAAACAACAGGCAATTGAGGACGGTAAAACGCAGGGCACTGCTGGCGCCAATAATACCCGCCGGTATTTCGCGGATGGCGGTACGTGGGTTTTGGGCATCAAAGTTTCGATCGAGATAGCGGTTGAACGCCATGGCTGCACTGCGGGCTGTGACCATGCAGATGATGACGAGCATGAATTTGAAAAAATGATTTCCCCAAAAGTCGAAATTGGTTGCATCATTGCCCCTGCCAATAGTATTATTTATATTCCAAGTAAAATACTTTGGTTGCAAAACAGCCAGAAAAAAACCAATCAACGCAAAGGGCATGGCGAAGATGGTATGCGAAAACTTTACTAACGAGAGGTAATTCTTGATGGTCGTCATAGTGTAAACAGGCGTTGCAGCGCAGGCCTGCAAGTTGCATTTTTTACCACAATTGCGGGCTGTTGCTGCTCATTTGTTGAAAACGAAAACAGTTGAAGCTTCATGCTTGTTTGTACCCCTTGGTAAATAATTCGTACAACACAATGCCGGCTGCCACGCTGATGTTGAGCGAATGTTTGGTGCCAGCCTGCGGTATTTCAATGGCGCCGTGGCAGGCATCTATCACTGCTTGGTCTACGCCTTCCACTTCGTTGCCCAGCACCACTGCAAGTGGTTGCTTGCCCTCCCACTCCACCGCCGACAATAGTTTGGACTGACTGGTTTGCTCCACCGCCAGCACTTGAAAGCCACGGGTTTTCAACGCTTCCACAGCGGTTACAGTATCCGCAGCGTATTCCCATGCAACCGTCTCTGTTGCCCCCAATGCTGTTTTGTGGATGTCGCGGTGAGGCGGCTGCGGCGTGTACCCGCAGAGGATGATTTGCTCAATTAAAAAAGCATCGGCCGTACGAAAAACGCTACCCACATTGTGCATGCTCCGCACATTATCCAGCACCACCACCAGCGGTAGTTTCGGCACTTCTTTAAACTCATCGGCCGACAAACGACCGAGTTCATCCATGGAGAGTTTTTTCATACACACGAATGGTTATAACAGGAATTAAATGAGATGGTCACGGATACCACGAATGAAAATTATTGGCGACTTATAGCCATTGCATTATGCATCACTTTTCATACACCTGATAACCGAATGGTGGCAATACAATCTTTCTATCTTTTGGCAACAATTGTTGCGTAAAAATTTCTTTTATGCCTTCAGCAATACGTTCGTCATTCATGTAAAACGATTGTGTTTCATTGGTAAAATTGAGCAGCACCAATACCTGCTGGTTGTGGTGCTGGCGCAAAAAACAAAACACTCTTTCGTTGCTTACCGGCAATCGAAAAGTAGCACCCGATCCATTGGGTCCACCAGCGGCTTTGTTGCGTTTGCGCAGTTGTAGCAATGCAGTGTAAAATGATGCAAACTGTAGTTCGTTGGTCCAGGCAATTTCATCCTTATCAAAAAAAGACAAGCGTTTGGTACTCGGCAATTCCTGTCCGGAGTAAATGAGCGGAATGCCTGACCACGTAGCACCAAGCACAAACAATGGCAATGCGGCTGCACCATACTTTTCCCACTCGGTTCCGTTCCAGCTGTTTTCATCGTGGTTGCTGGTGAAGAACATTTTGAAAGATAGCTTGGGATAACGGTCCTCGTATTTACTCAGCACCGCATCGAGTATGGTGTTGGTTTGTGTGGATGTAAAAAACTTTTCGGTGGTATGCATCCACTCCCATGCATAGCTGGCATCGAATGCCGCATGATAGGCTTCGTTTTCTGTTTCGGCCAACCAAAACAGCGGTTTTACCGCATCGCAATGATGGCGGGCTTCGAGCCAAAAATCGAGTGGCACCAAATGCGCCATATCGCAGCGAAAGCCATCGATGTCACAAGTTTTCACCCAAAACTGCATGCTCTCCATCATTTCGCGGCGCATGTCGTTGTTGCCATAGTCGAGGTCGGCTACATCTTCCCAACCGTTACGCTCCTGAAAATTGCCACTCGGGCTGAGGTCGTAATAATCTCGTCTGCGGCCATCCATCCACTCATGGCCGTAGCCAGTGTGGTTGGCCACCCAATCGATAATCACTTTCATGCCCAATGCATGCGCCTGATGGACCAATGTTTTGAAATCATCAATGGTACCAAACTCGGGGTTGGTTTGCACATAACTGCTGCATGCGTAGTAACTGCCCAATGTGCCCAACCGCTTGGGTACACCAATGGGTGTAATGGGCATGAACCAAAGTGTTTCTACTCCCATAGCAGCAAGCCTTGGCAGGTGTTGGCCAAAAGCAGCAAAGGTTCCTTCGGCAGTGTATTGCCGCACGTTGACCTCGTAAATATTGGTATGCTGACACCAGTCGACTGGTGAAAAATTGCTTGTAGACATAGTGATTCAAAGAAACGATTTTATGGGACGCGGATTTTCAGGCTGAAACGGATTATCACAGATAATTCTAACGAAAGAAAAATAGCCACAGATTCACAGATTGCATTTTTCAGTATTAATCTGCGAATTTGTGGCACCCTATTTATGCCTGATGTGGATGTGCTGTATTGAAGCTTAGTAAAGAACAGGACGATGAAGTGTGCGACGCAACGAAGCTTCATAGTAGCACTACTGCCGGGCCCATAAGTGTATTAATTTCCTTGCTCAAACTTGCAGCATGCCGGCGGGTATCAACCCCTATTTTTGCAGGGCTTATGCTGAAAGGTCCGTTACTCAACAAGTATCCGCAACTCCGTACATTTTTGGTCGCCCGTTTTGCGTTCATTTTTGCCATGCAAATGGTGAATACCGGCATTGCATGGTACCTGTACGAACTTACCCGAGATGTATTGTCGCAGGGTTTGCTGGGCCTGAGCGAAGTGGTGCCTGCCATCAGTCTAGCCTTGTATGCCGGTCATGTCATCGACATCAGTGACAAACGCAACATGCTGCTGCGGGGCATGCTGCTCTACCTCACCGCCAGCATTGGATTGGGTATTGTATCGAGCCAATGGGTTTCGTCATCGCTGGGTGTACAAGCTACCGCTGTTTGTATTTATGTACTCGTATTTTTCACGGGTGTATTTCGTGCTTTTACAGGCCCAACTTTTCACAGCATTGTAGCACAACTGATCAATGATAAAGCTGATTTACCCAAAGCCGTTACGCTCAGCAGCACTGCATGGACCATGGCTGCAGTTGGCGGGCCAGTGATAGCAGGATTACTGATTGCACAAATCAGCCTTACGTTCATGTTTGCCATTTCTGTTTCGTTGCTCATACTGGCTGCTGCATTGGTAAGCAAACTACCGAACCTGCCGGCACAGCACAGCAATATGCAACAACGTACCTGGGAAAGTGTGAAAGACGGCTTGCGTTATGTGTGGAAAACCAAAGAAGTATTGAGTGCTTTAAGTGTAGATATGTTTGCTGTGTTGTTTGGTGGTGCCGTGGCTATGCTGCCCGTATTTGCCAAAGATATTTTACATGTAGATGCTACGGGCATGGGATTGCTGAAAGCCGCACAGGGCATGGGTACCGTAATGGTGTTGTTTGTAATGGCCCGTATGCCGCTCACCAAAAATCAGGGCCGCATTATGCTGATGTGTGTGGCAGGTTTTGGTCTCTGCATGATTGCTTTTGCCCTTAGCCGAAACTACTGGTTATCGTTTTTCATTTTGCTCATCAGTGGTGTGTTTGATGGCATTAGTGTGGTCATCCGGAGTACTATTTTGCAACTCTATGTACCCGATGATATGCGGGGCAGAGTTAGTTCTGTCAACAGTATGTTCATCAACAGCAGTAATGAGTTGGGCCAGTTTGAAAGCGGCATTGCAGCCCGATTGATGGGCACTGTTACCTCCGTTATTTTCGGCGGTTGTATGACACTGCTGGTAGTGGGCGTAAGCTGGGTAAAAGCCCCAAAGCTGCGAAAGCTGAAATACTAAAATGGATTGCTGATGTACGATTTCTGATTTCTGATTTGAATACAGGAAATACGTGTTTTCAACCTAGCAACTTTCCAACCTACCAACTTTTGAACTCTGGAACTTGTGAACTCGTAAACTCGTTCCCTACTCCTTCACCTCATCCAGCAAATACACGATGTGCTTGTAATCGATATCGCTGTGGTGCGACAAAGCCAGTTCACAGGTGGTAGAAGATGAATAGCCTTCACGGCTTTGTATTTGCGCAGCGGATTTGAGTTCTTGTGCGGTGGCGCCTTCTACTAATTCGGGCACCAGAAAACCACGGTCGCCGGCCATGCCGCAGCAGCCCGCACCGGCAGGCACTTCCGCTTTTGGCGCACAGGCTTTGGCCAATTGCACGAATGCATCATTCAATCCCAACTTGGTAACTGCACAGGCTGGATGCAGCACTACGGGTTCTTGCTTGGGATTGAGCTGTAGCTTGGGCAAAACCGTCTGTTGCAAAAAAGCCACACTATCCAGCATTTGTAGCTGTCGCCACTGTTGTAAATACGGTTCGGGCAAGTGCTTGCCGTTTTGCAAAAACGTATAGGTGCATGAAGAGAAATCACACACAACAGGAAGCCGTCCTTTATCAGTCCATTGCCACAAAGCAGTTACCGCCTCTTGCAACAATTGCTGACTGGCTCCTACGTACCCCTTGCTGCTAAAGGGCTGACCGCAACATTGACTGCTTAACCCTTCCGGCATCAACAACTGTACACCAGCCTGCCGGCATACATCGAGCATCGATTGCTGCAAAGATTTTGGTTCATCGCCATGCGCCATCACCCGGTTGATGCAGGAAGAAAAATACACCGCATCGGGTTGCGCCGGATTCGCTTTCGGTAATCGTTTGGCGGCTTTCAAGCCATGCATCCACACGGGCATTATGGGAATGATTTTCCGTATACCACGACTGATACCACTGACCAATTTCACTTTATCCAACAATGAAAGAGCAGCAATAATAAACCGTGCCGATGTAGCAACGAATCCGAAATGACGAGCCATCCAACCGGCGATGGCATTGCCCATGCGACCATGCTGCTCATGCCGCAAGCGTTTCACCAGCTCACCGGTATTGATATCCACCGGACAATCGGTAGCACACAAACCATCCGTGGCGCAGGTATCCAAACCATCGTACTGAAAAGATGACTGCAGCTCTTTCAGTAATTGTTGTTGGTCTTGATGTTGCAACCGCTGTAAAGCCCTGCGGGCTACAATGCGTCGGCGTGGCGTCATGGTTACATCGCGGCTGGGGCAGTTTACTTCGCAAAAACCACACTCAATGCATTTGTCTACTTCCTGTTCTACCTGTGGCAAATCTTTCAGGTGTTCGATATGTGCCTGCTTACTGGCATTGATAATAACACCGGGATTGAGTAACCCTTTTGGATCGGCAGCATGTTTGATTTGCTGCATGATGCGATATGCTTCGCCACCCCACTCTGCTTCAATAAAAGGTGCCATATTGCGGCCCGTGCCATGTTCGCCTTTTAATGCGCCATCGTATTTATTGACCACCAGCGAAACTACTTCCCGCATAAACGCATCATAGCGTTTTACTTCGCTTTCGGTATCGAGGAGTTGTGTAATCACAAAGTGAATATTGCCATCTTTTGCATGACCGAAAATGATGGCATTGTGATAGCCATACTTTGTAAACAACTGTTGTACATCCACCAATCCATCGGCCAGTTTAGCCACTGGGAAAGTGATGTCTTCGAGAATAACCGTGGTGCCACGCTGCCTTACAGCCCCCACACTCGGGAACATACCTTTGCGCAGCTTCCAGTAAAAATTGCGTTCTTTTTCTTGTGTGGTAAATGCTGCGGGATGCAGTAATGGCAACTGTTGCAATACCATATTGGCATTAGCCAGCAAGCCTTCCAATGCAGCTGCATCCTCAGTTTGATACTCGCAGAGTAAGGCTGCCGCACCATCTGGTAACTGGGTAAAAAAATCGGGTAATCCAGGTAAGTGTTCTACTGATTTCAGCGAAGCCCTGTCCATGAGTTCCAACGCTTCGGCGCCGGTTTCTTTCAGGGGTACAATAGCCGAGCATGCTTCGTACAAATTGGGAAAATATAGCATGGCTGCTGCCTTGTAGGGCTTATCAGCAATGGTACGTAGCGTTGCTTCTGCAATGAATGCCAGTGTGCCTTCACCACCCACCAACAGGTGCGCAAATATGTCGAGCGGATGCTCATAATCTACCAAGGCATTGAGTGAATAACCAACGGTATTCTTTGTGAGATACTTGTGCCGGATACGCTGCAGCAATGCATCATTGTTCAGTATTTGCTGCCGTAGTTCGGTAAGTGTTGTAGCAAGTGTTGATTGCTCTTGCTGAAACCTTTCATAATCGCTGGCATCTGCGGTATGGTATCGCTGTCCATCGGGCAATACAAAATGAACGTGCTCGATGGTGTGATAAGAATTATCCTTTACACCACAGCACATACCCGATGCATTGTTGCTGATGATGCCGCCCATCATAGCCGCATTGATACTCGCCGGATCGGGACCAATTTTTTGGCTGTGCTTTTTCAGGTAATGATTCACCATACCTCCGGTGATGCCCGGCTGTACAGTTACTGCTTGTTTGGAAGCATGCACCTGTATCCCCCGCCAATGCTTGCTGATGTCGACCAGCCAACCATCCGTAATAGCCTGTCCGCTGAGGCTGGTGCCACCTGCCCGAAACACAACGGGCACCAATTGCTGCTGTGCCAATTCGAAAATATGTTGTACATCTTCCACCGTTGCCGGAAACAATACTGCCTGCGGAATGAGCTGATAAAACCCGGCATCAGAAGCATAAGAAATGCGATCGATGAGCCTGGTAGAAAACTGAGTAGCCGGTAATATTTGAAGCAGTATCTGATCGGTGGTTGGCATGATAGTAAATGAGCCATGAAGGTACTTTATCGTAGCTGAATGAATGGGCCGACACATGTATTTTTGAGCATGCAATTATCAGACGTCATCATCCGCGACATAGCCCCTGCAGACAATGCTGCCATTGCCCGCATCATTCGTACTTCATTGGAAGAGTTTGGTGCCAACCATCCGGGCACGGTGTATTACGATAAAGAGACTGATCACTTGTATGAACTGTTTCAATCAACGCCGGGCTCATGGTATTTCATTGCCACACACAACGAACAACTATTGGGTGGCGCCGGTATCTTTCCCACCAAAGGTTTGCCAGAAGGCACCTGCGAGTTAGTAAAAATGTATTTGCATGCCAATGCCCGTGGACTCGGATTAGGCCAGCGATTGCTGCATACCTGTTTTGCAAAAGCGAAAGAGCTCGGCTATACGCACATGTATCTCGAAACCATGCCAGAGCTTAACCGGGCTATACCTATGTACGAAAAAAATGGCTTCCATTATCTGGATGGACCGATGGGCCAAACGGGCCATTTCGGTTGTGCCATCCAAATGATGAAAGCCTTATAATCGCAGTGCGTTATTTCTTCGATTAGTTAACAGTCAACGCTGCGCCGAGATACTCCTGATTGAGGCGGGCAATGTTGGTGAGGCTGATGCCTTTGGGGCAAACAGCTTCGCAGGCACCGGTATTGGTACATGCACCAAAGCCTTCCTTATCCATTTGTGCAATCATGTTGAGGGCACGTGATTTACGTTCGGGAGCACCCTGTGGCAGCAATGCGAGTTGCGTTACTTTGGCAGAAGTAAACAGCATAGCAGAACTGTTTTTACAAGCAGCTACACAAGCACCACAACCAATACAAGCTGCTGCGGCAAATGATGCGTCAGCTTTATCTTTTTCAATGGGCAGTGCGTTGGCATCCACAGCATTACCGGTGTTTACGCTAATGAAACCACCAGCCTGAATAATGCGGTCGAATGCGCTACGGTCTACCATCAAATCCTTCAGCACCGGGAAAGCACCGGCTCTCCAGGGCTCAATGGTGATGGTGTCGCCATCTTTGTAGGCACGCATGTGCAGCTGGCAGGTAGTGTTTTGCTCCCAAGGGCCGTGCGGACGACCATCGATGTACAAAGAGCACATACCACAGATGCCTTCGCGGCAATCGTGGTCGAATGCAATCGGGTCTTTGCCCTCAGCAATCAACTCTTCGTTGAGCACATCAATCATTTCCAGAAAGCTCATTTCTGAAGAAATGTTTTTTACCTGATATGTTTCAAAACCACCCTGAGTTTGCGCATTCTTTTGACGCCATACTTTCAGGTTGAGATTCATATTATAATGTTCCATAAGCTAACAATGAATGTGACAATTTGAAGATTTGAAAATTTGAAAATGTTGCTTCGAGCATTTTGAATTAGCTCTTTACCACATTTCCAAATTGTTTACTTGTAGCTTCTTTGGCTTGGTTTAACCACTTCGTAGTCCAGCACTTCTTTGTGCAGTTCCCACTGGTGGTCTCCTTTGTATTCCCAGGCGGCTACGTACATGTAGTTGGCATCGTCGCGTTGTGCTTCACCTTCTGGGGTCTGGCTTTCTTCGCGGAAGTGACCACCACAGCTTTCGTTGCGGTTGAGTGCATCAATACACATCAGTTCACCCAGCTCTATAAAGTCGGCTACACGGTTGGCCTTGTCCAGTTCAGGGTTCAGCTCGTTGATTTCACCGGGGATTTTTACATCGCTCCAGAATTCTTTTTTCAGCTGTTGAATTTCTGCAATCGCTTGCTTCAATCCCTCAGCGTTACGAGCCATACCGCACTTGTCCCACATGATTTTACCCAAACGCTTGTGGAAGCTTTCCACAGTTTTGGTTCCCTTGATACTCATCAGTTGTTGAATGCGATCGGCTACGGCTTTCTCAGCTTCCACAAATGCCGGATGATCTTCGGGCAGCGGCTTGGTATGAATATCGTCAGCCAGGTAGTTGCCCAAAGTGTAAGGAATTACGAAGTAACCATCGGCCAGGCCCTGCATCAGCGCCGATGCACCGAGGCGGTTGGCACCGTGGTCGCTAAAGTTGGCTTCACCCAAAGCATACAAACCGGGCACGTTGGTCATCAGTTCGTAGTCTACCCACAGGCCACCCATGGTGTAGTGTACCGCGGGGTAAATGCGCATTGGTGTTTCGTAAGGGTTTTCACCGGTAATCTTTTCATACATATCGAAGAGGTTACCGTATTTCTCTTTCACCACTTCTTTACCGAGGGCAATAATTTCGGCTTCGCTGGCATGGTCGAGACCTTTTTTACCAGCTTCAATTTTACCGTAGCGCTTAATGGCATCGGCATAATCGAGGTACACCGCCTGCTTGCTGCTACCTACACCATAGCCGGCATCGCAACGCTCTTTGGCAGCACGGCTGGCCACATCACGTGGTACCAGGTTACCAAAAGCAGGATAGCGACGCTCCAGGTAGTAGTCACGCTCCTCTTCAGGAATATCGGAAGCCTTGCGGGTATCGTTTTGCTTTTTGGGCACCCAGATACGACCGTCGTTGCGGAGCGATTCACTCATCAGGGTGAGTTTGCTCTGGTGGTCGCCACTTACAGGAATACAAGTGGGGTGAATTTGTGTAAAGCAGGGATTGCCAAAGAAGGCACCTTTTTTATGCGCTTTCCAGGCGGCAGTTACGTTGCTGCCCATGGCGTTTGTGCTCAAATAAAATACGTTGCCATAGCCACCGCTGCACAGCAGTACGGCATGGCCAAAGTGGCGTTCCAGTTTGCCACTCACCAGGTCACGGGCAATGATACCACGGGCTTTGCCGTCTACCACAACCACATCCAGCATTTCGTGGCGGTTGTACATAGTTACATTACCCAGTGCTACCTGGCGTTCCAACGCACTGTAGGCACCCAGCAACAACTGCTGACCCGTTTGGCCGGCTGCATAAAACGTACGTTGTACCTGTGTACCACCAAACGAACGGTTGCTCAGCAAGCCGCCATATTCACGGGCAAAAGGCACACCCTGCGCCACGCACTGGTCAATGATGGCACCACTCACTTCGGCCAGGCGATGCACATTGCCTTCACGGGCACGGTAGTCGCCACCCTTAATGGTATCGTAAAACAAGCGGTACACACTGTCGCCATCGTTTTGGTAGTTTTTGGCAGCGTTGATACCACCCTGTGCCGCAATACTGTGGGCACGGCGGGGGCTATCCTGAAAGCAGAAAGCCTTCACTTTGTAGCCCAGTTCGCCAAGGGCAGCAGCAGCACTGGCACCAGCCAGGCCGGTACCTACCACTACAATTTCCAGTTTGCGTTTGTTAGCCGGGTTTACCAGCTTACAAGTGCTTTTATACGATGTCCACTTTTTGTCGAGCGGTCCGGCAGGAATTTTTGCGTTCAGCATATCGTTCGTATAAATGATTTGTGTTCTAAATTGTTTCTATTCTTTTTTGAAACCAGCAGTTGTGCTACTATGTAGCTCCGGTTGTGTCACTCACTTCAACAGCATTGCACATCCCGGCATTAGCCTACCCAACCCAAATACATGGCAATGGGCATGAGGGCAAACAACAACGGCACCAGAATGGAGTAACCCACACCAATGCTTTGTACAATCGTCATCCACTTGTTGTTGTGTACACCCAATGTGCGGAAAGCACTCTGGAAACCATGCTGCAGGTGATACGCCAGCGAAATACAAGCCAGCACATATACAATCACTACCCACAGTTCACTAAAGGTTACTTTCATCAGGTTAAACATGTTGTGCATGCCTTCTACTTCGGGCATGTCGTCGCTTCCGGTAATGCGGGCCTTTACCCAAAAATGAGCCAGGTGCAAAATCAGGAAAATCATGATGAGGGTACCCAGCAAACCCATGGCACGGCTGTACCATTTGCTGCCGCGGCCACCCAACTGTACTGCGTAGCCCTGTTTCCGCTTGCTGCGGTTGCTGGCTTCCAGCATCAGGCCCTGCACAATGTGCAGAATGATACCGGCAAACAATCCCACTTCGAGTATGCGGATTAAAATGGTGCTGCCCATAAAATGCGCTGCCTTGTTGAAAATAGCGCCGTCATCACTGGGGTCGAAAGGCCACACGGGCACATTAAGGTCGGCAAAAATGCAGGCGTTGATACCTACGTGTACAATCAAAAAAACAATCAGGAAAAGTCCCGTGAGTCCCATCACGAGTTTCTTGCCAATCGAAGAAGTAAACGCTTGTTTCCAGGTCATATCGTAAGCTTGTAGTTCGGCAATACTTGCAATGTTGCAAGGCGCCGCAAAAGTAGGGATGTATCTTCATTGCCCGCCGATAAAATCGGCCCGTTTACGAAGTTTATACCCTTTCTTTTTTATGCAAACGTTGAAGCATGACATAAATCAGGATTTTCAACGTTATACATTTCAACTCAACAACTTGTCTTAAAAGAGGTTCTCCGTTGTTTAATAGAATCACATGTATTTTTTACTGCAATTGAACAACCGTTGCGCCCCTATCTTTACCACCTCAACGCTAATCCTTTTATCATGAAGAAAACTTTGCAACTGATGTTGCTTTCAGCTGGCCTGATGTTGGGCAGCGCTGCAATGGCACAAGAAGAAGAATCTGGCCGGGTATTCAAACCTTTTAAAGTTGACGTAAGCCTTGGCTACGCATTGCCCATGGGCAGTGGCACAGGTAGCAGAGGCGGTGCCTTGTTTGTGATAGAACCCAAATATGCCATCGTAGATCAATTTGCACTGGGCCTTCGCCTGGAAGGCGCCGCCATGGCCCGGGGCGTAGTGGTAAACGGAGACCAGTTTGAAGGCGATGTGCAGGTAAACGGCTCTTACCTCATTACCGGCGACTTTTACCTGAGCAACCGCGGATTCCGGCCATTCATTGGCGCAGGTACGGGTTTGTATTCTGTTGCTGGTGCGTATGTGTCCAGCTCTACCACTACCACCGATGCCGATGTGCTCACCGACAACAATTTTGGTGGCATGTTTCGGGCAGGTTTCGAAGCAGGCCATTTTCGCCTGGGTGTAGAATACAATCTGGTGGGCAAAACCGATTTCAGCCTCAAGAATAATTACCTCGGTGTAAAACTCGGCATATGCATTGGCGGCGGCCGGTACAACAAAGACTAATCTTCACATAACTGCTTTTACAAAACAGCTTCCCTCATCGGAAGCTGTTTTTTTATCCGCTGCATGAGTCCACAAGCCGTTCATATAAATAGCGGATACAAAGGGCTGAATGCCGCTACATTTGACCTATGCGCAAAGTGGTAAACATTGTATGGAACAGCCTTAAAATGGCCATCGAAGAACTTCGCACCAATAAAATGCGGACTTTTCTTTCCCTGTTTGGTGTCACCATCGGCATCTTTTGCATCATTGGTGTACTGGCCACGGTACAAAGCCTGAAGCAAAATATTAAGGACGGTTTGAAAGACCTTGGCACCAACACTGTATACGTACAAAAGTGGCCCTGGGGCGGCGGCGGCGATTATCCGTGGTGGAAATATGTAAAACGCCCCGAGCCCAAGTTTGAAGAAATGCGCCCCATAAAAACCCGCAGCCAGTATGCCGATGCGGTGGCGTTTATGCTCTTCAATAGCAGCAATGTAGAATACAAAGACAACCTGCTGACGAATGTGAGCTGGTATGGCGCTACTGAAGAGTTTAACCGCATTCAAGAAATAAAACTCGGTGATGGCCGCTACCTCTCTTCCAGCGAATTTGCCAATGGCTCTCCGGTAATTGTAATGGGCTACGAAAATGCTGTGAAGCTGTTTGACGAGCCCCAAAAAGCCGTGGGCAAACAGGTGACCATTGCCGGCCGTACCGCCACCATTGTTGGCGTAATGAAAAAGGCCGGCCAAAGCATGGTGGGTGCATGGGATTTCGACAACATTATTATCGTGCCTTTCAATTTTTGCCGCCAGGTGGTTGATGAAAGAAATGCCGGCCGTTTTTTGCTCGTAAAAGGCAAAGAAGGTGTAGCGGTGGATGTGCTCAAAGATGAGCTGAAAGGCATTATGCGCAGTGTACGCAAACTGCGCCCTACCGAAGACGACAACTTTGCCCTGAACGATGTAACAGCCAGTAGCCAAAGCCTAGATGCATTGTTTACCAACCTCAATATTGGCGGCTTGGTTATTGGAGGTTTCAGCCTTATTGTAGGTTTGTTTGGGATCGCCAATATCATGTTTGTAACGGTGAAAGAACGAACCTCACAAATAGGATTGAAGAAAGCCGTAGGTGCCCAAAAAGCCTACATCATGACAGAGTTCTTGTTAGAGTCTTCGTTCCTCTGCATCATTGGTGGGTTCATTGGTTTACTGCTGGTGTTTCTTATTACGCTGGCACTAAGTGCGGCCCTGCCGTTTAAAGTATTTATTTCCGCAGGCATAGTGGCACTGGCCATGGGTATCAGCATTGGCGTGGGTTTACTGGCAGGTATCATTCCTGCCTGGAATGCAGCCCGGCTCGATCCGGTAGTAGCTATTAGAAGTAAGTAGAAAGGACGAGGTACGAAGTAAGAATTACGGAAGAAGGAAGTTGGAATTGATGATTGCGATATTCCATTGGCACATTTAGATACTTTTGTGCCATAACACATGGGCACATTCACGGCTTCTGCTACCATACTCGCTATCGAATCATCCTGCGATGAAACCTCTGCTGCTGTTTGCCGCAATGGTGACATTTTATCCAACATCATTGCCACCCAAACGGTGCATCAGCAATACGGCGGAGTGGTACCCGAGCTGGCCAGCAGGGCACACATGCAAAACATTGTGCCTGTAGTGCAGCAGGCTTTGCAAGCGGCACAATGCGATTTACAAAGTGTTGATGCCATTGCATACACCCAAGCGCCGGGCCTTATTGGTGCGTTGCTGGTGGGCAGTGGTTTTGCTAAAAGCCTTGCATTGGCGCTGGATAAACCACTTATTGCAGTGCACCACATGCAGGCACACGTGCTGGCCAATCTCATTGGCAACCGCCGTCCTTCGTTTCCTTTTTTGTGCCTTACTGTGAGCGGTGGCCACACCCAAATTGTACGTTGCGACAGCCCTTTGCAAATGACCGTGATTGGTGAAACACTGGACGATGCCGCTGGCGAAGCCTTCGATAAAAGTGCCAAACTCATTGGCCTGCCCTACCCCGGCGGCCCGCTGATTGACAAGTATGCACAGCAAGGACAAGCCATCTACAAATTTGCCGAACCTCAAATACAAGGACTTGATTTCAGCTTCAGTGGATTGAAAACATCCATTCTTTATTTTTTGCAAAAAGCACAGAAAGAGAACCCTGATTTTGTACAGCAAGAACTGGCCAATATCTGTGCGTCTGTTCAGCAAAGCATCATTCAAATTCTGATAAAGAAGCTGATGAAGGCAGCGAAAGAAACGGGCATCAAAGAAATATGTGTGGCAGGTGGTGTAAGCGCCAACAGCGGCCTGCGTAAAGCCTTACAAGCAACGGGCGAACGTTTTCACTGGAACACGTATATGCCAGCTTTTGAATACTGCACCGACAATGCAGGTATGATTGCCATTGCGGCTTACTATAAATTTCTCGACGGGCAATTCAGTAGTTTAGATGCATCGCCATCGGCAAGAGCCAGTTGGTAACAATTGTGTATTTATGCCAAACACCTGGTTTCAATTCAAACAATTCACCATCCATCAGGACAAGTGCGCCATGAAAGTGACCACCGATGCCTGCTTGTTTGGGGCATGGGTGGCGGCACAGGTACAGGCTACTAATGCTACAACAGCATACGATTTAGGAACCGGTACTGGCTTGCTAAGCCTGATGCTGGCACAAGCAAAAAACAACCTGCGTATTACTGCAGTAGATATTGAAGGCGATGCTGTAGCACAAGCCAGCGAAAATGTAGCAGCGTCGCCATTTGCTGCTCAAATTGCAGTGCTACAACAAGACATCCGCTGGATGCCTGCCGAACCGAAAGCCGATTTTATCATCAGCAATCCGCCTTTTCATGAGCTGCAACTCAGCTCCTTTTTTGATGCCAAAAACATTGCCCATCATTCCGATGCTTTGCTACTGGAAGAATTATTCCTGAAAGCAAAATCGTTGTTGGCTGCAAATGGGCAATTTGCAGTGCTGCTGCCATTTTACCGAAAGCAAGCGATGCTCACTTTAGCCGCAGAACTTCACCTCACAGTTGTGCATGGTTGCGATGTGCGGCAAACTCCCACGCATGACTTGTTCAGAACCATGGCCATTTTTAGTCAAGAACAAAATGCTCATTCAACATTTGAAACAATCAGCATTGCCGGCAATCAAGAACAATACGACCCCGCATTTGTACAACTATTGAAACCTTACTACCTGAAATTGTAACCACTCATGAACTATTTTGAATTGTTTGATATCCCGGTTTCTTTTACTGTGAATAAAGCTGCGCTTACCCGTATCTATGTGCGTTTACAAAAGCAATACCACCCCGATTTTTTTGGTCAGGAGTCTGTCGAAGCGCAGGATAAAGCCATGGAAATGTCGTCGCTCATTAACCAGGCCTGGAAGACATTTCAAACAGAAGATGCCACTGTGAAATATGTGCTGCAATTGCATGGCATGCTGGAGGAAGAAGAAAAGTTTACGCTGCCCCCAGCCTTTTTAATGGAGGTTATGGAGCTAAATGAAATGCGCATGGATGGAGCCGATGCCGCCAGTATTAGAGCCCGGGTGGATGAATTACAAGCGGAAATTAAAGCTCCCATCGCTGGCATTTTGGCCAATGAAAATACCGCTTCATTAAGCGAAAAGGATTTGCATGGGGTAAAGACCTGGTATTATCAAAAAAAATATTTGGACCGATTGTTGGCTGAATAGCTAAACGCTGTAATATTGCAACCCGTTGCGAAACAAGCTGCCCAGATGGCGGAATTGGTAGACGCGCTAGACTCAAAATCTGGTTCTCGCAAGGGAGTGCAGGTTCGATTCCTGTTCTGGGCACAACCCTAGTCAAGGCACTTCAGTGAAGAAGTGCCTTTTCTTTTGCCCCTGACTGAACAGGCGGTATACATTTTACTTCAACATTTTATGCTATGGTCTTGGATGCAAACAATTTGCCTCCAATAGGCAACAAGGTTTTTCCGAACTGCGCTTTGAAAATGTAGGCTGCAGACAAATAAAAGGATGCAAGGCTGATGAGTAATTCAGCATACGCAGCCAATTGATGTGCCGCTTCTTTCAATGCTTCATTGGTAGACAACACAGAAATGCTCAGCCCAATAAAAAGCAAATCAATCAAAGCAAAGATGGCGAACAACACAGTGTTGGTTTGTGTAGCGCCAATGGTCATGTACAGGGTAAAAATGAGATACCCAATGAAAGCGACGCCCAACTGACGGGAGTCTGCAGCGGTTTTCAATGCATCGCCTAATGCGCCCATACTAATGAGCCACGACATACCCACCGCCAGCCAGAAAAATCCATAAGCGATGAATGCAGTGCCACCAAATGCATTGCCTTTTTTAAAATCATATACACCCGCTACCAACTGCACCATGGCACCCAAAAAAACAGCCCATGGCAATACCATGGATGTGCCTTGTGTAAGCCCCAGTTTTTGTGAAGAAGCTACCAGTGTAACCATGGCCAAACCAAATAAACCCAGTGCTGTAGGATCGGGATGCGATGTATGCTGTTGTTGTTGCATGATTCGTACTTTTTTCACCCGAAAAGTAAAGGCTTGCAACAGACCACTACATGACATTACTCAACACATGTTATGATTTACCCAAGTTAAAATCTCCTTCAATCAGCATGGAAAGCTGAAGAATGTAAAAACAATAATCATTTACAAAGCCAGCAATGGCAGCAGCGTTGCCCTGCTGATGCGCAACACCGTACCATGCCTGATACCCTTTGGAAAATGCACTTTGTCTGAAATGTCTTCCCAATGAATGAGGTCTTTGGAAGCAACCGCACCGTAGGTATGGCTGGTGTATTTATCAAAGTAAACCACCCACAGGTCTCCTACTTTAGCAACCGTAGGGCCTTCTGCCCAATACCTACCCGTAATAGGTGCAGAAGGTTTGCTGAAACCTTTGTGTGCATGCTTACTAAATGCAATCCTCAGATTTTTTTGAGGCGGTGCTTTGGTTTCATCTTTCAACAGCATAGCGTAGCGATTTCCTACCCGAAAAATGCTGGCATCAATCACACTGAAATCATAATCATACAACAACCGGGCTTGGCTAAAGCTGCGAAAATCTTTTGTGCTCACATAATACATGCGGTGATTGTAGCGTCCGTCCCCAGACTGACTACCTGCAGCAAAACGACCCGGAATAGTGGTAGCCCAATAAATAATGTACTGTTGCTTTTTAGCATCATACGTTATTTCTGGAGCCCAGCAGTTAAGTGCACTGTCTTCATGCGCCATCACGGGAATGTATTGCTGCTCACTCCAATGAATAAGATCTGATGAGGACGCATAACCAATGCCGCGGTCATTCCAACTCACTGTCCACACCATGTGAAAGCGGCCATCTACGCCTTGAATAATGCATGGGTCACGCATCAGGCTGTCTTTGCTCAACACAGGTCGCAGCAATGATTTATCGTTTTTGATAGCCTTGTAGGTATAGCCATCTTCGCTATATGCCAAGTGAAGACCGTCTTTGCCATTGTTGTTGAAATAAGCAAAGAGGTACACACTATCCTGAGCAATTGAAACATGCATACAGGCAAAGCAAAAGAGCAATAAGAAAAATGAAAACCGCCGTTTCATTACAACAAATCATTTACTGAAGGCATGGTGAACTGCTGCCGCTGATCTTCGGGCGAAGGCAGGCCAAAATAAAACCACAATGTATGTTTGATAGGTTTGCCATCGAATACCTTGGGTTCACTTTGCGGACCTAACACTTTTGTATTGGTGTTTAAACCCAACGCTAACTTGGTACCAACGGGCGGTATTGCATCAAGCCACGAAATATCGCCAGAAGGTAGCACCGGATGTGGTTTAGGACCACTCAATCCGTAGAAATTAAACAGCCGGACAAACAAACTATCATCTTCACTGGCCATTAAAAATTTACCTTCCACCGTATTCATTTCCATCCAGGCAATGTTGGCATAATAACCTTTAAACTCTGGAAAATTCCATGGATAACTGCCGGTCATGGTATTGTTGTTCATGTTCTCATGTACATTAAACCGACCGCCCAACATTCTGTTTTTCCAAACCCTGTAAGGCCCGTTGCCCAACCAGCGGGCACCCAGCATAAAGTTTTCAGGATAGCTGAAGCTAATGCCTGCAAATTGTTGCGTTCCTACGGGTGCATATTGGTATTCCAGCTTCACCCAACCACCGGGCTGCATGGTCCACACGGCTTGTTGCATAGTGCCCGTATACGTAATCGTTATTACCGCATTGGCCCCTTGCTTACCGGCAACAACCGACTGCACTTTGGCATCACCACCTACCAGCACAGGGCCATTGGCAAACGACAATGGGCCACGGTCTGCATTAGCCACTTTTTCAAGCAATCCGGTAGATTTATTGATGGCAATACTTACCGGGCCTGATTTCAGCGTAATCAATGTATCGTTGTCTGCAATTGTGACGCTGTCTTTTCCGATACGGCTAATGGCCGCAGTCAACAAGGCCTGATTGTTTTTTATGCGCCGGATATCACGAATCACTTCTGCTCCGTGCTGGTCAACAACAATCAATTCCAACGCATCGTAGTTGCGCCAATCAGTGGGTAGTGTCAGCGACAAATTGCCAGTTTTCAACGGAGCAATATCAGGTGATGCAACTGTACCTTTTTTCAACACACTGGCACCTTTTTGCCCGCTGTATGGCTTGGTATAATTCAACAATTGCCATTTGAATACACAACTATTGAGGTTGCTATAATGATACCGGTTTTCAAGAGCCACTGTTCCGTCGAAACTGGCAGGCAGCAAATCGGGCCAGCTGATTTTTACAGGTGAAAAAATATCACGGATGGCAAAAAAACTACCCTCCTTTTCCCGATGCGGCCCCAACACGCCATCCGGTGCATTCACGCCATTTACATCTATGAGGTTGTTCATGTCGGTTCTTACCAATCCTTCATCTACCAATGCCCACAAAAATCCACCGGCACTTTTTTTCGCTTTCCAATGCAGCTCCCAAAAGTCGTACAAAGCAGCACCGCCACCACCATCATCCTGACTGTGCAAAAATTCAGTTGGCATGTAAATGTGTGGTTCGTCTTCCAGTATTTTCTTGCTGCTGTAATAATCTTCGTAATGATTACAATCAATGCCATTGAACTCATTGCCGGGGCGATGATGTGCATGTATCACCGGACGTTTACTAAAATCATACATACCATAATCATCATCCAATTCTTTGTTGTGCCCACCTTCATTGCCATTGCTCCAGATGATGATGCTCGGATGATTGGCATCCCTTTCCACCATTTCTTTTACCAGGGGTGCACCGGCTTTGGTACTGTATGCCTTTTGCCAGCCGGCCAACTCATCCAACACATACAAGCCCAATGAATCGCAGATATCCAGAAAAGATTGATCGGGTGGGTAATGCGAACAACGAACAGCATTCATGTTCATTTGCTTCATCAGCTGCACATCCATTAAATCAATTTTTGCATTTACAGCTCGGCCTGTTTCGGGCCACCACACATGCCTGTTCACTCCTTTCATTTTTACCTGCGTGCCATTGATAAAAATGCCTTCCCCTTTACGAATCTCAATGGTTCTGAAACCGAATTTCTGTGTAATGCTGTGTAGCTTTTTGGAGCCTTGTACCCACTCTAATTGCAACTTGTACAAGTTGGGTGTTTCCGCATTCCATGTTTGTATGCCTGCCAGCTGATGGCGCAAAACCAACACAGAGTCTTTGCCTGAAACTGACTGCTGAAAACTTGATACCAGCTTTCCTTTGCTATCGAATATGCTGGCTTTAAGTTGCGAAGTCTGTACCGGTTTTTGCAAAAAAACTTGTGCTGCAAAACTGCCATCTGCTTTTGCATCAATAGAAGTACGTGTAATATGCGAAGCAGGCAAAGCCATCAAATACACCGGACGAAAAATGCCGCCTAATATCCAGTAGTCGGCCAAGCGTTCAGCGTTGTTTACACTGGCATCGGCACTCATTTTACTCACGGTTACTTCCAGCAAGTTTTCCTTGCCCCACAAGAGTTTATCAGCAATATTGTATTTGAATTGATAGAAGGCACCTTGATGAACCGGACCAGCCAACTTATCATTGATCTTTACTTCGGTGTCTGTCATCGATCCTTCGAATACAATGAAAATATCTTTGCCTTTCCAGCTGTCGGGTACTTTGAAGCGATGCTTGTATTGTCCCTGTTCATCATGAAAGCGAAAGTTTTTACCATAGGTCACATAATCACGGCCATAATCATAGCCACCAAAGCCATGCTGCTCCCAATGCGATGGCACAGGAATGGTTGTCCACTTACCGCTATTACGGCCTTTGGTGCATAAAAAATCCCATTGTACAGTGTGCTCATTATCTGTTCCCGAGAGGTAACGCACTTCTGTTTTTTGCGCAATTACATTGCTACAACAAATAATGAGTTGCAACAACAATCCAGCCAATACATACCGTTTCATACACATGTTCATTTATAATTTCTGCAAGGCAGTCAGGGTTACTTCACTCAGCAGGCCAGAAGGTTTGGGCGTCCATTTGATGGGCGTAAACAATCCATCGGCACCACGATTCTCCGCCAGCTTCGCAGGAAAATTGGTGTTATAAAATTTCTTCCAAGGCTCTCCGTTTTTCTCCAGTAAAATCATTTGGTTGGCCATGCTGTTGCTCACTTCAATTTGTATGCTGTTGGTTGGCTTCAACCAAGCTGCATCCACTATCAATGTATAATCAGGACCCAACACAGTGCCAGCTTTTTTACCATTGATCCACACGTTGGCACTCTCGCCTACTTTGCCCAAATTGAGGCGGTACCACTTGGCATTGCCTGCAGGCCGTGCAAAACTGCTGCGATAAGTAGCCACCCCACTGTAATAGGTAAACGCATTACCCCATTCACTCCAAGATGTTAGTGATGAAACAGTAGTAGCTGCCGGTGCATTGGGAAAACGATCATCGAAACCGACAGCCCATGTTTTGCCAATAGCGACGGGCTTAGCAATTGTCTGATACAACGGATATTTTGTTGCCGCATTTACAGCACCCACTTGTACAATGAGTGAACCTGCAGCGGGCAATTGCACATGCACCAATAACTGCCCGTTACTATTTCGTTTTGTTTGTGCCAAACCCGTTTCGCCCGTCATGGGGTTATAAATACCGACAGCTGCAGCAACCACATTCAACGGAACCCAGGCATCAACAGCACTGTCTTTGGCATTGCAAATGAAATACACTTTGCTACCATTGTAGTTGCGGCGGATAAACTGCAAACCCATATCTACCAAGGCTTCCCGCTGAAAGCCCGCTGCATCCAGCAATTGCTGCTCATTAGCACTCATGCTTATGCTGCCGTTGCCATGCTGCGCTGTTTTTACTGCACCATTTTCATTCCATTGAATACCAGACAATAATTGTTTCAACGCTGCGGCATTCGCATCATAGTTGGCTAAGCCAGGCACATCGTTGGGCATGGCATGATACACCAGTAGTTTTGCACCTTGGGCTACCAGTTGCAACAGCTGTTGCATGCTAGCCAACGGAATGTATTGATTGCCCGGAAGCAAAATTGTTTTATATGAAGTGCCCCCAGTATGCAACACCCCATTGCGTACACTCACCTGTTTCAATTGCTTGTCCGAAATAAAATCGAATCCGTAGCCTTTTGCCTGCATCCATTCGCTGATGTGGGCAAAGCGGGTGCCATTGAATTCGGGCCGCATAGCATCGTAATGTTTTAGTAAGTCGCGGCCATGTTCCATTTGCGCATCTGCAAAAGGATAATATACCAACACATCATTATCAATGCTGCCTGCCTGCAAAAATGATTGGCTGCGTTCTACATATTTATTCAAGGCCGGAAACTGCTGCCAAAAAGGATTGTTTTGATTGAAATGTACCGCGGCATAAAACATCCAGCCTGGCCAACCAGCACTAGCCGGCGAGTAGTTGGTGCCATGATATACAATGTGATTGACACCACCGATAAAGTATTGATCAATGGCTTTTTTGACGCCACCCAATGTGCTTACAAAATGATCATCGAGCCAGGTAGCCGCTTCGGCTGCTGCTAATTTTTTTCCGGCCACATGCGCTGTAGAAGTAGCAAACTTAAAGCGTAACAACTCCGTCCCTTCTGTTTCTGGAATATCAACTGCTGCATACAAATCCATGGTATTGCCCGGCGATCCATGACTTTGATTTCGTACGATGGCGCCATTCTTTTTGGCCCATGCTGCCCAAGGTTGTGTAAAGTTTTCCAAGATTAATTCGGCAATCACTTCGCGGTAATCAAACAACACTCTTGCATTGCTGTTGGCGTCTGCCTTACCAAATAAAGCGGGCAAATAATTTTCCAACCTATACCCTTTGCGCCGTGCAAATTCATCGAGTAAACGTGGCGTCCAATTGGCCTGACCACGGGCATCATCTACCTCATAGGAGTCGTTGAAAAAACCCCGCAAAGCACTGATGTCTTTACCCGCAAAGGCTGCATCAAATTTGCTGAAATACGTATCGATAGCAGGTTTGCTAAAATGATCGATGGCATTGCCTTCGCCACCGGGTGCGGCTCTTTCTACCAGCTTGCCATGCCAGCCCAAAAACAACGCATACACTTTGCAATCATCGGTTGGCGCTACCCAGTCAATGCTGCCATCTGCTTTTACCAAAGCGGTGATGTCAATGGGTGAAGCATTTGCGGGATAAGCCATCAATGTAATCAAAGGCAAAGGCTTTGCAAACTTCACCTGATCGATGGCTAACTGTTGCAGATTAATGTTACTCTCTACAGGATCTTTTACGGCTTCCAATTTTGGCGGCGTAGTACTTGTGCCCTTGATAAAAGGTTGTTGTGTGGCCACAATTTTATCAGGTATGGTGTTGCCTTTTTGCAGAGTCCAATTTTTACTGATGACTTGCTTGCAAGCATGCTCGTAGCTAATCCACGGACCGCCAAAAGGCCAGCCCGTTCCTGTGGCCATGTCCACCTGCATGCCATTGGCGGTAGCCTGTTGCAAAGTATGTTGCAGCATGTCTACCCATTGTGCAGAGAGGTACTGAATGAAGTTGGCTTCTTCGCCTTTTACTCCGTAGATGGGCGTAATTTCTACACCGCCCAATCCCGCATCGCTGTACATTTCCAACAGGCGGCTAATGTCAGTTTTATTTACTGCACTACCCTGCCACCACCAGCGTGTCCACGGTTTGGTTTCAGCAGTACTCACTGGCCACTGCAGTGATTGTGCTGAAACACTTAACTGAAAAACAACGGCACAAAAGAGAATAAGAATCTTATTTTTCATCATAAACATGCGTTAGTTACCATCGGGCTTTGCCTTGGCAATCACCGGGCTCAGTGGCCAATAAAATTGCGCTGCTTTATCTGGCTGCGAAGGATTGTATGCGGGTAATGCCGGCAAGAGATACTGCGCCAATGGCAATTGAATATCTCTCATACCCTGCGCAATACAGCGGGCAATTTCGTAAGCGCCATACGGGTTAAAATGCGTGTTGTCGAGCAAGGCTTTTTCCTGACCGGGAAAGCTGTTGGCCGGATAAATTACAAATCCTTTTTCCGAAGCTTTTGGGCCCCATGCTTCGTAGAGTTGAGCACTCATGTTGTTGAGATCAATCAATGGCACTTTCAAATCGGCCGCTACTTTACGCATGGCCGCTGGATAATCGCCCAGAGTGTTGATGACATGCCCGCTGCTGTCAAAGTTGCGGCGGTGCATAGAAGTCACCAACACCGGATGCCCCCCTTTTTGACGACAACTCTCAATGTATTGGTGCAGCAGCTTGGTATAGCTTTCCCATGGGCCAATACCAGCACCTTTTTGCTTTTGATCGTTGTGGGCAAACTCTATGAACAAATAGTCGCCGGGCTTCATGAGACTCAGTATTTTTTCCAACCGCTTTGCACTCAAAAAACTGTTCAGTGCTTCGCCCGACTCTGCATAATTCGCCACCACAACTTTATCAGATTGAAATAGCTGCGGTATCATTTGCCCCCAAGCTGCGTAAGGTTCAGATGCCTGATCGACTACTGTAGAATTGCCAGCCAAAAAAATAACGGGTACATTGTGAACCGGCGTTATTTCCAAAGCACACAGTTTGGGTAAGCTATCATTTATCTCCAGCGTCAGTTTGTTATCCCAATGCCAGTATTCTCTTTCCCGGGCTTTGATTTTTACCTGCGTATTCGTGCCTGCAATCATAGTATCACGCACATGCACCAGAAAGGATACTTCTTTCACTTCCTTTGTATTGGTGATGACTTGCGGCAATACTGCTCTGCGGCATTCGGCACGAACAATAGTGGAAGAAGTGCCTGCTACATCGCCCAACCACAGTTTCACCCGATAGTTGCCTTCAGGCAAGCGTACACTAAAAAAGAAAGGCTTATTGGCGGTTACAAAATCATTGGTTCTTTGATCTTTTCCTTTTCGCAGTACGGCTGTAATAACAGCGCCAGGCTCAAAGCCGAAACCTGCAGCATCGCTATACATCGCATTGGCTGTAACTGCAGTAAATCCTTTCGCGGCTTTTCCATTACCAAAATCGAAGCGCAAGGTTTGTGCCGAAATATGGCTGCTGCAAAAAGACAGTATCAACAACAACAACCAATATCGTCCAACTTTTTTCATGAGATTATTTTCAACGCTGTTCACTACTGTTCTGTAAACATGAGTGCACTGTCGTTTAGTTTGAAATGCTTTTGCTGTGTCAAAATCATTACTTCAGCACAGGCCAGCAAAACCGGACCATAGCCATGCGCTGCAAACACATTTACAGGACGATGATAATAGAACGCAGGTTCGAAACCCATGCCTGTACCCACACATGTACCTTCTACTTGTCCCTTGTCGTTTACCTTGGTGCTAACGGCATTCCATGCCAGCAGTACAGCAGGACCAAACGCCTTTGCATCAAGCCATCCTTTGTTGATGCCATGCGCCATGCAATAGGCATAAATAGCAGTAGCCGATGTTTCAAGATAAGAGTCGCTGCGGTCGAGCAACTGATGCCAGAAACCACTACCCGACTGATACGCTGCCAGGCCAGCAGCATGTTGTTGAAACTGCTTCAATACCTTGGCATAGCCGGGATGTGTAGCTGGCAATACATCCAGCAACTCACTCATAGCCATGAGGGCCCAGCCATTGGCACGCCCCCAGTGAAACTGTGGATGTGGCTCCATGCCCTGAATCCATCCGTGCATGTATAATCCTTTGCCCGTATTAAACATACGTTCACTAAACTGCAATATCTGGCGCACTGCATCATCGTAATATGCGTTATTACCTGTGAACTTGCCCATTTGTGCCAATGCTGGTACACTCATGTATAAGTCATCGAGCCAAATGCTGTTGGGCAATGGCCTGTTGCGGGCCAGGGTTTTATCTGCCAACCGAAATTCTTTATTGCTGATAAAATCCATGTAGCGATCAATTAAGGGCCGCATGGGCGTTTGCAAATTGCCATTGGCCGACTTAATCATGGCGGCACACACAGCACCGGCATCATCCAATGCATGTGGCTCCAGTACCTGCTTGAGCGGATTGCGGTATTGCGGAAACGCTTTGCTCATCTGGCTAAAGTAGGGCGCCACTTTAGCCAGAAACTGTACCCTGTTGTGTGTATAGTCTGCATACTTTTTATCGCCGCTGGCTTCACTCATCCGCAACATGGCCGAATAGGTAACACCCCATTCATAACTGGTAAGCCGGTAATCACCGGTTTGCAGCACAATATTCGTATCAGGCTTCGACAAATCGGTAGTAACCTGACCTGTTCGCTTATCGAGCAATGCATACGGCGTGGTAGCATCGAGATAGGCAAATACTTTATCGGCAACCGCTTTAATTTTTTGCTGAGAAGGCGTTTCGTATGGCACCGGATAATCGGGCTTCAACAAGTGCAATGGCGAAGTAGCATCGCTGCCGCCGGTTTTTACATACTGTGCTTGCAGGCTACCTGCAGTAGTGCAAATACATGCTGCTGCCAGCATGCTCATTTTTCCCAATGATTTCATAGGCTTCATTCAATCGTTATTGAAAAATCGGTTTTGCTGCAATGTTGTGTGTGGCTTTTCAAGCACAAAAAACAGTTGCGCAATAACTACTTATTTGGTGAAGCAATTATTGCGCAAACAAAATACGGAACAGCAGTGGTCAATCGTCCTGTTGCGTCCTGAAAAAACCGATTATGGTAATAAAAAAACGGTCATGGTTTTGGGGCCATGAGCACCCAACACCAGCGACTGTTCGATATCGGCAGTTTTGGATGGTCCGGCAATGAAAACACCAAAATCGTACTGCCCCATGGCTTGTACTTGTTGATAGGCAGCATGCATGTTGGGTAGCAACGACTGCAGTGGCAGCAACACCGCCAAATGCTGACAAATAAAAGGCAGAGCACGAAGCTTGTATTGTGCTTCCATTACCCACACAGCGCCATTTTCGGCTACGCCAAATGCAGCATCCATCAGGGCAATGTCCACATTTTGCAACATTGCTGGTTCTTCAAACGCTGCATCAGGCAAAGCCTGAAAACCTTGTACAGTAGCCGATACATTGAGAATATTGCTGTTGTCATCAAATGCCTGCAATATGGTAGCCGTTGCATCTTCGCCAGGTAAAATGCGGATGACACGCCCACCAATGCCCGACAAGGTTTCGACAAACTTTTGCAGCGCATCCCACTGTGCGGCATGTGCAGGCAATTCCAAATCGGGCAATGCAACAGTGGCCGGTTGATTGGCTTTTACTTGTGCTAATATTTTTGATCTGGATGACATCAGGCTTTCTTGTTTTTGGCGTACCACTCACTAAACGATTGCTTTGGCGGCGCAGGCATTTCCCGCTGTTTGTACCATGGGTTCAAACTGTTTTTCACCACAAACGGCGACAGGCGCAGCACGGTTCTGGCAGCTTTGCCCGCAAGGCGGTACAACGCAGGCTTACCCAGCAACCATCCGGCCATTTTCATCGACACTGCTTTGCCTTTCGGGGCAAGTCCTTCTTTGTACAATTCCTGTCGCCATTGATACAACTGTTCGTGAATATCAATTTTTACCGGACATACATTTGTGCAAGAGCCGCACAGGGTACTTGCAAAAGGCAAATCGGCATGTTTACGCATATCGAGATTGGGCGCCAGTATAGAACCGATGGGACCACTGATGGCATACTTGTAACTATGACCACCACTGCGCCGATACACCGGGCATGTATTCATACACGCACCGCAACGAATGCATTTCAGTGAATTGCGAAATGCTTCTCTCCCCAACTGACGGCTCCTGCCGTTATCTACCAGCACTATGTGCAACTGCCTGCCGGGTGCGGGTTTGCGAAAATGACTGGTGTAGGTTGTAATGGGCTGCCCGGTAGCACTGCGGGCCAGCAAGCGGGTAAATACGCCGAGGTGCTGCCGCTGCGGAATCAGTTTTTCGATGCCCATGCAAGCGATGTGTACATCAGCTAAATGGGTTCCCATGTCGGCGTTGCCTTCATTGGTACACACTACCACTTCGCCGGTTTCCGCTATGGCAAAATTGACACCGGTGATGGCCACATTACGGGTCAGAAATTTTTCACGTAAATGAATACGGGCTGCACCAGTGAGGTATTGCGGATCAGCATTGCCTTTTGGTGTGTGCAAATGCTGATGAAACAATTCACCGATTTCTTCTTTTTTCCAGTGAATGCAAGGTAACACAATATGGCTGGGTGTTTCGCCGGCCAATTGCACAATGCGTTCGCCCAAATCGGTATCTACCACATCAATGCCATGCTCATGCAGGTATTCATTCAGCCCACACTCTTCGGTGAGCATGCTTTTGCTTTTTACAATTTGCTGCACTTTGTTTTCCTGCAAAATGCGGTGCACAATGGCATTGTGCTCTGCAGCATCAGCAGCCCAGTGCACACTGGCGCCATTGGCCAATGCCTGTGCTTCAAACTGCGTCAGCAGGTCGTGCATATTGCTCAGTACATGTGCTTTGATGTCGGAAGCTGTTTGGCGCAACCATTCCCACTCAGGTACAGACCACGCAGCCTTATCCCGCTTTTGCCGAATCCACCACAGGGTTTCATCGTGCCAGTTTACACGATCTTCATCCTTGTTGAATTGTTGGGCCAATTCAGCATGCGGTTGTGAAGCTTTATTTGGATGTACACTCATGAATAGTTATTCAATTTTACTCAGGCACCATTCAATATTTCTGCAATGTGCATCACTTTAATGGGGCTTTGCTGTCGTTTCAAAATGCCTTCCAAATGCATGAGGCAACTCATGTCTGCACCGGTAATCACTTCTACACCTTGCCGCTCATGATCGGCCACTCTGTCTTTGCCCATTTTGGCACTCACCGATTCTTCAAATACACAAAAGGTACCGCCAAAACCACAGCATTCATCTTTGCGGTCAAGCCTGGCCAATTGCAATCCTTCTACCATGTGCAGGAGTTGCTCTGGCTTTGAAAATGGTTCCGCTACCAACTCACTCATTTGCGACAAATGCAAACCGCGTTGCCCATGGCAGCTTTGATGCAAACCTACCCTGTGCGGAAATCTGGCGTCAATGGTTTTTACCTTCAGTACATCCGTTAAAAACTCGGTGAACTCATACACACGACTGCGTATTTGTGCAGCAGTTGTTTCATCTTCATGGTTCAAGTGCTGTTTGATGTGCAACACGCAACTACCCGACGGACCAACAATGTAATCGTAGCCACGAAATGCATCCACTATTACCCGGTTGCAGCCCGCTTGCTGGTCTTCAAAACCAGAGTTGGCCATGGGTTGTCCGCAGCAGGTTTGGTTCGGCGGAAACTCAACAGTACAACCCAATTTCTCTAACACCTGCATGGTGGCGATAGCTACCTGCGGATAAAACTGATCTACATAACAAGGCACAAACAAGGCCACCCGCATATGCTATTCTTTTATAAATGCTTTTCGTAAATCTTCTACCTGTTCATCGCTAATGGGTACCATTTCTCCCAACGATGCAGCCAGCACCAAACTCTTGGCACTAAACTCTGCTACTTCAAGATAATCGAATGTTTGCAGCAATTTGTCGCCCGTCACCAATATGCAGTCGTTCTCAATCAGCAATGCCGGACATGATTTTGACAACTGACCTATGATGGCTTCTGATTCACCAAATTGTTGTCCAAATGGAATCTTATGTACATCCTGCAAAAAAATCCAGCTTTCAGGAATCGTCCGCACATTGAAGTTGGCTTTGCTGCTGGCAAATGCCATGAGGTACGTAGACTGTGTGTGAATGATGCTGTTGATGTGCGGATGTGTTGCGTAAATTTTTTGGTGCATGAGCGCACTGCGACTGGCTACTTTGCCCGGCTCGGCGCAACCGTCTTTTATTTGTACCACATCGCTGGCTTGCAAATCCCAACGAGGCACGTCGGTTGGTGTAATCAAAAAATCATTGCCCCGCCAGCGAACGGAAACCGTACCGTAAGAACTCGTCATGAGGCCTTGTGTGCAAGCCCTGCGTACAATGTTGCAGATTTGATGACGGATAGCCCGTTCATCACTCGGATGTTCGGCTTTTTCCATCACCGGGAGCTGCACCAAATGGTCATCAAAATCATTGATTTGCTCGTTGGTTAAAAAATTGGGTGTACCCACCATGCTGGCATACAAAATGGTGCGGGCACTAAACTCCAGTGTTTCAAAACGCAGGAAGGCATCTGCCAAATCGCTGCCCCCTACTACGGTGCCATGGTTTTCCATTATCACTGCGGAAAATCCTTTCTTGAATTCGTCTGCAATCACATCGCCCAACGCCGCACTTCCGGGCAGGCGGTAATCGGCGTAGCCAATAGGACCACACACTTTTCTGGCTTGCAAAATGATGTTGGTATTGGGAATTTGCCGCACAATACTAAACGACACCAATGCCGGCGGATGTGCATGTATAATGGCTTTTACATCGGGCCTTGCCTCGTAAATAGCTTTATGAAAAGGAAATTCGGAAGAAGGTTTGTGACGGCCAATAATGCTGCCATCCACTTTTACACACACAATGTCATCAATGGTCAGCGAGCCTTTATCTATGCCGGACGGCGTTACCCAAATATCACCCTGCTCATCTATCACCGAAATATTGCCACCAGAAGTTGTTGTCAATCCGCGGCGGTAAATGCGGCTGATGACCATGGCGACTTGTTCACGGGGGTGTTGCCAGCTGGTATTTAAAATGTTGTCCATATTAAAAAAGAGTTGCCGGCATGAAGATGATACAGGCTGCTATGCTGCCGACGATACACATAGCAGCATGCAGAATTATGGTAAAAAATCAGTGGTCATAATGTGTCAGTTTCAACAAATTGTGTGGAATGGGTTGTGTGTTCCAATGTGTGTGAATGGCCAGTGCCGCACCAATGGCAGAAGCTTGTGCCACCTGCGAAGCATACACTTGCACCTGCGGATAAGCTTTAGCCAACAACTGCATGAACAGCGGATTGTTGCTAAAGCCACCATCAACAAACAATTTGCTAACCGGCTCACTGCCTCGCAACACAAATTGTAGTGCATGCACTTGCTGTGCTACCATATCGAGCATCAATTGATGATAGGCTTCGGTTGCAGTAGCAAACAAGGATAATTCCCGGTGAGCAAATGCAGCAACACTTACATTATTGAGTACGTCATTGCTTGCTGGTGCTATGCGTTGGCGTAATGCTTCCAGCAAATGGTCGTCAGCATTGATGTGTTTGTAAAAATCATCGGCTTCGCCAAAATGAGCAGCAATGCGTTTGGCTTCCTGCTCATGAAAATGCCCTGCAAAAAGGCGGGAGGCTTTTACAGGCTTACCCTGATAGCTGAGGTAGCACAAACAATCATGCTGCAATTGCTCATCGGTCAGCGGTGATGCGTTAAAGGGATTCAATGCAATACACCAAGTGCCGGTAGACAACAATACAAATGGTTCTTGCTCACAAGCCAGGTAAGGAATCAATGCGGCAGAACTATCGTGCAAACCAACGCCACAAACAAGGGTATGCGAATGCACATCACAGGTATACACGGCATCAGATGGTACGATAGCGGGCAATTTCTCAAGCATCCCTTCCTGTGCCACCCATTGCTGATAGGTTTGAGTATCAAAATTCCACAGGTTGGTATGGCAGCCAATGCTGGTCATTTCCGACACCGGCACTTTGCTGATGGCATACGCCAGGTATTGAGGTAAATGCAACGCATATTGCACTTGTGCAAACCGATCGGGCTGTTCGTATTTCAACCGGTACAATTGCATGCCTGAATTGAGGTTGCCCAACACAGGTGATGCAGCCGAACGGGAAAAAGCCACTTCGCCACCATAGCTATTGTAAAATTGTTGCTGCAAAACAGGATTGTATGGCTTCAGGTAGTTGTACAGCGGAAAGACCGGCTCTCCAGCAGCATTGATGTATACAAAACTGGCACCGTATGCCGACACGTTCACCGCTTTTACCTCGTAATCGGTCAGCTGAATAATTTGCTGCAAAAAATCGCCCAGCAATTGCTGGAGCTTGGGCAAATCATCGCAAGGAAAACCATCCTCGTCGGTTACTTCTGCCAGCTGTTGCGCATACTCGGCTACAATGTTGTAGCCTTCATCTATCAGAAAAAGTTTTTTGTTGGTTTTACCAACGTCCAGTATTGCTATAACAGGTTGTCGATTCATTGTACACGGCCTTGTTGAAGAAAGGCTTCATTCAAAAACTTACAAACCGGTAGCAACTGTGTTGCTGCCACGTTCGTCTACCAATGCTTTCCGTACGCCTGCATTTCTATACAGCTGCAAAGGTTGCAATGCGGCACCTGCCCGCAAACGAGCTTCTGCTACCAGCGGCCGCACATCGGTACGATAGGCTTGTTGCAAAATTTCCTGTGCCTGCGTTACGTCGTTGTTGAGCTGTGCTACTTTCAGTGCAGCAGCATCTACCAGCAAAGCCTGCGCATATGCCAGCATAATGGCTTCCACACTTTGCAGCAAATCTTCCAGCGGATCTTTCAGGTTGTGGCTGGCATCAATCATCCATCCTAAATCGGTGGCGTGGTTCATGCCCCGGGCATCCATGCCTTCTACCAGTTCTTTAAAAATGAGGAATAACTGATACGGATTGATGCTGCCCACTGTCAGGTCATCATCACCATATTTCGAATCGTTGAAATGGAAACCGGCCAGTTTGCCTTCCATCAACAACAGCGATACAATTTGTTCAATGTTGGCATTGGGTAAATGGTGTCCCAAATCAACCAGCGTGTAGGCTTGCGGCCCCAGCTTGTTGGCGTAGAGCAGGCTTTGGCCCCAATCGCCAACCGTCCTGCTGTAAAAATTGGGTTCAAATGCTTTGTACTCTACAAACATTTTCCAATCGGAAGGCAATGCTTTGTAAATCACCTCGAGGCTTTCAAGCGTGTTTTCAAATGCATTGCGAAAATTGAGTTGCCCCGGAAAACTGGAACCATCGGCCAACCAAACCGTGAGTGCTTTTGAGCCCAGCGCATCACCATGTTGAATCACATCAATATTGTGTGCAATGGCTTGCTCCCGAACGGCTTTGTTGACATGCTGCAACGAGCCAAACTTGTAGCTGAGTGGTTGCCCCGGCTGATCCTGAAAAGTGTTGGAGTTGACAGCATCGAATGACAAACCAAAACTGCCAGCCAGTTCACGAATGGCGGTGTAATCTTTTGGAATATCCCATGGAATATGCAATGAAATAGAACCGCTGCTGTTGTTGAGTGCATGCAGCAATCCTACGTCTTCAATTTTTTCTTCGAGATTGCGGGGCTCGCCGGCGCCTGCAAAACGACCAAAGCGGGTGCCGCCAGTGCCCAAGGCCCAACTGGGAATGGCCACATTGAACGCCATCAGTTTTTGTATAATGGCTTCTGCCTGATCTGTTTCTTGCAATACTGCATGCAGGCGGGCCCGATGTTTTGCCTGCAGGCTTTCGTTGTGTTGTGCTATGTGGTTGGCGGCGATACGCATGATAGTTGTTTTAAAAAATGAATCGAATCAGCGGGCTGGCTGATGTGCATCCGCAAGGGCTTGCATCAGGGAAGATAAAATACTTCCGGCAAGGGAGTGCTGACGGGAGAATTGTCGGGGTTGCTTTGCATGATGTCTTTCATGTAAGCCCACCAACGTTGCATAATAGCTTGTTGTGGCAATGCATCGAGTGCTGCAGGGTCGCTGGCTTCGAGAACGCCAAACAATGTGCGTGTTTCTGTATCAAGAAAAATGCTGTAGTTGCTTACACCAACCTGCTTGAGCAAATCGGCCAGCTCTGGCCATATCTCATCGTGTCTGCGTTTGTACTCTGCTTCCTGTCCGGGATGCAACTGCATCTTAAATGCTCTCCTTGCCATCACACTCTTCGGTTTAAATGGTAGTTAAAGGGAGCCGGGCAAAAGCGCCAGCCCGGTTAACTATCGATGCTTGCTTATGAAAAAAAGTTCTGTTCTTATCTGTAAAAGCCCATGGCCACCCCACCATCTACATTGATGGCATTGCCCGTGCTTTTGTTGAGCAATCCGCCCACCAATGCAAAGCAGGCATTGGCAATGTCTTCGGGCAAAATCACTTCGTTGAGCAACGTACGCTTGGCGTAGTATGCAGGCAATTCTTCTACAGTAATGCCATACGCTTTGGCACGACCTTCAGCCCAACCACCAGCCCAAATATTGCTGTCCGCAATGACGGCATCAGGGTTCACCATGTTTACCCGAATCTTATCGCCGCCCAGCTCTGCAGCCAGCAAGCGTGTAAGGTGTGCCTGACCTGCTTTGGCAGTACCATAGCCTGCATTGTTGGGGCCTGCCACCACCGCATTCTTCGAAACGATGTTGACAATATCGCCACCAAAACCTTGCTTCCGCATGATAGCTAATGCTGCTTTGGATACGAGGAATTGACCTTTTACCAAAATATCGTAGAGGCGATCAAACTCTTCTTCGCTGTGGTCGGCAATGGCTCTTGAAATACTGATGCCTGCATTGTTGACAATGATGTCAACACCACCAAAAGCAAGGCTCGCATTTTGCATGGCTTGTGCTGCAGATGCAGCATTGGTTACATCAAGCAGGGTAACAGCCACCACATCTTTACCAAACAGTTTTTGAAATTCTTTGCTGGTTTCTTCAAGGCGTTCTGCATTCACGTCGTTCAGCACTACGCAGGCACCTTCTTCCGCATATTTTTTGGCAATGGCTTTACCAATACCACCACCACTGCCGGTTACCATGGCCACACGTCCGCTCAATGCTTTGGGCTTGGGCATGCGTTGCAACTTGGCTTCTTCGAGCAACCAGTATTCAATATCAAAAGCTTCCTGACGGGGCAACGACGTGTATTCGCTGATGGCTTCAGCACCACGCATCACGTTGATGGCATTGATGTAAAACTCTGCTGCTACACGGGCTGTTTGTTTGTCTTTGCTAAAAGTGAACATACCAACGCCGGGATAGAGAATCACCACCGGATTGGGGTCACGCATGGCAGGACTATTGGCATGCTTGCAGGTATTGTAATACTCTGCATACATGTTGCGGTAAGCTTCAAAAGCCGGCGCCAGTTGAGCTTGAATACTTTTTACATCTGTGAGGTCGGCATCGGGCGACAGCTCCAGTACCAGCGGACTGATTTTGGTACGCAGGAAGTGGTCGGGGCAACTGGTACCAAGTGGTGCCAGGCGATCCAGATCGTTGCTGTTGATGAATTGCAACACTCTTTCGTCATCTGTAAAATGACCAATCATTTTTTGGTAGCTGCTGCAAAAGCCACGCAGAATGGGTGCAATAGCAGCGGCTTGCTGTTGGCTATTTTCCGCAGGCAATGAATCGATTTTCTGACCACCAAACACAGGTGCATCTTGTCCTACTTTCGACTCAATGTATTCTGCACAACGCTCTACCACTTCCAATGTATTGATGTAACATTCGTAAGCAGTATCGCCCCAGGTAAACAAACCATGCGAACCCAGCATGATACCGCGGATGCCGGGGTTGGCATCGAGGCAGGCTTTCAACTGCAAGCCCAAATCGAAACCGGGACGCTGCCATGGTACCCAACCAATGCTGCCGCCAAATAATTCCTGCGTGATTTGCTCTCCATCTTTTGCAGCAGCTATGGCAATGGCTGCATCGGGATGCAGGTGATCGATATGCTTGAATGGCAGAAAGCCGTGCAGCGGTGTATCAATAGAAGGCGCTTTGCTATCGAGATCGTAAATGCAATGGTTGAAAAGGCCGACCATTTCATCTTCCATTTCCAAACCAGTGTATATGTTTTGCAGGCTGCGCAAACGGTCTACATACAGCGCTGCCAAACCACTCTTTTTGAGGGTACCAATATCGCCACCACTACCCTTTACCCACATCACTTCGGTTTCGGTACCGGTGAGAGGATCTTTGGCCATGGCCTTGCAAGAGGTGTTGCCACCGCCATAGTTGGTGAGGCGCAAATCGGCCCCCAGCATATTGGAACGGTAAATGAGTAATGCTACTTCATCGCCTTCCATGCTGGCCGCTTTGGCTTCATCCCACAGGTAGCTTACGTGTTTAAATTCAGTTGTAACTGTTGACATATTCAATGTGTTTCGAAAAAACTAGATTATGGTTTCATGCTATTACCCCAGCCCACCACCAGTACAGATGCAATGATGATGAGGATACCGGCTATTACTGTAGCAAATGTTTTTTTGTTGACGCCTTTCCATTCTTTCAGCACCAAGCCCCATGTATTGGCAATGAGGATGATGAAGGCCATGTGCAAAATCCATGAGCTGGCACCGTTGCCCATTTTGCTTTCGCCCATGCCATAAAAGAAAAATTGTAAAAACCAAGTGGTACCTGCCAATGCTGAAAAAAGAAAATTGCGCAGCAATGGTGTTTTGGTATCGGTGTAGTTGCCAAAAGTTTTGTTGCGGGCATTGAGGGCCATGCACCAAATAAAATTGGTGGTGAGTCCGCCCCACAGCAGCACTACGTAAATCACGTTGTTGAGGTAGAGAAAGTTTCCGGTTTCGTTGGGGTTGGCGGCTTTCCATGCTGCGTTGGCTACATCGGCCATGGGCTTTCCTGCTTCAATACCAAAATTGAAACAGGCACTGAGCACACCAGATACAATGGCCACAAACATGCCAAGGCCAAACTTGTATTCCGTTTTTACTTCCATGCCATGCGGGTCGGTAGCTTCGGCCTGTAGTTGTTTTTCTTTCATGGTACCGGCCTTGCCACTTACAATGATACCAATCACACAAAGCAGCAAACCCGCCAACACGGTTTGTCCCCAACTTTCTGCAAGCATCATACTGAATGTGTCTTTGCCTTCGGCAGGAAACAGGTCGTAGTAAATGGAAGGAATGAGCGAACCAAAAACCATACACAAACCAAGGATAACGCTGCTTCCCAACGACACTCCAAGGTAGCGAACACCCAAACCATAGGTAAGGCCGCCAATGCCCCAGAGTATGCCAAAGAAATAGGTATAGCCCAGCACCGAACTATCGGCCTGTGCAATGATGTCTGAAAAATCTGGAATGGTTAAATACGCAGCAATAGGTGGCACAATGAGCCAGCTAAACAAGCCGCCAACAATCCAGAAACTCTCCCACGCCCAGCCTTTCACCCGCTTAAACGGTATGTAAAAACTACCCGACGCAAAGCCGCCTAAAAAATGAAATAAAACACCTAGAAAAACCTGCATGAGAACAATCGCTTTTTTACAAATGGCCAATCAATCAATCTGATGTCAAAATAAACACTTGTACAAAATGGCCTATCATGCACTGTCATGATAGCGTTTGCGTAGTTCCATTCTTTTCGGTAGGCTGGCTTTGCCTACCTTTACGCTTCGCATTTAAGTTGCCCATTAACGATTCTATTCATGTACCGCCTATGAAAAAACCGGTCATTTATCAGTACCTGCATTTTGATTACTATTCTGCTACGCCCAAGTATTTGCAGCTGGCCAATTGTATCATTAATGCCATCAATGAAGGCAAGATTAAAAAAGACGACCCGCTGCCTTCGATCAACGAGTTGAGTTTTGAATTCGAGATATCGAGAGACACAGCCGAAAAAGGCTACAAACATTTAAAGGCACTCGGAGTGCTGGGCTCTGTACCTGGCAAAGGCTATTTTATTAAGTGTACAGAAGTAGACCAGGAGTTGAAGATTTTTCTGCTCTTCAACAAGTTGAGTTTTCATAAGAAAATTATTTACGATGCCTTCAGCCAATCATTGCCAGCAAAAGCATTGATTGATCTGTACATCTACAACAATGATTTTTCGCTGTTCAAAAAACTCATTTACAACCGCAAAGAAGATTATACCCATTTTGTAATAGTGCCCCACTATACCGATGGCGAAGACAATACGGCTGAAGTGCTGAGTGTGTTGCCCAAAGACAAACTCATTTTAATGGACAAGTTGCTGCCCGGTTTTACCGGCGACTACGGTGCCGTGTACGAACAATTTGATAAAGACCTGCAAGCCACACTGGAGCAGGCCTTGCCACAGTTGGAAAAATACCAAACTATCAAGCTCATTTTTCCGGAAGATTCTTATCACCCGAGAGAAATTATCCGTGGCTTTACGATGTTTTGCCGGCAGTATGCATTTAACTACAAAGTAGTACACCATATAGAAGAAGAAGCTATAGAAAAAGGTGATGTGTTCATTAACCTCATGGAAAATGATTTGGTGACACTCATCGAACGCATTATGGAAAAGAAACTAAAGCTGGGCAAAGAAGTGGGTGTGATTTCATACAACGAAACGCCGTTGAAGAAAATCATTCTTAATGGCATCACGACCATTTCAACCGATTTTCAGAAGATGGGCGAAACCGCTGCGCAAATGATTTTAAATCACAACCGCCAGCATGTACACAATCCGTTTTACCTCACCCTGCGCCAATCGCTGTAAGTTGTTCAACTATGCTGTGGCGCTTCATGGTTATACTGCTGGCAAGTATTACAGTTGCACTAACCGCTGCAGCACAGCCGGCAAAAGGCAAACTTGTAGCAGCCATATCTTTTGGCAATAGCTTAGACAGCAACCTGTGGCAGGCAGACATACTACGCAATAGTCACAATCGTGTATTTACGCAGCAGGATACGCTGTGGCTCGACTGTGCAGATGGTGTAACGCTATGGTTAAAAAAATCATTGCCCCACTCTTACATCATCAGTTTTGACCGTGGCTTTCCTTCAGATACATCCGGTGCCAACTATCGCCTCAGTGATGTGAATCTGTTTTGGCAAGCCACACCAACCGATACAGCCAACCCCAGTGGTAAACTGGAAGGCTACGACCGTTGGCGGTTGTATTACGCCGGCATTGGCGGCAATTACAACAGCACTACCCGTTTCAGAAAATACGATGGCAGTGGTAACCGCTTACTGTTGCAAGAATATACACAACCCAACTACCTGCTACAACCCAACACCGTGTATCATTGTACGTTGCTTGTACAACCACCGCTTACACAATTGTGGGTGAATGATCAATTGTGGTTCAGCTATACCGATGCACAACCGTTGCGGTACGGGCTGTTTGGCATACGCAGCACCAAATCACATCAATGGATCACTAATTTCAATATATGGTTGCCAAAATAATTGCCACTGCATTGTTGAGCATCAGTTGCTGTGCAAGCCATGCACAAACGTTCAGCATACAGCAACATGCCAACAACAAACGTTACAATATTCAGTTTGGCCGCGATAGTGTAGCGCAGTTTTGGTTCGATGATACATTGCGTCGCCCCTATCTGCATCGCATATTTGCACCAAACCAAGTACTCATCAGCCGTGGCTATCCGTTGATGCCCTTGCCAAACGATACTACAGACCATCCGCATCAGGTAGGTGTGTGGTTTACCTATGAAGATGTAAATGGCAGCGACTTTTGGAACAACTCTCCCTGGCCTGCTGCCGACCGCAAAGGGAAACTGGGCAGCATTGTGGTAGATAATCTGTTGTCGCAAACAAAAGGCGCAGCAGCCATATTGCAATTTCATGCCCGTTGGAAAGACAATCACCAACAAGCCATTTTATTAGATACAACGACCTTGCATTTCAGCAAACAAGCCAACTACTACATCATCGACTGGACAACAAAACTTACAGCACTCAAGCCCGTAACCTTTGGCGATGTAAAAGATGGAACCTTTGGCATAAGGCTTCGCCGCGAATTACAAATGCCGTGGAAAGGTGAACAATCCGGCGCCAATGGCAACTACCTTTCTTCATCCGAATTTACAGGCCACGAAGTATGGGGCAAGCGGGCCAATTGGGTAATGCTGCACGGACAAGTACAGCAGCAATCTATCAGCGTGGTGATTATAGATCATCCCAAAAATGCACACTACCCTGCATACTGGCATGCCAGAGGTTATGGTTTGTTTGCCATCAATTCGCTGGCGCAAAAAAGTTTTGATGCCGGCAAACCTGCATACTCAACCAGATTACAACAAGGGCAAAGTTTACAACTGCAATACAGGCTCGTGATAGCAACAGGTACTACGCCCCTACACAAAGCTACCGTGGAGCAATTGGAAAAAGATTTTAGCCGTCAATAGCTTAGAAGAAAGGCTGTAACCCTTCCCATTTTACTTGCCAATTGGCATTTTTAGGAATGCCGGGTTGAGTTTCGGTATTGCCCTCAAAGCCAGCCAGCATCAATGCTACGGCCGTAAGTACTCCACCATTGCCCGGCAGGTACAAGCGTAGTCTTTCATCCTGATAATTGTGGCCATTGGGTAAGTATCGATTTGTACGAATGGGCATGAGCAATGCATCTACCGCTTTATCGGGCATGTTCAGTCGTGTAGCCGTCATAGCCGCCATTGGAAAATCCCAGCCCCAGGTATCGTCCCATGTCCATACGTTCCAAACATGATTGAATGTGCGGCGCATGGTTTCTTTGTTCAGCATGCTGCTGGCGGGCAACATACCGAGTGTACCATATACCGCCGGATGATCGGTTAAATAGCGTGGATTTGTGTAGCTATCCGGAGCACTTTCTGTAGCGAGGTAAATGCTATCCTGCACGGGCAGCGGCGACAATTTATGGAGCACATCATCCCATTTTGTATGACGTGGCAAACCCAAGCGAACCCGCCATGCCTGTGCCGTGGTCAATGCCCAATGCCAGTAATGCAATTCATAGGTGGGGTTGAAAGTTTGTACAGCTTCAAAACGTTCTTGTGCAGGTATTAATCCCGGGCCTAAAATATACCGACCCTTGCTGCTATCGTACCACGCATAGCTGGCCATGAAATCGGCAGTGGCAAAAACCAAATCGCTATAGCGTTTGAGTACGGCTTTATCATTTTTGCTTTTGTACAACAACTCTGCAAACGTGATAAAATGTGGTTGTTGCCAAATGAGAAATGCGCCTACAGAAGATGGACTTTCATTGCCTGCATGATCAACCATTTTCTGCCAACGTACGCCTTCATACCCCTGACGAACAGCAATGGCTTTTGCTTCATCATACACGGTCCGGTACCACTGCATGCTCTTTTCCAGCAACTCAGGCCGGCCCCACAAAGCAAAGTGAACACCATGCCACCAATGCATTTCCAAATGTGGTTTTCCAAACCAACTATTGTAAGTCAGACCGGTTTCTTGTGGCGGAAAATTGCCGGCACACTGTACTTTGGTAAGGTATTGCGACAACACTACCCTACGTTCTATTTCAAATGCCCGTGGATCTTTACTATTGCCAAAATCTACAGCACCACCGCTTTGCCAAAATACCTGCCAGCCCTTGGTACTACTAGCTTGTACTTCATGCCATTTGCAGACTGATGTGGGTAATGCCTGTGCAAATTCCAACGACATGCCAAATGTGGCGCCATCGGTGGGTGAGATAGAAAAATGATGTGGTGCTGTATTATTGACTATTGCCTTGCCTGCAAAAGTGGCTTGCGCAAAATAGCGGGTGCTATCCAATTGATGCTGCCAAACCGCCTGCTGATTGCTGCTTTGAATCAACTCGCTGCGGTGTTTATCGTTGTGCTGGTAAACAGCACCGCCATCGGCCCATTCACCCGTTGGATAAGGAAATGACAAAATGAAACGAAGTCGTTTTTGGTGTATCAATGCGGAAGTTACCTGCACCGCAATGGCATCCTTTTCCTGATGACTCATGGTTTGAACATACACGGGCACACCCTCCAATTCAAAGCTGCTGTGTATAATGCCTGTCCACAAGTGGAGCGTCTGCTTTATGTTGCGTAAATCTGCGGACGTGGCAATGCTGCCATCTTTTTTGATGAGTTCAAAACCCAGGTGACCTAAGTGCAACCGATGTGGATTTTGCCGAAAATAATCGCCAGCTTGTTTGTTGCGAATGGGCTCTTTTATTTGTACACCATAGCTCACTTTTCTGCCATGCAAATTGTACTCCCGCAATGATTCTTCGAACCGGTATTGCTGTTCGTTGGAAAAACTATGCCAGCCCCATTCGCTTTGTGTACCCAGTGGCACGCCTTTTTGATAGCGTTGCGGAAATGTTTGCAATCCGGTAGCATCCACGGTAAAAGCAAAAGCGCCATTACCAACCGTCAGCGATTGCAATGAATCGAATGACGACACCTGCACATTGTGCCTGCTGACAACCGCTTTCCGGTTGATGGGTTGTGCTACTGCCATCAGCGACAACAAACAGCAACCAATCATTACCCACACATGACGATGACGCTTCATAAAATGATGACTGAAGTGATTATGGTTTCAGAAATGCTTGCAAGGGCATCTTCGGCAACGCTTTGATACCAGCAGCTACTTTGGCTGCATTCAACTCAGCACCCGGCAAACTGGTGTGGGTATGATCACCAAAGAATAAAGTATTGACAGTAGCTGTATCCATCTTTTCATAAGCAGCGGCTACCAATTCGTTCAGGTCAATAAAGTAAGCACCATTTTGCTCAGCAATTTGTTTGGCCCACAAACCATAATCCTGGTTGGAGCGACGGATTTTTCCTTGCTGCCAATTGTTGCGTGGCACTGGCGAGCACACAATAGCGGTAGCGCCTTTTGCTTTAGCATCGGTCACGTATTTACGCATGTACCAACCGTAAGTGTGCACCACTTCCTGCACTTTCCGTATGGGATTGTAAATCTCCTGTTCTTCATCACCAATGCCACGTATCGTACCACGGGCACGGGAAGTATCATCCAGGGGGCCGGCATCGTTGTGGCCAAACTGCATGATGACAAAATCGCCAGGTTGTAAATTATTCATGATGCGATCCCACCGGCCTTCTGTCATGAATGTGCGGCTGCTACGGCCACCAATGGCATGGTTCTGTATTTGAATACGGGTTGTATCGAAGTATGGATGCAGCACCGTACCCCAACCCCACTGTTTATTTTTTCCTGTACCATCTCCATTGCGAACGGTAGAGTCGCCAATGATGTACAACACAGGCTTGCGTTCTGTTTGTACCCAAAAAGCTTGTAGTACTATAGCCGTTGCCAGCAACAAGGTTGTTCTCCAGATAAAATTGCGTCGTTGTATCATATTGTCTTTTTTAAATCCTCTGTAAATGATTCTGCTGTGTTGTGCATCAGTCTAATGACTTCCGCAACGATTGTAGTTCTTTTCCTAAAGCACCAACACGCATTTCTTGAGGATGATGATTGCTGTTTCAGCTTACGCTTAACAATGGCAGTTACTTATTTGCAAGTGTAGTATTTGAAGCCAAAGCTTTTACTTTTTCTGCCACAGAAAAGCTGGTGTGTGGCGGTTGGTTGTAGGCCACATTTTGCCAAACAATGCTCAATCGATACTGACGGTCTTGCAAAAATGTAGTGAGTTTATGTGGCGTTGGAATGGGTGTTGAAAAAATGCGTAGCTCATTATTGTCAGCAGTTCGATATATCAATTCTTCCCGCCAATCGCCCCATATATCTGCACTTAAAACGGGGTTTGCCTTGGTGCCATTGTTACTAACGCAATTGTATTGACGAGCATCAAATATGCGGACGGCTTTATTGCTGGCAGTGTCCCATCGTTCGATGCTTGTGCCATTCAATATTTCGCTGTAGGCATCGCCATCCCAAAACATGCCCATGTTGCAAGCAGGTGCTCTGTCAGCAATTTTATTGCCCTTAATATCGAACACACCTGTGATACCAGCACCTGCCACCCAACACTCTGCACCTTCATAGCGAGGGTCCATATCTATTGCCAAACCACGGCCCGGGCCTTCGCCATCTTCACCAGCTTTTACAGAGGCTTTCTTCCAAATAATTTCACCCGTTTTTGCATCCCGCAGATTTGCGCCGGCATCACCAAAACGTTCCTGAATGTGAAACACTTCCAGCCCCGGACGTGATGGATCGAGATCGCTTACATGCAATGCATCGCCATGGCCAATGCCTGTTGTGTACAAACCTTTACCGTCATCATCCACAGTCATAGCACCATATACAATTTCATCTTTACCATCATTGTCTACATCGGTTACTGTAAGATTGTGGTTGCCCTGTCCGGCAAAGTTTTTCATGCCGTTATCAGTATCAAACACCCAACGAGATTGCAGTTTTTTATTGCTGAAATCCCATGCAGCAATTACTGTTCTTGTGTAATAACCCCGACACATAATCACACTCGGATGCTTACCATCGAGGTAAGCAACTGCTGCCAAAAAACGATCCATGCGATTCCCGTATCCATCTCCCCAAACAGCTTTCAACTCTTGCTCGGTTGGTTGAGCGTTGGAAGGATGTCTTGCAGGAATATAATCAACCGTGTGTATTACTTCGCCAGTCAAACCATTAAAAACCGATAAGAATTCGGGGCCGGCTAAAATATAACCCCGTTCATTGCGCCAGTCTTTTGATGAATCGCCAATGATATTGCCTTTGCCATCCATACTGCCATCAGCAGTTTTCATGGTCACTTCGGCTTTGCCATCGCCATCCAAATCGTACACCATAAATTGTGTGTAGTGTGCACCCTCCCGAATGTTTTTACCGAGATTAATGCTCCACAACAAAGTGCCATCCATTTTAAATGCCTGAATAATTGGCGGATCTGTAATACCCGCTTGTGAGTTGTCTTTGGCCCGGCCTGTTTGGTGCAGAATAATTTCATACACACCATCGCCATCCAAATCGGCGACGCTACCATCGTTGGGGGTGTAGCCTTGCGGCGTTTGTAACGGAATAGAGAAATACGGTTGCGCTTTTGCAGGCAAGGTAAAAGCTGCAGATGCCTGAGCCTCTTTTCCTTTCGAAACGGCTTTTACAAAATAGTTTTGTGTTTGTGTGGAGTCTGCTTGTTCATCTACAAATCCTGTTGTAGCAGTTACCAATGTGGTATTCAATTTTTTCGCTTTTCCCTTGCCTGTTGCTTTGTACACGTTAAAGCCTTCTACGGTTGCATCTTCCAGCATCCAGCGCCAGCTTACAAATACTTTTCCATCGGGCATGGGCACGGCACTTACTGCACGGTCAAGCTTTTCAGCAATGCGTTGTGCCTGGTGTTTTTTTGCCAGCAGCAAACACAACAACAACATGAAAGTGTGAGTTAATTTTTGCATGGCATTATTTTTTTGAAACAGATAATTGAATTTTCGCAGGTGCGTTTCTATCGCAAGTAATCCATCCGTTGGTAAGCGATAACTCGGCTACCTGAATTAGACTTCTTCGCTTTTCATATCCGTCTGTCGGATGATTTTTTCCCGGATGAATAAAGTAGTACACATAGGCACGGTCACCATTTACCAATACATCTGCATGGCCACCAATGGCTCCATCTTCTGCACCAGTACCGGGCTGTTCTAAAATTCGCTCCGGTTGTTTTTCCCATTGTGTTACATCTTTACTGCGGTACAAACTCATGCCGGCCCAATTGTCTACCAGCATCCAGTAATATTCTTTCCAGTAAAAAACTTTGGGGCCCTCACCACCTCTATCGCCCACCGCTTTGCCTTTGTCTGTCCAATGATACAAGTCGTCGCTGTCGGCATAGTAAATACTTTTTTTATCCAGCTCATTGTTGTACCACATTCGCCATCCGCCACCGGGCCGGGCTATTACACAAGCATCAATCACTCTTTCGCTGGCCAGCTTTACCACCGATTCAAATTTCCAGTGGCGCAAATCTGTGCTCGTTAGATGTACAATATCTCTGGGATGCTTCCAGTCGGTAAACACACCCGGCACGTAAGTGAGGTACATATGGTAAAGACCATTGTGCTCCATCACCTCCGGTGCCCAATGCGTGTAATCAGCTACCGGACGATATTGAATATCAGCAGTGTCAAGGTATTTCCAGTTGGCACCGTCTTTACTGGTGGCTATTCCAATGCGGGTGCCATGCACCCAGGTTACGCCATCCAGCTGAGGTTGATTGGCCCTTCGGTTGGTGTAAAACATATACCATGTTTGCTGTTGCTTATTCCAAACAATTACAGGGTCTGCAGCGCCGTCATACAAACTGTCTCTGTACAATGGCTTTGGTGCAGAAGCGGTAGTGGTATACAACGATTTGCACCCGCCCAGCGCAGCGCATACAACAAATACAATGAGTGTAATCTTTTTCATGATGGTTACTAAAAAAATAAGGCTATGGAATGTTATACCATTCATAGCCCTATTTATCTGTATCAACAAAAACTACTATAATTTAAAAGGAAGGTACCAGTTGTTTTTATCCATCAACCTTGCTCTTGTACCAGCAGCATCCGGAGTGCCATCTTTCAGCATTTTTTGATAGATTTTATCTGCCAGAAATGCAGGATCGTTTCTACGTAATGCTATCCGTAACAAGTCTGCCCAACGAGTTCCTTCAAAACCGTTTTCCAAAGCAGCTTCTTGTATCAAGCCATCTTCTATTTGCAATAAACTATCTGTACCGTTGATCGTATAATCCTGTACGTTGGCACGACCACGAATACCAAGGTTACGGTACCAATCGGCACGATAATAAGGCACACCGGTACCACCACTGTTACGGGCATCAAAGTTGAACGGATAGGGTTCCCACAAAGTGTTGTGGTATAGTGTAACATCCGTTACGCCAGATGGCGGCGGAAAGGCTGCAGCAAAACCGGAGTTGAACAATGCATAGGCAATCTTGTGTTTGCCAGCACGGTTGGCTGCTTCGGCAAAACGTAAATGCAAGTGCGTCTGCCGATATAAAAACCATTTGCCATTTTTTTGCAACGGGTTAACGGCTGTATTGGTCGCATAGTTGATGTAGTTGTAGAGGTATTTCATCACCACAGGCTTTCCGCCAATTTCTCTCCAAGAAAAAATACCACGGGCATCATAAGGCAAGAAACCAGTTTGACCAGAAATAGGACGCTGTGGAGTATTGCTCCAATAATCCATGGCTTGTTTGGAAGGCTTCACCAGATAATCGCCACCTACCGGAGAGAATAATTTAATCAATGGATTCTCTGGTTGAAACTTACTATCGAAAGGCAATACCCAAATCCATTCGTAATCGAATCCGTTATCTTGTCCACGCTGGAACATGTGTCGCCATTGTGGTTCCCACACCAGGCTAGTTGCATCGCCAGCTCTTGAGTAAGAGATGTAGTGATCTTCTGCACTACCATTCCAACCCAATTTGTATTGCATATAGTATCGGGCACCTTGCGTACCATTGGTTGATGTTTCCATCACTTCACGGTACTTAGTAGCTGCTGCAGTGTAGTTTCCTTTCCACAAATACAAATCGCCCAACAAGCATTTTTTATTCACGTAAAATTTAGCCGTCTGATATCCATCAGATGTAATATTCAACGTAGTACCTGCGGGATAAGGATCTTTAAATGGCAAGGCTTCTGTAAAAAGAATCAAGCTATCAATCAGCGCATCAAACGTGAGCTCAGGAAAGTTTGCTTTGTTTTTTACTTCATCTACAGTAGCTAAAGCACTGGTTACATAAGGCACTTTACCATAGTGTATACCTAACTGTAAATACAAAAATGAACGAAGGGCACCAACATCACTATACCGCTGATTATACTCTGCCTCTTTCATTTTGTTATCTCTCTTCATGAGCTGAAAATTCTTCAGCACATCGTTGCAATTCAGAATGAGCTCATAAAACGGACGTGGATTAGTGTAAGGATTATCGGCAGTTACATTGTGCGAACTTAGCTGACGCAGATACATATCTGCATTATCGGTATAGTTAAGCATATCACCTCTCAACTCATTCAACAAAACGTATTTGTCGGCCAAGCTTACAAACTTTCCATACAAGCCTATAATGGCGGCATCAGCATCATATACATCGCGGTACATGTTCACTTCATCCAGTACTTGCTGAGGTTCTTTGTCGAATGTTTTTTTACAACCAACAGCACCTGCCAGCAGCAAAGCCAACAGTACAATTGAATGACAGGATATTTTAAACGCTTTCATTTCAGATTTCTTTTTTGCTGTCAATTAATTACAAACCAAGTTTGAGGCCAAACATAGCACTGGCGAACTGAGGCGTAAGGCCCGTGTCGATACCTTGTGCAAAAACACTCGGGTTGGCACTAAACTCAGGATCGTAGCCGAGATACTTCGTAAATGTGAGCAGGTTGTTACCATTCAGATATACGTTCATATCCTTCACCATGCCCTTACCACTCATAGGTATATTGTATGCAATACTCAGTGTACGCAATCTCAGGTAAGCACCATTTTCAATCCATCGGCTACTGAAATCGGCATTACCCATTGGATCGCCATAGGTAGCTTTTGGCATGTTGGTGATTTGGCCATTGCTTTTCCAGCGGTTGTTGGCACTTTGCAGCTGATTGTTGGTGCCATTCATCGATTCCAGTTGATGACGCAAATAATTATACACATCATTGCCCGCACTGAATGTAAACAACGCTTCTACAGTGAAACGCTTCCACGAAAGTCGATTTGAAAAACCACCAATCCATGAAGCATTGGGGTTGCCAATTACAATCCGGTCATTCGCATCAATAATCTTATCCGCATTCAGGTCAGTGTATATCACATCGCCTCCGGTAAATGGACGAAGCGAACCATCAGCCATTCTTCTCTGCAAACCGGCAGTTGCTGCAGCAGCATCGGTAGCATACACACCATTTGCCTGCAAGCCAAAAAACTGATTGGCAGCAGCGCCTTCCTTGGTTATGATATCTGCACCAGCAAAACTTGTTTCAAAACTTCCTCCAGGCACGGTGGTTACCTTGTTTTTGTAGGTTGTTGCATTAAAGCCAATATCCCATTTCAGGTGTGCCTTATTTATGGCCCTGAAATTTACAGAGAGGTCAATGCCACGGGTTTGCATAGCACCGTTATTCGTGAGTACCGAACGCATGCCTGCGGTAGTAGGCAATTGCTCATACACCAGCATTTTGGTGGTTTTGTTTTGCCATACATCCGCAAAAAGTTGTAGCCTGTCGTTGAGTAATCCTACATCTACACCCAAGTTGGTGCGTTGTACATTCTCCCATTGCAAAGCAGGATTGCCAATACCGGTTCTTACCAAACCTTGCATGCCCAGCAAACTTTGCACAGTATATGTTTGACGGCTGCTATAATTACCAATATCATCATTACCGGTTTTGCTCCAGCTGGCCCGCAAACGCAGCAATGAAATAGCCGAATTGGCCATAAACTTTTCTGACGACAACAACCATGCTGCTGTTACAGATGGCATTACTGCAAATGGAATGTCATTAATCATGATTCCTTCAGTGGCTTGCTTGCCAAAACGAGATGATGCATCCATAGCCGCATTCAACGACAAGAAAAACCGTTGACGATAGTTGTACTCAGCATTCGCATAAATATTCATCCAGTTCCACTCGCCTACACTACCGCCCACCTGGCGCAACAGACTTACACCATTTTGAACACTTACCAATTCATCGGTAGCACTGTTAAACGTACGGGCAATGTCTTGCTCGGCTGAATTATTTTGATACCGCAAGCCGAGGTTAAGCTTCAGGTTATTTTTGGTGTTTTTATTATCGAACGAAATACGGCTGTCGGTATACAATGTAAATAGTCTTTTTACTTGTGCCCCAAGTCTACTTTCCAAAATGGCATTGCTCGTAGTATCGTCTTTCACCCCTTTTCTGGGTATGAAAATATTTTCCCGAACCTTATCATAAGTAACACCAAACAATGTACTGGCTGATACTTTATTACTGATTTGATACTTAAAACCAAAGGAACCATAGAAGCGATAATATTTATTGTAGCCCTGCATCAAATCAATTAATGCAGTTGGGTTACCAATACCCAAAGCATCTACATCAGCAGGGTTGGGAGAAACGTCTCCCACTGCATTTACCTCACGGTCTGTGTAAAAAGGTGCTTTTGTAAGCGCCAGAAATAAAGGGTTTGTATTGTTAGCAATGCCCTGATCTTTCAGGTTTTGCTCATTGTAAGTAAAAGACAAATTAGCCGAACCAGAGAAGCGTTGAGAAAAATTCATCTCCGCATTGAAACGGGTGTTATACCGTTTCATATCAGTTCCTTTTATGATGCCTTTATTATCCATAAAACCCATGCTCAGGGCATACGTTGCAATGTTATCACCACCTGTTACTTTCAAAAAGTAGTTTTGGTTGATGCTGTTTTGCAGCACTTTCTTTTGCCAATTGGTATTGTTGTGTGTTGCATAATATTCAGGATGCGATTTATCATCAATCATAAAAGGCATGGCTGCTACAGCGGCACTGCTCAAGCCTTTGCTTTGCAACATGTCTGCCAAATAGCTACGGTATTCTGTAGCATTCAATACCGGCAAAGCAGTGGGAGCAGCATTAGCACCAGCATACATACCAAAGTCGATTTTTGTAGCCTGCTGCTTGGCCCGGCTGGTAGTAATAATTATGGCACCATTTGCACCTTTGGTACCATAAACAGAAGATGCATCTTTGAGTACTGTAACGTTGGCAATGTCTTTTGCTTCGATGAACGCTAAGGGATTGGTGTAGTTATTGGCAATGATGGATTCGCCATAATCGTTGTAATCATAAATCATGTTGTCTACAATCAACAACGGCTTATTAGTGCCGTACAAAGAATTGAAACCACGCAAAAATAAATTGGCTCCTGCACCTGGCGCACCGCTACGGCGAACAGCATTGAGTCCTGACACACGACCTTGCAGCAAAGCATCAGGTATTTCCAACGGCTGATCCCATGTACCGTTCGTATTTACCTGTGCAGCGGCTGCACTCACTTCACTGCGCATTGGATTACCTCCCGGCATATTGATATTTTCATACACCGATTCTATTGACTCGGAATGCAAATCGACAGAAAGTTTCTTTCTGCCCTTCAATGGAACCAAGCGGGTTTGATAACCTTCTCCTGCAACCACTAGCTGTGCCTGCAAGTCGGGCACTTTTACTGAAAAGCTACCATCATTGTCTGTAATGTCGGCGGAAAAGCCAGCCACAGAAACCCGAACACCGGCGGCAGGTTTGCCTGTAGCAGCATCTTTTATGATACCAGTAACCAGTACACTCTGAGGTGCCGTTTTTACGGAATCTGCTTTTGCATTGCCCTGGCTTTGAGCCTGTGCCATGCAGCAACTTAGTGCCAGCAATGAGGTGGTTAAAAACTTACGCATTTCACTTATGTATTAAAAACTACGTTCACAATTGTATTCTACGAGGTTGGCTTGCTGTTATAATGATGGCACCAGTTTTATATAATCACACACCACCGGATTTGCCGCTGCAGTTGTACTGTTTGCCCCTACCAAAAAGATATCGTACACCTGCTGAAAACTAGCAATGGTAAACTCGCCAATCAACACTTCAGTTTGATTGTTGACAGCTACTGTTGTGTATGGAAATACTGTACTAGTAGCAACACCAGGCGCAAGGCGCTGTGTGAAAGTAGCTGTTTGAAAATCATTGACTGCTACCCAGTATGCTTTGAATTTCATAGAAGGCATTTCGGATAACCGATAGCGCAAATTGAATAATGCAACCCCGTGGCCACTCACCAATACATCGCGGTAAGGCAAGCCTGTGGTACTATTAATACGATCACGAAAGAAGGTATTGGAACGACGATCGTGACTGCTGCCTGAATAGTTTTCGCCCTCCAGTACAATGGGCATAAACTTATTTACCGGTGCAATGGATAAATTACTCAGTACATAAACGATACCGTTGCTTGCCTTTACTGTTTTTACAATATTGGCTTTGTTTACCGGCACCTTCACACCAAACTTAGACAGCAAAGTATCTGGGAGTTGTGCTTGCGTATACAAACCGGGCATAGTAAAATCTTTTACAATCGTATAGCCCGCCAAGTCGTTAGTGCTATCGGCATTGCCCGTTACAAAAAATGGTTTGTACGTATTGAGCTGTGTGGTGTACGCATCATCTGCAATAGCGAAAAATGTGTATTGATTTTTTTCGTTGCGCAAGTCATACACTCTATCCCAGTATTTGTTGCGAGGAACAATACCTGTACCGGGCTTATATACCGGCAACCCTGTCATGGGGTCTACACCTGTTTGCTCGGCTTTGGAAGGATCGAACCCTTGGTAATTTAGCTTGAGCAACAAGGCTTGTTGCAACGCTGGAATTTCATTGGTAGTTGAAATAATTTCCCAGATATTAAGTCTATTGGGCACCATCTTGTCTATCACATGAATAACGCCATTGCTACCCACCACATCAGCTGTTGTAATGTTAGCCTCCTCTACTTTTTTTCCGAAGAAGTTATTGTACTTACCATTCAGCATTAATACACGAAGCGTGTCTGTTGCATCGGTAGTAAGGAAACGCAAATCAGCAATATGATTTGCCAGAAATTTATTTAACCGTGAGGTATCATTCGTGATAGTTGGATCAAGTGCTATTAATGCCTCATTGGTAGGCGCAAATACTGTGAAGCTTTTTGAAGAGCCCAGAATATTAGCATACGATGATTGGGCCAACAGTTGTTCAAACTTGCTCAGGTTGTTGATGCCACTCATGAGCGTTTTCAAACTTTTACCGCTATTGACATCAGACACCGTATTGTGCTGGTCCCAATCTTTTTTACAACCAATAGTTACAGCCAATGTTGCTATCAGCAGCCATTGATATATTCGAAATTTCATCATTGTTGTTCTTTTTTATCGTACTACGGGCTAAAGCGTTTTACTACTACTACTGATACACCAGCGTTCCATCGGGTGCAAAACGGGGCAGAATCTGGTTGTCATCTACCGGTATGAAATGAATCATATCGAGGTTGTTGGTATTTTGAGTACCGGTTACAGCTTCAAAGCGAAGCGTTTGACGGCCGGTGGTTTTAATATCTACAGTACCAACCAGGCGTGATGCAAAGTTGTTATCCACCACAGATGTGTACCGCTTCCATCCAATGGCTTCTCTTTCAGCATCTGTACCAGATGGTATAAACTCTGTGAAGATTAACTGGCGTTGCATGAGATCGCCATTGATGCGAATATTATTTACACATTGTGATGATGAACTTTGCCTTTGTGTACGGTAGCAAATCCACACCTTGTAGCGGCCTTTTACTACTACAGGTGTTACATACTCCCACCAAAGTGCACGAAGTGGCGGGCCGAGCGGCAAAATATTTACATCATAATTTAGTGCATTCCGTGTGATAGAAGATGTTGTGCTATAGCTATAGGTCATGGTTGTACCTGCAGTATTGTAGCCCCAGTTAATGTCTTTGATCGGCCTGTCCAAATCATTTGCTTTTACGAAATTGTAATTGGCCTTTTTGTAAAACTGTGGCAGCTTGCGTATTTCATCAAATGCACTTACATCCCAATACACTGCTTGAGGAGCTCTGTACTTTGCAACAAAATGCCCGGTAACCCGATGCCACACACCATTAGATGCAGAGTTGTCGCCAAAAGGACGTTCCAGCTCAGAACCTTTTTCATACACACCATTAAAAATATCATCGTTGATGAGTATGCGTTGTTCATCTTGCTTAATGCTTACTACTTCTTGTGGCAATAGCGTAAGATGAGAGTTTGTCAAAATCACATCAGCCAGGTATTTCAAACCGGGTAAAATGTGGTATTGTACATACATGTTCAAACTATCCTTCGTATCTGCAGGATTTCCAGTTTGTGAATAGCGGGCTTTTAATGCAGCATAGCTGAGAATACCACTATCTGCCAGCGACTGATTGGTTTCTACCAATAAAGTAATCCAATCACGGTTGGTGCCGGTTTGCACCGTATTCACCAAATTGTAATACCCTGTTTCTTTCAATGCTTGTACAAAAATGCTAAACTCAGGACGACCTTCTATCTGGCTGGCGATGCTGTTTTTAGCAGCACGAAGTACATTGTCGATTTCATGTATCAATCCATTACCTACCCTCACGTTGCTTCTGGTCACAAACGCCTGTCTGTTGATAAAGTAACTTGACTGATTATTTTTGGTACCCACACCTGTAATTAAATACTGACCCAGCATGGTAGGCACGGGCATTTTCCCATCGGTAAAAGAACCAGTAGAAATGGTGTCTTCCAGTAGGTGGAAACGCACCATGTCTTTGAGTGTATCTATATTGGCCGCATCTACAGTTGCTGCGCCAATATCGGACAGGTATTTACGCACACCACTATTGGTGGGCGCAAAGCAGGTATAACTACCGTAGGCATTTAAAAAAGAGGCCGTACCTGTGCGGTCAAGTATTTGGCGAAACAAAGAGAAACTATCCGGCTGCTTATCCAGATACCCTACAATGTTTACATCGTTGGTAGTAGCAATTGTGTACTCCTCTTTTTTACAGCCCTGCATGTATACTATGCTAAAGCCGGCAAAAGCCAACACAATGAATGCAAATAGGTTTCTTTTCATAGCAGGCGTTTCTTATTTGTAGAAAGGATTCTGTTCGAGTAGTTTATTTGTTTGCAGTTCGTACAAATAAATAGGCAGGTAATGACTGTTCTTATCTTTCAGTTTTGCAAAAGCAGATTGCTGCTTGTCTGGCGGCACACTAATGCCAGCCATTTCCATCAGCAAGTCCATCCGCTCATAGTTATTCCGTTTGGCTACCCGCAACACATCGTACCAACGTTTGCCTTCAAATGCAAATTCCCGCTGACGTTCTTCCAAGATAAATGATTGCATTTCTTGCTTGCTGGTGCTATCGGGCAGGCCTTTGAAGTCGAAAGCGCTGGCACGTTCACGAATGCGTTTGGTAAGTTCCCAGGCTTGCTCTGGTTGGTTTTGCTCGTTGAGTGCTTCAGCTTTCATCAACAGTATGTCAGCGTATCTGAAAAAAGTCCATGGAGCATTTGATTGCTCAGCACTACGCAGTGTGTTGCTACTGTTAGCACCAACATATTTCCAGATAGTGAGGTCGCCTGCACGAAGCGAACTACCATCGCCACGAATATCAACTTTGGGTGGCGTATTGGTAATATCGATGCCGTAAACAGATTCCATCAAATGCGATGCAGCTGTCCACCTGCGCTGAGTGGTGGCATGCATAAAGTAAAAAGAGTTCAACTTTTGCGCATCAAACTGAATGGCAAAAATGTGCTCAGGCGAGGCAGCGGTTACATATAGTTTTTCAAACCAGCTGGCATCGCCTGCAACCAATCCAAACTGACCAGAGTTGATGACTTTATCACATTCTGCTGCGGCCTTTGCATAGTCATCCATCCACAGGTAAACATCAGCAAGAATAGCATTGACAGCATAGCGGGTAATACGTCCTTTGTCGATAGAAATATTACCGTAAGTAGTGGGTACGCCCGTTTCCGCTTTTTGCAAATCCACCACTATTTGTTTCAATACCGAATCGGCTGGCGACTTGGCCATTGGCTTCAAATTCAAATCGCTGGTTGTAGCATCTAGTTTCAGCGGTACATCTCTAAATGTGCGAACCAGATAAAAGTACATAAGCCCCCGAATGGCCAATGCCTGCCCCACAGCTCTGTCTAATTGTGCTTGTGTAAATGTTGGGTCTGCTTTTAAAACATCAGGTGCCAGTTCAATTACCGTATTGCAATAGTTGATGGTTTGATACACAAAACGCCAGTTCACAATATTGTTTTGTGACAAAACATTCATGGTAGTGAAATCAATTTCCTCTACAGCAGCACGGGCTGTGGGGGCAATCATATCGGCACGGGCTTCACCCCACAAAAAGAAGTACTCAGGCAAAGCTCTTTCTACAGCAAGGTTTCCGCTTACTGTACCACCCATCATACTGGAGTAAATACCGGTAACAGCAGCATCTACCTGCTCCTTCGTTTTCCAGAATTCTTCACGAATGATGCCATCCTGTGGTTTTAGCTCCAGCCACTTTTTACAAGAAGATGAAGCAACAACTACCAACAGCAGCAGCGAATATTTTAAGATAAGTTTCATGGCAGAATATTGATAAAAGATCCAGACAATCGAGATTAGAAACCAGCTTGCAAGCCAATGGTGAAAATGCGGGCAGGCGGCGTCATGGTATAATCAATGGCAACCCTGAACGGATCGGCACCACGCATACTTACTTCAGGATCTTGCCCTTTGTATTTGGTGAGTGTGAAAAGGTTTTCGCCGGTTACAAATGCGCTGAGTGATTTCATTTTCAACTGGCTCAAAACTTTCTTGTTGAAAGTGTAACGAACCGTCAACGTACGGAAACGAACGAAAGATGCATCTTCTACATAACGGCTACTGCCCAACCAATTGTAACCTGCATTAATAACTGCACGTGGTATATCCGTTACATCACCATCTTTTCTCCAGCGGCGTAGCGTAGCTGTACTCTGATTGTCGAAGTTGAACATGTTTGTCGTTACCATTTGTGTGCCGTTTACAATATCATAATCGTAACGGAAGTTGAAGAATGCAGAAATTTTTAGAGAGCTACCAAATGCGAATGAAGGACCGAAACCACCTGATAATGTAGGGTTGCTGTTTCCGAGGTACACCACATCCATATAATTGATGTTGCCATCATTGTTGATGTCTTCATACATGGCATCGCCAGGTTGAAAAACATAATCAATGGAAGGATAATTGAAACGCATGTACACGGTTTGACCGTTTGGCCCGATGATTTGCTTACCATCTGCACCACGGGCTATGGTAGCATCAGCATCTGTATACACTCCCTTGTAACGGAAACCATAGAAGGCCCCAAATGGATTGTTTACCTGCAGCAGGCGGAGGTATTCCCCATTCACTGAAAGGTTGCCTCGTTGGCTGGGATAAAATTCAGAGATGTCACGAATGATATTTACGTTGCGACTGATGTTGAAATCGAAACCAAACGTAAACTGTTTCGATTTGTAAGGCTGCGTCCAAACGGCTACTTCCCAACCCTGGTTGTCGAGTGTACCCACGTTCATGTTTACACTGTTAAAACCATAGCTCGAAGCTATTTGTAACCCATCGAAATACAGGTTTTCTGTGCGGTTGCGGTATACTTCAATATCGCTGCGAATACGGCCTTTAAACAAGCTGATGTTAGCACCAACGTTGCTGCCATGCACAGTTTCCCAACGCAGATTGCGCAGTTCCATGCTCGAAGGCACTACCCCACTTTGTCCCTGGTAGTTCCAGCTGTACGTGTTGTAAGTATTGTAAAAAGAATAATCACGGCGTGGTGCATTTCCACTCTGGCCATAGCTGGCACGAAGACTGAGTTCATCGAGTGGTTTCCAGTTTTTCAAACCAAACTCTTCCGACAAACGCCAGCGGATGGACACTGAAGGAAACAAGCCATATCTGTAATCGGGTCCGAAGCGGGAGTTGCCCTCACCACGTGCCGTTACGTTTATCAGGTATTTGTCTTTGTAACCATATTGTGCACTCAATACACCAGCAATGCTGCGGGTTTGGCTAATGCCAGATACAGCCCTAAGTTCCTGGTTTTGTGTGCGGCCACCCACACTTGGGTCAGTGAGCAATGAGGAAGGTGTATTAGACACCATCACTTCCTGATTCACCGATTTGAAATCGTTTGTCAACAAGGTCATAAACGCTATCACGTTGTGATCCCTGTTTTTAATTTGTGGTGTATAAATTAAATTCGTTTTGGTAGCTACGCTAAACAAATCAATGTCGCCATCGTACGCACGGTTTACCACAGTTTCGGTAGATGGCCGGCCGGTAGCTATTTGTGGCAAGAAGCTGCTGTTCTTCGTGTTATTGATATCGAACTGTACGTCGAAAGTAGCTTTCAATACACGTTTTACAATGTCGTAATCAATTTGAAAACGAGGTACAATACGTTCGCCCAGCACACTAAAGATTGCTTTATCGGCCATGGCTACCGGGTTGTAAATACGGCTGTACTGTCCTTGAATGTTGGATGCAGGCGAAAAATAGTTGGGGGTAACATTACCCAGCTCATCATATTCAAACACACTCATGTTCGGCATTTTCAAATAGGCCACGTTACGTATGGCACCTTCATTGGAACTGAGGTAGTTTCTGTTTTGATCAGTATGCGTAAAAGCAACGCTGGTGAAGAATTTGATTTTATCAGACACCGTATAATCAAGGTTGATACGGGTATTGATTCTTTTCAAATCTGTACCGATGGTAGTACCCGTTTGCCCAAAATACCCAACCGAAGCAAAGTATTTGGCTTTATCACCACCACCCGTCATAGAAACTGTATGATCTTGTAGCATACCGGTTCTGGAAATTTCATTTACCCAGTTGGTATTGTTGCTATAATTGTAATACCAGTATGGGTCATTGGGATCGTAGTTAAACTCACGAACGGCCTGGCTGTTGAGTGTACTACCATTGCGGTTCATAAAGGCTTCGGGGATAAGTGTAGTGTACTGTCCGCCATCCAGCATAGGAATGGGTTCTGGCAACACACTCATAGATCCTTTAAAATTGTAGGTAATGCTGGGCTTGCCTTTGTTGCCCCGTTTGGTAGAAATAATGAGTACTCCATTGGCAGCTCTCGAGCCCCAAATGGCTGTTGCCGCAGCATCTTTCAACACGGTAATTTCACGAATGTCGGCAGGAGAAATATTCAAGAGTTGTGCATAGCCTTGTTCATCGGCATTACCAAAGTTGAAGTCGCCGGGTATTTCAGTTTCGTAAGGCATACCATCTACAACTATCAGCGGATTGCCCGAGCCATTGATGGTAGATGTACCACGGATACGAATGTTCATGGCGGCACCAGGGTCGCCGCTTGATGCTGTAATATCCACACCAGCCAAACGGCCCTGCAATGCCTGGTCAATACTGGCGGCCTGCATTTCTTCCAAATCTTTGGCACTCACTTTAGATACTGCGGTGGTGAGGTTTCTTTCTGCAATAGGCACCATACCGTTATCCGAACGGCGAGTAGCAATTACCACTGCTTCACCTAAATCTACCGACTCGCCTTCTTGCAATGAAATATTGATGGTAGTGCGGCCCGCAATATTTTCCGTGATGGATTTATATCCGATGTAAGAGATGCTGATTTTGTTTTTGAGGCTCGTTACTTTTACTACATAGTTGCCTTCAATATCAGTTACACCGCCTTTAATAAAACGGCCATCGGCATCTACTTCGGTAATAGAAACACCCTGAATGGGCTTCTTGGTTTTGGCATCTACCACCTTCCCTTTGATCATGTTGGATGGTGCGGCGGCAGGCTCTTGCGCCAAGCTGGTGCTGGTGGCTAAAACTGCCAAACACAAGGGCAGCAATAGGTTCAAAATTCTCTTGCACATATGCATATTCGTTTGGCGGTTGGCTTATAAATTAAACTTCAGGTAATTGTCGATGAGATGAATAACACAACGGTTGCTGAGGTAGTTACTGTTGGCCAAAATCACATTTCCGTATTCATTATTCATATCCGTAAGGCGCATTACATTGGGTGCACTGTTGCTCACAAATATGGTGGTGGGATCTCCGTTATTTCTGCGCAACAGTGTTTCGTAGGAGCCACTTTCATTGCCATCAGTTGCTACCGATTTTTTGTTGAGTATATGGTATTGGATGAACTGCGCTACTTTCTGAATATCTAACGGAGCAGTTGGTGCATAATTGGGCACTTTATTGGGCGCAGTTCCAGTACCCGGCAGCAATCCATCATTTACAGCTTTTAAAATAGCCGCATTATTTGGAATAAATACGCTATAGAAAACACCTGCAGCAATACCATTAATTTCGCCTGTTGTTTTATTGTAAATGGCTGAATTATCAAGGTAGCGCCAAAAAGAATTAAACGGCGAAGATGTAGGTGTGCCCAACTTTGCAATGTGCAAACCAATGTTAGTTTCTGTATAAGTCAATAGCTTATCAATGTAATGCACAACGCCATTAGAAGCCGTTTTAGATGCACTGCTATTGGCTACAAAAACAACCGTAGAATCCATGTTGCCAGAAGTATACAATTTGTTGTTATCCCAACGCACATATTCACCGCCAATTGATTGCGCAACGCCGCTTCCGGTAAGGGTTTTCAGGTTGTTGCTTGGTGCGGGTATTACCAGTTGATTGATTAAGCGCAGCATACGTATCAGTGCAGATGAACCTACTACGTGTGCACCTCCATTTTTAGGAATGTAACGCCACTGAAAGTTTTGATTGTTATCCACTGTTGCATCGGCAAAATAGCCGGCATCGTTCCAGGCCTGATTACTTACCATCAGCATTACGTATTGCTGGTTCGGATTGGTAATGGTTGATTTCAAATCCTGATCCAGCAAACGGTTCATGTAGCTGTAGTTCGGATCGAGGTACACTTTGGAATAAACAGTGCTAAACACATTGGCTTCCTGCACCTTATTGGTACCATAAAAAAAGCCGTTGCTCAGTATCTGCTTGTCAATGATGTCAGCAGTGGCGTTAAACCTTGCAGGTTCTCCCAAATAGCTAAACGTATTGTTGAATTTACTTGGCCACACAGATGATTGCCACATGTGAGCATTGATGAAATCGTACAGAATATTTACCGGTATCTGATCGAGATTTTGATAGTGCTCCAGCAAAACATTTTGAATGTAATTGAGCAGTACATCATTTTTTGGTACAAACAAGGTGTACCCATCCCGCTGTGCATCGTTGTCCTGCACTTTCAGGTAATTTTCGTTGTTGGGCGAAAACGCCAGCAAACCGTTGTACACTTTAGTGTATACATCATCTGATTTGCCAGTGAGGTTTTTATAGCGCTGCGTCATTACCGGGTTTAACACATAGTTCACCAGGTATTTATCAAACAATTTTTTAAACTCACTGTAGTCTGGTTTTGATGATAAGTACTCATCAATACTGGCCAGTGGCGTAATCACTTTATTAATTACATGAATCACACCATTTTCTGCAGGAATGTCCTGCATCACTACACTACCATCTGCCACATTAAAACCTTTGAATGAAGCAGCAGGGTAGAAATAGCTGTAGTCAGCTGCGGGTATAGCTCTTGCGTTGAAAAACGTATCTGTAAAAATGGGCAGGTGCTTGTTGTTATTATCCGCTTCTACCCAAAAAATACCCCCTAGATTATTGCGGTTGCTGGATATAGCTTTAACCGGAGCACCTGCTGTATTGGTACCTTCATAAATACCTTTGTAGTTAGCGGTGCGACGCTTAAATGTCGTATTGGGTACCCATCCGGAATTGCTCTGGTAATCATCCACTCTATCTTTTTTGAATGCATTAAATACCAGACAATAGGTCACAATTTTTTGACATGTAATGGAATCCATCTGTGCCACACCTGCAATACCTGCTTCTTTGAAATACACCTGAAAGGCAGAATCGTGAGGTGCAAACAACGTCCAGTAGCCGGCGCCGGATAAGGTGTTTTTATATCCTGCTTTATCAATGGCGGCCAGCAGGTGAGTGAAATTGCCCTTGCTCTGAAGCACCTGATAGATGGGCGACTCCAGCGTATCAGGTCGTCCGTAATATTCATCCCAAGCCTCTTTTCTACAAGCCGTAATGCCTGTAATGAGTAACATGGCTATGAGGGAACCTGTAACGAGTTTTCTACACATGATACATTTGGTATTTATCGGGAAACAGAAATATTCATATATGTACACAGGCATATAGATGCCGCTACTGTGTAGCAGTTCCGTTGTCTATGTCAATGAAAAAAAAGTTCAGTTGGTTGTTGCAGCAGAGCAATAAATGATATGGTATTTACAACTCAGCTATGGCAGATTTACTTAGTAATGGCAATCGTTTTTTCTGGCAGTAGTTATGAAATCAATCGTTTTGGTTTTTACAATTTTTACAAGCAGCATAAAAGTACTTCCACCCACCCCCTTTAACTATCCTGTTGCATCCTGAAAAAGTTACCGGTAAGTTGATTTTTTGTGTATAACCCCTGCATTTTCAGGCATTTCATGATGTACATCATGCTTTACAATAGTAAATACGACAATTATTTTCAATTACTTCAATTTATACACTTCTGTACCTGCCAGCAAAAAGCAACCCAACCCGTAATCTTCAAAATCGGGGGTACTGGTGTAGGTCACAGGCTGACCATCTTTGGGTTCCTTTCCGGTGCCTTGTACGTAGCCGAGTTTACCATCTTTGTGCAGGCATTCGGCCGCCATGGCATTCCATGCTTTTATTACCGCGGGCAAATACGTTTTTCTGTCTATCAATCCTTTGTTGATACCATAGGCCATACCATACACAAAAAGTGCAGTACCGCTCAGTTCTTTGCCACCAAAATGAGTATGGTCTTTCAGGCTTACATTCCAGTAGCCATCCAGCCGCTGCTGAGGCAGTACGCCAGTCAGCAGGTCTTTGTAATCCTGCAGGTATTCAGGATAAGCAGGATCTGTTTTAGGCAGTTCATCCAGCGTACGTACCAGTGCAGCTACCACCCAACCGTTGCCGCGGCTCCAGTAGCAATTGGCACCGTTGGGTTCTTTATACGGTGGTACAAAATCTTTATCCCTCCACCACAGTTTTTCTACAGGGTTGTACAATCCATTTCCTCCATGCCGGTACTTAGTGTAGGCATACATCTCGTACATTTTGCGGGCATAGCTGGTATCTCCTGTTATGTTTCCCAGTTTTACAAATACCGGCATGGCCATTTGCAAAGCATCAATCCAGTTCCAGTCATCCCGCTTGTCTGTTTGCAACATCAAATCCATTGATGCTTTGATGTGCTGTAACTGCTCCGGCTTCTTATCTATCAAATACAAATCGAGATAGGTTTGTCCGCAAGCCTGATTATCCGCATTACGGGTTTGAATGCCACCACGCAGGCCCCACTGGTGCTTTTGGCCCCATTGTGTAGCATAGTCGTAGTAAGCCTTGTCGGGCTTTATTTTATAAAGTGCCATCAGCCCTTCGTAATACACGGCACGTGTCCATATATTGCTGGGCCGTTCGATATTCGTAAAAATCGGTTTGCCCGCATCGGGCCATTTTTGCATGAAGTATTGATTGGCTTTTACCATGGCTTGTAGCACCGCCGTTTTATTGGGCAATACCTGAGCCAATAATGCATTCGAAAAAAAAGACATCAACAGGGCTGCAAAAGCCACACGTAATCTACAATGGGAAGTGTATATCATAAGGCAATAAGGATAGCGGCCGACAGCCGTTTAGCAATTCATGCACCAAATTACCCGCTTCAATAAGATAAACAAACCTGCACCGTCCTGAATGATAAGCCATTCATTATTAACTGAAGGAGTAATTCAATTTTTGCGTAGCAATTGAAGATTGATATCTGCTGATAAAAAAGCGGAGGCTGAGCAATGATGCCAGCCTCCGCTTGTTAGACTACTTTTTTTTTTTATAAATCCATTGAGGCGAACTATTCATACACATATACCGCATAGCCCCAGGGCTCAATGCCCCACTGTTTTGCCGAAGGGTTTTCTTTGCTGCCACTAAAGAGATTGACTGCTTCTGCATTCACTGCAGCATCAGTGAGTTTTACAGTGGCGGCTTTTGCACTCAGGTTCAACACCACCAATACTTTCTTACCGTCTTTTTCACGTACATACGCATACAATTGTGCAGGCGTTCCTGCATCTACTTTGCGCATGCTGGCATTGGCAGCCAATGCCGGATTGCTTTTGCGCAGGTTCAGCAGCTTTTGGTAAAATGCAGCCCGTTCATATTTGCCAAATGTGATGGTGTCTTTGTAGAAGAAACGAATGCTGTCTAAGAAGGGCTCTTCCTGTCCGCTGTAAATAAGCGGTACACTGCGGCCCCATGTTTGCGTCAGCACGGCAAACGGTGCATGCACCGCACCGGGCATGGTGGCGTAGTCCGCTTGGTTCCAGCTGTTCTCATCATGGTTGCTGGTAAAATACATACGCAGCGCATTGGCCGGGTAAGCCGCTAGTTTTGCCTGCGAACTATCGAGTAAAGTAGCTGGGCCTTTGCCGCTTGCCACCTTTTTCATAGTGCTGAATTCTTCCCATGTATACGTGGCATCAAAACCAGCTTCGTGCAACCATGCATCGTTGCTTTCGGCCAGCATAAATATGCCTGGGTTATTGGCTTTTAAAGCAGTGATAGCCTTTTGCCAGAAAGGCTTTGGCACTTCACCTGCTACATCGCAACGGAAACCATCTATACGGGTGGTCAGCCAAAACTTCATGGCATTAATCATGCTGTCTTGCAGGGCTACATTATCGTAGTTGAGCGAACGGGTATCACTCCAGTCGAAAGCATATTTGGCTTTGCCAGTGGAGCTGTCTATTTCATAAAAATCGGGATACTTTTCGAGCCAGTAATGATCGGCGCCGGTATGGTTGGGCACCCAATCAATAATCACTTTCAAACCCTTTGCATGAGCACTGTCTACCAGCGCCTGCCAATCGGCCAATGTACCATACTCGGGGTTGATAGCGGTGTAATTGGCAATTGCATAATAGCTACCCAATTCACCTTTGCGGTCTACTTTACTTATGGGCTGTATAGGCATAAACCACAGGGTTTCTACACCCATTTCTTTCAGGCGATCGAGGTGTTTGGCAAAGGCATTGAAAGTGCCCTCAGGCGTGTACTGGCGAACATTTACTTCGTAAATATTGCTCTGCAAAATCCAGGCAGGATGGCCATCTACACGTGTAGTATCAGTTGTATAAGCGGTGGGGTCGGCTTGTTTTTCAGCAGGAGCCGAACAGGATGCCAGCAGCGCAACAAGCGCCAGCATTCCAAGCAATCGTGCAATCATACGGTTGAATTTTAATGTGTCAAATGTACACATTTGAAAACAATAAGCCTATTTTTCCAGCAGGTTTTGGTTGGCCCGAATTTGTTTACTTGCAGCCGTCTGTCATTGACCTCAAAAACACGATTGTATGCCTGCACAACCTCAGTACTATGCCGATTATCTGGCACTCGACCATATTCTTCAAGCCCAACACCCGGTAAGCTATCAACCTGGTAATGATCCGGCGCATGATGAAATGCTGTTCATCATCATTCATCAGGCGTATGAATTGTGGTTTAAGCAAATACTGCACGAAGTAGAATCGGTAGCGGGCATACTTGAGCAACCGGCCATCAACGACAACTCGCCAGAACTGCAAACCATTGTACATCGCCTGCAGCGGGTAAACACGATTATGAAAGTGCTGGTGCAGCAAATGGATATTATGGAAACCATGACGCCGATGGATTTTCTGGACTTCCGCGATTTGCTGCGGCCTGCTTCGGGCTTTCAAAGCTGGCAGTTTAAAGTACTGGAAGCAAGACTGGGCCTGCCTTTTGAGCAACGCCACGGACAACACTACTACACCAGTGCATTGCGCCCCGAGTATGTGGCCATGGTAAAAGATGCCGAAAGCAAACCTACCTTGCTGCAATTGCTGAATAAATGGCTGGAACGCATTCCTTTTTTTGAGCAGGCCTCTTTGTGGCAAGACATGGCCGCAACTACCGATGCTATGGCGGCACCAGCCGGAAAATTTTGGGAAGCCTACCGTCAGTTGCTGGTACAAAGTTTATCGGAAGCGGAGCAGGGCAACCTGCAGGTGTTTGATAATGTGATGGGCTTTGAAGATAGCCTTTCACTCAACCGGCTTTTATCGCCGAAAGCCAGCAGGGCGGCGTTGTTCATTATGCTATACAGAGGTTACCCTTTGTTGCAATTGCCGTTTCAGGTAATGAATGCAGTGTTGGAGTTAGATGAACAATTGAGCAGCTGGCGCTACCGCCACATGAATATGGTACACCGCATGATTGGCAGCCGCATAGGCACCGGCGGCAGTACCGGCAAAGATTACCTGAAAGGTGCCGCCGATAAGCATTACATTTTCAAAGATTTTGCCCAGCTCACCAGCTTTTTAATTGAACGAAGAAAGCTGCCCCAATTGCCAGCTGCGGTAGAGCAGCGGATTGGTTTTGTGCATGGCTGAGGTCTGCACTACTGCTGATGGGCTGCCTGACCAACGACACTACACCGCAGCGTAGCGAGGAGTAGTGAGGCGGGCAGGAACAACTGACTGGATTTGTACTACAGCTGACAGCCCCAAAACATCCAAACACAACAAAGCCATGCATGTATCGTGCATGGCTTTGTGCTATAAAAATGGCCGGGTTAAATCAACTCTTTCAGCTTGGCTACCACCGCATCAATTTCTTCGCGGGTGTTGTGCTTGCAAAAGCTAAACCGCACGGCTACCTGATTGGGATTGTTGTTGATGGCCCGGATGACATGGCTACCCGCATCGGCACCGCTGGTGCAGGCACTACCGCCGCTGGCGCAAATATTATTGATGTCGAGATTGAACAGAATCATCTCACTCTTTTCGGTTTTGGGAAAGCTCACATTGAGCACGGTGTACAAGCTATGCCCGGTAGGGTCGCCATTGAAATGAACGCCTTTTACCTGTTTGCGCAGCTGCTCCATCATGTGCATTTTTAATGCATTGATGTAAGCACTTTCTTCATCGTAACCGGCGGTGGCCAATTCGAGTGCTTTGGCAAAACCTACTATACCGTAGAGGTTTTCGGTGCCGGCCCGCATGTTGCGTTCCTGACTGCCGCCGTGTATGTATGGTTGAATTTTTACATTCTCGTTGATGTACAACATGCCCACACCTTTTGGCCCGTGAAACTTGTGCCCGCCACCGGTGATAAAATGAACGGGGGTATTGCGCAAATCGAATGGAAAATGGCCAACGGTTTGCACTGTATCGCTGTGAAAAATGGCGCCATACAATTTGCACAACTCTCCTACTGCATGTATGTCGAGCATATTGCCAATTTCATTGTTAGCATGCATGAGCGTTACCAAACATTTGTCTTCGCTTTGCGCCAGCAGTTGCTCCAAATGTTCCATATCAATATGGCCATCGGTTAAGAGTTTTACAAAGCTGAGGGCGGCTTCGCCTTGCTTGTGTAAATATTCAACAGTATGCAGCGTAGCATGGTGCTCAATGGCAGAAGTGATAATGTGGGTGCAACCCAAATCACGAACCGCAGCGGTAATGGCTGTGTTGCTGGCTTCGGTACCACCACTGGTAAAAAAGATTTCGGCAGGATGTGCCCCCAGAATTTTGGCCACCGACTTGCGGGCATTTTCTATAGCCAGTCGGCTTTCGCGGCCATAGCTGTAAATGGAAGACGGATTGCCGAACTTTTCGGTGAGGTAAGGCATCATGGCTTCGAGTACCTGTGGGTCGAGTGCAGTGGTAGCAGCGTTGTCGAGATAAATACGATTCATGCAAGATTTTTTCTTGTGGGCCAAAGCGCAAAAATAAGGCAGGCCTGCGGTGTACAGGCCTGCCTTTTGGTGTATCAAAGAATATTCAACAACGTCAAAGCATCTTGCAAATGGATTGATGAATTGTTGAGGTTGGCAGTGAATTGTTGAACAATACTGCACTACACAGCAGCTTATTGACTGTCTTTAATGAGGTGTGTCATAAAGGCAATCATGCGGCGGTATTCGCTAACGGGTAGGCGTTCATCAATGCCATGATATCCTTCTAAAAAAGTTGTGGCAGAAAAATTCATGACTTCAGAAGAGATGGGCCGGAAGTAACGGCTATCGGTAGCACCAATCACCAAATAGGGTGCTGGTACAGGATTGTCGATTACTTTTTTGAGCGAACCCGTTACTGCTTTGTACGCCACACCATTGGTATTGGTTTTGCCGCTGGGTGCCCACCAGTTTTCATCGTAGCTACTTATCTGCACCCGATCATCGTTGATGGTTTTGCGGATGTATTCTTTCACTGTTTCGGGTGTTTCACCAGGGATAATACGGCTGTTGACTACAGCAGTAGCCACTGTTGGAATCACATTGTCTTTTACACCGGCATCTACAATAGTTGGTACCAGTGTAGTACGAATCATGGCGCTTGTTTGGCGGTCTTTGCTCAGCTGACTGCTGAGTACCGAACCCAGCAACCATTGATTGGCCACCGCCATGCGGGTTGCAAACGAATTGCTGGCGGTAGCGGTAGCATGCAAAAATTCTTGCGTGGCTTCGGGCATGTTTACAGGCGTTGGTTTTTCGCGGAGCTTGGCCAATGCCTTGGCTAAAATATCGATGGCAGTTTCGGGAGCTGGCTGCGAAGAATGGCCGCCAGGAATTTCAACATATAACTTATAAGAAGCATAGCCTTTTTCCTGAATACCAATCACACCTAAAGGTTGACTGGCAATCTTTTCATCTACCTTAATCATGCCGCCTTCATCGAGTACAAAATGCGCTTTGATGTTTTGTGCTTTCATCCACGCAGCAATGTTGGAAGCACCACGGGTGCCGCCAATTTCTTCATCGTGACCAAAGCATAAATACAAACTACGTTTGGGCACAAAACCATTGCGCAGCAAGTTTTCAACTGATTCTAAAATGGCAATGACGGCGCCTTTGTCATCTACTGCACCACGGCCCCACACAGTATCGCCCACCAATGCGCCGCTGAAAGGTTTTTGCCGCCACATTTTTTCGGCCACGGCTTCTACCGGCACTACATCGTAGTGGCCCATGAGTACAATGGGTGGCAATGTGCTGTCGCTGCCTTTCCAATGGTAGAGGTAAGAAAACTCGCCAAACGCCTGACGGCTCAGCTGGCTGCTGATGCGTGGATAGGCCGTTTGCAAAAACTGATTGAAACCCCGGAAAGCAGCGGTATCAATGGGTTTATCGAGCCCCCACGAAATGGTGGGCAGCTGCAACGCCTGTTGAAAATGCTGCACCGCACTATCGGGTAGGGCAGGCAGTGGCTCCGATTTGGATTGCGTGGCTGTGGGGAAACGAAGGGTATTCACTACCACTATAGCAGCCAATGCAAGTACCACAACGCCCAGTACCAATACTATTTTCTTCATATCTGTTTTGGTTAAGTAAAAACTACGGCAACAAGTTAAGTGCATACACCATACAAAAAAAGCCACTCTGGTGAGTGGCTTCTATCATCTGGTAAAATGATTACATGAGTTCTTTAATATCAGCAATGATGCGATGCGCAATGTTGTTGGCCTTGCTTTCCAAATCGCTTTCGCTGTAAATGCGAATGATGGGCTCGGTATTGCTGGTACGCAAATGCACCCAATCATTGTCGAATTCAATTTTCAAACCGTCTTCGGTATTGATGGGATGAGCTTTGTATTTGTCTTTTATCTTTTCGAAAATCTCCCGCACATTCAGTGTTGGGTCGAGTTCAATTTTGTTTTTGCTGATGAAATAATCGGGATAGGTTTTGCGCAAACCACTGATGGGCTTTTTGCTGTGCGCCAAATGGCTGAGGAAAAGCGCAATACCAATCAATGCATCCCGGCCATAGTGAAAATCGGGTACAATAATGCCACCGTTGCCTTCGCCACCAATCACCGCATTTTCGGCTTTCATTTTCTTCACCACATTTACTTCGCCCACCGCACTGGGAAAGTACTGGCCACCATGTTTCAGTGTCAATTCTTTCAAGGCCTTGGTGCTGCTCATGTTGCTCACCGTGTTGCCTTTGCGTTTGCTCAGGATGTAATCGGCCACCGCAACCAGCGTGTACTCTTCGCCAAACATGCTGCCATCTTCGCACACAAAACAAAGTCGGTCTACATCGGGGTCAACCACAATACCGAGGTCGGCTTTTTGTTTTACCACCGTGGTGCTGATTTCGTTGAGGTGTTCGGGCAAAGGCTCAGGGTTATGTGCAAATTGTCCGTTCACTTCTCCATTCAACACAACAATATCTTCTACACCCAGCGCTTTCAGCAAGGCTGGCACATACACAGCGCCACTGCTGTTGATGGCGTCTACCACCACTTTGAAACCACGGGCTTTAATCGCTTCCACATCTACCAAATCGTACGCAAGAATGGCATCAATATGCTTTTGTAAATATTCGTCGGTGCTGAGGGTGCTGCCCAACTTTGTAACAGGCACGAACTGAAATGATTCCTGTTCTGCAATGGCCAGCAAGGCTGCTCCATCGTCACCAGAAATAAACTCTCCTTTTTCGTTCAGTAGTTTCAACGCATTCCATTCTTTGGGGTTGTGGCTGGCAGTTAAAATGATGCCACCGGCAGCGCCTTCCATAGGCACTGCCATTTCTACAGTGGGCGTAGTGGTCAGTCCGAGATCAATTACATCAATACCCAGTGCGTTAAGGGTGTTTACCACCAGGCCATGCACCAAGGGTCCGCTAATGCGGCCATCTCTTCCAATCACTACTTTGTTACTGCTACCCTGCTGCAAGAGCCAGGTACCGTATGCTGCTGCAAACTTTACCACATCTACCGGCGACAAACCTTCGCCCGGTTTTCCTCCTATCGTTCCTCTGATTCCTGAAATCGACTTGATCAGTGCCATATGAATTAAATATGCGGCAAATATAAAACGGGGAGCATCACCTCCCCGTTTTACCTTGTGTGCAATCGATGAAGGACCTGTTATTGTCCTGTAAATAATCCATTAAACCCTAAGACAATACCAGTGGTGGGCTTTTTATTGAAGCCATCGTAGCCAGCCACCACATCTACCCGCAGGGTTTTAAAGATGTTTTCCAGTCCTACAAAAATTTCCATGTAATTGCGGCTGGCATCCACCAAAAAGGCGTTGCTACCGGTTACCAGATTCCAGTTGAGCCGGCGGAACAAGGGGATTTTATTGGTGAGCAAACCGTTTAGATGCCACTCCACATGAGCAGTGGCAAAAAATTTATCCCGTGTACTATTGGCGTAATAGGGGGCCAGTTGAAAGCTTCGGACAAATGGACTGGCCACAATGGTTTGGTTACCGTTGAAATGGCGCCAATCGGGCAGCTGCACATTGCTGTTGTTGATGAAACCGCCTACTTCAGCAAAGTATTTTACTGTACCGCCGAGCTTCATGTTGAGGTCGTCTTCCACACTCAGCAGCCATTTGCCAAAATCAACATCGGAGCCAAAGAGATTCTTCCACCCCTTGGTTAGAGTCAGGTTAAACACCGGTTGCTCACTCGGCACCACAAAACGACGTTTGGGGTATTCTACAAATTTTACACCCGGCTGCCAACGCAATGACACCGTGGTGAGCAATGCCTGATGCCTGTCGAAAAACCCTGCCGGCAGCTCTTCGGGATAGTTGCTGGTAAAGCGGCGGTCGCGGTATTGCTTCCACTTGTATGTAGTGTCTGTATTTTGCAAAGGCATCCGGTCTTCGTAGCTCATGCGGAGGGTTAACCGCATGCCGTTGTTCAAGGTTTTACTGCCAGCGATTTCTCCAAATGCTTTCTCATAAATCTTCATGTAATTGGCCGTGTACAAGAGTGTGGCTACACTGTTGTTAAGCCCTTGTATCGGTGACGATGGATTGAATTGATATACATTTTTACCACCAGCTACTGATACATTCCATCGCTTTTTGTATTGCTTGCCAATTTGCTTGGTAATGCTGGCACTGGCGTTGAAATGCTGATTGCCAAAACCATAGCGTAACCGTGCATTGATACTGTACGCACCGGTATCGCCCCACTTACGGAAAGAGGGCTCAATTTGATACGCCCACTGCTCCACCGTGTTGTATTGGATACCCAACGCTACTGCCGGAATGTCGAACACAGTTTTGTTTTTCCGGCTGATAAAACTTTGCCCCCGCAGCAGCAACTTGCCTACACCAAACTTGTTGCGTTCAGCATCGAGTGAGTCGAGGTATTTCGGGTCTTTCAACTTTTGCTCCAACGTGTCTTTGCGTAGATAATCTTGCCGCTCTTCTCCCGTGAGTGGTGTGGGGCGAATGCTGTCCCAAAACTGCACCGACTTTTTATTGGCAGCCGTGTCAATGCTTTTGATGACGCGGTTATCAAACACATGGCTGATATCTGTTTGCAAATCGTAATCGCTATACACGGCTACAAAACTGGCACCGGCCCTGATGCCGAAGATGCCGAACGTGGCATCAATCTCTGTGTTTTGTGGCATCCATACCTTGCCATTCACCGGAAAGAATTGTTGCCGAATAAGCAGGCTGTCCACTAGTTCAATTTGTGACTCTTTGTTGAGCCCCAAATTAACGCCGTGCAATCGCCAGCTACCATCCATAATTTCAATAAAACCGCCGGCAAACAAAGGTTCGTACTTGCGTTTGGGCATCACTTTTACCCGCAGTACTTCTTTACCATCTTCAAAATAAGAGCCCTCGTATTTGTAACGGTAAAAGTGTAATGCATTGTCGCTGATGGGCGACACAAACCCACGGTTGTTGAGTCCTTCAATCTGTATGTTGTTTTCATACAAATTCACTTCTACATCTTTCGGGCTATTGAAACCAAAGCCATTGCTGTTGCCACTCACTTTGGCAGATATCACTTCTTCTTTGTACTCCTTGGGCAGGCGGCGATAATATTGCGTCAATGATTCACTGAAATATACAATGCCTTTACCGGCGCTGTCTATCACGTCGCGGTTGGGTTTGAGCTTTACGCCCAAAATACTGTTGGGCATGGCATAGGTGCGAATCAAGCCTTTCATGTACACACGGGTTTGCCATTGCTTTACTTCATTCAAATAGTCTTTACGCTTTTTGATGGTATTGCGAATGATTTCATAGGCGGGATCTTCTGCATTGGCTTTTACCACTACATCGCCCAGTTCTGTTTGCTGAAAATTCAGCTGAAAGTCAAGCTCGTTATTCCCTGACTTAATGGTGATTTTTTTCTCCGACCGTTGATAGCCCACGTAAGCACAAACGATGCTGTATTCACCGGGTTTCAAGTCTAGTACATAGCGGCCTTCGGTATTGGCCACCGTGCCTTTGGTATTGCCTTTTACATACACAGAGGCATAGGGCAAAGGAGCACCAAACTGGTTGGTGATTTTACCTTGTAGTGTTGCTTGCGCCGAAACGGTGAAGCAAATACCAACGACAAACAGAACAACTAAAAAATAGCGGGTGGTTTTGGTGTGCAGCAAATTCATAGCTGGCAAATTAACGGCTGCACATGGCAAAGAATTGTGAAATACTTTAAGCGGTTTTTTTTCTGGTAAACGAACCTGTTAATGCTGCCAGGCCTCCTACCAAACCTCCCACTACGCCGGTAATGATGATGAGCAACATTTTATTGCCTTCCAGTGGCAACACTTCTGCCATACGCATGGCCATTACACCAGCATTGGCATTATCGATAACCGCTGCCAATACCCACCACAACAATGCGACACCCAAAAAGCCTGCCAAAAAACTGGCCCAGGGTTTGAGTGGCACAATGGCTGCTGCAATAAAAGCGGCTACAGCTACAGTCCACCAGGGCAATACATCGTTGAGTACATATACAACGTAGCCCAGCATAATCGTCAATATAAAAGTGGCAATGAATTTCATGAGTCGTGTTTTAGAACAATCAAGATTTGCTGAAGGTGATTTTCCATTTGGCCTTGGGCGACTGCTTGTCGTTGGCTGTCATCAACCAAAGTGCGTTGTATCCTCCTTTGGCCCACTGGTCTACAAACTGGTCGTAGTACTTGCTGCCGGGGTTGCCGCTCTGGCCGCCGGGATACACACCCCAGGCTTCGGTTTTATCGGTCATGTGTACAATCACCCGCCAGCTGGGGCCATGTGTTTCTTTGGTAGCGTTGATGATTTTAGCACCACCACCAATGGGCAAATGCATGCGGCTGAAGCCCGGCAAACCCGATAACAAATGACTGATACGAACATTTCTAAAAGCCGACCAGCTTAGGTCTTTGGCGGTTTTTAAATCTTCGGCTGTTTTATTCAACGCAGCGGTCAGCATTTGCGGTAGTGTTTCTATCGCAGGCGTATTGATGTTGTCGACAAATACAAACGCCGAATCTCTGATGATGCCTTCCAGCAAGGTATTGTCATGCGGAAAAGGAACGGGCAAACCGTCTTTCCGGGTAATGTTATCCGTCCAAACAGTATCTGCAAAATTGTTCCACCAGGTATAAAAAATGGTCATGCCTTTTTCACCGGCATCGGCCCGCATGTTCCAGCGACGGTAATCATCCAGCAACAATTTAGCCGCACTGCTCAGCTCGTTCTCCTGCACATTGTTCAGCAGCACCGTTCTGGCCATTTCAGCAAAAATGTTGTAGTTATCTGTTTGCATTTGCTTCATGCTATCCACCGTTACACCGGTTTTGGCAGACAACAAACGGTTGATGATAACACCACGGTACACATCATGCACACCACCGAGGTAGAAAGGATACGCAGAGTCTGCAGGCAATTGGTTGGCGCTGCTTACAAACCCACGGGGAGGATTTTTCATGTGCACATTGTCATCATCGGCAATGATGCCCTGCCAGCGGAAAGTAGAATCCCAACCTGGCATCACAAAATCGCCCTGGCCACGCCACTTGGCCGGAAACTTGGCTTGCTGCCACCACGCAATGGTGTCGGTTTTGCTGGCAAACACAAAGTTTTGTCCGGGGCATTTAAACAGCCGGATGGCTGCCAGATAATCTTCATAATTCTTGGCTCTGTTGAGGCCTTTGAAAGCACCGAGCTCCAAACTATTGTCGATGGCTTTCCAGCGGATGGCGTAGGCTTTACCATTTTTCAATTCGCTTTGGAATGTGCCATCATACATCACGGGGCCCCAAACGGTCAACGGAATTTTATCAATATAATCAGCCTTGCCACGAATGCGAATGGTTTCTGTTCTCCATTCCGTTTTTACCCATTCGCCGTTGTACAGGTATTCATTCATGCTGCTGTCGCGAAACTTCACTTCGTAAAAGTCCATCACATCCCGCATGGCGTTGGTTACACCCCAGGCAATGCTGTCGTTGAAACCAATCACTACGGAAGGTGCACCGGGAAAGCTTACACCATAGGTATTGTACTCCGGCGTTACCAGCTGAATTTCGAACCATAACGAAGGCAGATTTAAGCCAAGGTGCGGATCATTACACAAAATAGGGCGACCACTGGCAGTGCGGCTGCCACCTACTACCCAGTTGTTGCTGCCATTGTCGGGGTCTGGTTTATCTACTTCATACGCAATGCCCGTAGGTTCGGCCGTTTCCAAAGAATCAACATTGGCAGGCTTCACCGGCAGTGGCGTTTGCACATTGTACACCGTGCCTTTGGGAGAAATGGGATCCAGTGAATCGGCTTGTGCAGGAAAAGCTTTGCCAAACATTTCTTTACCCAAATGATCCCGCAGGTTGGTCATGGCAAAATCATCGAGGTCGCTGGCCAAATCGTAGCTCATGTATTTCAAAAACAACGCAGAATGAAAGGGCGTCCATTCTTCAGGCGCATAATCGAGCAGCTTGAATTCAATGGGATATTGCGCCGGCGATAATTGATGAATGTAATGATTGACACCAGCAGCATACGCTTCCATAGCGGCTTTGTCTTCGGGCACTTCATTCATGGCTTTCACCGAATTTTCGGCAGCCAGCATCATGCCCATTCTTCTAAACTTGCGGTCGTGTTTTTCGAGCACACTGTTGTCGCCCACTTTTTCGCCCAGCACTTCGCACAATCGGCCACCGGCAGCCAACACCTGAAACTGCATTTGCCACAACCGAAACTTGGCGTGTAAATAACCCTGTGCGAAATAGGCATCGGGATCGTTTTGGGCAAAAACATGCGGCACCAACCGATCATCGAGATACACTTCTACCGGTGCTTTTAAGTAAGGCGATTGAATGTCGAGGCTAAAGTCGGCATCGGCCGCTTCGGCATTTTGCCACAGGCCATGCGAAGGGCTCAGCATTTTGCCCAGTGGCGGTACGGTTCCCAGTTTGGAGTTTAGCGCTACCACCAGGCCGGTGGTGAGTATGGCACAAATGGTAAAGGGCAGTATCCTCATAGCAACCTTGGTTTGAAGGTGGTGAAAATAAGGACAAAACAGCCAACTTGATGGGCAGGCTGGCGGCTGTTCAAAACAACAATCCGATTGTCAATTATTTTTGCGGCATGAGTGACAATAGTGCGTATCAAAAGAACATTTTGGGCTTGCAATTGCCCACCGATCCACGCTGGGTAAACCTGGCTGAAATTTCGCTGGAAGAAATACTGACCGACCATGCCTATTGCGAACAAAAAGCCGCCATCAGTTGCATGAGCCTCATACAACGCTACAGCGATAAAGATGATTTGGTAGATGAACTCTCTCCCATCGTTACCGAAGAATGGGGGCACTTTCGATTGGTGCTGCACGAAATACGCAAACGGGGTTTGCAACTGGGCAAGCAGCGCAAAGATGATTATGTAAATGCCTTGCTGGCTTTTGAAAAAAAAGGCGGCAAAGAGGAAGACCGCCTGCTGGACAAACTACTCATTTGTGCACTGATAGAAGCCCGTAGCTGCGAACGTTTCAAACGCCTGAGCGAAGGATTGGATGATGAATACCTGAGCCAGTTTTACCGCCGGTTTATGGAAAGCGAAGCCGGCCACTACCGCACTTTCATCGATTTGGCCCGACAATACCTCCCCGAAGAAAAAGTATGGCAGCGCTGGGAAGAATGGTTGCAATACGAAGCCGATGTGATGTTGAGTTTGGATGTGAGGGGCGACAGAATGCACTAGGAGATGGTAGTTGGTGGTTGGTGGTTGGTAGGTGATAGAAAAATCCGTGAACATCCGTTTCATCCCAAAAAATCCGCGTCCCAAAAATCCATACATGCCCAGCTATCCCTATTAGCCCTGTTGAGGCAAATACTGCTTCATTTCTTCGTGGTATTCTTGTGCAATTTGCTGGGCGGCTATGGCAAAGTCTTCGCCGGATGATGCATAGATAACGGCCCGGCTGGCATTCACCAGCAATCCGCATTCGTTATGCATGCCATACTTCGATACATCCCGAAGACTACCTCCCTGTGCACCCACACCGGGCACCAGCAAAAACTGCTGCGGTACAATGCTGCGCAAGTGTTCAAATTCATGTGCCTGTGTGGCACCGGCTACAAACATCAGGTTGCCGGGTGTGCCCCAGGTGGACACTGTTTCCAATACTTTTTCAAACAGCAATTCACTGCGGTCGCCACTTATAACTGATGGCACCAACGGTAGTTCTTCTTTGTTAGGCGCCAACTTCAATCGTTGAAAGTTTTCGCTGCCTTTGTTGCTGGTGAGGCCCAGCACAATGGTCCACTTGCCATCGTATTCCAGAAATGGCCGCACACTGTCTTCGCCCATGTAAGGTGCCACAGTGATGGCATCCACATTCATGTGCTCAAAAAAAGCACGGGCATATTGGTGCGATGTATTGCCGATATCGCCCCGCTTGGCATCGGCAATGGTGAGGTGCGTGTTGGGGATGTAGGCAAAAGTTTCCTGCATAATTTCCCAACCACGGGCACCCATGGCTTCGTAAAAAGCGGTGTTGATTTTGTACGACACGCAATGCGCCAAGGTAGCATCAATGATGGCTTTGTTGAAGTCGAGTACCGCATTGGGCTTGCCTTTGAGGTGAGCAGGCAGTTTGGTATCGTCGGTATCGAGGCCCACACAGAGATAGGTTTGCTTCGTAAAAATTTGTTCTACCAATTGCTGTCTGGTCATGCGGAAAAAATTTCGGCAAATGTAAAGGGCTGCTTCGAAGGGTTGCTGCAGAAAATTAGCAGATCTGGGATTGAAAGATTCGCATTTACCCACAGATGAATGGTTTGGTAAAAAACAAAGCGAAGCACTGCTGCCTCGCTTTGAAATCTGAATTAGAAAGAACTAAAATTGATTGTTTACTCCACCATTTGTACCACGGCGGTTGGCGCCATGTTGGCATTGCGCATGGCAATGTTGCGTACTGCTTTGCTGGCAAATTCCATAAAGGCTTGTTTGCTGATGGGATCATCGCCCACCAGTGCCGGCACACCGGCATCGCCACCTTCGCGGATGCTTTGTACCAGCGGAATATGACCGAGGAAAGGCAGGTCGTATTCTTCGGCGAGGTTCTTGCCGCCTTCTTTGCCGAAAAGATAGTATTTGTTGTTGGGCAGTTCGGCAGGTGTAAACCAGGCCATGTTTTCTACCAAACCAATAATGGGCACTTTAATTTGCGCCTGACCAAACATGGCAATGCCTTTTTTGGCATCGGCCAGTGCTACCGCCTGTGGCGTGGTTACCACCACAACGCCGGTTACGGGTACGGTTTGTACCATGGTTAGGTGAATATCGCCGGTACCGGGAGGCATATCAATCACGAGGTAATCGAGTTCGCCCCACTCCACATCGGTGATGAATTGGCGGATGGCACTGCTGGCCATGGGGCCACGCCATACCACGGCATTCTTGTCATCTACCAGCAAACCAATGCTCATGAGTTTGATGCCGAATTTTTCCAGCGGGACAATTACCGCTTTACCATTGCCGGCATCTTTCATCATAGGGCGTTCGCCACGCACACCAAACATAATGGGTACAGAAGGACCGTAAATATCGGCATCCATGAGGCCCACTTTGGCACCACCGGCAGCCAGTGCCAGCGCCAGGTTGGCCGATACGGTGCTCTTACCCACGCCACCCTTGCCGCTTACTACAGCAATAATGTTTTTCACACCCGGCAGTTGGTTTTGGCCATCGCCACGGGCAGTGGTTGTGTTCGACGTGAAGTTTACTTTCACATTGGCTTCCTTATTTACCAGAAATTTTACCGCATTGGTACTGGCGGTAGCCATCATATCTTTCATGGGGCAGGCAGGCGTTGTGAGCACAATCGTAAACGATACGTTGTTGCCATCAATCACTATGTCTTTTACCATGTTCAACGTTACCAGATCTTTGCCCAAATCGGGCTCCTGCACGTTACTCAGCGCCTTTAAAATGTCCTGCTCCGTCATTCTCCAAGTTTTTGTTAAAGCAAAATTGATGGCGCAAATTTAAACCTGCACCGGTTTACTTTGTTGAAGAACCTTGTTACCAATTCAGGTATTTTCGCTTCATCCGGAATGAATACATGAAGAGATTTTTTACATATACGTTTGTTTGCCTGCTGGTGCTGAGTGCACCGGCCAAATTGTTTGCTCAGGAAGTTGAAGACAGTGTGGTGCAACTGTACGGTGTGGTAATGACCGCTGACAGCCTGCGTGGCCTCGACGGCGTAAGTGTTTCGGTAAAAGGCAAGGGCCGCGGTACCATTACCAACTATCAGGGTGTATTCAGCATTGCTGTATTGAAAGGCGATGTAATTGAGTTCAGCTTTATTGGTTTTAAATCGAAGCAGGTCAACATTCCGAAAAACCTGCAGGGTTCTGAGTACAGCATTATTCAACTGCTCACCAGCGATACCAATTATTTGCCCGGTACAGTTATTCGCCCAAGGCCTACCCGCCCCCAATTTGAACGTGATTTTGTAAATACCGACATACCGGCCGATGAATATGAAGTAGCCCGCCAAAACCTGGAAGAGCAAAAACGGGCAGCCCTAATGGCCAGCCTGCCCAATGATGGCCGCGAAGCCATCAACTACACGTTGCGGCAGCGGGCCAATGCCTCTTACTACACAGGGCAGCTACCACCGCAAAACATTTTCAACCCCTTTGCCTGGAGTCAGTTCATCAAAGCCTGGAAGCGGGGCGATTTTAAAAAGAAGAAATAACCGAGATTTAGTACAACATAGCCATGCAGCCAACTGCGTGGCTTTTTTTGTAAAAGCATTGCCTGCTTACAATCAACTTTTTGCCTGGATGTAATTGGTGACGCTTACCATAGCACTCCTAATGCCTAAATACTAATTCCTCAATCCTCATTCCCCCAAATCCAGTACCAGCCTTTTGCGTAGCATGTTCAACGCATAGGTAGCGGTGAGTTCAATATTGCGGCGTCGATCGAAGCGGAACTGCATCAGCTGCGTATCAACGCCGTTGGGGCCTGCCACAGCCATCCACACGGTGCCCACAGGTTTATCGGGCGTAGCGCCACCCGGTCCCATAATGCCACTCACAGCAATGGCGTAATCGGCTTCGGTATTTTGAAGTGCCCCCAATGCCATTTCTGTTACCACGGCTTCGCTTACAGCACCTTGTTGTTTCAAGGTATTGGGCTTCACTCCCAGCAATTGCTGCTTTAAGTAATAGCTGTAGCTCACAATGCTACCCGCATAATAATCGGAAGAACCGGCATGGCTGGTAATGAGGTGCGAAATGTATCCGCCAGTGCAACTTTCTGCCGTTACCAGCACTTTGGTATGTGCTTTCAGCAAGCGGGCACATACCAGTTCCAAAGGTTCGTCGCGGTCGGTTACCATGTATTCTTTTACCAACAATTGTAGTTGCGTAAACTGCTCATCAAGGGCTTTTTCCAACATCATTTTTTCTGGACCGGTGGCGGTAAGGCGAAGCCGCACCATACCATAATTGGGCAGGTAAGCCAGTTTAATATTGGCGGGTAGTTTCACTTCCCATGCTTCGATCAAATCGGCCAAAAAGCTTTCACCGATACCTGCCGTAAGCAAAGTGCGGTGCAAAACAGCGGGCAGTTGCATGTGCTGTGCCAACCGGGGCAACACATCGTTGGTCATCATGCCTTTCATTTCATGCGGTACACCAGGCATGCTCACAAATACAATGTCGTTTTGCTCAAACCACATGCCGGGTGCTGTGCCACGGGCATTTTGCAATACCGTACAGCTGGCCGGCACTTCTGCCTGCTTAATGTTGCGTTCGGTAAGAGGCCGGTTGAGCTTGGCAAAAATCGTTTGTATGTTTTGCAAAGCAGCTTCGTTCATTACCAACTCCGTACCGAAGTATTTGCAGAGCACAGGCTTGGTAATATCGTCGGCAGTGGGGCCAAGTCCGCCTGTAATGAGCACAATGGATGAAGAGGCAGCGGCTTTGTTCAATGCATCTATAATGTCGGCGGCATTGTCGCCCACACTAATGCGTTTTTTCACCAAAATGCCGGTTTCATTTAATTGTTGTGCCATCCAGGCACTATTGGTATCTACCACCTGGCCTATGAGCAGCTCATCGCCAATGGTAATAATGGTGGCAAAAACAGTAGTCATGTGTATGAAATAAATCTTGAAAAAGAAAGGGTGGGCAAGATAGCTCATTTGGCTGCTTCCAAACTGTTTCGTTAAGGGCAAATGAATGAATGCAAAAAGGCCAGCACACTGTAAAATGTGCTGGCCTTTTCTGAAGCTAAACCCTAAGATGTCTTAAGCATTGGACCCCTAAGTTTCTGAAACAAACTCCTAAAAAAATGGTTAGTAAGCCATTCAAATTGAACTGTGTTTTTGTTAAATACTGTTGCTTTTACTATGTGACGGCAGATTGTATTTCGGTAAGCCTTTGGTGTAAGGGAATGCGTCCAGCCCGCATATCCAATACTCAATCATTGATGACTTGTAGAAAACGGCTATTATGTGTTTTCACCCCTTTTGCAGCCGTTGCCTGCAAGTCATGTTTTGTAGAAAAAACTTTCAGTAATAATCAAAGAACTCAGTTGCTTTTTGTTACACAAAGATGGCAGCTTTAGGCGGGCTGCAACATAGAACGGGATGTGGAATAATTGTCGTAGAAAATTGACAGATTGCCTGTTTGTAGTATATACAAAGTAGTGCCACCCGAGGCTTAGTATGGAATAAAAAAACCCGGCCGAAGCCGGGCTAACCCAAAATATCTCACGTATGAAAATAAGTTAGTAAGTACAACAAAAAGAAGGTAGAAAATGGATTCGGTTTCTTGGCGGTTAGTCCGAGTGCTGAAGTTTTTATAACCGGCTGTTTGTATCCAGCATACAACCAGCCAGGCTACTTGTCGCATCATCATCATTATCTCGAGTGTCCTAAAAATTCAGATCAAAAGAATTTCACGTTCATGAGCACAGTAAAAACTGCAGCCATCCGTTTTTCTACCTTCAAAGAACATTTTCTTTTACCATATAAAGATCTACAACACAATACTGCAGAAAAATAGAACCAACATGGCAAATATTGTAGCAACGGTTGATGCAGATATGTAGTAGAAACTCGTACAGTTGTATAGTAAAGGGGGATATAAAAAAAGGAGCCCTCCTGAGAACAGGAGGGCATGTTTAATACCCTTAAACCCTTGGAAAGAAAATCTTTATAACGATGTATGCACTTTCGAAAACTGCATCCAGCCTTGTTACAGCTTCCGGAAGTGCCATACAATTATGACTTGGTGTCGAAAAAGAACTTGTCAATCAGTGCGGTTGTTTTCCTCTCCGTAGACCATACAAAGATGAGCAGGTTGCAGGCCCCCCGAAATAGAACCAGCAAGGGAAATGATGTAGTAAGGATGAACAGTAGTATGTAGTAGTAATCATTACCAACGAAATGGATAAATGCCTTAAAAAAAGGAGCCCTCCTGAGAACAGGAGGGCGTGTTTAATACCCTTAAACCCTTGGAAAGAAAATCTTTATAACGATGCAGGCAAGAAGCACTGCGGTTAAGTTTTTGTTTGGTTTTCACCCGTCAATGAGTGGAGTTTGTTTCCCGCTGAAAACAATACAAAGAGAACACTTTCTGGTTCCGCCGGAAATAGAACAACCACAAAATGATGTGTCGTTATTGAACAGCATTGCCTTGTAGATTTTTTACTACAAGCAGCCTCACTCAATCCATTGTACTGGAAAGAAAAATCCCCCTGCGAACAGGGGGAAGATTATAATACCCTAAACCCTAGAAAAAAATCCGAATTACAGGAAACAAACAAGTAACAAAAGTTAGCTTTTACTCATTTGCTTCTATACAAAGTGACGTGAATGACAAGTAGAGAGCAATAGCAATTCAAACGAAATAAACGTAGCAGCAGCACAAGCTGGCATTGTAGTAACGGAGCTACATAGTGGCAAAGCTCCAACTGTGGTTTACATATATAAAAAAAGCGAAACCCTTGTGAGGCTTCGCTTGTAGCTTATAATGACCGACCAATCAGATCAATTTGTTTTCCACTGCGTACAATGTAAGATCGGCGTTCGTTTTCATATTCATTTTTACCAAAATACGGGACCGATAAGTACTGATGGTAGTAACCCCCAGATTCATGGTTTGTGCAATGTCGGACACAGCCTTACCCATGGCCAGCAATTTAAATACTTCATATTCTCTATCGCTCAGGTATTCGTGCAATGGTTTATCGGCTTCGGTATCAAACACCGATGCCAGCTTTTCTGCCAGCAATGGCGTAATGTATTTTTTTCCCAGCAACACAGTACGAATGGCTTTTACTAATTCATCCGGGGCACTGTCTTTAGTAAGATAGCCAGATGCTCCTGCTTTTAATGCCCGTATGCCGTATTGATCTGCCGGATATACACTGAGCACTACCACAGGCAGCTTGGGATACATTTGCCGAATTTGCGTCAGCGCATCCAACCCGCTACGGCCGGGCATTGATATATCTGTAAGTACCACATCCCACTCGTCTTTCATTACATGTTTAATCAAATCTTCGGCATCGCCTACTTCTTCTACATGTGCAGACGGATATTCTTCCTTCAATATTTCCTTAATTCCACGACGCACAATGTTGTGGTCGTCGGCAATGATGATTCTTAACATGTAAAAAAAATTAGGGCAAGCTTATTAAAAGAAGTTTGAGTTAATTACCAGCACATTTTACGACATTCTACTAACACAAACAATGATCTTCGGTGTCAACACAAATTTAGTCCATTGATGGTACCCGAAGATTCGCAGTCCACTACACTTTATAAGATTTCGACATTTTATACAACGGCACCGCTCCTGTCAAGTTTCACTGCACATTTGTAGGCTAAGTACGCTAAACCTCTCTTTTCTTTATGAAGAAAATACCTACTACTATAATACCAACACTTGCATGCCTGCTGATGGTGCTGCAAATGCAGGCACAATCAACCGCTCTTACCGCACAACTGCAACAGGCATACAACCGCTTTACCAAAAGTGATAATATGCAATATGCATTGGTTGGTTTTACAGTAACCAATGCCGAGGGCAAAACGATTTTTTCCAACCTGGGCAATGCCGGCCTGGCACCTGCCAGCTGTCAAAAAATTGTAACGGCAGCAGCAGCATTTGACCAGCTGGGTAGCAATTTTAGGTACAGCACCAATGTAAGCCTGAGTGGCAGCGCCAATGGCAATATTTGGAAAGGCGATTTACTGGTGCAAGGCAGCGGCGATCCCACCCTCGCCAGCTGGCGCTACAAATCGGTACCTGATACTGCTTTCTTTTTTCAAACCCTGCAAGCCCTTCAGCAAAAAGGCATTCAACGCATCAGCGGCCACATCATTGGCAGCAACATGCAATTCAGCACACAACCCATTCCCGGTGGCTGGATTTATGATGACATTGGTAACTACTATGGCGCCGGCAGCTGGGCCCTCAACTATCACGAAAACCAGTTTGATGCCAGCTTTAGCGCCACCGGCAATGTGGGCGACCGCCTGCCGCTGAAACGCACCGCACCCGCCAGTGGCTACGACGAAATTGACAGTTATGTAACCCTCAGCCAGCCCGGCACCGGCGACAACAGCATTATCTACGCATCGCCCTACAGCCCCAAAGCCTACATCAGCGGAACCTTGGGCAAAACCAACCAAACCTTCACCATCAGCGGGGCCATCAGCGATGGCGAAACGGCACTATTGCAAGCCTTGGCCGATTACCTGCAGCGCAATGGCATTCAAATAGACGGCGATGTGCGGCCCGCAAGATTGTATGCCGCCAAGCAATGGAAAATACCTGCGGCAACGCAGACACTCACCAGCTTTCAATCGGTGGGGCTCGATAGCATTGCGTATTGGTTTTTGCAAAAAAGCATCAACTTGTATGGCGAAGCATTGCTGAAAACCTTGGCCGTAAATGCCGGCAAACCTGGCGATACCGATGCCGGCGCCGAATGGATCCGCAACTTTTGGGCAGGCAAAGGCATCGACCGCAATGCCCTGCGGGTAAAAGATGGCAGTGGTCTCTCGCCACAAAACCGGGTAACTGCCAATTCACTGGTATCCGTGTTGCAATACGCTAAAAAGCAACCCTGGTTTGCGGCCTATTACGAAGGCTTCCCGCTCATTCACAACATCAAAATGAAGAGCGGCACCATTGGTGGCGCCAAAGGATACACAGGCTACATCAGCGATAAAAATGGCAAGGAATATTGTTTTGCCCTGCTGGTAAACAACTACAGCGGCAATGCAAACACCGTGGTACAACAAATGTGGCAATTGCTCGATGTAATTACACAATACAAATAACGCTTTCACCCTAAATTGCCACCCGAACATTGCTAACTCAGAACTATGGAAAATCAAGATTATAAAAACCACCGCCAAATGGTACCCGGCTACCACTATGTGTTGTCGCTCATCATTCTTTGCTGCATCGTTATTTCTTCTGTGGTGTTGGTAGAAAAATTACTCAATCCGCAGGAGCGAAATGTAGAAGCCATCTTTGCCTTTTTTGTATCGCTGGCGCTGGCGGGTTTGTTTTGGTTTGCCCGTGTGTTTGCCCTCAAGGCCCAAGACAGAGCCATTCGTGCCGAAGAAAATTTCCGTCATTATATCCTCACCGGTAAGCCTTTGCCTGCACAGCTTCGGCTGGGCCAGATCATTGCGTTGCGTTTTGCCAGCGATGCCGAGTTTCCGGCACTGGTGCAAAAAGCCGTAGCCGAAAAGCTCCGCAGCAACGATATCAAGAAAATGATTGTGAACTGGCGGGCCGATCATCATCGGGTGTAATTCAAATGCTGCCATGCCTGCGGCAAATGTTTTGCAATATCCATCGCCGTCATGGCTTCTGTGCCCATTGCTTTTGCAGCCGCATCACCAGCACTGCCATGCAGCCATACCGCCAGTATCGCCGCATCTTGCACGGCATAACCTTGCGCCAGTAAGCCCGTCATGAGTCCGGCCAATACATCGCCGCTGCCTGCTTTGGCCATGCCATGGTTGCCCGTGCTGTTGAAATACACATGCCCGTCGGGCAATACAATGCGGGTGTAAGCTCCTTTCAGCACAATGCACAAGCGATAATGTTTCGCCATGTGTATGGCTTTTTCTAAGCGCAACGCATGGTTGCCACTGTAGCCAAACAACCGGTCGAACTCACCCACATGCGGAGTGAGCACAATGGGAATGCGCAAAGCCGCCAGCTCCAAAATGGGCAACATATCTGCCAGCAACGACAAAGCAGTAGCATCTATCAGCAAAGGCACAGAGCTGTTTTCGAGCAGCCATGCCAGCAGTTGAATGTGTTCTTCATCGGCTACCCAACCTGATCCTACCCCAATGGCCTTGATGCGCCGTTGCAACTGAAAACTTTCATTGGCCAAAGCGCCTTTCGCTGCACAAATGGCTTCAGGATTTGTTTGTTGAATCAACGGCCAGGCACTGGCTTCGGTAGCCACGGTTATCAGGCCGGCACCGCTGCGCAAAGCTGCATGTGTAGCCATTACTGCAGCCCCCATCATAGCGGCACTGCCCGCACCCAGCAATGCATGGCCACGGGTACCCTTGTGGGTAAACCGATCGTATTGTATCGGTTGCAACACTTCCAAAGGATGCGTAACAAAACCGGCTTTGGGTGGCTGCTGCTGCACAAAACCCGGATGCAGCCCAATGTCCAGCACTTCCCATTCGCCCACATAGCCGGCATTTTCCGGCAGCATAAAGGCAAGCTTGATACATTGAAACGTAAAACAATAATCAGCTTCGATAACTGCTCCGCCATCGGTGAGTCCATCGCACCACAAACCCGAAGGCACATCTACCGCCACCACCGTATTGGGCAGGCTGTTGATATGTGCTACAATAGCGGCCATCCAGCCTGTGAGCAACCGGCTGAGTCCCGTGCCAAATAAGGCATCAATCAAAATAGCTTCTGCAGGAATGTTGGGAAACTGAAAGTTGGTTTCATCAATCTGAAGAACAGTACCACCCAAATCCAGCCAGCGCTGGTAATTCAAGGCGCAATCATGCGACAGCGGATGCACCGATGGCATAATGACCTGCACATCAAAACCATGCTGGCGCAGCATGCGGGCAATGGCAAGCCCATCGCCACCATTGTTGCCCTTGCCGGCCAGCACATACACGGGCTGCTCCGGCGAAAACTGCGCTACAAATCGTTGGGTAAAAGTTTGCGAAGCCCTTTCCATCAAATCGATGGAGGCAATGGGTTCGTGTTGGATGCTAAAGGCATCCCATTGTTTGATTTCGTTGGCACTGTAAATGGGTATCATGCCGGGGTGCCGTATCAGCGTTTTTTACCGCTGCGGCGCTTTGAAGTTACGGCAGTTTTGCGGGCAGGCACCACCTGTTTTTTGGTGCCCGACTGGCCCTGCTCCACTTCTTCTTCATCGGTACTGGTATAGAAGTACGGCCGGAAAACATTGGCGGCCCTCGAAGAAGAATAAATGCGGTTGGTAAAGCGGTTGCCCGTTACAATAATCACCGCCGTATCGGCTATCACCCGTTGAAACACGGCATTGTTGCCATGCCACCAACCGTTGTGGTACGGAATCTTCAGGCTGTCGTTGAAAATTTTGAGGCGCCAGCCCAAGCCATACTGCTCAATTGGGTCGTTGTATTTTTTATCGGTGTAGCTAGGTGTCCACGCACTATCGAGCCATGCCTTCGACAGCAGCACTTCGTGGCGGATGGCACTGTCGTATTTCAGCAAATCGCGGCAGTTGGTGTACACGTTTTTATCGCCATAAATGGCATCCAAAAAGTTGAACGGGTAAGGCCTGCCTGCGGCATCCCAACTGGTGAGGTAATCGCCAGGGTTTTGATAGCTGAGCACATAGCTGTGCTGCATGCCCGCCTTGGCAAAAATGGAATCCTGCACATATTTGGGAAAGAACTGCCCGCTGGCTTTTTCTACAATCAGTGCCAGCAGCGCAAAGTTGGTATTGCAATACCTAAAGCGGCTGCCGGGCGTAAACTCCAGCCCGGGGCGGTTGGCATAAAACAAATACAACACATCGGTATTGCTGGCAACCCGCTTGGGGTCCCATTTGTACTGCGGAAAAAGATTGGCATAGTTGGGCAAACCGCTGCTGTGGTTGAGCAGGTTGCGTACCGTTATGCCCTTGTACGGAAAAAGCGGAAAATATACCTGCAAGGAGTCGTCGAGCTTTACCCGGCCGGCCTGTACCTGCTGCATGAGGGCAATACTGGTAAAGGTTTTAGAGGTGGATGCCACATGAAAACGGGTATCCATATCTATGCTGTCGGTTTTATCCTGATCGGCGTAGCCGGTATAGTGTTCGTATAGAATCTGTCCGTTTTTGGCCACCAGAATGCCCCCCGAAAAACGTTCGTTGCGCAGCAAAATAGAATCGAAAAAATGAGCCAGTGCAGCCTGGTATTGATTGATTTCAGTCGTGTCCAGCTTTCGCTCCGATACCCGTGGCAGCGGATTGCCCATGCTGTTGTTGTTGCAGCTCCAAAAGGTAGCCAGCAACATGCACAGCAGCATCACCCCCATTATTCTTACACGCTTCATGCCTGCAAAAATGTTGGTTGAGGCGGAAACGACCAATTGGCCGGGGCAATTTTGGCTTGCTTTTTTTACACAGCTGTTGGTGGGTGGATGAACGCAACCCAATGCAGCCACAAATTGAAGTCCTCACAGCCTTGAAATCAGTATAGCATAGACAGCTAACTACATGCTTTCATTTGCCATAGCTTGCCAAGTCTCTTGCTTTTAAAATCTTATCTTTAATCCATGAATCTTTCAGCAGCAGAAATAGAAACCATCAAAAAATACTTTCAGGACAAGCCGGTACTGAAAGCATTTCTGTTTGGTTCCTCCTCGAGGGGTGAAGCGCTGCCCGAAAGTGATGTAGACATTTTAGTGGAGCTGGACTACGCTGAGCATATTGGCCTTGGCTTTGTAAACATGCAACTGGAACTGGAAGAAAAGCTGCATAAAAAAGTAGATTTAGTTTCTAGCAACGGCATTTCAAAACACATTCTCCCTTTCATCAATGCAGATAAAGAACTGATTTATGAAAGGTAAACAGGGCGATAAGCAAAGGATACAACACATGCTTGACGCTATCGCCGAAATTGAGCATTACACTTTTCAGACAAACTTCCCTACGTTTATTGAAAACTCCATGATGCGTTTTGCATGCATCAAACAAATGGAAATTATTGGCGAAGCGGCCAATTACCTTACAGCTGAAACAATAGATGCTTTTCCAGACATTCCATGGCGACAAATCATAGGGCTGAGACATATTTTGGTACATGAATAATTTGGCGTTGACAACAACCTGATTTGGCAAATCATCAGCAAAGATTTACCTCCTTTGAAACTGGGCCTGCAAAAAGTTATCGCCACCTTCAATCTATAACTCTTTCCCAGAAACGTCTCCAGCAGAGTACGTTGCATATAACATAGCCCAAACGCCATTCCATCCCCCATCTCCAAAACGCAACGTTCTTTTCAAGAGACAGTGCTGGCAACAACATACCTCCTCCACCAAGTTTTCCCCCTTCCACCGCCACTCAGTAAGTGCAGGTTGGGCCAATCGGCAGGGTTCGTTATTTTTGAGCATCATGAGCGACAAAACAACCAGCTATCCCAAAGAGAAAATCAAGATTCTCCTCTTAGAAAATATCAGTGAAACGGCCATCGCCAATATCCATCAGCATGGCTACGCCAGCATCAAAAAAGTGGCCGGTGCCCTCGACGAAGAAGCCCTCATCAAAGAACTGAAAGATGTGCATTTGCTGGGCATTCGCAGCAAAACAAGGGTGACCCGAAAAGTGCTCGAAAATGCACCCAAGCTGCAGGCCATTGGTGCGTTTTGTATTGGCGTCAATCAAATTGATTTGACTGCTGCTACACAGCAGGGCGTGTCGGTTTTTAATGCCCCCTACAGCAACACCCGCAGTGTGGCCGAATTGGTGATTGGTGCCGCCATCATGCTCATTCGCCGCATCCCCGATAAAAACAATGCAGCCCATGCCGGCATTTGGCAAAAAGATGCCACCGGAAGTTTTGAACTGCGGGGCAAAACCATTGGCCTGGTGGGCTATGGCAATATTGGCAGCCAGGTAAGTGTGCTGGCCGAAGCCATGGGCCTGAAAGTGATTTTTTATGATGTGCTCACCAAACTGCCGCTGGGCAATGCCGTGGCTTGCAAAAGCCTGAAAGAAGTGGTGAGTAAGGCAGATATCGTAAGCCTGCATGTGCCGGAAACCAACAGCACCAAAAACCTCATCAGCAAGCAGGTAATTAAGCAAATGAAAAAAGGCAGCATCCTCATCAACTATGCCCGTGGCGAAGTTGTAGATCTGGATGCACTGGCTGCTGCGCTGAAAGCCGGCGACCTCTCGGGTGCCGCTATTGATGTATTTCCGGTAGAGCCCGAAAAGAACGGCGAACAATTTGCTTCGCCGCTGCAGGGCCTCAGCAATGTGTTGCTCACTCCACACATTGGCGGCAGCACCCTCGAAGCACAAGAAAACATTGGTGTAGATGTGAGTGCCAAACTCCTCGGCTATCTCGAAAAAGGCATCACCTATGGCAGCCATACCGTACCTGCCCTCAGCCTGCCCATGCTCGAAGGTGCCCACCGCATTTTGCACATTCATAAAAATGTGCCGGGTGTACTCAGCGAAATCAACACCGCATTGAGCAAGGCCCACATCAACATTTTGGGGCAGTACCTCAGCACCAATGAACACATTGGTTATGTGGTGCTCGATGTAGACAAGAAGCTGAGCAAGCAAGCTTTTTCATTGCTGAAAGAAGTGAAGCACACCATCCGTGCCCGCATGTTGTATTGAGCCAACTGTTAGCAGCGATATAAAAGCAGTGTTCAACAGCGCTGCTTTTTTTATTGCGTGTGCAAACACTGTGGCTGCTGCATCTTTCCACAAACAATACACGAAACATTAGTCGGACTTTAAGCATGATAAAATGCTGTAACATTGGCACACTTCTACCCACCAACAGAAAGAACCGTATGAGAAAAACAACATTCCTCCTGCTGCTGTCGGCCCTGTTGTACCAAAGCGGCCGTGCCCAGCAAGCAGCTATCGACAGCATACTGAAACTACTGCCCAAGCAACAAGATTCTACTTTGTGCATGAGTTACAACGAGCTCACCTGGCTGTACCGTGCCAGCGATAAACAAGCCGCCATTGCATATGGCGAAAAAGCCGTGGCATTGGCCAAACAAATCAAGTTTCCAAAAGGCGAAGCACAGGCCTACAACGACCTCGGCATTATTCAACTCGACCTGCAAAACATGACGCTGGCCAAGCAATTGTTTCGGCAGAGCATGGCCATTCGTACCCAACTGAAAGACGATAAAGGCCTGGCAGGCTTGCATTTGAAAATGGGCATCGTGTACAACAAAGAAGCCCATTACGATTCGGCATTGGATGCAGGATTGAAAGCATTGGCATTGTATGAAAAACTGAAAGACGATTATGGCATTGCCACCGCTCTCAACAATGTGGGCAGTGCCAACAACCATGTAGGCAATGTTGAAAGTGCATTGGATTATCACCGCAGGGCACTGGCCATTCGGGAGAAAATAAACGATGTGCCGGGCATGGGTGCCAGCTATGTAAATGTGGGTAACGCTTATGTATTGCTGTCGCAGTTCGACACCGCTATTCCTTACCTCATAAAAGCAGAAGAATACACCCGTGCTACCAATAGCTGGGAGTATCTGGCGAGTGCCCTCAACAACCTCGGTATTTGTTATCTCTACAAAAAAGAATACGCAACAGCCAAACCCTACGCCGAAGAAGCATACGACATCCGCAAGCAGTTGGGCGATATTCGTTCGCAGGCCATTTCGGCCAATGTGTGTGGCCGCATATTGCACGGGCTGGGCCAGCATACCCAAGCAGAAGCCTTGCTCACAGAGGCTTTGCAAGCAGCGGATACGTTGGAAAGTTCACTCACAGAAAAAATGCGTTTGTATGAAGCATTGGCGATGGCCTATGAAGGACAGGGCAAATGGAAACAAGCTTTGGCTTCGGAAAGAACCCGCATTCAACTGATGGATTCGCTGAAAGTAACCGACATGAATGCCCGTTTTAGCGAAATGGAAACGCAATATCAAACCCTACGCAAAGAGCAACAGATAACTGAGCAACAATATGAACTCAGCCGCAAAAACTGGATGATTGCCATTGCTGCTGCAGTATTGGTGTTGGGTTCTTTACTTGCCTATAGTTACTACCGCAGATTTAAGCTGAAAAAAGAACAGCAATTGCAGGCTGAAGTAATGCGTCAACAGGAGCTGGCAACCAAAGCCGTGATGGAAGCAGAAGAAAACGAACGCAAACGCATTGCTACCGAACTGCACGATGGTGTGGGCCAAATGATGAGTGCTGCCCGCATGAACCTGAGTGCTTTTGAAAATGATTTGCTGCAACAAGATGCAGATGCCCGTGCCCGCTTCGACCGTATCATTAGTCTTGTAGATGAAAGCTGTAAAGAAGTACGCAGCGTAAGCCACAACATGATGCCGAACGCCTTGCTGAAAAAAGGATTAGCTGCTGCTGTGAGAGAGTTTGTTGACAAAATTGACAACCGCATTTTGAAAGTAGCCCTACATGCCGAAGGCCTGAACGAACGGCTGGATGCCAACACCGAATCGATGGTGTACCGGGTGGTGCAAGAGTGCATCAACAACGTCATTAAACACAGTGGTGCCAACCAGCTCGATCTCTCCCTCATCAACGACAATGACGGGCTGAGCATTACCATTGAAGACAATGGCCGCGGCTTTGATGCCAGCCAGCAAAGCGAAGGCATTGGCCTCAAAAACATTCGTAGCCGGGTGGCGTATTTAAAAGGTGAAGTAGAATGGGACAGCCGCCCCGGACATGGAACCGCTGTTACCATTTTTGTACCTCAGGCTGGTGTCGAAAAATAAAATACATTGCCATGCGAAAAATGGGGAAGCCAATCAACATATTCATTGTAGACGATCACCAGATTGTCATCGACGGTTTGCGTTCGTTGCTCACCGGTGTTGATGACTTCAATATTGTAGGCTACACCACCACGCCTACCGAAGCCGTGGCAGCCATGGCCCAATTGCAACCCGATATTTTACTGACCGATGTAATGATGCCCGGCATGACCGGCCAGCAATTGAGCAAGCAGGTGCGGGCCCGTTTTCCGCACATGAAAATACTGGCGCTAAGCATGAGTGGCCAGGGCGACATTGTAGATGAAATGATCAACGATGCCGACATCAATGGCTATGTGCTCAAGAATATTGGCAAAGAAGAATTGCAAAAAGCCATTCTGAAAATTGCAGCCGGCGGCATTTATTTCAGCGAGGAAGTGCTGAAAGAACTGGAGAAACAAAGCCACATAAAAAAGGAAACAGAAGAAGCACAGCTCACCCAACGGGAAATAGAAATTGTACGCTTGATAGAAAAAGAAATGGGCAACAAAGAAATTGCCGAAGCCCTCTTTATTTCTGAACGCACCGTAGAAACGCACCGCAAAAACATCTTCCGCAAAACCCAAACCAACAGTGTGATTGGCTTGGTGAAGTATGCCTACGAGCATAAATTAATATAGGCACCACATTGCTGCAGTGCCTATACTTATTACTACGTTAATCTGTGGTCGTTACTTTTTCAAGTTGGCAAACATGTCTGCTGTCATGGCTGCTAAATCGAATTCAGGCTTCCAGCCCCAATCTCTGGTGGCCACTGAATCATCAATACTTTGTGGCCAGCTATCTGCAATGGTTTGGCGATAGTCGGGCTTGTACGACATGGTAAAACCATCAATGTGTTTGGCAACTTCAGCACCGATTTCTTTGGGTGAAAAACTCATGCCGCTCAGGTTGTACGAATGCCGCACATTGATTTTTTCTGCCGGTGCTTCCATGAGTTCAATAGTACCTCTGATGGCGTCGGGCATGTACATCATGGGCAGATAAGTATCTTCTTTCAAAAAGCAATCGTAATGCTTGTGCTCTAGAGCTTCATGAAAAATTTCTACGGCATAATCGGTGGTACCACCGCCCGGAGCACTCTTGTAACTGATGAGGCCGGGATAGCGGATGCTACGCACATCTACACCATAACGCTGGAAATAATAATCGCACCAAAACTCGCCGGCATACTTGCTGATGCCATACACTGTGGTTGGTTCTATAATGGTTTGCTGCGGGCAGTTTTGCCGGGGCGATGTAGGGCCAAACACGGCGATGGAAGAAGGCCAGTACACTTTGTGCAATTTTTCTTCCCGTGCAATGTCGAGCACATTGAGCAGGCCCTGCATGTTTAAATGCCAGGCCAGTCCGGGATTTTTTTCGCCGGTAGCACTCAGGATCGCCGCCAGCAAATAAATCTGTGTAATGCCCTGGCGAATCACCTGCACATGCAGCATTTCTTTGTTCATTACATCCAGCGCCACATATGGGCCGGTGCCTTCCAGTAGTGGGTTTTGCTCCCGCAAATCGCTGGCTATTACGTTGGCATTCCCATATATATTACGCAGGGCCAACGTGAGTTCAACCCCAATTTGGCCAGAGGCCCCTATCACTAAAATTTTTTCTTTCGACATAGCAGGCAAGCTATAGGTGAATAAATGATTGCGGGCAAAAGTAGTGCCTTCGGGGCATGGCCGTTGCAAACAAAAGTGAATGGAATGTAAATGCATTTTCCACCGTCTGCATCTTCGGTAGCTTTCATGGAGTGGCCGCTTATCTTTGCCACATGGAAAAATTTTTGCAGCAGCTGTTTGCACAGCAATCCTACAATCCCAAAAATTTCTTTTTGATAGCCGGCCCCTGCGTGGTAGAAAGTGAAGACCTGGTAATGGAAGTGGCCGAAACCGTGAGTGGCATTTGCAAAAAACTGGAAATACCTTACGTGTTTAAAGCCAGCTACCGCAAGGCCAACCGTACGAGTGCCAGCAGTTTTACCGGCTTGGGAGATGAAGTAGGCTTGCGCCTCATAAAAAAAGTGGGTGACAAATTTCAGCTGCCCACCACCAGCGATGTACATGCCCATGATGAATGTGCCGAAGCAGCCAAATACATAGACATTTTACAAATACCTGCTTTCTTGTGCCGTCAGACAGATTTGCTGTTGGCCGCCGCCGACACCGCCAAAATTGTAAATGTGAAAAAAGGGCAATTCCTTAGCGGCCCATCTATGAAGTTTGCTGTGGAGAAAATCCGTCAGGCGGGAAATAACAATATCATGCTCACCGAAAGAGGTACCACTTTTGGTTATCAGGATTTGGTGGTAGACTACCGCAATATTCCCTGGATGAAAGAACACGGCACCCCCGTGATAATGGATTGTACGCACAGCCTGCAGCAACCCAACCAAACCAGCGGCGTTACAGGAGGCAATCCTCAACTGATTGGTACAGTAGCCAAAGCGGCTATTGCTACGGGTGCCAATGGTTTGTTTATCGAAACGCATCCCAACCCTGCCGTGGCCAAAAGCGACGGCGCCAATATGCTGCGGCTCGATTTGCTGGAAGATTTACTGTATCAATTGGTAGAACTGAATGCTGCGGTAAACAAGTAGTGTTCAATTACAGCGAGACGTACCAATAAAAAGCAGCAACAATACTTATAAGTAAATGGTAATAGCAGTGCCGCCTGTTGGGTTGGCGCTGATGTCTATTGTACTGCCAATGGCTGCAGCCATATCACGAATGATATGAAAACCAAGGCCGGACTTACCGCTCTTTACCGGTGCTTGTTGCTGCAATGCAGCAGCATCGGCATCAGCAATACCGGGACCGTTATCACTAATGCGAATTACGACCTGTCCTTGTTGTAAATAGGCTTGCCATACAATTGTTGGCTGTGTTGTATTTGCCAAGGCTTTCACCGCATTGTTGGTAATGTTTTGAATGATGCTTGCCAAAAAATGTATATCGGTATTTGCCGTCAGATGATTGGCTACTGCCATACTAAAATGTATGCCGGGCATTTGCCGGTACGGCTCACTTAGTTTTTGCAAAAAGGTTTGCATCGAAATGGATTCAATAACAGGAACGAATTGCTGCATTTGCCCCTTACTCCAAAGCAAAACATCGTCCATTGTTTCCAATAAGTCATCTACACTTTTAGCCACTTGCTGGCTGGCTCCGGCAGGCAGCAACTCCGGATGCTGGTTTTGCAAATGCAACAGGTTGGCCACACGTGCCACCGGCCCACGCAAATCGTGGCTGAGGATACTGAAGAAAGTGGTTTTAACATCGTTGGCTTCCGCTAATGCTACGTTTAAATCTTTTAATTGTTTATTGGCTTTTTGCTTTAGTCTGTTTTGCCTGAGCAGCAATAGCCCGATTACCGCCAGTAGCAACACTCCTACGCCTAAACCAACTGCCGTTTTGCGTTGTTGGCCAATAGTCAATTGAGCCAGTTTTACTTCGCTTTCTTTTCGTTCTAGAAGCCTTTGACTTTCGGCAGCAGCAATGGCATTTTTGGATGCCTGCGAAAAAACAGTATCCTGAATTTCACGATACTTCCGGTAATACAAATAGGCTTTTTCCCAATCTTTTCGCAAGGCTGAAACCTCTGCGAGTTTGCCAATAAAGATGGAACGGCTGTCCAGTTCGCCAACTTGCTCAGAGAGCTCTATTGATTGGGTTAACCATACTGCTGCCTGCTGCAGCAATTCATTTTGCGATGCATCGTTTCGGGCACCGGTAAGGTAGCTTCGTTTGTAGGCAGAATCGGCATAAGCTATCCCCAGGTTGCCCATATTAATGAGGGCTTCAAGATAAAAAGGATTTACGTCTTTCCACAATGCTGCTGCCTTGCTGCGCATGGCGATGATGTAATGAAAATTGCTATCGGTCAGCATTGTCAAATTCCCGAGCATACTAGCTTCCCCCATGCGGTTTTCTGTAGCTACAAAAATTTCAAGTGCCTGCTCCATGTGTTTTTTTGCAGCAGCCCTGTTGTTCAACTTAAAATAAATATTACCCATCAGCTTTTCAATTTCACCAGTGGATACATATTGTACTTGCTGTGCTACACTGTCGGCCCGCTGCGCATAGGCCAATGCTTTTGAAAAGTTTTCTTGTAAAAAATAAGTATTTGCAATGTTTGTATTGCAAATAACGCTGAGTTCTTGCAACCCTGCAGAATCGGCTATGTGTAAGGCCCTGAAATAATAGCCTGCCGCTGTTGAATAATCAGACTTCAAATTGGATGCGGCGCTACCCATATTGTTGAGCATGCTTGCTGCATTGAAGGCATCTTTATTTGCAGTGTGTACCGCAAATGCCTGCTTAAAATAATACATGCAAGAATCATAATCGCCGGCATTACTTTTTACGGTGCCTATATTTCCCTGAAAAACAGCAATGGCTTTTGGCCACTGCATACGACGGGCAATGGCAGCACCTTGCAGTGCTACCTGGTATGCCACACTGTTGTCTTGCACCACCCATTCGTTGAAGTATTGATTGCACAAACGAACTCTTGCTGTATCGTTGGCTGCGGTTTGCAATGCCGATTGCAAAGGTTGCAAACGCTTGTCTATTTGTGCAGTCGCAGGGCGGTTAATCAATAGCAACAAAATACCAATCAACAGTATTGCTCTTTTCATTTGCTTACTATTTGCTGAAGTGCCAATTTATACACTCGCCCCAATGGCAAAGCCTGTCCGCCTATTTCTACGGTAGTTGCTGTATAGCGGCTGATGCAATGCTGCTGCACGGCATAGCTTTTATGTATTCTTACAAAAGACTTAAATGCAACTTGCTGTAGCAGTGAGCCAATGTTTGCCAGCACCATGTGCTTACTGTACACAGTAACAATGCGGGTATAATCTTTCAGCGCCTCCAGATATAGGATGTCATGCAGTTGCAGTTTTATCTGCGTAATTCCTTCTTTTATAAAAATGATTTCACCTCCTAAGCTATGGCTGTATAATTCAGCTTTTCGCCTTACCTGTATAAAAGATTCGATGCGCTGCACAGTGCTGGCAAATCGGTCGTGCCGTAGCGGCTTTACCATGTAATCCAATGCATCCAGCTCAAAACTTTCTACGGCATAATCTGGGTAGGCGGTAATGAAAATGCAAGCCGGAACGTCTATCAGTTTACGCCTTAGGTCTAGTCCATTCATGCCCGGCATATCTACATCTAGAAACAATACGTCTGGTAAAGATTGGCCGGCCTTCAGCAGAGCGGCTGCCGAAGCGTAAGCACCTACACACTGCAACACAGGATGTGCTTGTAAAAAAGATTGTGTAGTGAGGCGGTCGATGTCATCATCATCTACCACAATGCAGGTAATGGGTGCGCCGGTACTCATGTGTGTTTTTTTGTATGCGAAAGATAACTAAACTGTAGTTGGTAGAGTAAAAACGTTGTTTGTATATTTCTGTTGGCGTTGGTATCGGGCAGCTATTAGGTTCGCTACAAATACCCGCCTCATGAAAAAAAATAGTCCTTGTTTCATTCGCAAAATAAAACAAAGCATACCTGCTTTCTGGTGGCCCTCTTTGACTGTGCTACTGTTACTTTCAGCCTGCCAAAAGAAGGGTATTGACAAGCCCGCCAGCGCCGCTGAAAAGCACAACGGCAAAGTTATTTTAAGAGAATTAGAGGCGGATCCGTATGTATCTGAGTATTTCTACTTTATGGATTTGGGTAGTGCGACCAACAGTGAAAAACGATACTTCAAAGCCAAGGTAAAAGATGTTGTTTCCGATGCCTTTGAAATTATTGGCGGGCCTTTTCCAATCGATAGTTTGGCCAACAACTGGCCGGCCAATATACAATCTGGCAGCAGTGGATTATGGCTAACCGACTTTATTTTCCTCGATAGTGTGCGGGTTCAACTTACGGGGCCCGGAGCTGGCAGAAGAACAGTCAGCACAAAAAAATCATTGCTCTTCCGGCCTGCATTTGTACAACAGGCTGGCAATGGCCAGCAGGTGAATGCTTACGCATATATCAAAATTCCGAATGCAACCGGAGGCTATCTAAAAAAAGAAATCCTCTTCTTTTTCAAAAAAGGCATTTGTGTAGTGCCCAGCCAAAACAACGGCACCCGCAATGAAGATCCGCCACAGTTTATTGATAACATAACCAATGTAATACCTGGTACTAGTGCTTACGATTGGAAAACCGTGGACAATGTTGTCAGCTACCATTCGGGCGGCACTAACTACACTCATTTGTTTATAGACTATACAAACTGGCGGTATTTTAAAATTAAAGAAACCTGTAGTATTGGTGCTGCCGGTAATTGTTCTAATGCAGCCATCGAACTATCGCCCTACCAAAGCCTCGACAAGCTTATGCAGTGGCCCACAGCATGGAGATAGACCATTCATTCACCATCACAATATTATATGTATGCTACTTATCAGGTACACTATTACGGTGCTTATCAGTGTATTGCTTTTACCAAAAGCATTTACCCAAAACCCGGTGGGCAGATGGAAAAAACTTTCTCATAACATAGAATATGCCGGTGAAAAAATAGACAGTTATAAATCGGTACTGCAATTATACCCGGTGGCCGCCCGGCTGACGCATGCATTTGATGATGCCGGCAACTTTCGATTAGAATGTAGCGGTACAGATTGTAAGGAGAAATATGTAGTGATGCAACAAAAATTGTATGCGCAAACAAAATGGCGGCTCAAAGGCAATGTATTAATGCTGTCTTCATCAGGGTTCAGGGTTGGCCAATCATACAGCATTCGCATATCCGGCAATAAAATGATATGGGAAGGAACAGAGGGACAAGGAACCATTGTGTACGAAAAAATTCAGTAAAAAAAATGAAACCATATAAAAACATAAAATGGGGCGCTTTGCTTTTAGCTATTTGCTACTGCAATGCAGTTTGGACGCAAAATATTGGCATAGGTCATCAAACCGCCGAAGCAAAACTCGACATCAACGGCGACTTGATTTTAAGAAGCGCTGACTTAATCTTAACAAACGGAAATAATACTGCCGTTGATGTTGGATCCAATCCTTTTTCCAACTTTCGTATTAGCGGGCCAACGGCAACTTTTACCATTTCTGGCATAAGTTTTTCGCCCGATGGCAAAGTACTTACGCTTTTTAACCGAAGCGGATTTACGATGACGGTTGCTAACGAAAGTACCACTGCCGAATCATCCGAACGAATCATCACCGGCACTGGCGGTGCACTTGCTATTCCAAATAATGCCAGTATAAATCTTCAATACGATGGCGCTGCACAACGATGGGTGGTACGCAGCCAAAGTGGTGTAACCGGTAGCGGTGGCAGCAACAGTTGGCTATCGAACGGAAACAGTAGTATTTACAACAACAATAGCGGCAATGTTGGTATTGGTACCATGTATCCCTTTTATAAATTGAGTGTACAGGGCGATGGATTTGTAGGCACGAATTATGGATTAAACTTTTTGCCGGGACAGCAAGGCGGATACTTTTTTCAGGGCGGTTCATTTACAGTTGCCAGTCATAATCTCGAAAATTTTCCTGTAGGCATTGAAGCCAATCATGTACTGATGGATGGACAACAATTGCAAGCTTATGTGCGTCGCTTAGATGATGGAACTGTAAGTGACTATGCCCGTTCGTTTGTACTCAATCCATTTGGTGGAAATATTGGCATTGGCACTAACTATAACCCAATTTATGCCAAGCTGGAAATAAAAATCAACAGTAATGAACGTGGCTGGACCGTGGGCACCAATACTTACAACCTGCAAAGTTTTTTGGGTGGTGCTGGCAGAAGCCCAAACAGCGAAGGCTGCTACATTGGTACAGCCGGTACTGTTGCAACCAATGTGCCCGCTCCACTTCATTTTTTTACTAATAGCCAATGGGCTCAAATGACACTGCTACCGAATGGCAACGTTGGTATTGGCACAACAGCACCAGACTCCAAGCTTAGTGTGAACGGCAACATCAGGGCAAGAGAACTAGTGATTGAAAATAATAACTGGGCAGATTATGTGTTTGAAACAGGCTACCCACTCATGGCAATTGATACATTGAAAAAACATGTGCAACATTTCAAGCACTTGCCTGGTATACCCACCGCTACACACATTGCTGCAAAAGGATTATCGGTGAGTGCAGTTCAAAGCAAAATGATGGAGAAAATTGAGGAACTCAGCTTATACATCATACAACTGCATGAACGCATTACACAGTTAGAAAAACAACCGCAGTAAAATCATTCTTATATGAAAAATCTGCTTCTACTTTTTTGCTTTAGCGTTGTAGTATCCGAGGCAATGACACAAGGTTTTGATAAAGCATTGCAACAATACAATGTTCGTAGTGATTCATCTTTTACCAGCATTGCTAAGCGCATCAATCAATATTACGACACTGCAACTGCTGGCAACAGAGCAGGATACAAACAATGGAAACGATGGGAGTGGTTTGCTGCACATCACCAAACTACCTCGGGTAAATTCGATAATTATTTACAAAAAAACATTGAAGCCCTTACTGTAGAAGCAAAGCAATCAGCGCTTACCCAACAATCGTACAATGGCAACTGGCAAAGCATTGGCCATACCAATGCTGGCGGAGAAAATGGTACAGCATTGCAAGGACGGGTGAATTGTATTGCCTTCGACCCCGTGAACAGTCAGGTGATGTATGCCGGTGCAGCGGGTGGTGGCATTTGGAAAACTACAAATGGCGGAGCACTTTGGTACAATGTAACAGCCACGCTACCTGCATTGGGCATTTCAGATATTGTGGTGGCCCCGTGGCCCAACAACAATACTATATATGCACTCACAGGTGAAGGACTTTCGGCCAACGTGTATTTGCACAAAGGGTTTGGTTGTATTAAAAGCACTGACGGGGGCAATACATGGCAGCTGGCCAATAAGGGCATAACAGATGCCATACCCGACTCTGGTAGTGGTGGTTACAAATTATTGATACATCCTAACGATCCAAACAGATTGTTGGCAGCAATGAACAATGGCATTTTTGAAACAACAAATGGTGCACAAAGCTGGCGCTTTTTACCAACCGGACTTTTTAGCAATACGAATGACATCGAATTTAAACCAGATGATGCTAATGTACTTTACATCACCCGGCTTGGAGACAACCAACTACACAGCTATGATTTTACAGCAGGCGTAAGAACTGCATCTCGGGTTACAACAGCAGCCGTGAACAGAATGGAAATTGGCGTATCGGCCAACCGGCCTAATGCTGTGTACGTACTGGCAGGTCCGGGTAGCCAATCGGGAAACAATAACATCTTTGTCGGACTTTTTTACAGGGCCAACACTAACGAAACATTTAGTGCGGTAGCCACCAGCCTTGCATCCAATGTTGCATTGATGAACCTTGGCAGCATGGACATTGGATTTTACGCAAATACACTGTATGTAAATCCAACTAATGCCGATGATGTTTTTGTGGGGAGTGTTGCATTGGCAAGAAGCACGAACGGAGGTTCAACACTTACTCAAATTACAAATACCAATATTCATGCAGATCAACATGATTTGAAACGTCATCCACTTACCGGTGATTTGTGGTTGTGCAATGATGGGGGCATTTATACCAGTACAAATGGCGGTGCTTCTTTTACCAGCAAAAGCAATGGGTTGGTAATTACTGAAATTTATAGGTACAGCGGCACTGTAGGTGTTGCGGGCAAACACCTGATAGGCACACAGGACAATGGTCATTTCCGATACAACTCCTCCGCCAACCCAGCGTGGAAATTTGTGCTGGGTGGCGATGGTATGGACAACCTGATAAGCAGCATTAATGCAAATGTGATATACGCTTGCCAGCAAAATGGCTTACTGCGCAGATCAGCCGATGGTGGAGAAACTTTTTATACTGTACCCAATATCCCGAACTATGGGAGCATAACTGTTTATCCGTGGATAACACCGATTGTGCAGCATCCGCCACAATCTATTCTTGTTCCGGTAATGACGCTCAACCCTGAAACGATATACATGTACAGCAACAATGGCATTCTGGTTTTGGTAAACAATGGCGAAACTGTATATAACATTGGGCCGATTGCCATGCCTGCAGCAACAGGCCTTGCACCCAGCATGGCCATCGCCAGCAATGATGGTGGAGCAACCGCCAGTTTATACATGAGTAATGGTAGTAGAATATGGGTAAACAATAATCCGTTGCAAAACAGCACCGCCAACTGGACAGAAATTTTTTGGCCCACTACAGCGGGTACCAACATCGCCGCATTAGCAGTAAACCCTGCAAATAAGCAGGATATCAGCATTGCATTGTCTGGCTATACGCCCAATGGCAAAGTGTTCAGGAGTTTTAATACTGGTATAACATGGGTAAACGTAAGCAATGGTTTGCCCAATGTGCCCATGTACAGTATTGCATACGCTAATGCAGCCAATGACAATACACCTGCGTTGTATGTAGGATCAGAAATCGGGGTGTATTATTATAATATCAACCTTGGTGGTTGGGCACCGTTTAGCAACAATCTTCCACGTGTACCCATTACAGACTTGCAGGTAGATCATACACTGGGCAGGCTTGTTGCTGCTACCTACGGCCGCGGATTGTGGAGTGGAGATTTATACCAACCCTGCCCAAATACACAAGCTGTAAATATGATTATGAATGGGGGGCAATACCATTTTGAAAGTAGCAACCAAACCAATACAGCTGCCACCATTATTGGAGGGGTAAATACGATGGTTACGTTTAAAGCAGGCAACCGGGTGGTATTTACACCGGGTTTTAGTGCCACAGGAGGTGTATACCTCAAGGCTGTAACCGGGCCTTGTGGAAGTGGTGCGGTGCTTCCATTTGTAGCAGCACCAATTCTACACAAACAATAGCCAATTGCCGCCGTCATTAATACTGAAAACTTATTGAAAACAAACCCTCACTTTCTTGCAACTTTCAAATGCCTGTACTAATTTGTACAGGCATTGCCATTTTGCATACAGCCAATCATATTCACTTGAAAACGAAGGTTATACCACAAATTGTGATTATATGTGAATATGTTTAACGTTGGGCATTGCAGGTTTTTCACACTTTTACAATTCCTAAAACGGCCTTCCTTAAATGAGACTTACTGCTCTCCTATTATCCAGCCTTTTATTAGCAGCTGCCACGGGTAGTAGTCAAAATTATGTTGAAGGCAATGTGATACTAGTTAGGGTGGGTACCGGGCTTGATGCATTAAGCAATACCGGGTCACCTGTTTTTTTAGATGAGTATACACCTGCTGGTACTTTTGTTTCTCAAACACTTATTCCAACTACGGCTTCGGCTCCTAACAAAATTTTGATTTTGGGTGGCACTGGTGCAAGTGAAGGAATGCTTATGCGTTCTACAGATGGTCACTATCTCACTCTTGCCGGTTATGACCGCACCTTAGGTCAAATTGGCGCATTGAGTTCTACCACATCAGCTACTGTTAATAGATCAATTGCCAGAATTGATGCCTCGAAAAATATCAATCTTACAACTGCATTAACGGATTATTCAACAGGCGCTTCTCCCAGAAGTGTTGTTACGACAGACGGCACAAGCTTTTGGGCTTCAGGTGGGGCCGGTGGTGTACGTTATTTTGCTCTTGGCTCTACAACCTCTACTCAAGTTAGCACCATTGTTACTAATACCAGAGGAATTGCAATTGCAGATGGGAATTTGTTTATCAGTGCTCAAAGTGCATCGCTCCCTTACAGAGTTGCCCAGGTTGGAACTGGTCTTCCAGCAAGCACTGGTAATTCAATTGCCAATCTTCCCGGTTATGCTACCACTACAGGTAGTCCTTATCAGTTTGTTTTCTTCGATCTCAACGCATCTGTTGCTGGTCCCGATGTGTTGTACGTGGCAGATGATGCCATTGGACTTCAGAAGTTTTCGCTGGTTGGTGGCAACTGGGTGGCAAATGGAACCATTGGAGTAGACGCAGATGATTACCGTGGCATTACAGGTGTTAAAAATAGTGTTGATAACAGCATTACCATATACGCTACAAGAAAAGGTGGTACAGGAAGTAGTGGTGGCGGCGAGTTAGTGAGCCTTACAGATGCTTCCGGATATAACGCTTCCATTGGAGCTCCTACTATCAATCTACTGGTTACTGCCAGTGCCAATCAGGCATTTCGTGGTGTAGCTATGGCACCGGTTGGCATGTTTCTGCCGGTTGATCTACTTTCTTTCACAGCCAGCAAAACCAGCCGTGCTCACGTACTGGCGTGGACAACCGCTCAGGAAAATAACACCGGCCGCTACATTGTAGAAAGAAGCAATAATGGACAAGTGTTCACACCACTACAAACACTTGCAGCCACAGGCAATCAGCTCTACAATAATTATCAGGTGGAGGATGCAAAACCATTGACAGGTAATAATTTTTATCGCCTCCGGATAGAAGATAAAGACGGTAGTGTTCGCTATAGCAAAATGGTTCGCTTGCAAGCCAACATTTCTGGTGGTTTCAATGTTTGGCCTAATCCTGTTACCGCTGGTTCCGGCATCATTGTACAGCACCCCGTAGCAAAATCGAAAGCCGTTATTACTATTTATACTTTGGAAGGCAAAATGCTGTTGCAATATCCGGTGCCTGCCGAAGCAGTACAAACCAGCTTAAACAGCGGCTTATTGCATGCTGGTTTATACCGGTTGTTGTACACCGATGGCTTACAAAAAATGTCGACACAAATTAGTGTCCAATAGGGTTTTTCAGATCAAAAGAAAGCCTCCCTCCGGGGAGGTTTTTCTTATTTGGGCCCTACCCCAATGCTTGCTGCAAACAACAAGCGTCGCACCAAAAGGCACGACGCTTGCATGATTATTCTACTACAACAATTACTTTCTGTGGCTGTGCACAAACAAGCTGTGAATGCTCTTGTTTTCAAAGGCATTGCGAATGGCTACCGCAAACAAATCGGCCACACTAATGGCTTTAATTTTTTCTGGTGCGCCTTCTTTTAATGGAATGGTATCGCACACAATCAACTCTTCCATTACACTGTTGGCGATGTTGCTGAAAGCATTGCCACTCAACACGGGATGGGTACAAAATGCACGTACAGACTTAGCCCCTTTTTCTTTGAGTAATGCCGCTGCTTTTGCCAAGGTACCACCGGTGTCGCAGATGTCATCAATCAAAATAATGTCTTTGTCCATTACATCGCCAATCACCGTCATGCTGGCAATTTCATTGGCCCGTTTGCGGTGCTTGTCACATATCACCATTTCGGCGTTGAAATAGCTGGCCACTTCCCGTACACGGTTGGTGCTGCCTACGTCTGGCGCCGCAAATGTGAGGTTCTGCAATCCCAGTTTTTCAATGTAAGGAATGAACACCGCAGAAGAATCGAGATGATCCACCGGAATATCAAAGTAACCCTGAATTTGCGGGGCGTGCAGATCCATGGTAATGACCCTGTCGGCACCAGCAGCGGTAATCATGTTGGCTACCAGCTTACTGCCAATGGCTACCCGTGGCCGGTCTTTCCTGTCTTGCCGGGCATATCCGTAGTAAGGAATCACTGCAATTACTTTGTAAGCCGATGCACGGCGGGCCGCATCAATCATCAGCAACAGCTCCAGCAGGTTGTCGGCGGGGGCATAAGTGCCCTGCACCAAAAACACATAATCGCCACGGATGCTTTCTAAAAATTCGATGCCAATTTCGCCATCGCTAAACCGTGTTGCATTCACGGCTCCTAATTCAATGCCGAAATTTTTGGCTATTTTTTCAGCTAAGTACTTCGAACCAGTACCTGAAAAAATTCGTGCCTGAAGGCTCATAACGTAGGTAAATTTATTATCCTTGAAAAAGATGGAAGAGAAATACTAACGGCTGCGAAGATAAGTGCATCGTATAGGCATCCTGATATAACGATATGGAAAATTTCAACAAACCACACACACCCATCAAACAGTGGGCGGCCGACGACAAACCCCGTGAAAAAATGCTTGCCCGTGGTGCCGATGCACTCAGCGCCACAGAGCTGTTGGCCATCCTCATCAACAATGGCACCCGCAGCAAAAGCGCCATCGACCTGGCCCGGGAGCTACTGCAACAAGGTGGCAATAGCCTGAGCAGCCTGGCCAAAATGAGCCTGAAAGATTTACAGAAAGTAAAAGGCGTAGGGCCTGCCAAAGCCGTGGCCATTAAAGCTGCACTTCAGTTGGGTATTTTATTGGAAGAAGAGGCATTGAACCAACTGCCGGTACTTCGCTCCAGCAAAGACATTGCGGTGTATCTGCGCAAACGCCTACAGCACGAATCGAGAGAATCGTTTATTGTGGTGTACCTCAACAAGGCCAACCGGGTGCTGGCTACCGAAGTGGTGAGTACCGGCGGCGTGACCGGCACCATTGCCGATCCAAAAATCATCTTCAAACGGGCTTTGGAATTGCAGGCTTCTCACCTCATTTTATCGCACAACCATCCCAGTGGCAACCTGCGGCCCAGCGAAGCCGACCGTAAGTTGACTGATAAAATAAAGCAGGCCGCCCGACTGATTGACATGGAAGTGATTGACCACATCATCGTTAGCGATCAAGGTTATTACAGCTTTGCTGATTCGGGGGATATGATATGAAGGCTAAAGGCGGAAAGCTGAGGGCCAAAAGCTGCTAGTGACTTATGCTTGGGCAGCGGGACCACCAAAGTTCATGGGCACTTCTATTTGCTCCAGGTCTTGAATATCGCCGTTGGCATCTTCAAAGCGGCTGATGTTTTCTGCCAGTGCTTTCATAAAACGCTTGGCATGCTGCGGCGTCATAATGATGCGGCTTTTTACCTTGCTCTTTGGCGTGCCGGGCATCACATTTACAAAGTCGATCACAAACTCTGCATGGCTATGGGTAATGATGGCCAGATTGGCATACTGACCTTCAGCTATTTCTTCTGTAATTTCTATGTTCAGTTGATTGGGATTCTCGTTGCTCATGGTATTCGTTTATGCTGCAAACCTAAGGTATAGCTGCAGATGTGAAGTGATACAATTACAAAGTGATCAACACTTGAAAGCGGACATCTGTTTTGTGGTTGCCCAAAATTTCATCGTTACCACTACCCACCGTGGTTCGATCGGTGTACCAGGTGCGGGCCAGTCGAAACCAGGCCGTTACCGATTTGCTGATATCGTAGTTGATGTTGAAATAGCCCCTGTAGCCTTTGTCGTAAAAGGGCGGAATGGAAAAACTATACAGCACATCATTTTCAAAAGCATACAAGCGGCTGTTGTAATCGTCGGTTTCAAAATATTGCAACCGAAAGTTGAGCGACAGCGGTTGCATCATGGGCTTGTACAGCATGTCGGCAAACACCAGAAAACCTTCTTCGGCTTGTGCCCCTTTTCGGTCGTACCACACCATTTCAGTTCGGGCCCGCAGCGTTACTGCCGGCGAAACTTTCAGCACAGCATGGGTACGCCAGTTTTGGCGGGCCACATCTTGAGTGAGTGCCGAGGGTAAATTGGTATTGCTATAGTTAATGGCTTTGGTTTCGCTGCGGTAGCGGGTGTAGACTTCAACTTGTTTATTTGGCTTCCAGGTAAACTGTACCACGTAATCCTTCCCTTTCGAGGGCCGGTCTACCCGAAACTTCAGCCAGGGAAAACTGTACAAATCAGCATACGCATCTATGCGAATGGTGCGCAGCGGCCGCAACGATGCACCCAAAAACATCCCCCGTTCATTGATTGGCGTGGTGCTTTCGGTAAAGGCATTGGCGTACAAACTGTGATAATTACGATCAATGTTGCGCACTTGCAACGACAGGTCTAAGCGAGGATCTACACTGGTGAGTAACCCAGCCACGTAAGCCTTGCCACCACCGGGGTTCATGGCGTACTCGCCAAAGGCATGCACATTGCGCCAGGTGTAGGCAAACTCTGCACTCAGGCCGGTGAGTTTATCGCCACCAAAAGCAAACTGATTATAAGGTTCGTCCTGTTTTTGCAAGGGCTTGCTCAGCTGGTAATGGATGCCATTGGCCGCCAACATGAGCTGTTTGTTTTTGTATTGCAATCGTCCGCCCGTAGCTGTTTGCGTGATGTTGTTGCGATCATTCACTTCGTTGTCTGTTCTGTGAAAGCCGCTGGTCAAAATACTGCTGATGTAATCTTCAAAATTGACAGAGTCCACCACGGCATTGGCCGATACTTTTCGGCGGGAAGCAAACACACTCAGCTGCAGTTTTTCTTTACCCACGGTGATGGCGGCACCCCGCATAAAATTGACTTCGCCGGGGCTGTTGTACGGCCTGAAAGTTTCTGCCTGCCGTTTGATGTTCATTACATCCACACTCTTGCGAAAAGCCAAGGATTGATAGACTAACAAACCCTGCCCAAGGTTAACTGTAAAATCGCCCAAGGCCAGTTGTTTTACCACACCCACATTGCGTACAAACAAGTGCATGCTGTAAAAATCGAAACCGTTTTTCTGAGCTCCTTTAAAGAATTGTTCGCCGGGATCCTTCTCTCCCAATATGCCATATTGCAATTGGTTTTTGTACACGTATTTGTAGCGAAACAACAGCCGCTGCTGGCTACCCAAATACGTTGGCGGCATTGTGTCTTTTGGTAAAAATCCTTTGCTCTTTTCCAAGGTTTGCCCCACCCGAAACAAGATATAATGATTGCCTTCCGTGAAGCGTTTGCGAAAGTTTTGCAATAAGTTTTCTGCCGGGCCAACGCTGATGTATGGCCGGATGCGGGCAATGGTTTCCAAATCCCAACCGGGCACGGATTGCAGTTCATACACACTCAGCAACAAGCCATTGAGCCGGCGGTATTGCAAAAAGGTTTGTATCTGCAATTCACTCAAAAAACGGAATACCTGCAAGTCGGCTTCCTGGGCCGTATTCATGTTGAGCGGGTTACGGCTGTATTGCTGAATTTGTTGCAGGTAAGAATCGTCTTCCGTTTCCGTTTCATCAGCTTCGGCCAGGTTTTCCAACTGTTGCTCCACCGTAGTTTGTTGCACTACCTGTGCCTGCACATGCAAGAGCAGCATACAACCTACTATGAGCAACCAGCAACGTTTCATACACTATAACGCTTACGGATTGATGGCGCTTTCGGCCGATTTGTTTTTACCAAATTTTGCCAGCAATAAAATACCGGGGCTCCAGCCCAACTGCTGATGATAGCTGCCTGAAATATCAATGCGAAAAGCAGGCAACTGAAAACCGACTGCTGCAAAGTAGTTGGACGTTTGCGTAGCTACCCCACCCCGCACAAAAAACTGAGGAAGAAATGCATAATGAATAGCCGCCTGCACATCCACCGGTTGGTTTTCTTCTTTGATGATTTCTACACCGGTAAACAATTTATCCGACACATCAATACCGGCACCCATGCTGTAGCGGCTAGGGATACGTTCTTGTTCGTCTTTGCTCCACGCTGCTCGTATGGGGTTGTAGGCATTCACCCCAATATGTACCCGGTTGGCAAGGTGAAACAGCATGCCCACACTACCGGTGAGGGCATTGGCATTGCCATAGATGCCTGATTGGCTGAGTTGCAGGTAGTGAAATGAGGCACCGATATCCACCGACTTGGTAATTCTTCTGCCATAGCTCAGCGACAGCTGCGATTGGTTTTGCTGCGCAAAGCCAAAGTAGGAAGCATGCACCCCAAAATTGCCGGAGCCGGTGTTGAGTCCTACAGCGCCATTGAACAGATTCAATTCTTGCAGCATAAAACGCCGCTCTGCATACGCCCCCGCCGACGATTGTGGCAGCGCTGCCAAAGCTGCGGGGTTCACCCGGGTCGAAAAGATATCGGCCTGCTTATCGCTGTAGGCAAATACGCCCAAATACCGGGCCGAGGCCGGCAGGGCAATGGATTGAGCATGTACAAAATTTCCCAGGGTTAGCAGGAACAGGGCGAAAAAAAATCTCACACACAGTTGTTTACCCGTGAAAATAGGTATTAACGTCATGTAGCATAAACTTATCTGTGCAAAGTTTTTCTTATGCTTCAGTTCATACATAACACTTGATGGTTCTTTTTCAAGCATTGTTACTTTCTTTTTCTTGAAAAAAAGAAAGGCAAGCGGAATGGGAGCTTGCGTACAAAGAATCCCGATAGCAATCGGGATTGCCCAGCCAACGCCTCCCTCTGTGTTGTACGCAACCCTAAAACAGCATTCCGTTCACCTTCAAGCGACAGGACATTTAGTTCAAAGTCTCTCATGGGCGACCGCACATTGCAGCACATTTGCAAGGCACACAAAACCCACCGCACAAATCCAACCTTGCAAAAGAGCTGCAATTGCCAACACACGGCAAACAGTCTTTAGTGCGACAGATTACCGCAAGCTTTTAATAAATTTGCAATCACCACACGGTGGACAGACAATATGAAACTATACATAAAGAACATGGTTTGCAGCAGATGCAAAATGGTAGTGAAAGCCCAATTGGAAAATAAGGGGCTTCGCCCCTTATCTGTCAATTTAGGCGAAGTAGAAATTGAAGGCGACTTATCAAAAGACCAATTATCACAGTTGGACACATCTTTAAAATCATTAGGCTTTGAACTCATTGACAACAAAAAAAGCCAGACAATTGAAAAAATAAAAACTGCCATTGTAACATTGGTACACCATTCAGACCATAACTTAAAGACAAACCTTTCAGAGTTCATCACTTCACAAATACACCAAGACTATAACTATTTAAGCAACTTGTTTTCAGAAGTAGAAGGAACAACCATTGAAAAATATTTCATTGCCCAACGCATAGAAAGAGTAAAAGAATTGATAGTTTATGACGAACTAAGTTTATCTGAAATTGCAGACCAATTGGGCTACAGTAGTGTTGCTTATTTATCAAACCAGTTTAAAAAAATAACAGGTTTTACACCAAGTCATTTTAAATCGTTGAAAGAACACAAACGTAAAAACATAGAAGAACTGTAAATCTTACAACTCTAATACAAAATTCCACAACAGCTACCCCAAACACTCAAATTACCTTTGTGTCAAACAAATTAACAGTGACACATACTTATAAAGTTACAGGCATGACTTGCAGCAGTTGCGAAGCAAAAGTAAAAAGCAGTTTATTGATGTTGCCTAATGTTACCGAAGTGGAAGTTTCAAAAGAAAAACAATCAGCAACCATTACAATGGAAAAACATATTGCTCTTTCCACATTTCAAAATGCGTTGGATAAAAAATATTCAATTACAGCCGCAGAACACAATGAAACAGCGGAACAAGCAAAAAGCTGGTTTGCTACATACAAACCAATCCTAATAATTTTTGGCTACATAACCACCATTTCAATTATTGCAGGAATAAAACACAGTACATTTCATTGGATGCAAGCCATGAATATTTTTATGGCAGGTTTCTTTCTTACTTTTTCCTTCTTTAAAATGCTTGACCTGAAAGGTTTTGCTGAAAGCTACAGCATGTATGATATTGTAGCAAAGAAAATAAAAGCATGGGGTTTTATTTATGCCTTTATAGAATTGGGATTGGGTATTGCGTATGCTACCAACTTTCAACCTTTCGCTACGAATATTGTTACGTTTGTTGTAATGACAATCAGTATAATTGGGGTTTTACAGAGTGTATTAAACAAAAGAAAAATACAATGTGCCTGTTTGGGTGCAGTATTTAATCTGCCAATGAGTACGGTAACAATTATTGAAGATGCCTTAATGATTGCCATGAGTGGAATAATGCTGATAACCATGCTATAAACCAGTACATTTTAAAAAACTATCTTTGCTACGGTGAAAAAAATAGTTGTCATATTGCTTCTCTTAATCTATGGTTCTGCAACCATGGGGGCAACTATTCATATGCACTATTGCATGAACGATTTTGTTGGTTGGAGTTTGTGGCATGGTGAAAAAGAAAAGGAATGTGGCAAATGTGGCATGAAGGAAAAGAAAGGAGGTTGCTGCAAAGACGAACACAAACAAGTAAAACTTAAAACCGAACATCAAAAAAGTGCAACAGCACAATACATTCAGTTTTTAGATGTTCCTGCATTAATTACTCCCGTTGCGGACTTTAGCTTTAAAGTAACACCAACATCACTGGCTTTTCCTGTATCTAATGCTCCGCCTAAAATCCCAAGAGAACGGCTTTACATTCTTCATTGCGTTTTTCTGATTTGATTTACTGTTAGTTTTTGTGTGCCGACACTATAAAAGTGCATCGGCTCAATGTGCATCTCATAAATCAATAATTAAAACTCAAAAGAAATGAAATCAATCATATTACTGGCAGCAGTTGTTTTATTATCAACCACAGCTTGCCAATCTCAAATAAATAATGCCAAAACTGAAACCGTAAAAGTTTATGGCAATTGCGGAATGTGTGAAACCACTATTGAAAAAGCCGCCAACAAAAAGAAAATTTCAAAAGCCGACTGGAACGAAGAAACCAAGATGGCATCTATCACTTACGACAGTAAGAAAACAACTTTGGATGCAGTTTTAAAAAACATAGCCCTGGCAGGTTATGACAATCAAAGTTTTCTTGCACCTGATGCAGCTTACGATAAATTACCAGGCTGCTGCAAATACGACAGAGAAAAAAAGCAAGTGGCGATTGTAACACAACCAGCAAAGGACACAACAAAGCCTATGCAAAATCATGGCAGCCACCAGCATGACGGCATGAACAATACCTCACAGGAAACAAACCAGTTAACGGTAGTTTTTGACACTTACTTTGCTTTGAAAGATGCGTTGGTAAAAACAGATGGCAATACAGCATCAGCAAAAGCTAAAGATTTGGAAACTGCTATCAATGCAGTAAAAATGGACAAGTTGCCAATGAATGTTCACACCGTTTGGATGAAAGTGTTAAACGACCTGAAAGAAGATGCAGAACATATAAACGGAACAAAGGACATATCACACCAGAGAGACCATTTTATGAGCCTTTCAAAAAATATGTATGAGTTAATTAAAGTTGCAAAACCAGCGGAAACTGTTTATTACCAGTTTTGCCCAATGGCAAACGATGGCAAAGGAGCAAACTGGTTAAGTAAAGAAAGCGGAGTAAAGAATCCTTACTACGGTTCTCAAATGCTTACTTGCGGCAAAACAGTTGAAACTATTAAGCAATAATAACAAAGGGCATGATTGCAAAAAACAGTCATGCCCTATTTAATCTCACACAAATGAAATTTTTGAAATGGCTATACAAAAAACTCTTTGTAAAAAAGTGTTGCCGTTAGCAATACTTTTTACATTACTCATATCAAATTTATTTGCTCAAAAAATAGTTCGGTACGACTTGTATGTAAAAGACACTATTATAAATTTTACAGGAAAAGCAAAAAGAGCAATTGCAGTAAACGGGCAAATTCCTATGCCCACACTTACATTTACCGAAGGCGATACAGCAGAAATTTATGTACATAATGAAATGAATGAAGAAACATCTTTGCACTGGCACGGCTTGTTTTTGCCTAACAAAGAAGATGGTGTACCTAACCTGACACAAATGCCCATCAAGCCTCATACTACACATATTTACAGGTTTCCAATTATTCAAAACGGTACACACTGGTATCATAGCCATTCAGGTTTGCAAGAACAAATAGGCATGTATGGAAATTTTGTAATGCTCAAAAAAACAAATGACCCAACTTTTAGAAAAGGCATTGATGATTTGCCAACCGTTCCCATACTGTTAAGCGAATGGACAAACATAAAACCTGAAAACATTCATAGAATGTTGCACAATGCAAACGATTACCCGGCATTGAAAAAAAATGCAGTTCAGAGTTATGGAGAAGCCATTAAAGTAGGGCATTTTAAAACCAAACTAAAAAATGAATGGAAACGAATGTTGGCAATGGATGTAAGCGACGTGTACTACGATAAAATTTTAATGAATGGTAAACCCAGTACAGACCTTACAAGAATTGAAGGGAAGCAATTGAAAGGCGGTGATAAAGTCAGGCTTCGTATTTCAAATGGTGGAGCATCATCATACTTCTGGCTTACTTATGCTGGTGGAAAAATTACTGTTGTTGCTAATGATGGCAACGATGTAGAACCTGTTGAAGTGGACAGGTTGATTATTGCCGTTTCTGAAACTTACGATGTGGTGGTAACAATCCCAGCAGAAAATACAGCCTTTGAATTTTTAGCAACAACCGAAGACCGTACAAATTCAGCATCTTATTATATCGGCAATGGCATTAAACAATTGGTTTCACCGCAACCAAGACTGAAATATTTTGAAGGGATGAAGATGATGAACGACATGATGAAAATGAATGGCGATTTGGATGATATGGGTATGAACATGAGCCTGAATCAAATGGATATGAATGTAGTAATGTATCCTGAAATTACTGGAGATGCTAAACCAAAGCAAGATGACAAAGACCCAAACCGCTATAATGCCAATGCTTTGGCAGATATTGTTACGCTGAATTATGCTATGCTTAGATCTCCAATCAATACAGCCCTTCCAAAAGATGCACCAGTAAAGGAATTAAAATTTACACTTACAGGAAATATGAACCGCTATGTTTGGAGTTTAGACAACAAGGTAGTAAGCGAAGCAGATAAAATTTTAATTAAAAAAGGTGAAAATATTCGTATCGTTATTTATAATAATTCAATGATGCGGCACCCCATGCACTTGCACGGACACGACTTTCGTTTGTTAAACGGGCAGGGCGACAATGCACCACTTAAAAATATTGTGGACATTATGCCAATGGAAACCGACACTTTAGAATTTAACGCCAATGTAGAAGGTGATTGGTTTTTTCATTGCCATATTTTATATCACATGATGAGTGGTATGGGCAGAGTTTTTACTTACGAAAATCAAGCAGCCAATCCTTTAATACCAAATCCTAAACTGGCACAACGCAAATTATTTGCAGACGACAGAAAAATGCACTTCATGTCTCAAAATGATTTTGCAACAAATGGTAATGACGGAGAAATGATGTTGCAAAATACCCGTTGGAGCATTGGCAGCGAATGGCGTTTGGGTTATCACGACATGCACGGATATGAAACAGAAACACATATTGGAAGGTACTTGGGAAAAATGCAATGGCTTATGCCGTTTGTTGGATTTGACTGGCGTTACAGAAAAATGGGAATTGACGAACAAGAAAAAAATCTCTTTGGACAGACCAACACAAAAGACAACAGGGCAGTGTTAAGTTTGGGAGTAAACTATACTTTGCCTATGTTAGTTCGTTTTCAGACAGAGATATTCACTGATGGTATAGTTCGTTTGCAATTAATGAGAGAAGACATTCCCGTAACAAAACGGCTTCGCTTTGCTTTCATGGTTAATACCGACAAAGAGTATATGGCTGGACTGAATTATATTTTTAATCGCAACTTTTCCTTGCGGACACATTATGACAGCGACATGGGTTTTGGTGCAGGGTTGACATTCTCCTATTAGCCAACGCGGCAAGTCAGGTACTTTGGGCAGGCACACGAGGCGACACACAAAGCCAACCTGCCCAAACAACCTGCCTTGCCCAACGCACAGGCAACAGTCTTTTAATTCGGCTGACAAGAAACATTCGGTTGACACTGTACAACAGACAAGAAGGGTATGCGTACAACAATGGTATTGCCAAAATGCAGGCTGACGGTAGCTGTGTCTCATCTTTCTGTTCATTGTGCATCTGCATATCCAGCTTGACCATATCTATTTAGCTGTAGAATATATCATCATCTTTTTTATCTTTACTCAGCATCAGTTAGCCGGGGCGGACGGAATTCTATTCCCTGCACTTCGGCAATACCTGACCGTTATCGTTCACAACTATTTATCACCGGAACTATTTCGGTATAGATTACTCCTTGTATTCATTTCCCAAAAATGCTGGACTAAATGGTTACATGATTGCCAAAATGTAATCGGCCGCCCATTTTCCAAAGGCCGCAGGCAGTTCCTTATCTTTGCGCCATGCAATTATTGGATGGAAAAGTAGCCTCGGCTGCTATCAAAGAAAAAGTAAAATCATTGGTAGCCGACAGGCTGCAACAGGGCAAAAAAGCACCGCATTTGGCAGCCATATTGGTAGGTACCGATGGTGCCAGCGAAACCTACGTAGCCAGCAAGGTAAAAACCTGCGAAGAGTTGGGCTTTGCTTCAACGCTTATTCGTATGGACAGCGACACAACCGAAGCAGCTTTGCTGGCGCAAATTGAAGCCATGAATGCCAACGATGATGTGGATGGCATTTTGGTACAACTGCCACTGCCCAAGCATATTTCCGAAGCCAAAGTGATTGAAACCATCCACCCCAATAAAGATGTTGACGGATTTCACCCCGTGAGTGTAGGCCGGCTGGTGCAAGGCCTGGAAAGTTTTATTCCAGCCACACCTTATGGCATCATGCTCATGTTGGAGCAATACAACATTCCTACCAGCGGCAAGCATGCCGTTGTCATTGGCCGCAGCAATATTGTGGGTCGCCCCATGAGCATTTTGCTGAGCAGCCAGCATCCTTATGGCAACTGCACTGTTTCTGTTTGTCACAGCAAAACTGCCAATCTGAAAGAACTGACTTTGCAGGCCGACATCATTGTGGCAGCGCTGGGCAGGCCCGGCTTCCTCACCGGTGATATGGTGAAAGAAGGTGCAGTCATCATCGACGTAGGCATTACCCGTGTGCCAGATGCCAGCAAAAAGAAAGGCTTTGCCATTAAAGGCGATGTGGACTTTGACAGCGTGGCCCCCAAGAGCAGCTGGATTACACCGGTACCCGGTGGCGTAGGCCTCATGACCATTGGTGCCCTCATGATGAACACACTGGCTGCCGCCGATCGTCGTTAATATTTATTGCACAATTCATGCAATAAGCAATTTCATTGCACAAAAAATGCAAGGTTTTCAAAGCAAATAATTTGAACCAAACAATCCTCAACAATAACGCTACACTTCCCGTAATGGAAGCCTTTTACACCCTGCAGGGCGAAGGCTACCATACCGGCAAGGCAGCCTATTTTATTCGCCTGGGTGGCTGCGATGTGGGCTGCGTATGGTGCGATGTAAAAGACAGCTGGGATGCCAGCAAACATCCACAACAATCCATAACCGACATTGTAAGTGCTGCCGCTTCCTTTCCCGGACGCATGGCGGTGATTACCGGCGGCGAACCGCTCATGCACAACCTCGATGCACTAACCGCGGCTTTGCATGAAGCCGGCTTCAGCATCAACATCGAAACCTCTGGCTCATCGCCACTCAGCGGCCAGCTCGACTGGATATGTGTGTCGCCCAAAAAGTTTAAAGCGCCCCTGCCCGAAATACTGGCCGCAGCCCACGAACTGAAAGTGGTGGTGTTTAATAAAACCGATTTTGACTGGGCCGAAAAACACGCCGCCTTGGTGCCTGCGCATTGCAAATTGTATTTGCAACCCGAATGGGAAAAACGCAACGAAATGACGCCGCTGATTGTTGAGTACATTCAGCAGCATCCGCAGTGGCAGCTGAGTTTACAAACACATAAATACATTGGGGTGCCGTGAGGAAGTGGATTGGTTAATTGGGTGATTAGTTGATTGGTTAATTAGTTAATTAGGGAATGGGGGACTGAAAACTGCTCATTAAGGAGCATAGGAACGCAACAACAAAACAGCTATGTACGAACACGATAGTATAAAACCATTTGAAGGCAAAGAAGGCAGCAAGAAAGAGCAGGTAGCAGATATGTTCAACCAAATTGCTCACCGCTACGATTTTCTCAACCGCTTTTTGAGTGCAGGTATTGATGTCGGCTGGCGCAAAAAAGCCATCAAACAATTGGCTGGCCTGCTACCTGCTACCCTGCTGGATGTAGCCACGGGCACTGCCGATGTGGCGCTGATGGCCAAAAACATGTTGCCCAGTTTGCAGCAGGTTACCGGCATCGACATTAGTGATGGCATGCTTGAATTGGGTCGTAAAAAAATTGCTGACCGCCAGTTGAGCAACAGCATACAGCTGTTCAATGGCGACAGCGAGGCAATAAATTTTCCTGATGCATCGTTTGATGCCATTACGGTAGCGTTCGGGGTACGCAATTTTGCCCATTTGGAAAAAGGCCTCAGTGAAATGCTGCGGGTGCTGAAGCCGGGCGGCAAAGTGGTGATACTCGAATTTAGTAAGCCCAGCTTGCCCGGTGTGAAAGGATTGTACAACCTGTACACCAAAACAGTAGCACCCGGTGCAGGTGGTTTCATTGCCGGCAACAAAGCCGCTTACAAATACCTGAATGATAGCATTCAGGCATTTCCCGAAGGCAACCAATTTGTAGAGATCATGAAAAAATGCGGTTATGTAAGCACTTACAAAAAACCGCTGAGCGTAGGAATATGTACTATTTATTGCGGAAGCAAGTCCTGATTGTTGTAGCCGGCTTACTAGCCCTGAGTACTGTGCAGGCACAAAATTTGAAAACCCTGCACCGGCTCGAACGGGAGAATGATCCGTTTTATTTTGGCCTGAGTCTCGGGTACGCTTCTTCGTACCTGCACCCCAGCAAGCACGACACATTTTTGCAAAACGACAGCATCCTGACAGCCGAACCCAACCGCAGTCCGGGCTACTCACTGCGTTTGATAGCGACAGCCCGCCTCAGCAAACGTTTTGAAGTACGTGCCAATCCCGGCCTCATTCTCGGCCTCGACCGCTCCTTTACGTACACATTAGGCAGCCGCCAGTTGTTTGAAGAACCGGTACAAACCAAAATCATTCAAAGCAACATCGCCACGTTTCCATTTCACCTCAAGTTCAACTCCGACCGCATCAACAATTTTAAAGTGTATGTGCTGGCTGGTGTGAAATACGATATTGATTTGGCCAGCAATGCCAAAACCAGAAATGCGGATGATTTGGTGAAACTAAAGAAGAATGATTTTGGTGCTGAAATAGGCATCGGCTTCAATTTTTACCTGCCCTTTGTAACAGTTTCTCCGGAAATAAAATTCAGCAACGGCCTGAGCAATATTCATGCAAGAGATGCTGCGCTGAAATATTCCAGCGTGTTTGATCAATTGCGTTCCCGCATGGTTTTCTTCACCATACATTTGGAGCAATAATTCATTGCTCAATTTTTTTCCTATGAAATTTTGGATGGCTTTGCTGCTGTGCAGCGTAACGGCAGTTGTTGCAGCCCAGGAAACAACCACCATCAAGCGGTCAACCTATAGCATTGCTGTAGACAAAAACATGCGTGTAGATACTGCCGGCACCTCTATGGCAGACTTTATCGCTTTCTTTCCGTTGCAATCAGAAACCGACAAGTTTGGCGAAAACATGAATGTGGTGATGGAGCCGACCAATGGTGTGGATGTAACGTTGGAAGAATATGTACGCTTGTCAATTGAGCAACTGAAACAGTATTTTGGCACTATGGCTATTACAGAAAATAAAACCATTACTCAGAAAAACGGACAGCAATACCATAAGCTCATGTACACTACCAGTATGAACGGCTTTGATCTTCAATTTGAACAACGTTACATCAGCACAGCCGACTACACGTATGTATTGACGTTTACTGCTGAGCAAAGCCAATACAATGCTTACAAAGAAAAAGCAGGTAAAATATTAGATTCGTTTAAGCTGAAGTAAGTCTGATTGATTTACCACAGAGGTATGAGAGGTAAATCAGAGGCTCACTGAGAAGTGAGGTTAAAAATATTTTATTCTACTTCCTCCCTTGCAAATTGCCAATTGCTAACTGCAAATTCTTCTTCTAATTTGACTTTTGCCTTCCGCCTTCATCAATAATCATATTCTCTCCTAAACATATTCCAGCGGATACCAATACCGGCAACAGTTGTGGTTTGTTTGGCTTGTACATCGGTATCAAAAATGCGGTACATCAGGTTGGCATCGAGAAACAAATTTTCTTTCAACTCATAAGATGCGGTGAAAGAACCAAGTACGCCTTTGCTGCCAATGCCACTCAGAATGGGATAGTTGCCCTCCCGCAAACGGCTACCACCTGCTGTGCTCAATGTGTTTAACCTGTTTACATTGCTGCCAAAGCTATAACCGGCACTATCGAGGCCTTGCTGCCAGTAGCTAGCCCTTGCCTGCAGGTACAATTTGCGCAGCGGTTGATAGCGAACAATGCCCACCACTTCACGAAGATTGGCACCCGTAGGATGCGCCAGCGGCTGACGATAGTTGCTGTACGCTGTTACACTGTCGCTGCCGCTATACGTAAATGGACGGATTTGATTGTACTCCAATTGCAAGTCGAGATTGCTGATGCCCAATACATCTACATATTTGCCGCCCAATTGAAAAGCATGGCGGTTGCCCCACCAGTCGCTGCCGGTTTTGCCGTCGCTGCCATCCAGGTTGTCAAACAAATACTGGCCATACACCTGTACTTTTTTCAGCACATTGGCTTTGAAGTCAAGGCCCACGTTGGCATTGTTCTCGCCATCTTTTCTGCCCACCAAAGTGTTGAGCAAAATAACCGGTTGTAAATACGATGCTTTGAAAGTATTTTTTTCACCAAACACCATGCTTTCAAACAAACCCACATTCAACCACGGAAGCACATTTACGCTGAGGTGATGTGTGGCCATGTACTTGCGGTCGTACAAGCGGTCGGTGCGCAATTGCTGTGCGGGAAAGACTTCTGAAAAAAGATTGGTGTAATTGAATTTGCCGATGCGTGTATTGAATTTCAGGAACAATGAAGGCGGTGCAACATTGCTGAGAAACAAACTGCGGTAGCCGCTGCCAATAAACTGTTGGTCGTAGCCAAACTGCATGTTGATGTAACGGCTCACATTCCAGCTTACACTACCACGGGCATCAAAATAATCTACCCCCCGGGTGCTTTTAAAAAGCTTCCAATAACCGGCACCGGGCACGGCTCCCATCGTATCTACAAAGCGACGAAACTGCCATGGGCCCTGCTCCTGATTGTCTGTCAGGAAAAAATGAAAGCCGATTTTTTGGGCAATCAAGCCACGGGCTATTACGCCCTTGCTGTTTACAAACACCCGCTTATCAAAATCGGTTTCAACGCTCTGCTGTTGGTTGATAGCAGGATTGATGGACAGGTAAAAATCCTTGTTGTTTACCTCAATCATGCTGCTTTTGGTGGGCCACAAAAAACCTAAGAACGGTTGTTTGCTTTTCCATGAAGGCATATCGGCAGTGGTATAGCGGCTATACTCACTGTTGTTAGCCTGAAAACGGTCTAGATTGTATTGATCCACCGAAGACAGCTGCCAGGGATTTTGATTTTGCAGCAGCAACTGCCGTACAGAATCGGCCACTGCCACATAGGCCTTTCGCATGTATGGTTTTACCGTGCTCAGGTTAAGGGCATTGTTGGTGCCGGCCTTTATTTCCATACGGTCGAGCAGCCAACCCTCTTTTGCCCACAATGGCACGTAAGTAGTTTGCGCAACTGCGTTGGTCGTTATCAGAATCAATAATGCAGCCCAAATATTTCGCAACATATGCAGTGGTTTCAACGGCGTTAATAATCGTAATCTTTTCTAAACATATTCCAACGCAATCCAATGGTGAGCAGCGTAGTGTTCAGTTTGTCTTTGTTGGTTTCTTTGTAGCTGCGGTATTGCGCCTGTGCTTCCACAAACAGGTTTTCTTTCAGCTCATAGCTGGCGGTGATGGCAGCATTCAAACCTGTGGCCGGCATGCCGGTAAACAAGGGATAATTATCGCTGCGCAAACGCAACCCACCCTGCCCGGTAGAACTGTATAACGTATTTGGATTGTAGCCAAAGTTGTAACTGGCACTATCCAGGCCTTGCTTCCAATAATTTACCCTGGCAAAAAAGTACAGCTTGTTGGTAGGTTGATAACGAATGATACCTATGAACTCCCGCAGGTTCGCACCCATCGGATGCGCCAGCGGTTGATTGTAATGCGCATACGATCCTGTCGTATCTCTGAACTGATACACGAACGGCCGCACCTGGTTCATTTCTGCCTGCACATCCAAATTGTTGATGCCAAACGCATCTACATATTTGGCCCCCAGCTGAAAGCCCTGCTTATTGCCCCACCAGTTGCGTTTGTTGCCAATCACTTCATCTTTTACAAATTCATCCAGCATTAACTGTCCGTAGAGTTGTGCTTTCTTAGCCACGTTGGCTTTAAAGTCGAAACCAATGTTGGCATTATCGGGACTACCATTTTGCTGCTCTATGCTGCGGTAAAAAATAACGGGCAGCATGTAGGCAAAGTCATACCGGTTGGGCCGGCCAAAAATGATAGATTCAAAAAAGCCAATATTCAACCACTTGGTAGCATTCAAACTCAGGTGGTGCATGGCGGCATACTTTTTATTCATGCGGTCGTTGCTGGCCTCAAACGGAGTAGGCGACAATTGCATGAACAGGTTGGTATAGTTGAGCTTCCATATGCGGGTATTCAGTTTTACAAACAACGATTGTCCGCTGAAGTCACTCAGCATTAAACTACGGTAACCATTGCCAATGAAATTTCTATCATAGCCCAGCTGTACATTGATGTATTTCGTTACGTTGGTAGCTAGGCTGCCCCGAAAATCGAAATAGCTGTAAGCATTGTTGCCGCTGGCTACATTGTAGCGGCCTGCACCAGGCACAGCGTTGTTGGTAGCCACAAAACGACGAAACTGTATCGGGCCATTTTCATTGTTGGCCGTGGCCTGAAAATGAAACGCCACCTTATTGCCAATCAATCCACGACCACTGGCACCAAACGCCCGAAAGTGAATGGATCCATCGTAATCTTTTTCCATGCTTTGCTGCACACTAATAGCAGGATTAATGCTCATGTAAAAACCTTTCTGATTTACCTCCAGCATATTGCCGGGTGTTTCAAAAAAGCCTTTACCCAAAGGCTTCTTACTCTTCCATGCAGTGGAAGGATAAGCAGAATACTCACTGCTATTGGCTTGCAGCCGGTTGAGGTTGTACAAATCAACGGCACTAAAACCTGCGGCTTGTGCATCCAGTTGTACACGGATAGAATCCGCTACCCGAACATAGGTACCCCGCATCAGCGGCTTCACCGTACTCAGGTTCAAATCGTTGTTGCGCTGCAGTTTTATTTCCAGTCTTTCAAGTGTCCAGTTTTCTTTCGACCACAACGGGAAATACGTGGTTTGTGCAGAAGCATACAATGTTGCCAACAGAAGTACAGCAACAAGCAGGGAATTCCTATTTTGCATGCAGATGTATTAGAATGAATGAATAAACAAAGTATGCAAAATTACCTCATCAAAAACGCCAGCATTGTCAACGAAGGCCGCACATTTTGCTCAGACCTGTTAATAAAAAACGGCCGTATTGAGAAAATTGCTCCACAAATCAATTGTACAGAAGCAGTGGTAGAAATAAATGCCGAAGGTTTACACTTGCTCCCAGGTGCCATTGATGACCAGGTGCATTTTCGGGAACCCGGCCTCACCCACAAGGCCAATATTTTTACTGAAAGCCGTGCAGCGGTAGCCGGTGGTGTTACCAGTTTTATGGAAATGCCCAACACCGTGCCCAATGCATTGACACATGAACTACTGGAAGACAAATACCAGATTGCAGCACAATCATCGCTGGCCAATTATTCTTTTTTCATGGGCACCAGCAACAGCAATGCCGATGAAGTACTGAAAACCAACAACCGCAAAAAAGATGTGTGCGGCATCAAAATATTCATGGGGGCTTCTACCGGCAACATGCTGGTAGACAACTACCTGACACTCGACAAAATTTTCAGAGAAGCAGAAGTATTAATTGCCACGCATTGCGAAGATGAAAAAGTCATCAAACGCAACCTGGATGCTTTGCAAGCTGTGGATCTGACGCCACAGCATCACCCTGTTATCCGTGATGTGGAAGCTTGTTTTGAAAGTAGTTTTTCTGCCATACAATTAGCCAAAAAACACAACACCCGACTGCACATTTTACACATCAGCACGGCCCGTGAGTTGCAGCTGTTTACCAATATGCTGCCCCTCAGCGAAAAGCGCATCACCAGCGAAGTATGTGTGCATCACCTCCACTTTACTGCCGACGATTATGACCGCCTCGGCTATCAAATTAAATGCAACCCGGCCATCAAATCTGCCGACAACAAAGCGGCGTTGTGGGAAGCCTTGAACGATGATCGCCTGGATGTAATTGCCACCGACCATGCGCCTCATTTGCTCAGCGAAAAAGAACCACCCTATGCTCATGCACATGCAGGCCTGCCACTGGTACAACACTCTGTGCTCATGATGATGAAGTATGTGCAGGAAGGCCGCATCAGCATCGAAAAAGTGGTGCAGAAAATGAGCCACAATGTGGCCGATATGTTCGACATTGATCAGCGGGGTTATATCCGCGAAGGCTATCATGCCGATTTGGTATTGGTAAACTTGCAGCAAAGCACCACCGTAAGCAAGGAAAATATTTTGTACAAATGTGGCTGGAGTCCACTAGAAGGTGAAACATTGCCTGCCAGCATTAGCCACACTTTTGTAAATGGCCACTTGGCGTATGCAAATGGTGAGCTCAATGCATCTCAGTTGGGTATGCGACTGCGCTTTAACCGTTAACTTGTTGGCTGCTTACCTACCCTGCTTATGAATATTGATCAGACATCGCTGCGAGACCTTGCCATTTTTCATGCTGAAGAAGAGCAATCGGTGTACAACACCCTCAACTTTACGCAAACCTCCGGCGGGGCACAATGGTTAGCTTATTTGCTCAATCATCCTTTTAGTGATGTGAAGCCGATTCAGGAAACACAGGACCTGCTGAAACTGATGCTGCAAAACCAGGACAAATGGCCCAGCGGTATCACCAATGGTACCATCATGGTGCTCGATAAATTTTATCAATCACAGATTGATAAAATTCCTTTCCCCACCAATGCGGCCAATGCTTTGTTGTACAAACTCATTCACGGTCCCGACTATGCCATCATCCGCTACTCGGTTGGTCATGCCATTGATTTTTTGCAAGGCATGCAGCAGTTCATTGGCATGTTTGATGCACAAAAAACACCAGCCCTGTTGAGTGGCATGCTCAGCCGCATCCAACTCATGATGGCCCGTGAAGAAATCAAAGCACTTATTGCTGTAACAAACAAACAACAACTGAGTGCTGCGCAACATTTGCATTATGGCTACTACCTGTTGTATCATTTCAAAAACCAAATCAATGATTTGATTGATATGCATGGCCGGCTGGAAGCCTATCTCTCTCTGGCCAAAGCCATACAGGTTCATCAACTCACTTTTCCTGATATTCAACCAGCTCCGGCACCTTCTATTACTGCGAAAGGATTGCGTCATATTTTGCTCGAACATCCTACCGCTTATGATTTGGAATTAAATCAGGAAACGAATTTCATTTTCCTGACCGGTGCCAACATGGCGGGCAAAAGTACTTTCATCAAAGCGGTAGGTGTGGCGGCTTACTTGGCACATATTGGTATGGCCGTTCCTGCTACACAAATGCAGTTGTCGATATTCGATGGCATCCTCAGCAATATTCAGGTGAGTGACAATATTGTAAAAGGCGAAAGCTATTTCTTCAATGAAGTGCAACGCATCAAAAACACGATTACCCGCATCAACGATAACAGCAAATGGCTGGTGCTGATTGATGAATTGTTCAAGGGCACCAACGTGCAGGATGCCATGCGTTGCAGTACTACCGTTATCAAAGGCCTGCTCAAAATCAAGAACTCTTTGTTTGTACTAAGCACTCACTTGTACGAAATTGGTGATGAACTACGCCCCTATCCCAATATTGCTTTCCGCTATTTCGAAACACAGGTAACGGACGAAGAATTAAAGTTCAGCTACCAACTCAAAGAAGGCATCAGCAACGACCGCCTCGGCTACCTCATTCTCAAAAGGGCCGGGGTGGTAGAGATGATTGAGCGGTTGTAAGTCTTTCCACCAAAAAAAACCGTAAAACCACGCAACGTTTGCATAACTGGCTTTCGTTATTTTTAGTGCATGCTAGTAAAAACCTATGGCAGCGCTGTAATGGGTGTACACGCCGTTACCATTGTGCTCGAAGTGGATGTGAACAATCAGGGTAACCCCGGCTCAATTATTGTGGGCCTGCCCGACAATGCCGTAAAAGAAAGCATGCAGCGGGTGGAAAGCGCCATTAAAAGCAACGGGTACAAAATGCCCCGCACCCGTGTGGTGGTAAATATGGCACCGGCCGATATCCGCAAGAGTGGCACCGCTTTCGATTTGCCCATGGCCATTGGTTTGCTGGGTGCTACCGAACAGTTGCAAAACAGCGATGCTTTCAAAGATTACATCATCATGGGTGAGCTGAGTTTGGATGGAGAAGTTCGCCCCATCAAAGGTGCATTGCCCATGGCCATACAAGCCAGAAAAGAAGCTTACAAAGGTTTGATAGTGCCGAAGCAAAATGCCCGGGAAGCGGCTATTGTCAATAACGTGGAAGTGTACGGAGTACAGCACATCAACGAAGTGGTGGACTTGCTTGAAGGTGTGAACACTATCCCCGCCACGGTGGTAGATACACGAGATGAATTTTACCATTCACAATACCATTTCGATGTTGATTTTACCGATGTAAAAGGACAGGAAAACATCAAGCGGGCCTTGGAGATAGCTGCAGCTGGCGGGCACAATGCCATCTTGATTGGCCCACCCGGTGCAGGCAAAACCATGCTGGCCAAACGCTTGCCTACGATACTGCCGCCACTCACGTTGCAAGAGGCTTTGGAAACCACCAAAATTCACAGCGTGGCGGGCAAGCTTCCAGAAAACGCCACACTGATTAGCAAACGACCATTTCGCAGTCCGCACCACACGGTGAGTGATGCAGCCTTGGTGGGCGGCGGTGGCAATCCGCAGCCGGGCGAAATATCCCTGGCCCACAACGGCGTGTTGTTTTTGGATGAACTGCCCGAGTTCAAACGCTCCGCATTGGAAGTAATGCGGCAACCAATGGAAGAACGCCGGGTAACCATTAGCCGGGCAAAAGTGGCGCTGGATTTTCCGGCTTCGTTTATGCTGGTGGCCAGCATGAACCCCTGCCCTTGCGGCTATTACAACCACCCCGAAAAAGAATGTAGCTGCCCGCCGGGAGCCGTGCAGAAATACCTCAATAAAATCAGCGGGCCACTGCTCGACCGTATCGATTTGCATGTAGAAGTAACACCCGTTCCATTCAGCGAACTCTCCGCCGCCAGCACGGCAGAAAACAGTGCACAAATACGTGAACGTGTCATGAAGGCAAGAGACATACAATCGGAACGCTACAAAGAAAACGAAGGCATTTATTGCAATGCGCAAATCAATACCACGTTGCTGCACCAGCATTGTGCGTTGAACAATATCAGCGCCAATTTGCTGAAGATTGCTATGGAAAAACTGAACCTGAGTGCCCGTGCTTACGACCGCATTTTAAAAGTGAGCCGCACCATAGCAGACCTGGCTGGCAGCGAAGACATACGACCAGAACATGTAGCAGAAGCTATTCAATACCGCAGTTTAGATAGAGAAGGTTGGGCGGGGTAAATCAATAAGCTAATTGGCTAATTTGAAAATGTGCTAATGTGAAGCATATAGTTTGCAGCATCAAACAGTCCCGACAAATACATGTCGGGACTGTTTGTTATCATTCATTGAATCCTTGCAATTAGCTAATTAGCACATTTGCAAATTTTCACATTAAAAATTCCGATTGATGTCGAATGCTTCCAGTTCACGGGCTACGGCATTAAGGAAAGTGCTTCCCAACGCACCATCAATAATGCGGTGATCGTAGCTCAGGCTGATGTACATCATGTGGCGGATGGCAATACTGTCGCCTTGTGCGGTTTCTATCACCACCGGACGTTTTTTAATAGCACCTACAGCCATAATTGCTACCTGCGGCTGGTTGATGATAGGCGTACCCATAATGCTGCCAAACGTACCCACATTGGTAAGGGTAAACGTACCGCCCATCGTATCGTCGGGTTTGAGTTTACCATTGCGGGCTGCATCTGCCAAGCCATTTACCTGCTTGGTAAGACCAACGAGATTCAACTGATCGGCACCCTTAATTACAGGCACAATCAAATTGCCCGTAGGTAAGGCCGTTGCCATACCCAGATTGATGTCTTTTTTGATAATGATTTTATCGCCATCCACACTGCTGTTGAGCATGGGATATTTCTTCAGGCTTTTTACAACGGCCTCTATGAAGAGTGGCGTAAAAGTGATTTTAGCACCTTCCCGTTTTTCAAATTCTTTCTTCACTTTTTCACGCCACAGTACCATGTTCGTTACATCGCATTCGGCAAAGCTGGTTACGTGAGCACTGGTATGCTTGCTATCGGTCATGTGCTTGGCAATTACCTTGCGCATCCGATCCATTTCAATGATTTCAACATTGCCACCATAGCTTACCGGCGATGGTGCCGGAGTTGTAGTAGCCACGGCATTGCTTGCAGGAGCCGCCACAGCCGGGGCCTGATATGTAGGAGGTGCAGCTGCTTTACCTCTGTTTTGCAGGTAAGCCATCATATCTTTTTTGCTCACCCGACCATCCAATCCAGTACCGGGAATGGTTTCCAACTCCGCCATGCTGATACCTTCTTCTTGTGCAATTTTCAGTACCAAAGGAGAATAAAAACGTGGGCTACCCGCCTGATGCACTGTCGCAGGCCGCATGTCTTCGGGCAGTGTTGTTGGCTGATACGGATTCTCTTCAATGGCAGATGGTGCTGGCGATGGAGCGGCTGCAGGTGCTGCAACAGGAGCAGCTGCGGCTACAGTGCCAGCAGCAGTTTGAATGCGGGCAATCACTGCACCAATAGGTACTACGTCATTTTCTTTATACAGTACTTCGGCCAATACGCCGGCAGCTGTACTAGGCACTTCGCTGTCTACTTTATCGGTGGCTATTTCGAGCACGGGCTCATCTTGAGCAATATTGTCGCCGGGCTTTTTGAGCCACTTTAAAATGGTGGCTTCCATAATGCTTTCGCCCAGTTTCGGCATGACCAAATCAACTACAGACATAACAATCGTTTTTCCTCAAATGATGTAAGAACTCCGCAAAAGTAAGGTAAATGACTGCAAGGGTTTGCGGAGTAAGGAATCGTTTATCTGCTTACCGCCAACCAAGTGATGAAGAGGTGATTTTCGACTACGCCATTTCTTAAGTGTTGCAAAAAGCGGACTGCTGCTCTTCTCTGTGTTTCAAGGCCGTAGTTCCGCTACTTTTGTGGCCAAAAATCTTGCCTGATGTCATTTAAAACGATTGCCGTAATTGGCGCCGGCACCATGGGAAATGGCATTGCCCATGTGTTTGCCCAGCATGGATACGATGTGCAACTGATAGATGTGAGTGAAGCTGCTTTGCAAAAGGGATTGGCCACCATTGGCAAAAATCTCGCCCGTCAGGTTGCCAAAGGGTTACTCTCCGAAGCCGATAAAACAGCCACCCTTGGTCGCATCGCCTCGCATACCAGCATTGCCACTGGTGTAGCCAACGCTGATTTGGTGGTAGAAGCTGCTACAGAAAATACCCACCTCAAGTTGTCCGTTTTTAAAGAAATAGATGCTGCTGCACCGGCACATTGCATTTTGGCCAGCAACACGTCTTCCATTTCCATTACAAAAATTGCCGCTGCTACCGGCCGCCCTGCCAAAGTCATTGGCATGCACTTTATGAACCCCGTGCCGGTAATGAAGCTGGTAGAAATTATCAACGGCTATGCTACCGAAGCATCAGTAACCACACAAATTGTGGAGCTGAGTAAGGCATTGGGAAAAGTGCCTGCAGTGGCCAACGATTATCCCGGCTTTGTGGCCAACCGCATCTTGATGCCGATGATTAACGAAGCCATTTATACTTTGTACGAAGGCGTGGCTGGCGTAGAATCTATCGATACGATTATGAAGCTGGGCATGGCGCATCCTATGGGGCCGTTGCAACTCGCCGACTTTATTGGCCTCGATGTGTGCCTGAGCATTTTGCAGGTTTTGCACGATGGTTTTGGCCAACCAAAATATGCACCTTGTCCGCTGTTGGTGAATATGGTAACCGCAGGAAAACTGGGAGCCAAATCGGGTGAAGGATTTTATACCTACACAGCAGGAAGCAAAGAGTTGGTGGTGAGTCCGCAGTTCAAATAAGTAAAACGAACGAACATCACTCAGCCGGCTGCACTCCACAGCCGGCTGTTTTTTTCCGTCGTATCATTTCCATAAACAATGTTTTCTTTACGGCCTTATGTCTGCCAGCAGCCCTTCGCATTCTTTACAGCTCAACACCAGTCGCAAGCAAATTTTAGCCATTGCGATGCCCATTGCTGCATCCATGCTGGTGCCGCAAATCAACTTCGTCACCAACAATATTTTTCTTGGGGGCTTGGGAGAATTGCCATTGGCGGTAGCAGGTATTACGGGTGTGTACTACCTCATTTTTGCAGTTGTTGGGCATGGGCTCAACAATGGCTTGCAGGCACTCATTTCCCGCAGGGCCGGCGAAAACCGCATTGAAGAAATCGGTAAGCTGTTTAGCCAGGGAGTTTTCATTGCCCTGCTGTTTGCGGCATTGGCCATTGCCCTCAACTATAGTGTAACGCCCTTGCTGTTACGCTACGCCTTAAGCGATCCGCAGAAGTACGACATGGCAGTTTCATTTTTGCAAATACGCATGTGGGGTTTGCCCTTTTTGTACCTGTACCAAATGCGCAACGCCTTGCTGGTTGGCACCAACAACAGTCAGTTTTTGGTGATTGGTACACTGGCAGAAACACTCACCAATATTGTGCTCGATTATGGATTGATTTACGGTAAACTCGGCTTGCCGAAAATTGGTTTCAACGGAGCCGCCTATGCTTCTATTATTGCAGAAGCCATGGGGTTGCTGGTAGTGTTTCTTATTATTTATGGCAAAGGCATTGGCAAAAAATTTCAGTTGCACAAACACTGGTATTTCGATGCGACGAACAGTAAACTCATATTGGTACAATCAGCACCATTGATTTTGCAGTTTGGTATCAGCATTACCAGCTGGGAGTATTTCTACATTTTGATAGAACACTATGGTACCCGTGACTTAGCCATCAGCAATACCATGCGCAATGTGTTTGGCTTGTTTGGCTGTTTTGCATGGGCATTTGCTGCCACCAGCAATACTATGGTCAGCAATATTATTGGTCAGCATAAAAAAGAAGAAGTACTGCCATTGGTGTGGCGCATCACATGGTTGAGCACGGCGTTTGTTGCAGTGCCCTGTTTGTTGGTCAATCTTTTTCCGGTGGAGTTTTTATCAGTGTTCGGGCAAGATGAAGCGTTCATTCATTACGGGTTGCCCGTATTGCGCATCGTTAGTTTGGCGCTGCTCTTCATGTCGTTTGGAACGGTTTGGCTCAATGCCATTACCGGCACCGGCAATACCACGGTTAACCTCGGCATCGAAATCGTCACCCTCATATTGTATGTAGTGTATGTAACGCTGGTGCTGCATGTATGGAAACTGCCCATCACCTGGGGTTGGGGCAGCGAATGGATTTACTGGATTAGCACTTTTGCAATGGCCTTTGGCTATATGATATCAGGACGCTGGAAGAAGAAAGAGATTTAGGAGAAGGGTTCGCACAGAGGCTCGGAGAGTCCGACCTTCTGCCTTCTGCTTTATGCCTTTTGCCTTTTGCCTTCGGCATTCTGGCCTCTGCTTACTGCAATTTCTGCAGTAGCACTGCGCCTTGTGCTTTGGCGGTTACGTCTTCCTGACGGCGGGTGGGTAGTTTTGAAAGTTGTTCCAACAGGCCAATTGATTTTTCGTACTTGCGGTCGTATTCGTAAGCACGGGCCAAATCGAGAAAGTTGAGACAGTAGTAAGGTTCCAGTGTTTTACATTTTTCCATGTACTGAATGGCCTTTTCAATATCGGCTTCTCCCACTCCACCATAAATTACTTTGAGTGCTGCTTTTTTTACCGCATTCAAATTCAATACTTCCAAATGCCAGCGGCCCAGTACATGCCATGCTTTACCCATTTGCGGGTTTAGCTTTACCGCTTTGTCTGCATAAAAACGAATGCCTTTTACATAGCCGACTATGTTGTCTGTTTTCTTTTCAACTTCAGTAAGCTTGCCCAACACCACCGCCATCATGTAACTGGCTTCCGCGTTGTTTGAATCGAGTTTCAATGCCGCATCTGCAAACTTTTTTGCCTGCTGGTAAAAAACAGTTTTCTGTTCCGGTGTTTCTTTTCTGCTGCCAATAGAGGCACTGAGTTCAGCGCATTTTACCACGCCTTTAATATTGGATGGCTGTATAAAAATGGCCTGCTTGTATTTTTCAATGGCTTCTTCATCTTTAAGTTTCTGCTCCAGCTTACGGCCTTCTTCCATCAACGAAGCAGGATCCTGAGCCACTGCTGCAACAGCAGTGATAAGCATGACCAATATTGAAACCATCCGAATGTGCATAGCCTTCATTTTAGAACATAAAGAAACAGGGCAATAAGCTGTTTTGTTGTTAAGGCATCCTCAATATCCTTGGGCTACCAGTTGAAAGAAACCACCACATTGCCTTCCCAACCTTTTACAGGCGGTTTCATTTTGGCAATGCTCACCATGCCCGCTTTCACCTGCGGAAACTGTTGTTGTATTTGTGCAACAATATTGCCCACCACTGTTTCCAGCAATGGCGTAGGAATGTTCATGTGCTGCTGCACAATGGCAAATACCTGCTCATAGTTCAGCGTTTGCTGCAACTCTTTTACAGGAAAAGCCGCTGGCATAAAATGCAGGATTACATCTACCACAAAGTCGTTGCCTAATATCTGCTCTTCTTTATACACGCCGTGATGCGCAAAAAACTTCAGTTGCTGTAAGTGAATGGTCATCATAAAAAAATCCCGCACAACAGTTTCAATCGTTGTGCGGGATGCAAAGTAAGGGATGCTTTCGATTAATGGCCGAGAGCACCCAGATAGCGTTCTGCATCGAGGGCTGCCATGCAACCACTGCCTGCAGCTGTTACAGCCTGGCGGTAGTTTTTATCTTGTACGTCGCCAGCGGCAAACACGCCTTCAATATTGGTTTTAGACGTACCGGGCACAGTAAGAATGTATCCGGTTTCATCCATATCCAGCCAGCCTTTGAAAATATCGCTATTGGGTTTGTGACCAATGGCTACGAAGAAGGCACTGATGGGCACTTCCTGCATTTGGCCCGTAGCGGTGTTGTTGATGCGAACACCGGTTACTTTTTGGTCACCCAAAATTTCATCGGTTACGCTGTTCCAATACACCTGAATGTTTTCGGTATTTTTTACACGGTCCTGCATCACTTTGCTGGCCCGCATACCATCTTCGCCCTTGCGTACAATCATATGCACTTTGCTGCAAATTTTGCTCAGGTACAACGCTTCTTCGCAAGCCGTATCGCCGGCACCAACTATGGCTACTTCTTTGCCGCGGAAAAAGAAACCATCACACACGGCGCAGGCACTTACGCCATGGCCATTGAGGCGTTCTTCGCTGGGAATGCCCAACCACTTGGCAGAAGCTCCGGTTGAGATGATGACCGCATCGGCACTCATCCATTTTTCTTCGTCTATTTCTACTTTAAATGGCCGTTCGCTGAAATCGACTTTGGTTACAATACCGTAGCGGATATCAGCTCCCATACGGGTAGCCTGCTTTTCAAAAATCTGCATCATTTCGGGGCCCTGCACACCATCGGCATAGCCGGGGTAGTTTTCTACCTCAGTGGTAATGGTGAGCTGTCCACCGGGCTGAATGCCCTGATACAAAACGGGATTGAGGCCGGCACGGGCGGCATAAATGGCGGCAGTATAGCCAGCCGGTCCACTACCAATAATCAGGCAGTGGGCATGTTCTTTTATTTCCATAATCATCCTTATTTACAATGCTTGAAAAAGGGACAGCAAAGTTGCGTAATGACGTACAAAATAATGTAACAGAAGGCACGTTGGGGACAACTTGCCATAAGCCTTCTTACTGAGGAATGTTGATGCTGGTAATTTGCGATGCATAGCCGGCAAAAATGCCCGTTGCTCCAGCTGACAGATTGCTCAACACTTTTACAGGTACCCCAAATGGATTGCCCACGTTGCTTTGATTTTGCTCTCAGGTTCTCCAATAGTCATAGGTGGCTTTGTCTATGTTGCTCATCTTCACTTTTACCCTTTCGCCCCTTTTAAAAAAGCCGAAAGTTTCAGGATCAAACTCCACATTCCTGTTGAACCCTCTGAACACCTGAATATCGTAAGTGGTACCATCTACAAACTTATCGTCGAACACTGAGTTGGAGCCGGGCAAAAAGGCCGAATCGTTGACACTGGTAAAATACCGGATGTAATTGCCAAAGCCTTTCGGGTCGGTTACCCTCGAAAAAACCACTGCGAATGAAGAGTCTCCATTTCCCGGGGCTTTTTGCCACCACAGTGAATCTACCTTACGGCTAATATTGGGGATGCTGGTGCTGGCAGTGTACTTTTTTCCTTCTGCTTCAATGTCCAGCTTGTAGCTGGTATTCAAACGGCCAATCATGAACTGTGCAGGATTAGTACTATCTATACTGTAAAAGTAAAAGTTGGCATTGCCTACCTGGCGACGATATTCGGTTAGCCGTACACGCTGGGTGCCATCGCTTACAAACACATTGGCATTGCGAACAAATGAATTGGCAAAGTCCTGCGCAGAAAGCTGCTCAAAAAATGCCAGCGAACGGGTAAGCACTACTACCGGCGGCTGATTGTTTTCTATGCTGCCCTCCACTACTACTACCTGATCGAGAGTAGTAGGAATAATATCCACGGCCTTCTCGCAAGCCATCAGCAAAAGCAGGGCTAACAATAGAGTGCTGGTGCGTGTAGTGTAAAAAATTTGCATAGATAGATATAACAAGAGTGATGACTTAATGTTGAAACTATTTACCCTTTCCAACTACTACAAAATGGTACGATAAAATCTCGATGTTTAAGCATCAAAATACAACTGCTTGCTTAAACGCCAACTTGGCCGAAAGGCTTGCTACATCAGTGTTTCAACACTTGTAAACATAACGAACAGATTGTCAATTGCTTCAAAAAAGTCTTAGGATATATCATGAAAAATGTTTAACTTTTCGTTGGAAAGTGAATCGATTTTGTGTGCATTTCTTGTTGCGAAAACCCCTGATTGTTTAACATAATAACCCCCGCGTATGGAAAATCATGTACACTACTCCGACCAGAATGACACCATGGAAGCCAACGATTGGCGTCCCTATGTCATCATTGGATTACTGGCAGCAGTTATAGTATTAGGACTGCTCTCCATTTAAATCCAACCCCGGCCAGCAAGGTTTGGCCCAAAATGATGTTCAACCTTTTCTGGACTTCGTTGAGATTTGCCGGACAGAAACGAACTATAGGTCTTCTAGCATTAACTGTCCACGTTCTATTCGTATTCAACTGGTTGTACACCATTTGTCGCAACAAAAAAGCAGGAGTAAATCCTGCTTTTTTGTTTGTATCTGTTACTATGTTTAGCTTATTCTTCGTCGTCGAAGCTCATTACCTGACGGGTAGTGGCGAGTACTTCATACTCATCTTTGCTTCCCACAATCAGGTTGTCGAACTCACGAAGACCAGAACCAGCAGGTATTGGGTGACCAGTAATTACGTTTTCTTTCAAACCTAACATATCGTCACGCTTGCCGTGAATGGCGGCTGTGCTCAGTACCTTGGTTGTTTCCTGGAATGAGGCAGCTGAGATCCAGCTTTGTACACCCAGTGAAGCCTTGGTAATACCCAACAATACCGGCTTGGCGGTAGCTGGTTTTGCATCACGCACTTCCATCAGCTTTTGGTCTGCACGACGCAAGATGCTGTTTTCTTCGCGGAGGTCACGCAGGCTAATGATTTGGCCCGGACGGAACTTGGTGCTGTCACCAGGGTCTACCACCACTTTCTTGTCGTAAATGCGGTCGTTCTCTTCAATAAAGTCGAAGCGGTCTTCAAGGTCCTCCTCAAGGAAGCGGGTATCACCAGCGTCCATGATTTCTACCTTCTTCATCATCTGACGAACGATTACTTCGATGTGTTTATCGTTGATTTTTACACCCTGTAAGCGGTAAACTTCCTGAATTTCATTTACCACGTATTCCTGAACGGCGAAAGGACCTTTAATAGACAGGATATCGGCAGGAGAAACAGCACCTTCAGAAAGCTGTGCACCAGCTTTAATAAAGTCACCATCCTGAGCCAAAATCTGGCGGGTAAGCGGTACGAGGTACTTCTTCACGGTACCATCTTTTGCTTCCACGATGATTTCGCGGTTACCACGCTTAATGCTACCAAAGGTTACTACACCATCAATTTCACTTACAATGGCAGGGCTGCTTGGGTTACGGGCTTCAAACAGTTCCGTTACACGTGGCAGACCACCGGTGATATCACGCAGTTTGCTAAGGATACGAGGAATCTTAGCCAATACCTGGCCGCTACGTACTTCCTTACCTTCTTCTACCGACAGGTGTGAGCCTACTGGCAGGTTATACATTTTTACATCCTTGCCTTCAATTTTGATGGCCGGGATTTTGGTGCGGTCTTTTGATTCGATAACCACTTTTTCGCGGTGACCGGTTTGGTCATCGGCTTCTTCACGGAAAGTAACACCTTCCAAAATGCTATCGAAAACAACAGTACCGTTGATTTCTGAAATGATAACGTTGTTGAACGGATCCCAGCTGCAAATCACATCACCCTTCTTAATCTTCTGGCCGTTTTTCACGTTCAGGATAGAACCGTAAGGAATGTTGTGGGTATTCAAAAGGCGTTCACCCGTTTCGTCCATTACACGTATTTCACCGGTACGGCCAATAACGTATGTAGCGTCTTCTCCCTGGTTGTTTTCACCTTTTACAGTACGGATACCGTCAAACTGGATAATACCGTCAAACTTGGCGTTCAGGGTACTTTCTACTGAAGCAGAACCAGCCACACCACCTACGTGGAAAGTACGGAGGGTAAGCTGTGTACCAGGTTCACCAATTGACTGTGCGGCAATGATACCTACTGCATCACCACGCTGAGCGGTGTAGCCGGTAGCCAGGTTTTTGCCATAGCAGTTTACGCATACACCACGCTTGCTTTCGCAGGTAAGTACACTTCTGATTTCAACTGTATCAATACCTGCATCTTCAATTTGCTTGGCCAGTTCAGCGGTAATCTGACTGCCCGCAGCAATGATCAATTCATCGGTCAGCGGATTGTACACATTGTGCAAACTTGTACGACCAGCAATACGGTCGGCCAGTGGTTCAATGATGTCTTCGTTGTCTTTCAACGCAGAGGTTGCAATGCCACGCAGGGTGCCGCAATCTTCTTCAGTTATCACCACATCCTGAGCCACGTCTACCAGACGACGGGTAAGGTAACCGGCATCGGCCGTTTTCAGGGCCGTATCCGCCAGACCCTTACGGGCACCGTGGGTAGAAATGAAGTAATCGAGTACGTTCAGGCCACCTTTAAAGTTTGACAAGATGGGGTTTTCGATGATTTCTGAACCAGTAGAACCGCTCTTACGAGGCTTGGCCATCAGACCACGAATACCAGCCAGCTGCTTGATCTGCTGCTTGCTACCACGTGCACCTGAATCCAGCATCATGAATACAGAGTTGAAGCCCTGCTTATCGGTTGCCAGCTCACGAATAAGCGTTTCGGTGATGCGTGTATCCACACGGCTCCAGATATCGATAATTTGGTTGTAACGTTCGTTGTTGGTGATGAGACCCATGTTGTAGTTCTCCCACACTTCCTCTACCTCTGCCTTGGCGTTTTCGAGCATTTCATGCTTTACATCTGGTATGATGAGGTCGTTGATGCTGAAAGACAAACCACCTTTGAAGGCCATACGAAAACCAAGCTGCTTGATGTCGTCAAGAAACTTAGCTGTTTTTGGCACGTTGGTAATTTCAACGATATCACCAATGATTTCCCGAAGGCTTTTCTTGGTTAATACGGCGTTTACAAAACCAACTTCTTCTGGTACAAACTGGTTGAAAATAACCCGTCCTACGGTTGTTTCAATCAGCTTTTTAGAGAGGGTACCGTCTTTGCTACGCACATTCACCTTCACCTTGATATTGGCATGCAGGTCAATGCGTTTTTCGTTGTAAGCAATAATTACTTCTTCGGGGCTGTAGAAAGACATGCCCTGACCACGAACAGTTTCGGTATCGGTTGTTTTTTTACCCTTAGAAATGTAGTACAAACCGAGTACCATGTCCTGAGAAGGCAGGGTAATAGGTGTACCGTTTTGTGGGTTCAAAATATTGTGAGAGCTCAGCATCAGCAACTGGGCTTCCAAAATGGCGGCATTGCTCAAAGGCACGTGCACGGCCATCTGGTCACCGTCGAAGTCGGCGTTGAAGGCTGAGGTTACCAGCGGGTGCAGTTGAATGGCTTTACCTTCAATCAGCTTGGGCTGGAAAGCCTGGATAGACAAACGGTGCAGTGTTGGGGCACGGTTCAGCATCACAGGGTGGCCTTTCAAAATATTTTCGAGAATGTCCCAAACCACTGCTTCCTTGCGGTCTACCAGTTTACGGGCACTCTTCACCGTTTTTACAATACCACGCTCAATGAGCTTGCGGATAATAAATGGCTTGAAGAGCTCGGCTGCCATGTCTTTTGGCAAACCACACTCATGGAGTTTCAGTTCGGGGCCTACTACGATTACAGAACGACCAGAGTAGTCAACACGCTTACCGAGCAAGTTTTGACGGAAACGACCCTGCTTACCTTTCAGCACGTCGCTCAAAGATTTGAGGGCACGACCACCTTCAGCTTTTACGGCATTGCTCTTACGGCTGTTGTCGAACAGGCTGTCGATGGCTTCCTGCAGCATCCGCTTTTCGTTGCGCAGGATTACTTCAGGGGCTTTGATTTCCAACAGACGCTTCAAGCGGTTGTTACGGATGATAACCCGACGATAGAGGTCGTTGAGGTCGGATGATGCAAAACGGCCACCATCCAAAGGCACCAACGGACGCAGTTCTGGCGGAATCACCGGAATGTACTGCATGATCATCCACTCAGGACGGTTGGTGATACGGGTGCTGGCATCGCGGAAAGCTTCTACCACGCTCAAACGCTTGAGGGCGTCGGCACGGCGCTGTTGGCTGGTTTCGTTGGCGGCAGAGTTGCGCAGGTCGAAGCTCAGCTGGTCGAGGTCGAGACGGCTCAGCAAATCGCTAACCGCATCGGCACCCATTTTGGCGATGAATTTATTGGGATCGTCGTCAGACAAGTATTGGTTGTCTTTTGGCAATGCATCCAGGATATCGAGGTATTCCTCTTCTGTCAGCAGGTCGCCATAGTTCTGGCCTTTATCGGCACGGATGCCGGGCTGAATCACCACGAAACGTTCGTAATACACGATGGTTTCGAGCTTTTTAGAGCTCATACCCAGCAGGTAACCAATTTTGTTGGGCAGGCTTTTGAAGTACCAGATGTGTACTACAGGCACCACCAGCTTGATGTGGCCCATGCGTTCACGACGTACTTTCTTTTCGGTTACTTCTACACCACAACGGTCGCACACAATGCCTTTGTAGCGAATACGCTTGTACTTACCGCAAGCACATTCGTAGTCCTTTACAGGGCCGAAAATGCGTTCGCAGAACAGGCCATCTCTTTCGGGCTTGTAGGTGCGGTAGTTAATGGTTTCGGGCTTCAGCACTTCGCCGTGGCTGCGCTCCAGTATGGAGTCGGGACTGGCCAGGCTAATGGTAATGCTGGTGAAGTTTGACTTGGGTCGATTGTCTTTTTTGATGGCCATATTACAACTGACGTTTTTTTTACAACTGTACTGACAATAGAATATCGCCCCCGAATCGGCCTATTGTTAAGGCAGTCGGAAGACGACGCAAGTGCTTATAAATCAACGGATTCGTTCTGCAACTTAGATACTCCTGCACAATTGAGCTGGCAAAAGTAAGCGAAGCAGCCCAAAAAACAAGCAGCCGCTGTATTATTATATGCAGAAAGCTCCTGGTTGGGTAAAAAAGGGTGAATAAATGGCGGGATTTGCAGGAAATGGGTGCGATGATTTCCAATTTGGCACCATTCGAAAGGGTTGCTTTGTTGGTCAGGCGACCAACAAAGGCGGCAAATCTTTGTGGCGTTTATACTCCCCAAAAAAACAGCCCACTGTGCAGCGGGCTGTGAACAAAAGCAGGCAGTCGTTGTTAATGGGGCAGCTTGGGCCGCAGTACCCCATAGAGGTAAGTACCCGTCATAGCGGCTATCAAATACACAATAAACACGGTTTTGCCACTACCCAGCAATATGAACATGGGCGCCGGGCAGGCACCTGCTAAGGCCCAACCCACACCAAATATGAATCCACCAATGAGGTAGCGGTAAATGGTTTTGTTTTTATCGTTGAAGGTGATTTCGTTGCCTTCCACGTTTTTGACATGGCGGCGCTTCACGATTTGTACAATGATGATGCCGGACACAATAGCGGAGCCAATGATGCCAAACATGTGGAAGCTCTGAAAACGGAACATTTCATAAATGCGGAACCAGGATACGGCTTCGCTTTTGTACAAAATGAAACCCAACAGCATGCCTACGAATATGTAGCGAGACATTCTCATAACGGTTCGGTTTTAGAGGGGGAACAAAAGGGGTAACACGAAATAGGTAACCAACAAGCCGCCGGCAAAAAAGCCCACCACCGCAATCAGCGATGGTAGTTGCAATGCACTCAAACCACTAATAGCGTGGCCCGATGTACAACCACCTGCATAGCGGGCACCAAAGCCCACAAACAAACCGCCACCCGCCAGCATGAGCCAGCCCTGCCAGGTGAGCAACGCATCCCAACCAATAAAATCAGGCACCATGGGCACTTTGCCCTGTTCAACTTTCACTCCTATTTCTTGCAGGCTGGCCACCGTAGCATCGCTGATATGGGCAATGTTGCCCTGATCGCCAAGGAAATAATGCGACACCATGTAGCCGCCAAATACGGCACCCAATGCCACCAGCAGGTTCCACTCACCTGTTTGCCAGTTGATTTTGAAAAAGTCGTTCATCTTGTCGGCACCATCGGCCGCACACATGAGGCGGAAGTTGTCGGAGATGCCAAATTCGTGACCGAAATAGAGCAGGATGAACATGAGCAGCGCCAGCATTGGGCCTGCTACATACCAGGGCCAGGGTTGAGCTATGAAGTCTCTTACCTGAATGAGAAAATCGAGCATAAAAAGAGGATTTGGTTGGAGAATACAGTGCTGGACATAGCAACAGACCATGGTCGGCCATTTTCATTTTCAACTATGTAAAATTACCAAACGCAAAATGCTGCTCAATGATGTGCATCACGGCTTTCGATGAGTCTCCTCACCTGCCCCGGTGACAAAACACACGGTAGCTTAACTTCACTCCTTCAAGAAATTTACATTACTTGTTTTCCTGCATGCTGATGAATTTTCTCCGAATCACCGTTTCCACCGGTACCCCTTCTATTTTGCTTTCGAGCCAGCTGATGACATCGAGGTAAGCAAATGCCCTGGCTTCGGAGGCTCGATTTTCGTAACGCTTCAACTGGCCGAGCAATTTGCTCAGCTTGGGTTTGATTTGTGCCACATTCAATTGCATCGATTCCCGCAAAAACTTGAGCATGGCTTCTTCCACATGGCTCAGATTGTCCATTTTGGCCATAAAGCGATACACCGATTTGATGAGGTATGGCAACAACTCATGATTGCCCAACTCGAAATGTGCAATCAGGTGCAGCAATCTTGCATAACACTGCAGATCGATACGCAGGTCTACTTTGAGGTGAATGATTTTGTTGAGGAAGTCTACCGTTTCATCGTACCGGCCACTGCCAAAATACAGGCAGGCTATTTTGTAGTAAAACACCAATATGCGGTGGCGGTCGATGTACAAGCTATACTCATCCAGCTGCAGCATGATTTCGGGTACCACTTCCAACCCTTCTGTAAAAGTGCCTTCGAGGTAATGCCGGTGAATGCGGGAAATGTAGAGGTACACAAATGATTGAATCTTGTAATTCTCATTCGACTGTACCCAGTCGCTATTGTAAAACTGTTGAAACTGCTCAATCGCCTGATAAAAGCGGTCTACATTTTTTAAATCGTAGTGGGCACTCAGCAGGTTGTGCATGCCCTTGATATACTGGATGGTTTCCACCTTAATCATGGCAGGCTCGGCGTGGTACAAGTCCACCCAGCGTTGGCTGTACTTATAATACTTCAGGTAGTCTTGTAAAATAAACGACAACCAGGACTGGCTCTGGTAGTAATACAATTTTTCATAAAACCCCTGCAGGCTTTCCGGCTCGGCCGGTGCATGGCTTTTGAAATAATACATCACTGCTTCCTGATCCGACTTGTTGCGGGCATGCCCGTGCTTGATGTACCAGCTGTAGAGTTGCAGGCTCAGGTTACTCAATCGGTTCACCGATTGTAAGCGTTGCTGCACCATATCGCTTTCATCGGCCAGCAGATCGGCCCGCATGTCCATACTGCGGGTGATGTACATGGCTTCAATTTTCTTCTCAAAAAAAATGGCCTGCTCCAGATAGGTAAACTGATAGTATTCACGGGCAGTGCTCTTCAGGCGGTCGAGCACATGCAGGCTTTGCAGGTACAAGCCTTTGTTGTACAAAATGCGGGCATGGTCGAGCATTTCATGCAGCTGCATGTCGATGTTTTCGGCATCCTTAATGAGGCGCAAGCTGGTGAGTATGTGGCGGTACAAACTGGCTTTGAGGTTGGAGAGCTGGCTTTTGGCAATGGCCTTGTTTTTCTTCAGCATGCTCACTTCGTCGTACTCCTCCATTTTGTCGAGGGCATCGAAGAGTTGCACCACTTTCAGCTCTGCCGAGGCCGAATTGCGCTGCATGTAGAGCTTAAAATTGCGCTTCTCCCCTTTTCCCAGGCTCTTGACCAACTGAAATAAATCGTCTCGCTGAAGGTTAGGCATTGTAAACTAATTATAATCAAAACCCTTGCTACACTAAGGTTTGCATCCGGTGCCGGGGCATTGGCCAGTGTAATCAGGACCTTATTTTGGTTTGAATGGTCGGCTTATGACCTGATAATTTAGCAGCGCAGGCTGTTTCTGTTTAAATATCAGGCAAGCAACAACAAACTTAAACAGCCTGCAATTTTTTTACCCGGAAAATTGTGCAACGCATGGCAGATAAGGTTTTTATTTTCGACACGACGCTTCGCGACGGCGAGCAAGTGCCCGGATGTAAACTCAATACAGCAGAGAAAGTAGAACTGGCATTATTACTGGAAGCATTAGGTGTAGACATTATTGAAGCAGGTTTTCCCATTTCCTCTCCCGGCGATTTTGAATCGGTGAAGCAAATTGCTGCCATCATTAAAAACGCCACCGTGTGTGCCCTCAGCCGCTCGGTAGAAAAAGACATAGAATCGGCTGCTGCAGCGCTGAAAGGTGCACATCGGCCACGCATTCATACAGGTATCGGCACTTCCGATATGCACATCAAGCACAAGTTCAACAGCACCCGTGAAGCCATTTTGGAAAGAGCCGTGGCCGCTACCAAATTTGCCCGCCGCTTTACCGATGATGTAGAATTTTATTGCGAAGACGCCGGCCGCAGCGACAATGCCTACCTGGCACAGGTGGTAGAAGCAGTGATTGCAGCAGGTGCCACCACCGTGAATATTCCTGATACAACCGGCTATTGTTTGCCGCATCAATACGGCGAAAAAATTCAATACCTCATCGACCACGTATCGAACGTGGACAAAGCAGTGTTGAGCTGCCATTGCCACAACGATTTGGGACTGGCTACTGCCAACTCTATTGCCGGTGCCATTGCCGGTGCCCGCCAAATTGAATGTACCATTAATGGCTTGGGCGAAAGAGCCGGCAATACGTCGCTGGAAGAAGTAGTGATGGTGCTGCGCCAGCATGCCGACCTCGGATTGTACACCAACGTGAATCCGAAACTGCTCAACAGCATCAGCCAAAAGGTGAGCGATACCATGCGGATGCCTGTACAACCCAACAAAGCCATTGTGGGTAGCAATGCCTTCTCGCATTCTTCCGGCATTCACCAGGATGGCTTCTTGAAAAATGCACAGACTTACGAAATCATTGCTCCCGAAGAAGTAGGTGCCGAAGGATCCAAAATTATTCTCACTGCCCGCAGCGGCCGCAGTGCATTGGCGCATCGTTTTCACAAGCTGGGGTACCAGTTCGACCGCGACGATGTAGATGCTTTGTACGAAGAATTTTTGCTGGTAGCAGACCGCAAAAAAGAAGTGCTGGAAGAAGACCTGCACGAACTGGCCAAAGCCAGAGAAGCTGTATCTTAAAAAAGAAGATGACACAACCAACATAATCAGGGGTTCGCTTCAGAAACGATGACCTCCACACCCACTTCTCTCACCTGCCTGACAGGCAATCAATGGCCAATGATGACCATGAGCAATGGCAACAGACCAGAAAAGTGACGTAAGAAAAGCAAGCCAACAGCATCATCAACCACAGGTATTTATGTTTAAAAAAATTACCAGCATATACGGCGACGGCATTGGCCCGGAAGTAGTGAAGCAAGCCATGAAGGTGCTCGACACTATTGCCGAAGTATACAACCATGAATTTGTGTACGAACGTGCTTTGCTGGGTGCAGAAGCTATTGATGCTACGGGTGCAGCATTGCCTACGGAAACAGTAGCCAGTGCCCTCAACTCAGATGCTGTATTGCTGGGTGCCGTGGGCCATCCCCGCTTTGACAACGACCCCAATGCAACGGTGCGACCCGAGCAAGGATTGCTGGGCATTCGGAAAGCATTGCAGTTGTATGCCAATGTTCGGCCTGTACAAACGGTTCCTTCTTTACATCATTTATCGCCCATCAAAATCAAAGCCAAAACCGGCGTTGATTTCATCATTTACAGAGAGCTTACCGGCGGTATCTACTTTGGTGACAAATTCACCAGCGAAGATGGTACTGCCGCAACTGATACTTGCCATTACCAACAACACGAAATTGAACGCATTGCCAGGCTGGCTTTTGAAGCGGCTATGCAACGGCGTAAAAAACTGACATTGGTAGATAAAGCCAACGTGCTGGAAACCTCCCGCCTGTGGCGCAAAACCATACAGCAAATAGCCGTCCGTTATCCTGAAGTAACGGTGGAATATTTGTTTGTAGACAATGCTGCCATGCAGTTGATTTTGAACCCGGGTCAGTTTGATGTCATCCTTACAGAAAACATGTTTGGCGACATCATCAGCGACGAAGCGAGTGTACTCACGGGATCACTTGGTTTGTTGCCATCAGCGTCTATCGGCAATAGCACTGCATTGTTTGAACCCGTTCATGGTTCTTACCCGCAGGCAGCCGGCAAAGACATTGCCAACCCCATTGGTGCTATCTTATCGGCTGCCATGATGCTCGATTATTTCGGGTTGCAGCACGAAGCCACTGTGGTACGCAATGCTGTGCAATGGACACTGGAAAACGGTTTTGTAACAAAAGACATTGACCCTGTGAATTTTTACTTTACCTCTACTGTAGGCGACTTAATCTGCGACTACATACACGGTAAAGCCATTGAGGTGGTAAACAAAAGCAACATTGAGTTGCGCAAGTCTACCATTATCTAACACACCGCAGTTCTTTTCTATAGCAGAAGGGTATATATTCGCAGCCAACTCCTCATGAAAACATGTTGAACAGGCTCGCAAATACAACCATCATAATCAGCACCATTATCGTGGTGATGGTCATTATTGTACCTGTACTGCACAGAGGAGCCAGTTGAATGTAAACCTGATTGAATCACTTTATATCAGCCCGCTTCTCTGAAAAGAAGCGGGCTTTTTTTATTATGGCAAACTATTATAACGACAACACAGTCATTTATCACAATGGTTATTTGGTAAAAGCCAAAGATGCCCGTATTGATTTGTACAGTCAAACCATGCACTATGGCTATGGCGTTTTCGAAGGCATTCGTTCGTACAAAACCATCCATGGTACCACGGCTATTTTCAAGCCGGAAGAACACTATGACCGGCTACGAAAATCGGCACAGGCATTGAATCTTCCTTATGAGTGGAGCAATGAAGAACTGATTGAAGCGACCTACGCTGTACTGCGCAGAAATGACTTGCAGGATGCCTACATCCGACCACTCATTTACGGCCCTGCCAATATGAGTTTTAACCCCAACGAAGAAAGCAATATCACCATCCAGGCATGGGCCATGCAACCCTTCTTAGGCGATAAATTATTGCGGGTACACATCAGTGAATTTCAGCGGCCCAACCCCAAGGCTTTTCACATGCAGGCCAAGGCTTGCGGTCATTATGTCAACAGCATTTTGGCCAGCCAGGATGCCAAAGCAAAAGGCTATGATGAAGCATTGCTGAAAGACCTGAATGGTAATATTGCCGAGGGACCAGGCGCCAATTTTTTCATGGAAAAAAATGGCCAACTGATTACCCCTGCTGCAGGACATATTCTTACCGGCATTACACGGGCTACCGTACTTCAGCTTTGTGCAATGCTGAACATTGACGTTGAAGAACGACATATTCATCCTGATGAATTACTGACTGCTGACAGCGCCTTTTTCTGCGGCACTGCTGCTGAAGTCATCGGCATACAACAAATTGACAACACTGCCCTACCTATGCCTTGGGCCGAAAGCCTTGGTGCACAAGTACAGCAAGCGTACAAAGCGTTAGTAGTAGCACAACCCATTCATACAAAAGCAACCGTGGTTGCGTAGCAAAAAATAAAACAGACATGCCAAACGAATTGAATAAATACAGTAAGACGCTTACACAAGATGAAACACAACCGGCGGCGCAGGCCATGTACTATGCCATTGGTTTTAAAGAAGAGGATTTCAGCAAAGCACAGGTAGGTATTGCTGCCATGGGCTGGGATGGAAACCCATGCAATATGCACCTCAATGACCTCGCCACTTCTGTAAGAGACAACATCAACAAAACAGATGATTTGCTTGGTTTGCGTTTTTACACCATTGGTGTGAGTGACGGTAGTAGCATGGGAACTGATGGCATGCGCTACAGCCTTGTTAGCCGCGATGTAATTGCCGACAGCATTGAAACCAACGCCGGTGCACAGTACTACGATGCGTTAATCTGCATTCCGGGTTGCGATAAAAACATGCCCGGTTCTGTCATGGCCATGGCCCGCCTCAACCGTCCTTCCATCATGTTGTACGGTGGTACCATTGCACACGGTCATTACAAAGGCGAAGACCTCAATATTGTAAGTGCTTTTGAAGCGTTGGGCAAAAAAATTGCCGGCCAGTTGGATGAAGGTGATTTCAAAGGCATCATCAAACACTCCTGCCCCGGTGCCGGCGCCTGCGGCGGAATGTATACGGCCAATACTATGGCCAGTGCCATTGAAGCATTGGGGATGAGCCTGCCTTACTCCTCTTCTAACCCGGCCCTGAGCGAAGACAAGCAAAAAGAATGCGACAGCATGGCTGCAGCCATTAAAGTGCTGTTGGAAAAAGACATTAAGCCCAGCGATATCATGACCCGTAAAGCATTTGAAAATGCGATTACGGTGATTATGGTGCTGGGTGGAAGTACCAATGCGGTACTACACATGATTGCCATTGCGAAAAGCATTGGCGTATCATTGACGCAGGACGATTTCCAGGCCATCAGCGATAAGGTACCCGTACTGGCCGACTTTAAACCAAGCGGTAAGTACCTGATGGAAGATTTGCATAAATACGGAGGCGTTCCTGCCGTCATGAAATACCTCTTGTCGAAGGGTTTGCTGCACGGCGATTGCCTGACTGTAACGGGCAAAACCCTTGCAGAAAACTTAGCCTCTGCTCCCGATTTGAATTTCGAAGAGCAGAAAATCATTATGCCTCTGGAAACACCATTGAAAGCCACCGGTCATTTGCAAATACTGTACGGCAACCTTGCCACTGGTGGTAGTGTGGCCAAAATTTCTGGTAAAGAAGGCGAACGTTTTGAAGGCACAGCCCGTGTATTCGAAGGTGAGAAAGCATTCATTGATGGCATTGCTTCGGGCAAGGTAAAAGCCGGCGATGTCGTCGTCATTCGCTACATCGGCCCCAAGGGTGCACCGGGTATGCCCGAAATGCTGAAACCAACAGGCGCCATTATTGGTGCGGGTTTGGGCAAAAGTGTAGCCCTCATAACCGATGGTCGTTTTAGTGGTGGCACCCATGGATTTGTGGTGGGCCACATCACTCCCGAAGCTTTTGAAGGCGGCAATATTGCACTGGTAAAAGATGATGACATCATTGAAATTGATGCCGTCAACAACAGCATCAACCTCAAAATTTCGGATGAAGAATTAGCACAACGTCGTGCTGCATGGACTGTCCGTCCGCTCAATGTAACAAAAGGTATTTTGTATAAATACGCCAAGCAGGTAAAAAGTGCAGCCGAAGGTTGCGTTACCGACAGCGAATAAAATTTTATGTTATGGAAGTAGCTACAGCTCCCGCCAAAGCCAATACAACTCAGCCAATCATGAATATAACGGGCTCTGAAGTGGTAATTCGTTCACTGCTGGCAGAAGGTGCCAGCACCGTGTTCGGTTATCCCGGTGGTGCCATTATGCCCATTTATGATGCCTTGTATGATTTCAACGATCAACTGCAACACATATTGGTACGCCACGAGCAAGGCGCCATTCATGCAGCACAGGGCTTTGCCCGCACCAGTGGCAAAACCGGCGTGGTGTTTGCCACCAGCGGCCCCGGCGCCACCAACCTGGTTACAGGTTTGGCCGATGCCATGATAGACAGCACGCCTGTGGTATGCATTACCGGACAGGTATTTGCGCATTTGCTCGGTACCGATGCCTTTCAGGAAACGGACGTTATCAATATCACCGCTCCAGTTACCAAATGGAACTATCAGGTTACAGATGCCAGCGAAATTTCGGAAGTGATAGCCAAAGCATTTTACATTGCTGCCAGCGGCCGCCCCGGCCCCGTTCTGGTAGACATTACCAAGAATGCGCAGGTACAAAAAATAGATTTTGCAGGACATACGCCTTGCAAGCACATTCGCAGCTACAGGCCCAAGCCACAAGTGCGCAACGAGTTTGTAGAAGCTGCGGCCAAGCTCATCAACGAAGCCGAACGTCCTTACATTCTGTTTGGTCAGGGTGTTATTTTGGGTAATGCCGAATCAGAGTTTAAAGCCTTTGTAGAAAAGAGCGGCATTCCTGCAGCATGGACGTTGCTGGGTTTGTCTGCGTTGCCTACCGATCATCCATTGAACGTAGGTATGCTGGGCATGCATGGCAATTACGGCCCCAATGTACTCACCAACGAATGCGATGTGCTCATTGCCATCGGCATGCGTTTCGATGATCGTGTTACGGGTCGTTTGGATAAATACGCCAAGCAGGCAAAAATCATTCACCTTGATATTGACCCTGCAGAAATTGACAAGAATGTAAAAGCAACCGTTCCTGTGTGGGGCGATTGTAAAGAAACATTGCCGTTGCTCACCAACCTGGTAGCGCAAAAGCAACACACTGCATGGGTGCAGCGCTTCCGTGATATGATGGATGAAGAAAAGCAAGCGGTAATCAATCACGAATGCGATCCAAAGTCTGGTGAAATGACTATGGGCGAAGTGATAAACCTGCTGAACAGACTCACCAACGGCGACGCCGTGATTGTAACGGATGTGGGCCAACACCAAATGGTGGCTTGTCGTTACGCTACGTTCAATCAATCCCGCAGCAATGTTACTTCTGGTGGTTTGGGTACCATGGGCTTTGCACTTCCTGCAGCCATTGGTGCCAAATATGGTGCGCCTAACAGACCCGTTGTAGCAGTGATTGGCGATGGCGGTTTTCAAATGACCCTTCAGGAACTGGGTACCATCATGCAGTTTGGCGCCGATGTGAAAATCATCATCCTCAACAACAACTTCCTCGGCATGGTACGCCAGTGGCAGGAGCTGTTTTTGGAAAAACGCTATTCGTTTGTAGACATCACGAGTCCTGACTTTGTGCAAGTGGCCAAAGGTTACTACATCGATGGCCAGCGCATCACGGACCGCAGCCATCTGGAAGCCGGTTTGCAAACCATGCTCAACCACAAAGGCAGCTATCTGCTCGAAGTAATGGTGGCCAAAGAAAACAATGTATTCCCCATGGTACCGCAGGGTTGTGGCGTTGCTGAAATCCGCTTAAAATAACTACACATGAAACAGTCATTTGCACAGGCGTTTATGTACTCACCCAACAGTGGCAGCGCCAGTATCAAAGAAGAATATACCATCACCGTATATACCGAAAACCATATTGGTTTGCTCACCCGCATTTCCATCCTTTTTTCGCGGCGCAAAATCAATATCGAAAGTCTCAACACTTCGCCTTCTGAAATTCCCGGCATTCACCGTTTCAATATTGTGATTCATGAAACGGAAGAAGTGGTGAAAAAACTGGTGCGCCAGATAGAAAAGCAGGTAGAAGTATTGAAGGCTTACTACAACACCAACGATGAAATCATTTGGCAGGAAATGGCTTTGTACAAAGTACCTACCAGTGAAATTGCGGCCAAGGCAAAAGTAGAACGGCTGCTGCGACAGTATGGTGCCCGTGCCGTGGTGATTCGCAACGATTACACGGTGTTTGAAACCACTGGCCACCGCGAAGAAACTGACCAGCTGATTGAAGTGCTGGCACCCTTTGGCCTCATCGAATTTGTACGCAGTGCCAGAGTGGCCATCATCAAAGCCAGCGCCGGCTTCCACGAAAAACTGCGGGAGTTTGAACAGGCCGAACCCGGTGAAGAAGTCATCGAAAACGAATACCTCGACAAGCAACAGGAAGTATTCTCTATGTAAAAATCTTTTGCATAAATACGATAACAGTACACTCCACTACTGCTATCTGTTTTATACCAAACCAAGTATCAACACAAACCAAAAACAACAAACATAATATCATGGCAAAGCTCAATTTCGGCGGCGTTGAAGAAAACGTAGTAACCCGCGAAGAATTTCCACTGGCAAAAGCACAGGAAGTGCTGAAAAATGAAACCATCGCCGTCATCGGTTATGGTGTGCAGGGTCCTGGCCAGGCACTCAACCAACGCGACAATGGCATCAACGTAATTGTTGGCCAGCGCAAAAATTCAAAAACCTGGGATAAGGCAGTGAAAGACGGCTTTGTACCCGGCGAAACGCTGTTTGAAATTGAAGAAGCACTGGAGCGTGGCACCATCATTTGCTACCTGCTCAGCGATGCTGCACAAATAGAACTGTGGCCTACCGTGAAGAAGCACCTTACTGCTGGTAAAGCGTTGTATTTCTCTCATGGTTTTGGCATTACGTTCAACGAGCAAACCGGCATCATTCCTCCTGCCGATGTAGATGTATTCCTCGTGGCACCAAAAGGTTCGGGCACTTCACTGCGCCGCATGTTCCTGCAGGGCCGTGGCCTCAACAGCAGCTTCGCTATTTACCAAGATGCCACCGGCAAAGCCAAAGACCGTGTGATTGCTTTGGGTATTGCCGTAGGTAGCGGCTACCTGTTCGAAACAGATTTCAGAAAAGAAGTTTTCAGCGATTTGACCGGCGAACGTGGTACGCTGATGGGTGCTATCCAAGGCATTTTTGCGGCACAGTACCAGGTACTCCGCGACAATGGCCACAGCCCTTCTGAAGCCTTCAACGAAACCGTAGAAGAACTGACCCAAAGCCTGATGCCACTGGTAGCAGAAAACGGCATGGACTGGATGTATGCCAACTGCTCTACCACTGCACAGCGTGGTGCCCTCGACTGGTGGAAGAAATTCCGCGATGCTTCTTACCCTGTGTTCAGCGAACTGTACCAAAGCGTAGCCACTGGTAAAGAAAGCCAGCGCAGCATCGACAGCAACAGCCAACCCGACTACCGCGAAAAGTTGGAAGCCGAACTGGCCGAACTTCGTGAAAGCGAAATGTGGCAAGCAGGCAAAACCGTTCGCAGCCTGCGTCCGGAAAACCAGGCCGGAGCCTAATACTTTCAGAATTACTTTTCATATGATGAGTGTCTGTCGGCACATAATTATTCACCTCCGCCGGCAGCACTCATTTTTTTGCTCAGCAAATGCCCATCAATAAATATCCTATTGACATTAATGCAGCTGCCATTCGACTGCAAAATGTGGTGCGCCGTACACCACTACAATACAACGACACCCTGAGCAAAAGGTATCAGGCCAATGTGTACCTTAAGCGGGAGGACTTGCAGGTGGTACGTTCCTACAAACTGCGTGGGGCGTACAACATGATGAGCCAATTAACAGCGGCTGAACTGACGAATGCAGTTGTATGTGCCAGTGCCGGCAACCATGCACAAGGTTTTGCTTATAGTTGCAGTCAGCTGGGCGTTAAAGGCAAAGTGTTTATGCCTGTTATTACTCCCAGGCAAAAAATAAATCAGACGAAAATGTTTGGCGGCGACAATATTGAAGTGGTGCTTACTGGCGACACTTTTGATGATTGCGCCACAGCAGCCAAAGCTTATACAGCTACCAACAAACTAACATTTATTCCACCATTCGATGATTATCGCATTATTGAAGGTCAGGGAACTGTAGGGAAGGAAATTTTGGAAGATCTGAATGATGTGGATTTTCTTTTTGTGCCGGTAGGCGGCGGAGGGCTATCGGCCGGCTGTGGTTATTATTGTAAAACATTCAGCCCATCAACAACCATTATTGGAATTGAACCAGAAGGTGCTCCTTCTATGAAGGAAGCCATACGCTATAACCAGCCCATAACCTTGGAAACCATTGACCGTTTTGTAGATGGAGCAGCTGTAAAACGCGTTGGTGACCTAACATTTGATATATGCAGGGAAGTGCTTGATATTATGCACCTGGTGCCGGAAGGCAAAGTGTGCACCACCATTCTCAACCTTTATAATGAAGACGCAATTGTTGCGGAGCCAGCAGGAGCTTTGACAATTGCGGCACTCGATGATTTTCGCCAGAAAATAAAAGGCAAAAATGTGGTATGCGTAGTGAGCGGTAGCAATAACGACATTGACAGGATGCCCGAAATCAAAGAACGCTCACTTCAATATGAAGGCCTGAAACATTATTTCCTTATTCAATTTGCCCAACGCCCAGGCGCCCTCAAAGAATTTGTGAACCATGTGCTGGGCCCTAACGACGACATCACACGCTTTGAATACATGCAAAAAACCAATAAAGAACAGGGACCTGCACTGGTAGGGATAGAACTTCAGAAGCGAAGCGACTATGAAACGCTGATCATCAAAATGAATGAATTCCGTATTGATTATTCAGCAATCAACAAAGATGACAGCATGTTTGGATACCTGGTATAAAGTAAAATTTCGACAACCTCGATTTTTTCAAACATTCCACCAATCGAATAGACAATTTCCCTATTTTTAGTCGATTGCTTGCCTGTTATTCATCAAATAAGACCTTTCATTAACCAATCTAACAGGCGAAAATGATAGAGAAGCAAGTTGGGTTATACGACCCTTCCTTTGAACACGATGCGTGTGGTATCGGCTTTGTAGCCCACATTCGTGGAAAAAAATCGCACCAACATGTTAGCGATGCGCTAACTGTTTTGGAAAACATGGAGCACCGTGGTGCATGTGGTTGTGAAGCCAACACCGGCGATGGTGCAGGCATCATGATTCAGATTCCTCATGAATTTTTCTATGCAGAAGCATTGAAGTCGGGTGTAATGCTTCCGGCCGTTGGTAAGTATGGCGTAGGCGTTATTTTCTTTCCAAAAAATGTAACGCTCCGCGAAGCCTGCCGCGATACGTTCAACCGAACTGCCGAGCAGTTGGGTATGGAAATACTGTGGTATCGCCGGGTACCGGTAAACACCGAAGGCATTGGCGAAACAGCCCTGAGTGTGGAGCCCGAAATGGAACAGGTCTTCATTAAATGCCCCGACCACATCAACGACCAAACCGATTTCGACCGCAAGTTGTTTGTGCTGCGCAACTACGCTTCTCATCTCATCAACAATACAGTGAAGCAAGATGCCGTTGGCTTTTACCTAGCGTCTATGTCATCACGTGTGTTGGTGTACAAAGGACAGCTCACCAGCCATCAGGTGCGGGAGTATTTCCCCGACTTGTCGCAGAAAACACTCACCAGTGCATTTGGCCTGGTGCACAGCCGTTTTGCCACCAACACCTTCCCTAGTTGGAAGCTGGCGCAACCCTTCCGTTTCATTGCCCACAATGGAGAAATCAATACCCTGCAAGGCAACCTCAACTGGTTGCGTAGTAGCGAAAAGGGCTTTACTTCTCCTTACTTCACCCACGAAGAAATGGAGATGCTACTGCCCATTGTCACCAGCGGACAAAGCGATAGTGCCTGCCTCGACAACATGATTGAATTGCTGACCTACACTGGTCGCAGTTTGCCGCATGTAATGATGATGTTGATACCAGAAGCATGGGATGAAAACAACGAGATGGATGCTGCGAAAAAAGCATTCTACGAATACCACGCTTGTTTGATGGAACCCTGGGATGGTCCGGCTTCTATCTCCTTTACCGATGGCAAAATGATTGGTGCCACACTTGATAGAAACGGTCTTCGCCCCTCACGGTACACCGTTACTACCGACGACCGTGTTATCATGTCCAGCGAATCGGGTGCATTGCCCGTTGATCCTGCCATCATTAAAGAACGTGGCCGCCTGCAACCCGGCAAAATGTTTGTGGTAGATATGGAGCAGGAACGCATCATCAGCGATGAAGAACTTAAAAATGAAATTTGTAACCTGAAGCCTTACGGCGACTGGTTGAATAAATACAAAATCCGTTTGGAAGAACTGCCCGAACCACGGGTAATGTTTACCCATCTGGAACAAGACCAGATTTTCAAATACCAGAAAGTATTTGGCTACAGTTCTGAAGATTTGGACTGCATCATTTCGGCCATGGCCGTGGGTGGAAAAGAGCCTATCGGTTCTATGGGCACCGATACGCCGCTGGCGGTGTTGAGCGACCAGCCACAACATTTGTCGTACTACTTCAAGCAGCTGTTTGCACAGGTAACCAACCCGCCGATCGATCCTATTCGTGAACGATTGGTGATGAGCCTGGCCACTTTTGTGGGCAACAACGGCAACCTGCTGGCGGAAGACCCGCTGAGTGCCCATACCGTGGCATTGAAACACCCCATTTTGTCGAACCATGAGCTGGAAAAAATCCGCTCCATTGATACCGGTATTTTCCAGGCTAAAACATTGCAGTGTTATTTCATGGCCGATGGAAAACCTGGCTCACTGAAACGGGCACTCGAACGCATTTGCCGTTATGCAGTAGATGCCGTGGAAGATGGGTTCGAAGTACTCATCCTCAGCGACCGTGCTATCGATAGTGATCATGCGCCTATTCCATCACTGTTGGCCACGGCTGCTGTGCACCACCACCTCATCCGCAAAGGGTATCGGGGTAAGGTTGGTATTGTAGTTGAAGCCGGCGATGTATGGGAAGTGCATCACTTCGCATGCCTGTTGGGTTTTGGTGCCACAGCCATCAACCCCTACCTCGCATTGAGCACCATCCGCGACATGAAAATTTCGGGCAAACTCGAAACGGAGCTCGATGCTGATGTACTCAAGAAAAACTACATCAAAGCGGTAAAAGAAGGCTTGCTGAAAGTGTTCAGCAAAATGGGCATCAGTACCCTGCAATCTTATCAGGGTGCACAAATCTTTGAAATCATTGGTATCAACCGCAGCGTGGTCGATCAGTTCTTTACCGGAGCTGTAAGCCGTATTGAAGGCATGGGTCTCGATGAAATTGCCCGTGAAACGCTGGCCAAGCACTACTTCGCTTTCAGCAAAAAAGAAGTACCACATGACCGGCTGCCTGTGGGTGGGGTATATCAGTGGAAACGTAAAGGCGAATTCCATTTGTTCAATCCGCAAACCATTCACCTGTTGCAGTACAGCACCCGCATGAACGATTATGCGACGTACAAGAAATACAGCAAGCTGGTTAACGATCAAACACAAAAAGCTGCCACGCTGCGTGGATTACTGGAGTTTAAAAAACTCCGTCCTTCTCTCAAAATTGAAGAAGTAGAACCAGCTGAAGTGATCCTCAAGCGTTTTGCTACAGGAGCCATGAGTTTTGGTTCTATCAGCTGGGAAGCCCATACTACTTTGGCCATTGCCATGAACCGCATTGGCGCCAAAAGCAACACCGGTGAAGGTGGCGAAGATGAACGCCGCTACATTCCGTTGGAAAATGGCGACAGCATGCGGAGTGCCATCAAGCAGGTGGCTTCTGCCCGCTTTGGCGTCACCAGCCAATACCTTACCGAAGCTGACGAATTGCAGATTAAAATGGCCCAAGGCGCCAAGCCCGGCGAAGGTGGCCAACTGCCCGGCGATAAAGTAGACGAATGGATTGGTAAAGTGCGTCACTCAACGCCCGGGGTTGGTTTGATATCACCGCCACCCCACCACGATATTTACAGCATTGAAGATTTGGCGCAGCTGATTTTCGATTTGAAAAATGCCAACCGCCGTGCCCGCATCAGTGTGAAGCTGGTGAGCAAGGCTGGCGTTGGCACCATTGCTGCCGGCGTTACCAAAGCCAAAGCCGATGTGGTGTTGATTGCCGGCCACGATGGTGGTACGGGAGCATCACCGCTGAGCTCTATCCGCCACGCTGGTTTGCCCTGGGAACTGGGCCTGGCAGAAACGCACCAGACATTGGTGAAGAACCGTCTGCGCAGCCGCGTAGTGGTACAAGCCGATGGCCAAATGAAAACCGGCCGCGACATTGCTATTGCTGCTTTGCTGGGTGCCGAAGAGTGGGGTGTGGCTACGGCTGCACTGGTGGTGGAAGGCTGCATCATGATGCGCAAGTGTCACCTCAACACCTGCCCCGTTGGTGTAGCTACACAAAATCCGGATTTGCGCAAACGCTTTACCGGCAATGCAGATGCCGTGGTGAATTTCTTCCACTTCTTAGTACAGGAACTGCGGGAAATTATGGCCGAGCTGGGCTTCCGTACCATTGAGGAAATGGTGGGCCAGGTAGATTACCTGCAGGTGCGTGAAAACATTGACCACTGGAAATACAAAAACCTGAACCTGAAAGACATGCTGTACAAAGAGCCGGCCTATGGTACTACGCTCCACAACAGCGAGAAGCAGGATCACGGTTTGCAATTGGTGCTCGACAGGCATTTACTGCAACTGGCCCAGCCAGCGTTGGAACAAGGCAGGAAAGTGGAAGCCACATTGCCTATCAAAAATATCGACCGCACATGCGGCACCATGCTCTCGAACGAAATCACCCGTAAGTATGGCGCTGCCGGTTTGCCCGATGGTACCATTCACTTCAAGTTTGAAGGCACTGCCGGCCAGAGCTTTGGTGCTTTTTGCACCAATGGCCTGAGCCTCGAACTGGAAGGTGATGCCAACGACTATTTTGGTAAGGGCCTGAGTGGAGCAAACCTCGCTGTCTATCCCAGCCGTGTGTCGAGCTTTGTACCCGAAGACAATATCATTATTGGCAACGTGGCATTGTATGGCGCTACCAGCGGCCATGCTTACATCCGTGGTAAGGCAGGCGAACGTTTTGCGGTACGCAACAGTGGTGCACTGGCTGTAGTAGAAGGCGTGGGCGACCACGGCTGCGAATACATGACAGGTGGCACTGTAATAGTGCTCGGCGAAACCGGCCGCAACTTTGCAGCAGGCATGAGCGGTGGCATTACCTATGTGTACGACCCCAACAATCTGTTGCCTGGTCGTTGCAACCTCGAAATGGTAGACCTCGACCCTTGCGATGAAGCCGATGCACAACTGCTGAAAACGCAACTGCAGCAGCACTTTACACTTACAGGCAGCAATGTGGCCAAGTATTTACTCAACGATATGGAGCATGCCATTTTGCAGTTTGTAAAAGTGTTTCCGAAGGATTACAAAAAAGTACTGCAGGCAAAAGCCAAAACAAATGTGCCACAACCAACTGCATAACTGCAAAAGCGTTGTCACCAAGACCAAATCAATCATTCAAGAACTGATCCTAAATAATTGGATATGGGAAAACCCACAGGATTTCTGGAGTTTACAAGAACATTGCCGGGCAAGCGACCGGTAAATGACCGCCTGCATGACTACAGAGAATTTGTAGACAAATTTGATGAGCAGCAACTCAACCAACAATCGGCCCGTTGCATGAATTGTGGCGTACCATTTTGCCACAGTGGCTGTCCGCTGGGCAATGTAATTCCTGAATTCAATGATGCCATATACCGCAAAAACTGGCGGGAGGCATACGATATTCTCAGCTACACCAACAACTTTCCGGAGTTTACGGGGCGCATTTGTCCTGCACCATGCGAAAGTGCCTGTGTATTGGGCATCAACCAACCTCCGGTAGCCATTGAAGAAATAGAAAAGCACATTATTGAGATTGCTTTTGAAAAAGGATTTGTTACTGCTAATGCTCCCATTGTACGTACCGGTAAAAAAGTTGCGGTGGTGGGATCTGGCCCTGCAGGACTGGCCGCTGCCGCCCAGCTGAACAAAGCTGGCCATTCAGTAACCGTGTTTGAAAGAGACGACAAACCCGGTGGCCTGCTGCGCTATGGCATCCCCGATTTTAAACTGGAAAAATGGGTGATAGACCGCAGGGTAAAATTGCTGGAAGAAGAAGGCGTCGTATTCAAATGCAATACCAACGTAGGCACCGATGTGACAAGTGGCGATTTGCTCCGCGAATTCCACGCCGTAGTGTTGGCGGGTGGCTCTACCATTCCCCGCGACCTGCCCGTAAAAGGCCGTGATGCCAAGGGTGTATATTTTGCCATGCAGTTTTTGAAGCAACAAAACAAGCGGGTAGCCAACCCCGATGTGGAATTGTTGAAGGAACGTGGCTTTGAAGGAAGCAATTGGGCCGAAGAGATAACTGCCACCGGCAAGCATGTGGTGGTAATTGGTGGTGGCGATACCGGAAGCGACTGCGTAGGTACGAGCAATCGCCATGGTGCAGCCAGTGTTACGCAATTTGAATTGCTGCCACAGCCGCCCGATAGTCGTACCAATGCCATGCCATGGCCCACTTACCCTATGCTGCTGAAAACCACCAGCAGTCATGATGAAGGTTGTAACCGCCATTGGGCAATTGCTACTAAAGAAGTGATTAAAAACGAAGCCGGTGCCATTAAAGCCCTCCGCATTGTTGACCTGGAATGGGAACTGGCACTAGATGGCCGCCCGGTGAAGTTTCAGGAAAAGACAGAAACTGAGAGAGAAATCCCTTGTGACCTCGTGTTACTGGCCATGGGCTTCGTCCATCCACAGCACAATGGCGTCATTGCCGATTTGGAGCTGGAACTGGATGAGCGGGGCAATGTAAAAGCTTCGGAGCAACATTTCCAGACTACTTTGCAGAAGGTTTTTGCCTGTGGCGATATGCGCCGCGGTCAGAGCCTGGTAGTATGGGCCATTAGCGAAGGCCGCGAATGTGCCCGCAAAGTAGATGAGTACCTGATGGGTACATCCTTACTTGAAAGTAAGGAAAGCAGCATTTTATTCAGCTTCATACAAGCATAAAAGAGAATTATTGGCATTGCTGCCAATAATTTTTCAATTATCATATTAAATTATAAAATATGTAATATTTTTTATTCACATCAAATGGTTACAATATTCTATTTAATGAATTATTTAAGATATTAGATTTTAGTTATCCGTTCACCTTAAAAACACATTCATGGCTAAAAAGACAATTAAGCAGATTGCACCGTTCCTGATTCTGGCAGCAGTGTCCATTGGTGCCTTGTTCATTCCATCGCTTCCCACCTTCAACGATGAGGGAAAAGCCTACTCAGGCGCCGACATTACCTGGATATTGGTAGCCACGGCCCTGGTATTCCTGATGACACCCGGCCTCGCCTTTTTCTACGGCGGTATGGTGCATCGCAAAAACGTAATCAGCACCATGATTAAAAGCGTGGTGGCTGCAGGTATCGTTAGCATTCTCTGGATTGTAGTTGGCTACAGCCTGTCTTTCGGCACCAGCATTGGTGGCTTCATTGGCAACCCCACAACACATTTATTTTTTAAAGATGTGATGTCTGGCGAGCCTTGGTCTTTGGCCCCCACCATTCCCAAACCACTTTTCGCACTCTTTCAGCTCATGTTCGCCATCATTACGCCGGGTCTGGTAGTAGGTGCCGTAGCTGAGCGTATCCGCTTTACTGCTTACATTCTTTTCATTGCCCTGTTTGGCTTGCTGGTATACGCACCATTGGCCCACTGGACATGGCACCCCGAAGGTTTCCTGTTTAAAATGGGTGTGCTCGATTTTGCCGGCGGTACCGTGGTACACATTTCAGCCGGATGTGCAGCCCTGGCAGGCGCACTGGTGCTGAAACCCCGCAAATCAAAACTGTTGCAGGAAGAAGTTCCCCCGGCCAACATACCATACGTACTGATTGGTACAGGTTTGCTGTGGTTTGGCTGGTTTGGCTTCAACGCAGGTTCTGCTCTGGGTGCCAATAGCCTGGCGGTTTCTGCTTTTGCCACTACCAACACTGCTGCCGCAGCCGCAGGTTTGAGCTGGATGTTCTTTGATGTACTCCGTGGCAAAAAGCCTTCTGTACTTGGCTTTTGTATTGGCGCAGTGGTGGGCCTCGTAGCCATTACACCCGGCGCTGGCTTTGTAGCAGTTCCGCAAAGCATTTTCATTGGCGTAGTGGCAGCTATCATTTCTAACCTGGCTGTACACTTCAAGCAAAAAAGTAAGCTGGATGATACCCTCGATGTATTCCCCTGCCATGGCGTGGGTGGTATTGTAGGTATGCTGCTGACTGGCGTTTTTGCCACTGTAACTGTAAACAGTGCTGGTCAGGATGGCCTGGCTTATGGCAATGCTGCATTCTTCTTTACGCAAGTAAAAGGCATGCTGGTGGCCGTTGGTTTCAGCTTCGCTATGTCTTACCTCATTTTCAAATTCATTGATCTCGTATTGCCGCTGCGTGTAAGCGAAGCCGACGAAGACATGGGATTGGATGCTTCTCAGCACAACGAGAAATACATGCAAGGCCATGTACTCGTACAAAGCAATGGTGTGATGAAAGAAGCTGAAGAAAACTACGCTGAACTCTAATGGCGGATGATGCGCCGCAAATATTTTGAAAAACCAACTCTAACCGACACTCTTTTTAGCACACAACCCATTCTGAATCCCCATTAAGTTGTCTATCTCAGGCGCCCGGCTATTGCTGGCACTTTAGTCGGGCCGCCTTCTATTTTTTCCAATAACCAAACTAACCGCTTCAGCACAGGCAAAAGAAAAAGGTACAGTGTGCTCAGACTACTGGCATAGTCTGTACTGTACCCTTCGTTCACATTAAAAATGCATTGCAATGTTACAAAAATTTGTTGCTACCACTTTGGTATGTCTATCTGTTAACGCTCTTTTTGCACAAACCGACTCAACCGAAACAGAAGAAAAAAATCCTTTAAAAATCAGCGGCTACGCCGATGTGTATTACAAACTCGATTTCGCCAAATCCGGTGCCAACAATAAAACCAGCTTCACCAATTCGCACAACTCTTTTGAGCTGGGCATGGCTTCGCTGAAGTTTGAAAAAACACTGGGCAAGGTAGGCATGGTAGCAGACCTCGGATTTGGTACACGGGCTAAAGAATTTGCCTATGCCGACAATGGCATCACACAAGCCATCAAGCAATTATATGTAACCTATGCGGCCAGCGACAAGCTCACATTTACCGCTGGTAGCTGGGCCACACACGTTGGTTACGAACTGGTAGATCCGCAGCTCAACCGCAACTATAGCATGAGCTACATGTTTTCTTACGGACCATTTACGCATACCGGTGTAAAAGCTGATTACAAATTTGGTAGCAGCGGTATTATGATTGGTATTTCCAACCCTACCGACCAACGTACAACAGGCGTTTCCCCAAAATACCTTATCGGCCAGTTTAGCACCGGCACCAAAAACGGCAAGCTCAAATTGTACCTGAACTATGTAGGCGGCAAAAGCAGCGATACCACCAAAATGAACCAGGTTGATTTAGTTGCCACCCTCGGTGTTTCTGACAACTTCTCGATTGGGTACGACGGTACTGTGGCCAGCTACAAACTCAAGCAAAACGATAAGTTCGGTAGCGCCAGTTCATGGTGGGGTTCGGCTTTGTATTTCAACGCCGATTTCAGCAAAAGCTTTGGCCTTACCCTGCGCAGCGAATTGTTTGACGATAGCAAGCAGCTCAATGTATTCAGCAGTGCTGCTGAAGGTGGCAGCATTTTTGCCAATACCCTCTCTGCCAACATTCGCCTCGGTGCTCTTACCCTCATTCCTGAAATCCGCATCGAAAACGCCAGCAAAGCTATTTTCATCGACGGCAAAAGCAACAGCAGCAAATCGGCTGCCAACGCCCTCATTGCCGCCGTATACGCATTCTAGACTAACAACAACCATCTGAAAAAGGCGACCTCAACTGAGGTTGCCTTTTTCTTTTTCCAACAGTTTCGTTGATTCTTTAGACACCATCAATAAAAGAAAGATTTTTTCAAAACAAATAACAACAAATAGCATTAGCCTTTACATTTGCTCTTACAATGACTTCAAACAACACATACAAGGCCGTTGCGATTGCCATCGCTAAGCCCGCCACTCCCGGCGGTATGTGGGCTGTGTTAGAACTCCTGTTTCGCTTTGCGACTAGTGGCATGTTTACCTCTACTACAACCACTACAACTACCACAACCCGTTAGGGTTGTACTTTTTCATATTACCTCCGTGGGCTTTCGCCGTTTGCTGCCATTGCAGCGTTCAACTTTTGTATTCATTTCTCAGCTTAATCTACCATGCACGTTTTAAAATTTGGTGGCACTTCGGTGGCCAACAGTACCAATATCAAACTCATCACCGATATTTTTTTACAACACCCTGCTGCGCAAAAAATTGTTGTGGTATCTGCCTTCTCCGGCATCACGGATCAACTCATAGCCTGTGGTCAACTGGCCGAAGCCGGCGATGAACGCTACGCAGAAGTCATTAAGGGTATAGAAAAAAGACACCTCGACACCACGAGAGAACTGCTGCCCGTGAGCAACCAAAGTGCCTGCCTGAGTGTGGTAAAACAATTGTGCAACGAACTCGAAACCATTTGCGAAGGGGTATTTTCTCTGCAGGAATTGTCTTCCCGTAGCAAAGACCGTATCGTGAGCTTTGGCGAATTACTGTCTTCCAAAATCATCTCCGGTTACTTGCAGGCCATTGGCCATGCGCATACTTGGCTCGATAGCCGCCAACTCATTAAAACCGATAGCCAGTTTGGCAATGCAGCCGTGGTGTTTGCTGTTACGAATGAAAACATTCGCCAGTCCATTGCACAGTCGCAAGATGCGTTGTTTATAGCGCCGGGCTTTATTGCCAGCAACGAACACAACCTTACCACTACATTGGGCCGCGGTGGCTCCGACTATACTGCAGCTATTTATGCAGCAGCGTTACAGGCAGAAGCCCTCGAAATTTGGACCGATGTAAGTGGCATGATGACCGCAGATCCCCGCTGGGTAAGCAATGCCAAACCATTGCCCGCCATCTCCTACCAAGAAGCGATGGAACTCTCCCACTTTGGTGCCAAAGTGATTTATCCACCCACCATTCAACCTGCGATGCAGATGAAGATTCCGGTGTGGATTAAAAACTCTTTTGCAGCACAAGATCACGGCACTGTGATACAACACGAAACCAACAGCGACAATGGTTTTATCCGGGGCATTTCCAGCATCAGCAATATCAGCCTCATCAGCCTCGAAGGCAGTGGCATGATTGGCATTCCCGGTTTTTCGAAGCGGTTGTTTCAGGCATTGGCCAACGAAAAAATCAATGTCATTCTCATTACACAAGGTTCTTCAGAACACTCTATTTGTGTGGGCATCCATGCAGCAGATATTCAACGGGCTAGTGCTGCAGTGAATGCTGCTTTTGAAATAGAAATAGCCGGCAAAAAAGTAGAACCCGTTGCTGTAGAAAGCGACCTGTCAATTGTCGCATTGGTAGGCGATCAAATGAAAAGCCATCCCGGCATTAGCGGACAAATGTTTTCAGCACTGGGCCGCAACGGTATCAATGTGCGGGCCATAGCACAGGGCTCTTCAGAAAAAAATATCTCTGCAGTCATTGCTGCCCGTGATGTAAAAAAAGCAGTGAACGTTTTACACGAATCGTTTTTTGAAGAAGTACAAAAACAGCTCAACTTGTTTGTAGTGGGCGTAGGCAATGTGGGCCGACGACTGCTCGATCAACTGCAACAGCAACAAGCTTTTTTGGCAGAGCAATTGCGCATGCAAGTTCGTGTGGTGGGTGTAGCCAACAGCCGCCAAATGTATTTTGACGACAAGGGCGTAGACCTCAGCAACTGGAAACATTTACTCGAAGAAAATGGTGAAGCACAAACACCCGACACACTAGTGCAAGCCATTGTGAGCCGCAACCTGCGCAACAGTGTGTTTGTAGACATTACTGCCAGCGATGTAGTAGCGGGCATGTACGAACCCTTGCTGCGCAAAAGCATTGCGGTAGTAGCCTGCAACAAAATTGCCGCTGCTTCTGCTCTCAACCATTACAAAAAACTGAAATCGCTGGCCCGTGAATTCAATACCAGCTTTCTCTTCGAAACCAATGTGGGTGCGGGTTTGCCGGTGATTGGCACTTTAAACGATTTGGTAAAAAGCGGAGATGTGATTCACAAAATTGAAGCCGTGCTGAGTGGCACCCTCAACTTTGTGTTCAACAATTATGATGGCAGCCGCCCGTTTGCAGCAGTCGTTCGGCAGGCGCAGGAAGAAGGCTACACCGAACCCGATCCCCGCCTCGATTTGGGTGGCACCGATGTAATGCGCAAAATCCTCATTTTATCACGGGAAGCAGGTTATGCACTCGAAATGGACGACATCACGAACAACGGATTTCTGCCCGCTTCTTGTTACGAAGGATCTGTAGACAATTTTTATAGCGAAATGGAAAAACACGAAGCACATTTTGCCGGCTTGTTGCAAGGTGCTCAAGCCAATGGTTGCAAGCTCAAATTTGTGGCCAGCTTCGAGCATGGCAAAGCATCTGTAGGCTTGCGCCACATTGCTCCTGAATCCGATTTTTATCATTTGTATGGCAAAGACAACATTGTGTTGTATTACACCCAGCGCTACCCCGAGCAACCCTTGGTGGTAAAAGGTGCCGGCGCCGGTGCCGATGTAACCGCATCGGGCGTATTTGCCGACATTATGCGGGTCATTCATTAAAACACAACAGCATGCAACAAACAATTACTGTATTGCCGCCGGGCACCGTAGCCAACATGGTGTGTGGATTTGATGTATTGGGCTTTGCCCTCCACGAACCCTGCGATGAAATCGACATTACATTGATTGATGAAAAACGCATCATCATTCAGCCCGACCCGGTATATCATTTGCCCACCGACCCCGAAAAAAACGTAGCTGGTGCGGCACTCCTCGCCATGCTCGACGCTATTGATGAACCCTTTGGCTTCGATATTACCATACGCAAACACATCAAACCCGGTAGCGGCATTGGCTCTTCTGCCGCCAGTGCTGCCGGTGCCGTAGTGGGTGCCAATATGCTGCTCAACAATCGCTTCAGCAAAGAAGAGTTAGTACAGTTTGCCATGTTTGGCGAAAAAGTAGCCAGCGGAGTAAAGCATGCCGACAACATCGCACCGTGCATTTATGGTGGCATCACGCTCATCCGTTCCATCTTTCCGTTGGATGTGGTTGCCCTGCCTGCTCCCGATTTGTTTGTGAGCATTGTGCATCCGCAAATTGAAGTGCGAACCGCCGACGCAAGAGCCATCCTCAAACAAACCGTGCTATTAAAAAACGCCATCAAGCAATGGGGTAATATTGCGGGTTTGGTTGCCGGCATTCTGAAAAATGATCATGCCCTCATTGGCCGTTCGTTGGAAGACCACATTATTGAACCCGTTCGCAGTATTCTTATACCAGGTTTTGATGAGCTGAAGCAACGCTGCATGGCAGCCGGTGCTTTGGGTGGCGGTATTTCCGGCTCGGGTCCATCAGTATTTATGCTCAGCAGTACACCCGAAACTGCACACGCCATTGCAACAGAAATGCAGTCCGTTTTCAACCGCCTTGGCATCGACAACCACACGTACGTTACCAGCATCAATGCCGATGGCGTAAAAGTAAAACCATAACCTGTTTATGCACTACTATAGCACCAACAGAGCCAGTGCTCCTGTTGATTTTAAAACAGCCGCCGTAACCGGTCAAGCACCCGATAAAGGGTTGTATTATCCCGAAATGATTCCGTCGGCTCATGGCTTGCTGAAGCAACGCCCACTGGCCGATTGGGACAAAACAGAACTGGCCTTCAGGGTAATGAAACCCTACGTGGGCCAAAGCATGCCCGATGAAGTACTGCACCGCATTGTAGCCGAAACTGTTGACTTTCCATTTCCGTTGGTGCAGCTGAGTGAGCAGGTATTTTCGTTTGAATTGTTTCATGGCCCTACGCTGGCCTTTAAAGATGTGGGTGCCCGGTTTATGAGCCGCTGCCTGGCGCACTTCAATGCGGGCAACGAAAAAAAGATAACGGTGCTCGTAGCTACGTCGGGCGATACAGGTGGCGCCGTTGCCAATGGTTTCGACAATGTGGAAGGGGTTGAAGTCATCATTCTTTACCCTGAAGGAAAAGTAAGCCCCGTGCAGGAATTGCAGCTTACGACCTGTGGCAGCAATGTGCATGCGTTAGCCGTAGCCGGCAGCTTCGATGATTGCCAGGCCATCGTAAAACAAGCCTTTACCGATACCGATTTGAATGCGCAATACCAACTCACTTCGGCCAACTCCATCAACGTAGCCCGTTGGTTGCCGCAGCAGTTGTATTACTTTTTTGCGCTGCAACAATGGCCCTATGAACAAGCCCCTGTGGTGAGTGTGCCCAGCGGAAACTTCGGCAATATTTGCGCCGGCATGGTTGCCCAGCGCAGCGGCCTGCCTATTCAGCATTTTATAGCGGCCTGTAACAGCAACGATACCATTCCGCAGTATTTGCGCACCGGCATTTTGCCCGATAAAACCGCCGTAGCCACTATTTCCAATGCCATGGATGTAGCCCGGCCCAGCAATTTTGTCCGCATCATGGAAATGTATGACCAAGACGTGCAGTGGTTGCGCAACCACCTCACGGCCGTCAGTGTAAGTGATGCCACTACCCGTGATACCATTGCCGCTGCGTTGCAGGATTACAACTACCTCTGCGACCCGCATGGTGCTGTGGGTTTGTATGCGTTGCAACAATACCAGCTGCAACACAACGGCGCCCCCGGCTTCTTTCTGGAAACGGCTCACCCCGTGAAATTCCCCGACGTGGTAGCCGAGATCAGCGGAGCAGCAGTACCCGTGCCGGAAAACGTCGCTCACCTCTTTGCCCTGCCACAACGAAGCACCCGTTTGGCCGCTTCGTTTGATGTGTTTAAAGAGTGGATGGTGGGCAGGTAGTTGGGAAGACCGAAGTCAGTAGTCCGGAGACGCTGTCTCCACCTTGCGATGGCCTCCTGGCCAGTGCATCCCCGTTACTAAAGCAGCTATTAAAAGAAATTCCCAGCAACGTTTCTGGCACAGGACGTTGCGTTGATGGTTCATTGAACGAGTAACCATCCCGTCACAGGCCGAGAAGCCTGCGACAGCATATAGCAAAACAAAACGTCCCCAACCTTGGTCGGGGACGTTGTATTATTTCAGTGGTCAGTCGTCCGTGGTCGGTCGGCTATTCTTTATGGCTGATACTGTGCATACAAACTACCGTGGCGGGTTTGCAGAAACGCCTCCAACGGAATGTCTTCCTGCTTAATGAAGCCCTGCGCCGGCAGTGAACCATTCGATACCATTTCTACCACAGCCGCAACAGATGCCGCCGTTGTCCACGAAATGGCCCGCCATTCCTTACCCTGAATCGTAATGGGATGATAGGCATTGTAAAACTCTTCCCGGGCCAGGTTCTCGCCCTGCCAGCCTTCTACCACAGCATATACATACACCACATCTTCCCGCACCGGCGGCTTGGCTTCGGTAAGTATTTTTTCCGACAATTCGCGGTCGTTTTTCATGAGCAGTTCATACAAGAAAAACTTCATGAGCTGGCAGTGACCGGGATAGCGAATGGTTTTATAATTGAGGGTATCCACCTTGCCTTCGAGGGTTTCGCACATGGTGCCAAGGCCACCACTGGTGGTAAACGCTTCAAAGTCGCGGCCTTCGATGTTGATCATTTCCAAGCCATCCAAAGAAGATACCATTTTACGAACGCCGTTGTGAATCACTTCTGCATCGTTGATGTATTCGTTGATAACACCAGCGGGGCTCCAGGTAAAGGAGTACGCCATTTGCCCGTTGGGATATTTGGGCAGGGCCCCTACCCGCAGTTCTACATCACGCAGTTTGGTAAAACGGTTATACAAATTAGCACCAACAATGCCAATAAAACCCGGAGCCAATCCGCACTGCGGTACCATGGCTCCCTTCGAGGTTTTGGCCATTTCCCGAATGGCAGTGGTGGTGGGCACATCTTCAGTTAAATCGAAATAGTGGATGCCCAACTCGAAAGCAGCCTGCGCAATGGGCAGGTTGAGTGAGTAAGGCAGGCAAGACACCACGGCATCTTTACCCGTAAGGGTTTGCTTAATAAATGCCGCATCGGTTACGCTACCGGTTGCAATATAAAAAGGCATAGCATCGGCGGGCTTGCGCTGATCTATGCCGGTAACAGTAAAATTTTCAGATAACAAAGTGGCCACAAGGGAACCTACTTTTCCCAGGCCTACAACAGCAATATTCTTCATGTTGGAAATTAAAAATGAGGACGAATTAAAAAAGTACCATACATACACCGGCGGGTAACATAACAACCTCGCCGCCCCGTCGTCAGGGTACATTGGCACAGGCACTGCGGAGAAATGCCATGAACGCCATTTTTATTTTCACATCATCTACCATAAGCAATCGCTACAAATATAACCGCCTGTCATACAGTGTCCAAATACTCCGCCAGTGCTATTTGCCAAAGACCAAACAAACCGGTGTAGGCAGCGAAAAAGATTGGTTAGCGGCGGTGAGCTTACCCGTAAGGGCGTTGCGGTGAAACAGCACAATGTTGTTCGATTGCTGATTGGCCACCAGCACAAATTTACCATCGGGCGACAGTGTAAAATTGCGGGGCTTGATCCCCCCCGTGCTAATGGACTGCACAAAACGCAACCGGCCACTGCGGGTATCTACCGCAAAAACAGCAATATCGTTGGCATCTATGCGGTTGCTGGCGTAGAGAAACTTTCCGTCGGGGCTGAGGTGAATATCGGCACTGCCGGGTTGAGCACTCACCCGGTCGCTTTGAATGGTTTGCAGCACCTGTAGCTGGCGCTGTTGGGGTGCAAAACGCACCACCGCCACTTTGCCGCTCAGCTCTTCCATTACATACACAATGGGCAGCCTCGGGTGAAAACTTACATGCCGCGGCCCCGCACCGGGCGACAGCTTCAGGCGGAGGGCACCGGCCGTATCCAGCGGCTCATTCACCTTTTTGGGGTTGAACGGATAAGCCGTGAGGTAATCGGTACCCAAATCGGCCACCATGAGGTATTGTTCGTTGGGCGAAAAAATGGTGCTGTGTACATGCGGCTTCTCCTGCCGGCCGGCGTTCACACTGCTGCCCTGGTGCTGAATGAGCTGGCTGACATTGTCCAAGGCCCCAACAAAATCGATAGGAAACACCGATACCGAGCCACCGGTATAGTTGGCCACTATGGCATGAGTACCCGCCTTGTTTACCGCAATATAGCAGGGATGATCGCCGCCGGTAAGCTGCGGGCTGGTATTGAGGGGTACCCATTTACCACTGCCTTCTTCTTTCATAAAAGAGGAAGCGGCTCCGGGATTGCTGCCCCCATTTTCAGTAACGGCATAGAGGCGGTTGCCGGCTTTGTTCAGCGCCAGGTACGAGGGGTTGTCGGCCGCCAGCGAATCGACCAGCCGGATGGCGCCGGTTCGGGCATCTACCTTGGCCACATAAATGCCGTGGCTACCCGTGCCGGTATAAGTACCAATGTACAGGGGCCACTCCGTTTGCGCCATTGCCAGCAGTGTGCAGCCGGCACTTAAAATGGTAAGAAACAATTGCTTCATCAATGATTTTTTCTTTTGTGTGAGTGAATGTACGGAGGAAGGACGAGGGACGAGATACGAGGTATGAGGTACGAGGTACGAAGGGGGCTGGCGGTCTACGGACTACGGACTACTGTCTACTGAATACTGACTCATACCCCTGTAAATTTCGCTACCAACATTCCCAAAAGCACTCCTACATTTATGCATCAACCAATGCCCATGCATATTCCCGTAACGGTGACGGTTACCTACCAGGGTGAAGCCCTTTCCCAATCTTACCTCGATACCCATCCGGAGCTGCAGCCTTTGTACCCGTTGGCGGCTTTTTTTATGGAAGTGCTCTACATTCCGCTGCTGCGCAAAGGCATGGCCGAACACCCCCAGCAGGAGTTGCTCATAACCGAGGAAGGCGTATGGATAAATGGAGAAAAAGTGACACCAGACGAGCAATGAATGACGACAGCCCCGATAACTGCGGCAAACTTGTACCAGCAGTAACCCCTATTCACATTTGATACAAGGTCCGTCCACGAATTGACATCCGTGGCCATTGAAAGCTTTCAGCATCCTTCTACGGCCGACTATACCTTTTGCCAATAGTAAGAAAGACTTAGCGATAGTACGCCCGTATTGAGTAGCAAATAAACCAACAGCCAGCGGTGCTGCTTACTGGTAATGGCTGCCCGCTGTCTAAAGCAGGCAAATATTTTGATGCCTGCAATGGCTACCAGGACTATTGCGAATAACACAGGTATCAGCATCAGCCTTTGATCATCGGCAAATCTCTTAATAATAGAAAATACAATATAGAGGCAAACAGAAAGTACAGATATGGTAGAGCGGGAAAAACGTTGACCCAAGTGCAGGAGCATCGTAATCATAGGGGCTAAGTGCTTTTGTAAAAAATGATTGGTAGTTAAAAATACACCCGCAAGGCAAATAGTGGCGCATGGTCTCAGGTCGAATTGCCCACCCCGGCCTAAAGGCTACCCCTCCCGCTTGAGGCGGGGAGATACTACCTCTCCGGACTACCGACTACTGACTTCCCGACTACCCTACCGTGCATTTGTAGCCCTTGCCGGGTATGTTGATGATTCTAATGGCGGGATCATCTGCCAATTTCTTACGCAGTTTAGACACCAACACATCCACATTTTTACTGATGACGACCAGCCCGGCATCTTCCCAAATCTCTTTCATCAGTCTTTCCCTTTCTACCACCTGGTGCATGTTGTTCGCAAACAGGGTGAGTGCTTTGGTTTCTTTTTCTGAGAGTGGTATTTGTTTGTCGCCAATGCTGAGTACATGGCTACCGGTATACAATTGAAAGCGGCCCAACGGCAGGTAGTCCATGGTTTCATGTACCAACAGCGGCGCTGCTGGCTTGCGCAACCTGCCTTTCAGATAATAGCCGCCAATGGCCAAAGGAATCAGCAACAACAGCCACCACAAGCGATGGGTGGTGTTGCTGGGCAAAAATTCAAGTTCGATGATGTAGCAAGCTTCTTGTAAAGTGCGGCCCCGGCAGGGCGTCAAATCGGTGGCTTGTTTGTTGATTTCAAAGGCCAGAATGGTTCCCTGTTGGGCACAGTTTCTCACATTCACGATGTAATGATTGGCCGCCCCGTCTTGCTCAAACGTTCGTTGTACCAAATTGATGAGTGAATCTGACACAAAACTGAAGTCGTGCTGAAAAGAAAGCTGGTAGGTATTATCATGTAATTGCTTCACCGGCAGCACCCGGGAGGTAGAATCTTTGGCCGTCAGCAATAACTGGTGGCCTATTTCACGAAGTACCACTTCCAAATGCTTTGCTGGCAGCTGCTCTTTTTTATTGATACATGCAACAGCAGTTGTTATCAGTACCATCAGGAGGAATACATTGGCAATAAAAACCCGTGGCTTCATGTGTGCAAAATAGTTGATAAAGCCGCTGGCAGATGGCTTTACCAAGGTTTTACGCATCCTTTACCTCTTTTTACGGCAAAAAATGTTGCTGCTACGCAAATGACCGATAGTTTCGGGTCATCATTTCATCCATCACCCATACATTCATCACTATGAAAATCTATTCATCTGCATTTGTACTCCTGTTTCTTCCTTTGGCCATTGAGGTGGCGAATGAGTCTACCAAAGTACAGCACAGTGCGGTAGCTACACCGCAGGAGCATCTGCTGCCCCTGCAAGCCCCAACGGATGCAGAAAGCATGGCTTTCATTTCTTCGGATGCGGGCAACACCTGGCAGGAAACCACTGCCATACCTCCTGCAATAGCACAGCAAACTGCTGGCAATAAGCAGGTGCAGTCGGCCGGCGTTATTATTGCCACCGGCCAACGGGGCATCAAGCGTTCGACCGATAATGGTGCACATTGGGAATGGGTCATCAGCGAAGGCGGTGTGGGCATTGATGTTGCTAAAATTAAAGGTGGTTTTGCCGCTATTACGTTCAGTACGCAGTCACATACAAGAAGAATCAGGGTTTCTTACGACGGAGGCATCACCTGGCATCCTATTGACGAAGCATTGCAGCCGGCGAATACCCCAAGGCCCATCAATAATCTATTTACGCTGGCCAATCAATCCTATTCGGCCTGTCATCCCAATAATGCACCGCTACCCGAGGAAGCCATGATTAGTTCCATTATTGAAGTGGAGGGCAACTTCTATTGTGGTCATCCCAAAGGCGTTTTCAAATCGGCCGATAAGGGCAAAACATGGCAGTTGTTGCTTCCGTCAAAAGCAGGGAAGGTCTATACCTTATCTGTTTTGGGGAAACAGATCTATGCCGTACCCCGTGATGGCGGATGTTGAGTTACTTGAAACCAACTATTGCTATCTGATACAAATGCCCCGAATAACCGGGGCATTTGTATGTACATCATCTGCCACTCACTGTGTGTAATGCTGAAGTCATTTGTAAATGATGTTGAAGCTCTCTGACTACCGACTACGTTCTTCCCGACTACCCTTCGACATGCTAAGGGTAGCAGTTTTCTTCGGACTTCCGACTACCGACTCCGGACTACTACCCCTTCGACATGCTCAGGGTGGCTGTCTTCTACCGACTCCGGACTACCTTCTTCCCGACTACCCTTCGACAGGCTCAGGGTAGCAGTTTTCTACGGACTCCGGAATAACGACAACGGACCACGGACTTTCCTGACTTTACATCCGACCACCCACCCCGGCCTGAAGGCCACCCCTCCCAGGAGGGGAGAAATCCGTCTCCGGACTTTCCGACTTTCCCGACTTTCCGACTTTCCGACTTTCCGACTTTCCGTCTTTCCCCCCAGCAACAAAAAAACCGCTCCTGCAAGAGGAGCGGTTGTATGCTGAGGTTATCAGAGCTGTCGATTAATCGAACTTCATGTCGAGACCGAGACCACGCAATTCGTGGATCAACACGTTGAAGCTTTCTGGCACACCCGGACGAGGGATGTTGTCGCCTTTTACAATCGCTTCGTATGTTTTGGCACGGCCAATGATGTCATCCGACTTAATGGTGAGCAATTCCTGCAGAATGTTGGCAGCACCGTATGCTTCCAGTGCCCACACTTCCATTTCACCGAAACGCTGACCACCAAACTGTGCTTTACCACCCAGCGGCTGCTGTGTAATCAAGCTGTATGGTCCGATAGAACGGGCGTGCATCTTATCATCCACCATGTGGTGCAATTTAATCATGTAGATCACACCTACAGTAGCTTTTTGGTCAAAGCGGTCGCCGGTTTCACCATCGTACAGGTACGTGTGGCCGAAAGTGGGCAAACCAGCCTTAGTGATGTAGTCGGCAATTTCGTCGGTAGAAGCACCATCGAAAATTGGCGTGGCAAAACGGAGGCCCAATTGCTTACCAGCCCAACCCAGTACAGTTTCATAAATCTGACCGAGGTTCATACGGCTAGGTACACCCAATGGGTTCAGCACGATGTCTACAGGCGTGCCATCTTCGAGGAATGGCATGTCTTCGTGGCGAACGATTTTGGCTACGATACCCTTGTTACCGTGGCGGCCCGCCATCTTATCACCTACTTTCAACTTACGTTTTACACCGAGGTACACTTTCGCCAGTTTCAGCACACCTGCAGGCAATTCATCACCAATGCTGATGTTGAATTTTTCCCGCTTGTAGCGGCCCAGCTCTTCGTTGTACTTAATGGTATAGTTGTGCAGCAACTGGTTAATGAGTTCATCAATATGCTGATCGCCGGTCCAACCCAATGGGTTTACGTTCTGGAAGTCAATCTGGCTGATGTTCTTTTGGTTGAACTTCACGCCTTTGCCTATCAGCACTTCACCAAAGTTGTTGCTTACACCTGCGCTGGTTTTGTTGCCGAGCAACACCTGCAGTTTTTCGAGCAACAGGTCTTTGATATCCTGCTCATTCTTCTCGTGGATCTTCTCTACTTTTTCCAGTGCGGCTTTTTCACGAACCTTACTGTTCTTGTCTTTTTTGGTACGCTGGAAGAGCTTCTTGTTGATCACCACACCTTCAGTACCGCTTGGCGCTTTCAGTGAAGCGTCTTTGGCATCGCCGGCTTTGTCGCCGAAGATGGCACGGAGGAGTTTCTCTTCCGGAGTAGGATCGCTTTCACCTTTAGGAGTGATTTTACCAATCAGGATATCGCCTTCTTTTACCATCGCACCAATACGGATGATACCGTTTTCGTCGAGGTCTTTGGTGGCTTCTTCGCTTACGTTAGGAATATCTGGTGTCAGTTCTTCTTCACCCAATTTGGTGTCGCGAACTTCCAGTTCATATTCATCGATGTGTACAGAAGTAAACAAGTCTTCGCTTACGATACGTTCGCTGATTACAATGGCATCTTCGAAGTTGTAACCTTTCCATGGCATGAAGGCCACTTTCAGGTTGCGACCAAGGGCCAGTTCGCCATCCCGTACACCATAACCTTCTGTCAGGAAGTCGCCGGCTTTTACGGCCTGGCCTTTTTTCACAGCCGGACGGTGGTTGATGCTGGTGCCCTGGTTGGTTTTGATGAACTTGGTGAGCTTGTATACTTTCAGGTCATCATCAAAGCTGATGTGACGCTGCTCGTCGTTGCGGCTGTAACGTACATGGATTTCAGTAGCGTCCACAAATTCTACCACGCCATCACCTTCTGCAGTGATTTGCACACGGCTGTCACGGGCTGCTTTGCCTTCGAAGCCGGTACCTACGATGGGTGCTTCTGGCTTCAGCAATGGAACGGCCTGGCGTTGCATGTTTGATCCCATCAGGGCACGGTTGGCGTCATCATGCTCCAGGAACGGAATGAGTGATGCAGACAATCCTACAATTTGGTTGGGGGCAACGTCCATGTATTCTACCTCATTCTTTTCCAGAATGGGGAAGTCACCTGTTTGGCGGCTGATGATACGTTCTTCTGCAAAGTTGCCATCGTCCTTCAGTTCAGAATTGGCCTGGGCAATTTTCGCAGTATCTTCTTCTTCCGCACTCAGGAACTTGAGTTTTTTCACGTCCACCTTACCCTCTTGTACAGGGTGGTAAGGCGTTTCGATAAAGCCCATGTCATTGATCTTGGCGTGTACGCAAAGCGTAGAAATCAGACCAATGTTTGGACCTTCCGGAGTTTCGATGGTACACAAACGACCGTAGTGGCTGTAGTGTACGTCACGAACTTCGAAGCCGGCACGTTCGCGGCTCAAACCACCTGGTCCGAGGGCAGAAATACGACGCTTGTGCGTAATCTCTGACAGCGGGTTGGTTTGGTCGAGGAACTGCGACAGCTGAGAAGTACCAAAGAATGAGTTGATAACTGAGCTCAACGTACGTGCGTTGATCAGGTCAACAGGGGTAAATACTTCGTTGTCACGAACGTTCATACGTTCACGAATGGTACGGGCCATACGGGCCAAACCAACACCAAACTGCGCATACAACTGCTCGCCTACAGTACGTACACGACGGTTGCTCAGGTGGTCAATGTCATCAATTTCAGCCTTACCGTTGGTGAGTTTCACCAGGTATTTTACGATGGAAATGATGTCTTCTTTGGTCAGTACCTTCTTGGTAATAGGATAATTGAGGCCCAGCTTGCGGTTAATTTTGTAACGACCCACTTCGCCGAGATCATAACGCTTATCGCTGAAGAACAGCTTGTCGATGATACCACGGGCAGTTTCGTTGTCCGGAGCATCGCTACCACGCAACTGGCGGTAGATGTGCTGCACGGCTTCCAGTTCACTGTTCGAAGTATCCTTATTCAGCGTATTGTAAATGATAGCAAAATCACCACCTACGTCTTCTTTCTGGACAAACAGGCTCTTGATGCCCATTTCCAGAATTTCTTCCAATGATTTTTCGTCGAGTACACTGTCGCGTTCCATCAACACTTCGTTACGCTCCAGGCTCACTACTTCACCGGTATCCTCATCCACAAAGTCTTCTACCCAACTGCGGAGTACACGGGCAGCCAGCTTACGACCTACGAGGGTTTTGATAGATTTTTTATCGATGTTGATTTCATCGGCCATGCCAAACAACTCCAGAATGGATTTATCGGTTTCGAAACCGATAGAACGCAACAGGGTGGTTACGGGGAACTTTTTCTTACGGTCGATGTAGGCATACATCACGTTGTTGATGTCGGTCGCAAATTCCATCCAGGCACCCTTGAAAGGAATTACACGGGCACTGTAGATTTTGGTACCGTTGGGGTGCAGGCTCTGGCCAAAGAATACACCGGGACTACGGTGCAACTGGCTTACCACTACACGCTCCGCACCGTTGATAACAAATGTACCACGGGGAGTCATGTACGGGATATTGCCCAAGAACACATCCTGAACGATAGTCTGGAAGTCGATATGCTCTTCATCGTTACAGCTCAAACGCAGCTTAGCCTTCAGGGGCACAGCGTAGGTAAGGCCACGCTCCATACACTCATCGAGTGAATAACGGGGCGGATCGATAAAGTAGTCGAGAAATTCCAGCACAAAAATGTTACGGGTATCACTAATCGGAAAGTTTTCCTTAAACACCCGGAAAAGGCCTTCGTTGTTTCGCTTATCGGGGGTTGTTTCCAATTGGAAAAACTCTTTAAACGATTGAATCTGAATAGCCAGAAGGTCAGGAGACTCGGCGAGGTTTTTGGCTTTACCGAAGTTAATCCTGTTGGTCAGTTGTGTTGAAGACATATGCTAGAACCTGTTTTTTTTCTGTTCAAAAGCCGCAAAAACACTTAGAGCCCAGCCGGCAGAACCGGTGAGCCAATCTTGAAAACCATTAAGAATGAGCTGTTTGTGCCCCCAAAGTGTAAATGCCCTAATTTAAAAAAGGATGGCAAAAGTAAGGGCGAACAATCAATAATCCAAAACGGCTTTGGTGCTGTGGGTAATTCATTTGTCACAACGGGCCATTTAGGAGTGCTGGTAATTTTTTTGGCAACTCTTTTGCATTTAAAACTCTTTTCAGCCTACTTCAAAATACCACATAGGAGTTCAAATATACCTGCCATCCACTGTAAATAGATAATCTGTTCCTTTTCGAAAAAACAAGTGCTCCCCTGCCACTGCGGGCAGCACTTGTTATTGGTGAAAATAGTTATTGATCTGCCCCCTGCGGGTGTTGCTTTTGGGGCATAGCCCTTTTTTCAGGCAGTGGTTTAGTGGTTCCTTTTGCTGGTATTTTCAAACTCCCCTTATTGGGCAACATGCTGGCGGGCTTTATGCTTCCTGATGGCAAAAGTTCCTGATCGGCCCCAGCAGGATTGATGCTGCCTGCTGCCGGGTACACAACATCGCCATTTTCTTCAAGCAATATTTTTTCTAAAGGCCTTGGTGTATTGCCACCGCCGGTACAGCCCTGTATATAAGCCTGAAATTTTGTGCCTGACCGTGCACTGAAACCAGGATTTAATTGAACCCTGTTGCCGGCATTATAAGCTACCGATGTGCCCACACCGCCCGTAAGCACCTGTGTGGATGTAATGGTGGTAGACATTTCGGTGTAATTTAAGCCGGTAACATTGCCACTAAGCGTAATAGATGCGCCGCAACCTGTGTAAACTTCTGAATAGAAAACACCCCTGCCAAACGTGGCCGCATACACTCTGTGCGGCGACAAAGCACGGTTAATCTCAATATCGTACACCCGTGTTGTAGGAAGCCTGGTGCTGTACATAATCCAGTTTTGGAGCACATCGTTTCTTACAAAAACGCCTATATCTGTACCAACATAAATGGTATTGCTGGCATCATCGTCCATGGTTATACAATTGATGGGCACGTTGGGCAGCACCCCAACAATACTATTCCAGGTGGGGGTTGCAGCGTTGGCGTTGAAGGTTTCATACACTTTTCGGGTGGCTGTATAACCCCCAACTGAAATAAGAACATGCGAAGAATTGTTGGGATCTACGGCCAATTCGGTAATGTTACTCATGGCGGGCAGGTTGCCAGTAATAACAGTTGCCGCCGACCAAACACCTCCACTCAAATTGAAACGACGAACAGATGTGCCATCTGTAGCATACAAAATTGAGTTGCTACTTGGGGCAAACTCCAACGATTCGATGGCGCCGGCAAATCCGGTGGTGATGGTGCTCCAAGCGCCATTACCAGAAGTAGTATTGTAATCAATATTGGTGTAGCCGATATAAATATGGGTATCAAAACCCGGCCTTAAAACCGCTGGTGTTGTCCAGTTACCTGCACCACTTCTGATATCGGTATTGGTATTGCCGCCATCATCGCTTCGTGAAAAGTTGCCGTTTTGAGAGGACAGATAAATCACATTTGTATTACTCGGGGTTACTATGGTTTCCATACCATCGCCCCCACCAATGCTTTTGTATTGTGCCCCGGTGTTTCGGTAGGTGCCATTGTCTTGGAGACCAACGGTTACAAAAGCAGCAGAAGCCGTTGGGTCAATACCCATGCGGTACACCTGGCCTGTTTGCATGTTGTTGTTGAGACTGGCCCAACTATCGGTGCTGCGGGTCATGCGGTAAACGCCGCCATCGGTGGCAGCCCACAGGTAAGTACCATCACAAATGAGTTCGAAAATATCGGCATGGCAAAACTGATTGGCGGCAGTGGTGAACCAATCGGAAATCTGCGTCCAACCGCCGGTAGCACCACCTGTTGTGCTTTTGTACACATCAAGGCCACCTACATAAATGTCTTCTGCATCGGTGGGCGATACAGCAATGGCAATATTGCGCCAGGCCTGACTGCCCAAAACATTGGGGGCACTGCTGCGCAGCGCAAAACTGGTACCGCCATTGGTACTCCGGTACAAGCCCTGATAAGAAGTGCCATTGCCATACAGCAGATAGATGTAGGAACTGTTGGCAGCCGTAACACCAATTTGAGCTCTGCCACCAGATGTGGGTAGTCCGGCACCTACCCTGTCTACCCTTAAAAAGGTGAGGCCGCCATCGGTGCTTTTATAAAAGTACGGGCCGTTGCTGGTGGCATACAAGGTAGTAGTACTGCCGGGCTGAAATACAATATCGTATGCATTGGTAGAAAGATTGGTTTGCGTACCGCCAACGGTGGTATAGTATGTAACCAATTCCCAACTGGTGCCACCATTGCCGGTTCTGTAAAGGCCTGCATCGGTACAAGCCCATACAATACCTGAATTGCTGGGATGTACCAATAGCTTGTACCCCTTTGTGCTACCGCTTTCTGAAAAGTTGAGGCCTGTCAATTGCCATGTACTGCCAGCATCAGTAGATTTGATAACGCCGGTACTACGATACCCCGAGGCCGAACCCACCGCACCGGTAAGGGCATACATGACGTTGGTATTGGAAGGTGCAATTTCAATATCCTGCACGGCAAGGTTTGGTATGCCATCTGTTTGAGGACTCCAGTTGTAAGTGGTGCCACTTACAAAATCGCCAAACCACATACCGCCTCCGGGTGTGCTCACCCAAATATCATTGCCTTTAAAATCGAGACTGCTGGTGCGGCCTACCCCGTTTTGAGCGTATCCAGCCGGATAACTGGGGTTGGGTTGCCCCAACGCAATCCAGTTGGAAGATGCTGCCAGGGGCGTTACAGCTCCTTTGAGTAATTGGCTGGCTTTATATTGGTCGAGAGCTCTCTGGTTATTCTTTACCATATCGGGCAAAGTGCCATCTTCCGAAATATTATTTTTTACCATGAACTGCCAGCGTTTGTATTCTTTGTAGCCGGTACCCACCGTTCCATTGGCTGCAAAAAAAGCCTCCGCTTTTGCTACTATTGTGTAGTAATTATTGCTGGGGTCTCTGAGTATCTCGTCGATGTTGGTGGCTTGTGCCATAGCAGCGGAGCCCATCATTGTACAGAGACAGATGCAGAGCAACAGGTGTTTGATTGTTCGTGTCATGTTTGTGCATTAACTGATAAAGAAAAAAGCCTGTTCAGCATTACTGTTGATGGAAAGCTTTGCTTTCTAATGCCTGCACTTTTTGTGCAAGCACTTCGTTTTTCTTATTCAGTTCAATGATATAGAGTGTGAGCTCTTCCACTTTTTCCATGAGCTTTCGGTTCATCTCTCCCAATACAATACCATTTTGTTTTACTTCTGCAGCCGAGGGTATGTTGGGCAAATGTTTGTTCTTTAAAATATTTTGCTCAACTTCTGCAAGGGGCATGAGTTTGTACGCTTCATCAAACACATAATCGGGCCAGGTGGTGCTGTTTTGTACAGTTACCTCTTCTGCCATTATTCTTCCATCTACACTCAATTGATAACCCGTAGCAATACGGGATGAATTATTGCCAATCAGCTGTGAGCCATTGACATGAAATTTTGCGTTAGGCGTATAAGTACCAATGCCGGTGTTGCCCCAGCTGGGTTGCAACACGAGGTAGTTATTGGAAGCACTATTGCTCCATATCACCAACGAAGTATCAGTAGGAAAAACAGCACCGCCAAAAGCAGCTTCATTGGCTGTATAAAAGTTGATGCCAGTGCCACCCATATTCAGCGTTCTTCCATAGCTGGTACCGTTATAGCCAATACCCATTCTGCCATCATCCCGCATTCTCAACAGCGTATCTCCAAGACTATTGCGTAGCATCAGCGTATTGGTACTGCTGGTAGTACCTGCACCAATTACATCTACCCTGCCCAAGGGTACGCCAGGACCAGAAAAACCACCAATGCCCATGTTACCGTTTTGACTAAAGTAATGCCGCGGCGTAATGGTGGTACCACCATCGGTAGTGGTATACCAACGTAGATCCGCTCCAGCACCCGTGGTAGCCATCTGCCATTCGTTGGCTCCATTGTAGCCAAAGCGAATGAGACCGCTGCTGCTCTGTACAAATAAGTCGCCGCCGTTGATGTGCAGCAAATGCGCTGGTGAAGTAGTACCAATTCCTACCTTACCATCGGCTCCAATAGTTAATCTTGGGTTAGCCTGTATGGCCAGGTGCAATTTGCCGGCACTATTGCCAGTACCGGTGCCAAAGTCCACATCGGTTTCTGCTCCCGAATAAGAGCCCCAGTAGCCACGGTATACATCATTTTCGAAGATGCCCATGTACATAGGGGCTGCGCCATTAAACTGAGCCACGTAGCTACTGGTGGTTTTTACATCAAGCCTTGCTGCGGGAGTGTTGGTGCCAATGCCTACATTTTGAGATTTACCAAGGTTGCATACAATCAGCATTACGATTGCAAAGGGTACTTTTTTCATGTTGGTGAATTAGTGTTGGATAAAGAGTGGAAACCTTTTGAAGTGCAATAACAGGTGCGTCTGTTTATTACTTTATCAATGTAGAAACTTTATGTAACAACTAAAAGCAAACTCCCCTGTTTATATTCAGGTCATTCGTAAAATGGTCGATATTTCGATAAATGGCCACTGCCAATGAACAATATTGCTATCCGCTGCCACTTTACCTATTTACATTAAGCACAAGTACAACACCATGCCCAGTTCTCATAAAAAATCATTTTTGCCTCAGAAAACCTGCCTTACCTGCGGCCGTCCATTTACCTGGCGCAAAAAATGGGAAAAGGTTTGGGACGAAGTGAAGTACTGTAGCGATGCCTGCAGAAAGAAGAAAAAAACTTCCAACACCCAGGTGTAGCACTTATGACCATACGCATATTAGTGCCCGCAAAAGCCAGCTAATTTGCCCACCTATTTTGGTGTACTATGGCAAGTCGGTCGCAATCTATTCAACCTCATAATGTGCAACACGGCACAGATGTTTTAAAATGGGTAAAACTCTCATTAATCAGTTTTGCATTGGTGGCATTGGTGGGTGTAATGATGCGTATTAAAATTGGCTGGTCATTTCCGTGGCTCGATCAAAAACAACTGCAGCATGCCCACTCCCATTTTGCATTTGCCGGATGGATAACGCAAACGTTACTCTTACTGATAGCCACCCGTGTGTGGCCTGGCCAACCGGAAGCTGACCAAAGAAAAATGCGCAGAATATTGCTGTATAATTGGATATGTGCCGCCGGTATGCTCATTGCCTTTGCAATGCAAGGTTATGGGGCGGTGTCTATCAGTTGCTCCACTTTGTCTATCGTTGTGTTTTTGTGGGCAGCAGTTTACCTATTTCGTTGGATGCGCCTTGCTACGCCACATCCGGCCTTTGGCTGGCTAAGAGCAGCGCTATGGTTTGGACTGCTGTCAACAGTTGGTACAGCTGCATTGTCTTACATGATGGCCACACATCAGATAACGCAACACAATTATCTGGCTGCAGTGTATTGGTACCTGCATTTTCAATACAATGGTTGGTTCTTTTTTGGGGGCATGGCTTTGTTTAGCTGGTGGCTCACCGACCTTACAACCATTCCGCCCATACCAGCACTAGCAAGGCATTTGCTGGTGTGGAGCTGCCTGCCTGCATTTGGGCTCAGTGTGTTGTGGATGCACATACCACTGCCACTGTACCTGCTGGTAATTATAGCCAGCATTGCACAAGTGGCCGGCTGGGGTTTGATATTGATTCATGTACATAAGTATCGTTTATTACCACAACTGCCAGCCCAAAAAATGCTGAAGCTGCTGCTCATTTGTATAAGCATTGCCGTGAGCATAAAACTGTTGCTTCAATTAGCGTCCGTTATACCGGCAGTCAGCAAGTTGGCATTCGGGTTCAGACCCATTGTGGTGGCGTATCTGCACCTTGTATTGCTGGCTATCATTTCCCTTTTTCTGATGACTTATTTGTATGGCAAGCAGTTACTCTGCCAGCACAAAATGGTACCCAAAGCATTGCTGCTTTTGCTGGCAGGCATTGGCATCAATGAATTAACGCTGGGTATCCAGGGCATTGCATCGCTCCAATATATTGCCATTCCATTTACAAAAGAATTGCTGCTCCTTGCCAGCCTCCTGATGCTTTGCGCCATTGTTTGGCTCGTTGTTATGCAATGCCAAAAATCATCTGCAACGCAGCAATACTTATGATTGCAATCATAACGGCCGCCTGAGGTGCTGAATACATTTGGTAGTAAAACCAAACCAATATGAAAAGAAAATTTGTAATACCTGCACTGCTGATGGCGGTGGCAGTGTACGCCTGCACTTCACCTGCTACCGAGAATGCTGCGGCTACTACGGAAACCGCAGCAACTTCACCCACTACCGGGCAATCAGGTGTACAGGATGATGTATCGAACCCCAACGTAGTGCAAGTGGCGGTGAGCAGCAAAGACCACAGCACATTGGTAACTGCCGTAAAAGCGGCGGGACTGGTAGATGCGCTGAGCAACGCCGGACCGTTTACTGTTTTTGCCCCCACCAATGCGGCGTTTGATAAGCTGCCCAAAGGCACTGTTGAAGATTTGCTGAAGCCCGAAAAGAAAGGCGACCTCGAAAACATTTTAGGGTATCATACATACGTAGGCGTACTTAATGGTGCATTGCTGCAGGACGGATTGGAATACGACATGGTATTTGGTGGTAAAGTAAAAATTACCAAGCAGGGCGACAAGGCATTTGTAAATGGCAAAGAGATTGTAGCCACCATTACAGCCAGCAACGGCGTAATTCACGTAATTAATGATGTGCTGCTGCCGCCAGCAAAATAATGATCGGTTGGATTGTGATAGAACAAAGGGCACCGGTAATTAAACCGTGCCCTTTTTTGTTGCTCTCTTGTAAAAAAGAATGTATAACAATTGCTTATTGATGATGCAATATTTTCAATTGCATCACGGTAGCAATACTGGTAGCCCGCTGTTTGATGGTCTCTGCATTATCACCGGCAAATAACCGATCTACGGTTTGCGAAAATAAATACAACCATTGCTCAAAATGCGCTGGCTCCATGGCCGACTGATGATGCAATTGTTTGTGTCGCTCCATGGGATTGCCCGAATAGCCGCCTGTATGAAAGAGTACATTTTCCCAAAAAGCATACATGATGGGCAAATGCTTTTCCCAGTTGACAGCCACGGCTTCTGTAAAAAAATAACCGATGGTCGCATCTGCTTTTACGGCATCATAAAACTGATTGACCAACCGCTCAATATCTTGCCGGTTGGTAATGTCTGTCCGGTTGTTGGCAGTGTGTAACATAAGCATCAAAGGTCTTTACGTTTGAAAATGCGTAACGAAATCCAGAAAGGCACCAATGCCCAGGCAAGGAGTAAACCAAAGGATAATACAACACCCCATCCGCTGCCAAAATAGTTTTTGAAAATAGCGCCGGTGTAGCCCATCATGGCCGAAGCATCAATCTGCATGAGGTTGAGAATGCGGGCCAAATCCAAGGGACTTGTAGCACTTAACAGCACCATTGGTTTTTCTATAGGATAGTCAGCAAACTGAAACATCAGGAATAGCACCAGTCCATCGAACAATAAAGCGAAATACAACCACAACAAAATAGACACCCCAACGCCTTTGGCTTTATCACGGCTCATAATGGCGGCTAAAAATGCAAGGGCTACAAATATGGCAGACAACAAACAGCCTGTAGCAAACAGTATTACAGCCTGATGAAAATCGGCAAATAAAAAGAGCGGCAAGCCAACTGCCACCGCAAAGGCAATGATGAAACTGATAGACAAACCGCCAAACAAACTCAACCAAATTTGCGGCCGCTTTACAGGCTGGCTCAGCAACAGCTCAATAAACTCAGCACTGTTGTAAATGTAAATGGTAGAAAACAACACAGACACCAGTGGCACTACCAGCAACACAATATTGAGCAATGTGAGTACACCTTTACTGCCGGTGTCTTCCATATTAAAAACCGTCCACGACAACACGGCCATAAGCACAGCATAGGCAATCACAATTCGGTTGCGTAAAATATCTGTCAATACAAATCGTATAATCTTCTTCATGATGCCTGCTCCCGTAAAATGTGAGAAATCGCTTTGGCAATACTGTCTTTACCCGTATCTGCTTTCAGTGCTGCATTCGATTTGTGAAATGCCACCGATCCATCTTGCATAAATACTACTTCAGATACAATATCTTCCAACTCACTCAGCAAATGCGAGGTAATCATCACCAGCTTTTTGCGTTGCATTTCGGCCATGATTTTTTCTTTCAAAATTTCTGCAGCCAAAGGATCGAGCCCTGCTGTTGGCTCATCTAAAATGAGGATGCCCGGATTGAACATGAATGCCAACACTGCACTTACTTTTTGCCGGGTACCACCACTCAAAGTGTTCATGCGTTTGCCTAATAGCTGTTGCATTTTATAGGCTTCGTACAAATCAGTATCCACCGACTTATCTGCTCCACGCAATGTTTGAATGGTTTCAATCACCTGGCCCACATTCATGTTTTCGGGGTAGCGGCCAATCTGCGGCATATAGCCAATATCTGAGCGATATAAAAAATCGCCGGAGATGTCTTTGCCATTCACCAATATGCGGCCACTATCCGGAATTACCATGTTGAGTATGGATTTGATGAGAGTGGTTTTACCACAACCATTGGGCCCAATAAGTGCAATACACTCGCCGCTGTTACAGGTCAAATCCACCTTTTGCAACACCTGCAGTTTTCCAAATTTTTTGCTTACAGCTTCTACACGTATCATAATGGCAGCGGTTTCATTCTCGGGCTTTTATCTATAAACTGTTCGGGGGTAAGGCTGGGAAAAATCTTTTCTGAACGATCGAGGAGGCTTACCAGAAAACTGCGAAACAGCAGCATGGCAGAGGGATTTTTTTCGACAACCACACTGAACATGCTTAATGGCCTGAAAGGCACATCGGAAAATCCATTTCTATCTAAATCGTACCCTTCACATTTATCCCAATAGTTGCTGGCTACTGTGTTGAGCACCACATCGCCATTGGTTCCCATATCAAATGTGTTGGCTATAAAATTATTATCAGTAATGAGGTTGTCCATACAACTGGCTTGCACTTGCATAGCCCAACCATTTTGTACAAACGCATTGCGTTCCATTTTTATCCGGCTGGTACCCTCCATCCAAATGCCAGAAGTATTTTGCCGAAACTGATTGCCCGAAATATAACTGTCTGAAATTTCTTTGAGCAGCAATCCATACGCCGCATCACCCCAGTTTTGCTCAAAGTTGTTGTTCATCATGGTTACCTGCTTGCTGTACATGACCGCCACGCCGGCACCATTGTTTTTAAATGTATTGGTGAAATAACTGTCGTTGTTGGAAAACATAAAATGCAAGCCGTAACGAATATTGCCGGCAGAAACATTGCGCCAGATAACAGAAGCTGTCACAAATTCAAAGTAGATACCATCGCGGTGTCCGGAAATATTATTGCCAATAATTTGCAGGCTATCGCTTTTCCAGCAATGCACTCCATTGCCAATCTGTTGTTCTTCTTTGCCAAAGGCAACAAGGGTATTGTTTTTTATGAGGCAATGTTTACCGTACTGTACATACACACCAAAGAAATTATCGTACAATACATTCCCTTCAATCACCACATAATTGGCTTCCAGAATTTTAATGCCCCCCGGATCATCAAGCGATGCATGCCCCGAGTGTTGCACCCGAAAACCTTTTACAATGGTACTGTCAGCAGTTATCGTCAACACCTCGTATTTATGCTGACCATCTAATTCAGGAAAGTTTTCGCCCAACAACACCAGGCGTTTGTTGACCACTATATTTCCTTCTTTGTACAAACCTGCTGCTACCAAAATAGTATCGCCGGCACGGCTTTGCTTAATGGCAGCTTTAATGCTGTTGATGGCATGCTGCTTCCCCACCCTAATGGTGGCAGCCTGCAATTGGCAAGCCAGCAAAACACACAAAAAGATGCAGCCGTTTTTTTTCATTACTCACTTTTACTCACACTATCCCAAATGGTAACTGCCGCCTGCAATTTAGTTGCTATGGCACCTGCAGCTTCTTTGCTTACAAATGCAGCTGTGTTGCCACGCATGGGGCTATTGAAGGATTCATCTTGAATGTAATAGGCTGTTTTAGCATCAATGAGTTCTTGATGTCCGTTAAAATTACTGACCCACAAGCCGGAAAAAGCTACTTCGTTATGCTCACGTAAATAGGCAGTCATACAGGTAATATCATCAAACTTATACACCCTGCCTTTGGTAGTTTTTACTTCTGCTGCAAAACGAGGATCTGTAATCGTCATTTTGCAGTGACTGCAATTATCGCGGTTGTAGGCAATAGCTTCAGGCTCATTGCTGCTACAGCTTTGCAACAACAGCAACAACATTGTAGCACCTGCCAGCTTTTTATTTAAGAAACGATTAAGTACACCCGCTTCTTTAAGCACAGCTACTAACAACATTGCACCAGCTACAATAAACAACCATCCACCTGTATCGGGTATAGAAAAAGCCCCAAAATTAAGCAGCTGCTTAAAGCCAATCAACGGAGGCTGATAAGCCATGCCCGGCACAATGATGGCTGCATTGGGATCGAGGTTGTGACCATAGTCGTATTCCCAACGCCAAAAGTCAATCATAGCAACCACACCAAAAATTACAAAGGCAAAAAATACAATTTGCAACAACTTTCGTTTACCAATAGCTGCAGCTAACAATGCGGCTAATGCAAAGGCGGCAATGATGTACGGCAAAACTGTAAACTCTACAAAGTTTTCAGCATGCAAGGTTTGCATACCTATATAGTGGTTAAGGCCATTGATAATGTCTACATCGCCACCCAGTTTATGCGGAAAAATTTGCAACGCCAACCCTTCGGGGTATTGAGGTGCATCGAGTTCGATACGCCACATGGGCACGAACAAAGAAATGACCAACGCTATTCCTGCCAAAGCACTTAATACTCTCGACAACGGACTAATACCAGTCTTTTTCATATCACATTTTTTAAAAATAAAGGGAACAGGCACAGTTGATAAATGCCTGTTCCCTTTTAAAAAATCAACGCACTTATCAGGTTACTTCTTCGTTTCGGCAGGCTTGTTGGTGCCTACGCTATACGTAAGTGGCACATTGCTTCCTGCTGGTGAAACCCTTATGTATCCTTGCATTTCCTGGTGCAATGCACTACAGAAATCGGTACAGTACATGGGGAACATACCTACTCTGTCTGGCACCCATTTCAGGGTGGTTGTTTCGCCAGGCATAATCAGCAATTCTGCATTGGCGGCACCTTTTACAGCAAAGCCGTGTGGCACATCCCAGTCTTGCTCCAGGTTGGTTACGTGGAAGTAAACTTCATCACCCAACCTTACACCTTCAATATTATCTGGTGCAAAGTGTGAACGGATGGAAGTCATGTACACATGTACTTTATTTCCTTCCCGAACCACTTTTGCTTCTCCTTCACCTTTAGCGGCATAAGGGTGTTTGTTGTCGGCAATTTTGTAAATTTTTAATTGCCCGTTATTCTTTATAATATCCGCTGATGCAGCTTGTGCATAGTGTGGCTCACCAATGGTAGGAAAGTCAAGAATCATTTGCATTTTTTCGCCACTGATATCGTACAACTGTGCACTCTGCGCCAACTCTGGACCTGTTGGCAGGTAGCGGTCTTTGGTGATTTTGTTGTAAGCAATCAGGTATTTGGGATTTGGTTTGCGAGTATTGCCACCGGGGATACACAAGTGACCAACAGAATAGTAAGTAGGCACACGGTCTACCACTTTCAGGTCCTTGATGTTCCACTTCACTACTTCAGAAGAAACGAAGAATGATGTGTAGGCATTGCCTTTACCATCAAACTCGGTATGCAATGGTCCCAGGCCAGGCTTCTGCACTTCCCCATGCAAAGCCGCTTCATATTTCACTACAGGAATGCCTTCGTATTCGCCATCATAAGCCTTGTCGGCAATGGCTTTTTGAAGTTTATCAAAACTAAACACAGGAATTAACGCAGCCAGTTTGCCGCTACCTACAATGTATTCGCCGGTTGGGTCTACATCACAACCGTGTGGCGACTTAGGACAAGGAATGAAATAGCAGATGTCTTTCAACTCAGCTACGTCCAACACTGTTACTTCAGTTTTAATTTCTGACTTGGCAGTATGAGTGGCTTCATCCCACTTGTTGTGAGCATACTTCACTTTTACTTTTTTACCCTTGCCAGCTTTCAGGTACTCTTCGGCTTTTTTCCAGTTTACAGCCAAAATGAAATCCTTATCCCGCTGCGAAGCATTTACCTCCAGCAAAGTGTTGGCTTGCTCTGTGTTGTAGCAGCTGAAGAAGAACCAGCCATGCGATTTGGCTTTACCGGCACGGGCCAGGTCAAAGTTTACACCGGGTGTTTTCAGCTGAAAAGCGATGTCCATTTCGCCATTCTCTTTGTTTACACTTACAAAGCTGATGTGGCCTTTAAAGTTTTGCTTGTAACTATTGATGGGCACATCACCATTTACATCGTCAGGAGGAACGCTAAAGCGGGTACCAGCCACAATGTATTCAGAGTTTTCGGTACCAAAAGGTGAGCTGTGGTTGCCGCCGCTGTTGGGCAGTTCAATGATTTCAGCCGTCTTGAATGTTTTCAAATCAATACGGGCCAGGCGAGGCGTGTTGTTTGCATTTCCAAACACCCACTTGCCATCAATTTCACCATTGGTTTGGCTCATTTCTACGTGGTGCAAATCATCCCAAGGTACAAATCCGTGAGACGTGTTGAGCATAGGCTTGGTTTCTTCGCTGTAGCCCCAACCCTTTTCTGGATCAACAGAGAAAACAGGAATAACCCGCATAAGTCGGCCACTGGGCAAACCGTACACACTCATTTGGCCACTAAAGCCACCCGAAACGAAATTGTAAAACTCATCGTGCTTACCTGGTGCTACATAAGCTTTTGCAGCGGCATCGCCACCTACGGCACTGCCTGCATTTTTGGGTTTACATGCCTGAAAACCCAGCGCCAGCATTGCCGTTGCCAGCAATGGGAGTTTGAAATACTTGGTTGTTGTTTCCATATTGGAGGGGGATTAAAGTCGTTCGCTTATTTGGCACCATCGTTTTGGCGCATGAACTCCAGAATCTGCTTAGCATCATCTTCGGTAAGGTTCTGATTGGGCATACGCACCAGACAGAGTTCCAGTTGAGCCTGCACTTCGGGATCCTTGTCAATCATAGGATCGGGATTGGTAATGAAGTTGAGAATCCAGTATGGAGCTTTGCGGGTAGTAATCCCTTTCCAACCGGGGCCCACCAATCTTTCATCGGTAGTTTTGTGGCAAGACAGACATTTTGTTTCGGCAATCGCTTTGCCTTTGGTAGCCAAAGCAGCATCCAACGCACCCAGCTTCGTGTTTTCTTCACTAAACTTTCCTTCGCCACGCTTGGGGTCGTAAGAAGAAGCATCTGCTACCATACTTTTAGGTGCAGCAGTTTCGCCGGTAGTAGTTGCAGCAGGCTCGCTACTGCCACCGCCACATGCCACCAACAATACAACAGCAGTGGCAGCGGCAAATAGTACAAATGATTTTTTCATGTAGATTTCGTTTTGTTTTCAAAAGTAAAATGGGCATTTCCGGGCCATTATGATTGCAATCATAATGGTGCCTTTATCTCATAAGCGGCTACCAAACAAGTGCAAATGCCACTCCAACATCCGGCAAACTTTCATACTCCGGAATTGCCCACCTTTGTTACTCAGCAATTCATACTGACCTATGTTTTTCCTTCAATCGGCTGCGGCAGGCAATGGACCCATACTAAGCATAGAAATGCTACTGAGCTATGGTGCTGCCTACAAACAGGTAAAAAAGGGCGAACTTATTTTTCGGGAAGGACAGCAAGCCATTTTTTTTTATGTAATAGAAGCGGGTAAGGTTAAAATGTATAATGACACCGAAGGCGGCAAGGAATTCATTCAGGGCTTTTTTAGCTCCGGTGAAAGTTTTGGAGAGCCCCCAGTGATAGCAGGCAAAACCTATCCGGCATCGGCAATGGCCATGGAAAATGCCACCCTGTTGCGCCTGTCGAAAGACAATTTTATCATGCTGCTCAAAGAAAATCCGGAAGTGCACATCAGCTTTACGCAGCTGCTGGCCAACCGCCTGATGGCCAAGTCGAACAACATGAAAGACCTGACCAGCTATGGCCCCGAGCACCGCATACTCAGCCTGCTGAAGCAATACAAAAAACACTGTGGCTGCCCCGAGCAAGAGCAAATGCAGGTAAACCTTACCCGGCAAGAAATAGCCGATATGACAGGCCTGCGGGTAGAAACCGTCATCCGCACCATGAAGGCCATGGAAGAAAAAGGCGAACTCACCATTGCCAATCGAAAAGTGCTTATTTAAATCAGTATTGCCGCCATTCATCCGGCACAAAAGCCTTTAACCATTTATTTACGAAGCTTGTCGTATAATTGTACTTTCTTTCATTTTCAGAAGTATCATTACTTATGGCAAAGCAACTGAGCAATAAACCCACAGAAAGCGAACTGGAGATTTTGCAAGTGCTGTGGCAGCGGGGCAACGCCACCGTACGTGAAGTGCACGAAGAGCTGGCTGCCGTAAAAGATGCCGGCTATACCACCACCCTGAAGCTGTTGCAGATTATGCACGACAAAGGCCTGGTAACCCGCGACGACAGCAGTAAAACGCACATATACCAACCCAATGTAAGCAAGGAAAAAACGCAGCAGCAAATAGTGGGTAAAATGATGAATACCTTGTTTGAAGGCTCGGCCAGCCAACTGGTAATGAGGGCACTGGGCACAGCCAAACCCTCTAAAGAAGAACTGGACGAAATACAACGCCTGCTGGACAGCATGAAGTAACCACCTGTAACGAACGCACCACTATGCTCACCAACCAAATCAATACTTATTTGTACGCCATTGGCAACGGCATGCTGCACAGCATTTGGATTGCCGCCTTGCTCTTGCTGGCTTATCTGGCCATCACCCGCATTTGGAAACTATCGGCAAGCAGCAAATTCACTTTAGCAGTTGTTGCCAATGGCATAGTATTGGCCTCTTTTTTCTTAGTCATATTTACACGCACTGCTACGTATCAAGATGTTTGGACATTGCCTATGGCTGCACAAACATGGCTGCAAACTGCACTCCAAATTGTACGCATACAACTCATACCCATATTGGCCGCAGCCTATTGTATAGTAAGTGTGGGCATGCTATTGCGCCTGGCTATGGGCTGGCACAACATCAGCTATATGCGCCAGCACAACTTGCAAAAACCTGCAGTAGACATCCGGCTTTTTGTACAAGAAAAAGCACAATGGCTGCACATACAACAACCAGTAAAAGTTTGGTTAAGCAACCACATTAGCAGTCCCATGACCGTTGGCTTTTTAAAGCCGGTAATTTTGCTGCCGGTAGCCATCGTAAACCAACTTACACCAGCACAGGTAGAAGCTATTTTGATACATGAACTGGCACACATCAAGCGGTACGATTACCTCATCAATATTGGTTTGCAAATAGCCGACAGCTTCTTATTCTTCAATCCATTTGCCAAACAATTGTTGAAGATTGCGTATGCAGAAAGAGAATACAGTTGCGATGACTGGGTGCTGCAATTCAACTACGATAAACAGCTGTATGCACAAGCACTGCTCAACATAGGCAAAGCCAGTTTGCAGCCTGCCATGGCCATGGGATTGGCCAACAAAAAACATGGTTCGTTGTATCAACGCATTTGCCGCTTGGCAGGTATACAAACAGTGGGTGGACTTGCCTACAGCCAATACATTGGTCGCAGTATTTCATTGCTTTTGGTAATCGCTATCATCAGTATTGCAACGATTGAAAACAGGCAAGTGGCAAAAAGTAACAGTGAGCAATTGGCTCAACACAAAGAAGCCGTAATAGAACTGAAGTATGTACAAATGGCATTTGACTGGATGTTTGGCAATAAGGCAGCACCACTGAAAAACACAGCTGCTAAACCATTATCAGAATACACTACCATTGAAGAAACGCCTGCAACATTTGCAGCGATTGCCGACACGCATGAAGAACCAGCAACTATTCCCATGTTTGCCGTGGCCAATAATAATCATGAAGCAATTGTAGCAGACCTTTTACCCGATTTGCCTGCTGATGTAGCGCATGCCAACCAACAGGTGGCAGAGCTGGAAGCGTTGGGAGCGGAATTAGCGCACAGAGAAGCCGTGCTACAACACGAAATGGCCAGAAAAGAGGCTGTGCAGCAACAAGCCAAAGCTGCACAGCAAGAACTGGCACAGTTGAACAAGTGGAAACAATGGTTGAAAACTGTGTTGCTCGAAAACAAACACTCCATTGAAGCGTTGGAACAAGCCAAGGTATTGGAGCAGCACCTTGCAGTAGCTTCATTGAAAAAAGCGACTTATCCTGCTGTCAAACAACAAGAAGGATATACAGTGTTTGAAACACCAGACCTTTCTGTATCACTTAATGAAAACGAAGACCTGATTATTGCCCCAAAGAAACCTTTGGTTAAGCCTTTGGCACCTGTTTTGAAGATGGATAGCCTGCAATTCAAGCCTGCCAAACCCAGAAGGATTATTGCCCTTTAAGCAACATTTTTTGACGGCGAATGATGCTGAACTTCACCAATGTGTGTACCGCACCAAGCAGCAGCATAGATGTGATAGCAAACCAGCATTGCGTGGTTGCATCTCCATTTTTCCATACAAAATAAATACCGGCATTCAGGAGCAATTGAATGCTCATGTACAGCGCTGAAACTGCCACATGCGGCCATTGGGCCTCATTGGCCAGGTATTGAAATAAATGCTGGCGGTGAGCTTCAAAAATATTTTCCCGCTTCATCAATCGGTGTACGATGGTTAGTACGGTGTCTACACCATACACTCCAAACAGCAAAATAAACAACGGATTTCCTGTGGTAAAAATGAGCAGCATCACCGGAAAAATAAGAGAGAAAGCCATGCTGACACTGCCCACATCGCCGACAAAGCACAATGCTTTTTTACGAAAGTTCATGTATGCAAATACCAATGCTCCTGTAAGTAAAGCATACAGGTATTGTACATCTATAAACGAAACCTCCTGATGTAAGAAAATAAGGGTCAGCAACATGATGATAGCATACCCGCTGGTGATACCATTGATGCCATCCATGAAATTATAGGCATTGATTACCCCAATACTTAGCACAAAAAGGATGGGCAACAACCAATATGGCAAACTCATTTCATTTACCTGAAACAACAGCAACGATACAGCTGCAAAATGCACGGCCAGCCGGAGTTTGCGGGATTGATGTTTTAAATCATCGGCAAAACTAATAACAGCAATTAGGGTGAGCCCTGCTATAAAAAACAAGTATGGAAAACCATGAATAACTGAATACAACAATAAACTGACAGGAAAAATAACCCCACCACCCCGAACTGTAATACGTGTGTGACTACTACGCTGGTTGGGTTTGTCAATGATATTCAGTTTATCGGCCATACGCAGATAGGCCGCAGCCACCAGGCATAGCACCAGCAACAACAACAGATTTTCTATCAGCAATTCACTCATGCAATCATTTTTTTAAGAATCGGTTTATACAAGTGTCGATTCCAGCACTGGCTTCGGCAACCAGCCAAATGCGGCTTTTGCTTTAGCATCATTAAAAGTGAGTGTGGCTGTAATTTTGCGAAGCTTATCGCAATTAATAGGTGCCCGGCTGCCTAAAAAATTACCGGCGAATGCAGCAGGCAATGCCACCCAAGAAGGAAGATTGCCCGGCGGATTGCAATGCAACTGTTTCGCTATAACGGTAGCGAGTTCTGCAAAGCTGGGATGAAAACCGTCAGTAAGATTATACACGCCACCAACAGCCGCAATCTTAGGTATCCAGTTGGCCACATCTTCAGCAAGTACTACACTTTTACGGGCTTTGCCTTCTGATATATTAAAGTAACGACCAGTGCGAATGCCGTTCACCATTGCACCCAAATTACCGGGAGCATTTCGACCTGCTACCAATGGCAATCGCAGCATACTCAATCGAATATTTTTGTGGTCGCACCATTGCTGTAACCATTGCTCTGCTTGTATTTTACTCAACGCATAAGGCGTTTTACCTAGCAATGGATGGTCTTCATTAATGTCTGTTCCCTCATCTCTTCCATAAACGGCTACTGTGCTTATAAATACAAATTCCTGAGGCAATGAAGCAGCATTTTCCAATGCACTACAAAGCCTTTTCGTGCCCTTCAGGTTGACATCAAAGAAAGCTTGTGCTTCTGCATCGGTTGAAGGCACCATGTGGGCCTTGCCCATGGCATGTACTACCAAATTGGCATTGATATTACTAAGGTCTGGCACACTAACGGCGAGGTCGCATTCTATAGAGCTGGAACGGTGGCGGCCTAAGGTTGACACATGCCAGTTTTGCTGCGTAAATACATCTACGATATACTTGCCTAAAAATCCGGATGCTCCGGTGATTAAAACATGATTCATACCGGTAACAATTTATAAAGAACGAAGCAATACGGCTGGATTACCGGCATATACACCCGGTTCAGTAATATCTTTTGTAACCACACTGCCTGCTCCAATAACGGTATGGCTGCAAATACGCACCGGCAGTATGGTAGCATTACTACCAATGCTTACATGATCTTCTATCATGGTTGTTTTCCATTTGGATTGATCGCCTCCTGCAGGCTTTCCGTCAGTAAACAAATCATTTACAAACATGACCCCGTGACCAATAAAGCAATGATGCCCAATAGTAACTCCTTCACATATAAAACTGTGGCTTTGCACTTTGCAATGAATGCCCACCACAACGCCCCGTTGCACTTCGGTGAAGGGCCCTATAAAGCTGTGGCTGCCTATCACACAATCATACAAATTGACCGGAGCAATGATGGTTACATTTTCTCCGAGTTGAACATCTCTCACGCCAGATTGATGCATGGTATAAGCCATAGTACAAAAATTTACAATGAAGTGTGCTTTACGGTTTCTTCAACCTTCAAACACTGCTTCATTTTACGAACAAACAATTCAGCACCTGCCTCTCTGCTAAAATTACTACGTATGCGGATGGCATTGTTTTTATAAAACTGATACAAATCATGATTGTATTTCAACTGCTGAATAAAATCACAAATAGCCGACACTTCATCATTGTCGAATGCTTTACCCACCTGATAAGTATCGAGCAATTCACCACCTTCACTTTTAGGTGTGAGCACTGTTGGAATACCTACACCTATGTATTCGCTTACCCTTACAGGTATGGATCTTGCACTAATTTCATCATCGGTTCTGAAAGACAAACCCACATGGGCTTTTTGAATGATCTTAGCAAGTTCTTCATTATTCAACCTTCCTTTGAATTCAAGATTATTGAGGCCGGCTTTCTTAAATACTTGCTCCTTCGAGCCGGAGCCTATTGCAATACAGTGGAAGGTTTCTCCTCTATTGTTCAGCTCTCTTACAACTTCCACCAATAGCTCTGGATTCTGAAATTGTCCAATGTTGCCATGGAATGCCAACGTGAATTTTTCTTCCTTATCAGCGACTGGAATGAAAAGCTTGCCATTGAAACCATTTTTAATCAATTGCACATCAGCCTTCTTGCCTGTATTTTGAATGTAGCCAACTAATAACGGCGTAACCGTACTCGTAAACAAGGAATTGTTATAGCAGTATTTACTAACCCTAAACAACAGCTTAAATACCCATCCGTTTCTACTAATAAAACCAGAATTGGCATATACCAAAGGGTAGATATCTCTTACATCAAAAACATAGGGCTTGCGAGAAAAAAAGCACCCGAGTGCCACCATACACGATACAATAAATGGAGGGCTCGAAATGATTACTATCTGTCTTGGGGCCACTAATACTTTAAGAAACAACTCGGTTCCCAACAAGAGTTCCTGCATAAACCGCACATAAGGTTTTGTCCGGTTATCAGGTGTACTGAAAAAGTTTGGTATAACACCGGCCTGCCCTTTTGAACCTTTGTCTGTGTGAATCGTAATGCTGAATTTTCCAGCATCATTCAGCGCATCAACCCAAGGCTTCATTCGCAGTGATGTAGCATGGCTAGATGGTGTATACCAGTCTACCACAAATTTTACTTTCGAAGGTTCATTGCTGCGTAGCTGCTTCTCTCCCAACTGCACAGCCATTCTTTTTGCCCATGTGTTTTTATATGCCTCCTTTATCGCTTGAAGCATATCGGTTGCACACTTATCTCTGCTAAATACTCCGGCAGCCAATACTCTTGCATTGTTGGCGTCATTATTTCGGCGCTGTTCATCATCCAAATAAATGCACATCGCCGCTATCATATCCTCCGGCGCATCGGGCAACACGGTAATGCCAGCCTTGTGCTCTTCCAACATTTCCTTTATCCAACCTTGTGTAGTTTGAACAATGGGAACACCCGCAGCAAATGCATCAAACATTTTATTGGGTGATACAGTATTGAGTACAGGCACATTTTTAAAACAAACTACGGAGCAAACTGCATGTGTAAGCAGCGGAGCAAGTTCAGTTTTAGGTATGAGTCCTAAAAAAATAACGTGCTCAAGTTGATGTTCCTTTTTATAGGCTTCCATCATACTTCGCTCAATACCATCACCTATAATTAAAAACACTACATCCGGATACTTTTTAGTATCGAGCAATCTTGCGGCTTCCATTATTTGCATGCAATGATCCATTACACCCAATGAACCTGCATACACAATTAAACGCTTGTTGCTGTATGCGGCAGGCTTGGGTGCGTTTGCAAAAGGAGCAAAGAACTGGGTATCACAGGCATTGGGCACCACCACAATATTGCTGTATTGAAAACGGTTGTAGATATCCGCTTTCATGCCTTCGGAACAGGCCACAATAAGATGGGCATTTTTATAGCACAAATGCTCAAACCAATACGATAGCCTGATGAGCAATTTATTCTTCAACACCCCAAGCTGCACCGATCCTTCGGGCCACATATCCCGCACCTCAAATACAAATTTTTTGCGCCGTATTTTTTTGGCCACCAACCCTAAAAAACCAACGGTGATAGGCCCCGAAGAAGCGACAGCCACATCGTAACGCAACCGAAAAACATAATAAACAGCAAGCACGATGTATTGCAAAAACCGAACAATCCGCTTTAGTGTACTTTCCTTATTGGACTGTGGCACATTGAGTACAATGACGTCAATACCATCAATGGCAAAATGCTGCCGCCACCCTTTAAACGCTTCAATATCGCTTTTATCATATGGCGATGTAATGACGGTTACTTCATGCCCCTCATCTACCCAGCGGCGACACATCTCATACACACGTGTACTCCATCCACCCTTAGTAGTGCCGAAGTATTGGTAGAAATAGATGATTCGCAGTTTTTCTGAATGCATAGTAAGGTGCTATTATTTACAATGAAGGAAGCTGAAGTAATTCGCCTACTTTATAATCGTCTGCATTGTTTAAGAAAGGTCCATGGCCCCCCTCGGGGAACATGGTAATTTCGCCAAAGAAAATGCGGTCATCGTGTAAGTACAAATCCACCCTGGCAAACAAAAAATCTTTGCTGAGTTTTCTTACCACTTCCAGCATTTCGTTGAGCTGTGCTGGCTTGGGCACCTCTTCTTTGGCAATGGCATAACAAATACTAAAATCAAGTTTCTGCCAGTTAGTATCGTAATAAGCTCTTTCGTGATTGGTGAAGCGGCCAATATCAATTTGTACAAAAGCAGGCTCTCCGTTGAAACAGAAAAACTTATAATCCTCAATATTGAACCGCAGAAAAGACTCACACAAAATGGCCGGGGGAATGTTTTTATACTGATACTCACGGCTGAGGTAAAAAGCATTGTAACCTAACCAGCGGTTGAATTTTTTGCGTGTCAGTGCAATATCTAACGTTTGCTTATTGGTGCACACCACATTCCATCCAGAGCCATGATTTGTTTTCAACACAAACTTTTCTGGCAATTGCTCAAAAGGAATTTCGGCTGCTGTATTGTACACGCCCAACACGGGTATCAGATATTGCTCACCTATTTTTTCCTTTACATATTCCCGCACTGCTACCTTATCCGCCACCAATGTACCCAAAGGGTTTTGGTGATGCATCTTCAGGTAATTGAGCTTCTCGTTGAAAGAAAGTGGCTGCTCCAGATTCATGTCGTAAAATGGAGCATTAAATCTTTTGAAAGTGAGGTAAGTGGTAAGAATATGGAAATGCTTATCTGGTAGCAATATGAATACATACCGGCAAAGCAAATAGTAAATATGGCGTAGGAAATCTTTCATGTGCTTGAACTTACTTTTCCGAATACTGGTCAATTAATTGATGATACTTGTCCGCTATCTTTTTCATATTCACTTCGTAATTAGCATACGATTCAATAAAATCACGGTTATCATTCACTGCCTTTGATAATACTTCGGGTTGATGATAGAGGGTAATAATTTTTTCAGCTAATGCAGCACTGTCGTTTACAGGAATCAGTTGACCGTTATCACCATTGCGAACCCAATACCTGTTGCCAGGCAAATCTGTTACTAGCGGATAACAGCCTGCGGCCATGGCTTCAAACAGGGAAGCACTCACTCCTTCGGTCATGGGCATGCTCACATAAAAGGTGCTGCTGGCCAAATAAGCAGGCAAATCATGGTTGTGAATGCGGCCCAGAAATTTCACGTCTTGCTGTAAACCCAAATCGGTTACATACGCTTCTAATTCCTGTCGCAACACGCCATCGCCAACGATGAGCCATTCCAGTTGTATCCCTGCTTTTTTGATGCTGGCCGCTGCATCAAAAATAACTTTGTGGCAGTACACCCATGTAAGACTTCTGGTAACAATAACCCGCACGGGCTGCTGTTGCTTTTGTGCGATTGTGGTGAACTGAAACTTGCGCAAATCAATACCCTTCGGCATCACCATCACTTTTTGCATATCCGTTCCTACTCGTTGCATGTGTTCTGCCATCACAGGCCCCCATGCATGCAGCACATCGACATTGGTAAATGCTTTGCGTTGCAACCGCTTTTTTATAGGAATCATGATAGAACCAACAGGAAACAAATCGGTAACACCTTGCTGTGCCACGGCTATAGGATGCACACCACTAACAGCAGCAAGATATCCATAGCTGGTGGTACGTTCTGCAATCACCATGTCTGGTTTTTCTTGCCTTATTTTTCTCCGCACCTGCAAAGGGCCAATGAATAAGAACTCCAAAAAGCGAAAGATTTTTTTCCAGCCGCCGCCCTCTCCTTTCAATTCATAACTTACTATGTCGAAATCGCCAAACTCTTTCAGGCCATTGATCCACGTTTGTGCATCAGCCCGATAGACTTCTCCCAAAAACAATATTTTTCTTTTACCCGTCATTTGCTTGCTTCTACTTTATAAGGTCAGGTTTTTACAATAGCGTTGTATACTTTCAACACTACTTCAATAGCAGCTTCTTCCGAAAAAAACTTGTGTACATGCTTTTGCAAACGAGTTGCTTTATTAGCCGCTTCATCAGGATGCGTTAATGCATACAACATATTATCGGCCAACTCCTGCGGATGAGCAGCAGGTACTATCCATCCACTCTCCCTGTTTACCACAGCGGCACTCTGCCCCACATCGGTACATACAACCGCACAACCAGCAAACCCGTATTCAATAAGCGTTAATGGCAGCCCTTCACTGGATGAACTCAGCACAGCAAGATCTGCTATATTGTAATAGGCGAAGGGATTGGGCTGAGCTCCCATCAAGAATAAAGTATTTTGCAAACCAGCTGCTTCAATTTTCGCTTTTAGCGAATCTTTGTAAGCTTCGTCTTTGCCAGCACCAATGCAATACACTACTATATCCGGCAACTTTTGCACCAGCAATTGTACAGCAGCAATTAAATTTCCATGATCTTTTTGCGGCCGCAAATTGGCACTCATTACAATTACTTTTTTATCCTTCGGCTTGGCTACCTGCTGCGCAGGCGTAACCTGTAACGGTACCGAAAAGTTGTACAATAACTGTATGTGATGCGGATTTACATGCAAGTGTTTTTGTGCATTCTCTACCAACTGCTGAGATACACAAAACACATAATCGAATAACGGAGAAAACATTTTGTACGGATAGTTACGTTTGCCATCGGGCCGAACGGGTAATCCATAGTGGTCGTGCCAAATCAACATGAAATTGGAAAATGGCTCGAGGATAGCAGGGTATAAAAACGAAGTGGAATGCGCATGAACCACATCTACATTATTACGGATAAAATATTTGCGTAGCCGAAACAATGCTTTGATATCCAGCGGACCTTTTTTATTAAGTACCAGCAATTGTACTCCGGGTGCTATCCGCTGTCGCAAATCGCCGTCAGCATGGCGGGTAACCACCAAATGCGCCGTCACTCCCTCCACCCGGCTCAAAGCGTTGGCCATATTCACCGCTACTACTTCGGCACCTCCTGTGTCAAGACTATCAATAATGTGTGCTACAACCATGGAAATTGAATGGGCAATTTGGTTGCAATATTACGCTAATTGGGCAACCAGCCTTTGGCTCTTAATACATTGAGCTTTTGCCGGAACCATTGCTCCAATTGGTAATGGTTGGGATAATCCAAAATCGACTTGACCGGGGCGGCCATCATGGCATCGAATTGCGCCTCAGTAATGCCCAGTTTTTTAATCACAAACAGCCGGTCGCGGTGGTTTTGCAGCTCCGGTTGCTGCGGTTGCTGCAACGTGGCCAACGCCTCTTCCCTGCTCACTTCACCCGTACTCATCATGAGGCAGCTGAGGTGAGCTTTTCGCTTATCAATCCCAAACTTTTTGGGCAAGATGTACGACTGAAAAAAACGAGTATAAATCGATTCGTGATGCTTGCCTTCGTAGGGCCGGTAGCCCAGTTTTTCCTGAATAATGGCCATCGCCTCGTCTTTGCGAAAGGGCACATAATTGAGGATGCCCACATTTTTAATGCCTAGCACCAGGTTGTAATACAAAAAACGAGCTACGGATAAATGCGGCAAATGCCGGATGGACTTACTGCCAAATTGCTGTTGCACCGAACGAATGTATTTCCAATCCAAATGGCCCCTTGCCCAGCTGGGGGGCAACATGCCCTCGCTGCGAAAATTCATGCCGGATAAAATGTATTGCACACCAAACCTGGCGGCCACTTTGTATAGGGTAGCGAAAATGATATGGTCGGTGGGAATTTCGGCATCGGGTGTTGATGCTTGCAAAAACGACCATTGCAAATCTCGAAAGGTTTCCCAATCGAGCACTTCGGTATACAAGTCTATTTGTAAATGCTGCAGCAGTCGTTCAATGTTTTTTACTGCCAGTTCACTGTTCCAGCCATTGTCGAGATGCACTGCCAACGGCCGCAGCCCCAGTTCTTTTACCAACCAGGCCACGTAGGTGCTATCCACGCCACCACTCACCCCAATGATGCAATCGTATTGTTTTCCCTTGCCGGCGTTTTTAATGGATGAGACAAGCTTCTCCAATTGTTGTTTGGCCAGCTCCGGTTCGGGCACCCGTATTTTTAGTTTTTGTGTAAATGCATGGTAGTAATTGCATACGCCATCCGCATCGAACCGGATATCCGGATCGGCGATGTTGTCCATTACTGTTTTGCTGCAAATTTGATAGGCCATGCTATTGGTCAAATGTACGGCGTAGCGTGGCTGCATCGGGATAGTTGATGAGCACGGCTTTGTGCGGCCCGTAGTAAATAAACATAGAACCTGCGGCAAATGCCTGCATGCCCGACTGCACAGCCAATTGCTGCATGTGCTGCAAGCTGCCAGCACCGCCACAAGCAATTACAGGAATGCTGACTGATGACGCCAAATGTTGCATTATTTCCACCGGATAACCTTGCATCATCCCATCGGTACCAATGCTGTGGAGCAGCAATTCTCCGGCGCCTTGGGCTTCACATTGTTGGCAAAAGTCTAGCGGATGTATGCCCGTAGCCCGTTGGCCATTGTGGCTGTACACCTGCCATTTGCCCCATATATTTTTCTTGAAATCAACCGAAGCAATCACCGTAGAAGCACCGAAGCGTTTTGCAATTTGAGAGAGCAGTTCTGGATGTGTAAACAGGGCCGCATTCAACACCACTTTTTCTACGCCCAACCGCAATAGCTGCGCTACATCTTCCACCGAAGTAATGCCGCCACCATAGGTTAATGGCATGAAGACTTCGCTGGCCAATTGTTCTATCAACTCAAACTGAATTCTTTTTTTAGCTGTGGCTTCAATATCGAGCACCACCAGTTCGTCTACTTCTTTATCGTTGAATAATCGGACGGCATTCACTACATCGCCCACATAGCGTGGCTGCTTGAATCGAATGGTTTTTACCATCCCCATTTTACCCAACAATAGTACCGGTATTACTCTTGTTTGCAGCATGCTTACAGGTTGATGAAGTTTTGATACACCTGCATCCCAAAACGATGACTCTTTTCGGGATGACATTGAAAACCCATGAGGTGATGCTGCGCTACAACGCTGGTAAAATCAGCTCCATAATGTGTGATGCCCGCTACAAACGGCGCATTTGTTTGTTGCACAGCATACGAGTGTACAAAGTAAAATCGATTGTCTTCTGCGGACAGATTATTGAACAATGAAAAGCCGGGTTGTGCAAATTGAATATGATTCCAACCCATGTGCGGCACCCGCATTTTTTTATCACTGAATTGAAATTTTGTAACCACGGTATCAAACCAACCTAAGCCCTGCAGTTGGCCTTCCTCGCTGCCGGCACACATGAGCTGCATGCCGAGGCAAACGCCCAGCACAGGCTTGCGATGCTCTATAGCAAATGCCTGCAACGGAGCCAGCAAATCCTTTTGCCGGAGTTGCTTTATAGCTGTATCATAAGCACCAACGCCGGGCAAAATCAACTTGTCACAAGCTTGCATTGCTGCAGCGTCGCTCACCAGCATACAACTACCCTGCAAGTATTCAATCATGTTGACGATTGAACCAATATTGCCCATATCGTAGTTTACAATGCCAATCATGAAACAGTGCGTTGTTGTGTTAGTTGCGCATACAAATTGTTGAGCTGATGGCCAATGAAAGCATGCGTTACTGGTTCTATACATTGCCGGCCATTGCTGCGTTCATTGGCTTGCAAGATAGTCGCTATGGCAGCTACAAAATCTTTTACATCGAAGCCTTTGATAGCAACACTATGCGTTACGCCTGCCAGCCTTTCTTCCGCATCGCCTACTGCTGAAGCTACTACCGGGCAGTTGCAAGCCAGTGCTTCTTTCAACGAATTATTCGACCCTTCGTGCAAAGAAGGCAGCAGTAACAAATGTGCCGCATTATAATACAATGGCAGCTGCTGGTGAGGTACCTGTTGCACCCGCAGCATTTCTACAGTTGGAAATTGTTGTTGCACTGCTTGCAGTACTTCTTCAGCAAATGGCGCATTCTTTACCCGGTTGCCATTGTCGAAAAAAAGGATGTATTGTTTTGCTTCATCCCAACCCAACAGGCGTTTGGCTTCCTGCATAGGCATGGGGGAAAACAAACTATCATCAATACCTTCGGGGATGACATGCGTTTTATTGTACAAAGCCGGCGATAAACGGCTCTTCATTTTTGCCGACATCAATACCACTGCGTTAGCCCGAATGGCCGCCAACCGGCTGGTCCATTGCAGCAGCCAGCCTTTCCAAGATGATTTGCCTGCTGTATTGTAAGTGCCCATCAAATCGCTGCCCAACAATGACAAAACATAGGGTGTTTTGCCCGTGGCCTTGCTCATCATCCACGCAGCGGGGCCACCCCAAAACTGGTGTACGATATCAATGTTTTGTTGTTGTATAAATTGTTGCAATGCATTGGCCTGCTTTTTCAGCAGCCAGATATTTTGGCGTTGTACAATATGCCGTATTTCTATATGGCTATTATTGCCCAAAGCATGCTGCAAAGCCGCAATCGTCTGCAGGTTATTGACAAATTCCAGCCGGTCAAACACATGCGTTTGCCCCAGCAAATCTTTGCCAGGCAACTGTCTATCTGCCGGCAGTTCGTTGGGGGCATATACTTTTCCGGTGAGTAATATGAGTACCTGCATTAGCGAAACACTTTTGCAATGGTACGCAAATGCCAGGCGGCTTCTTCACTCGTTTGCCAAATTTGCTGCACAGCAGTATCAGGCATAAAACTGAGTGCTGATGGCAAATCGATTTTCAGTGTATTGGTGGCGCTGTTGTTTCCATTACGAAGCGCATTGATTTGCCGCAACGCATTTTTCAACCAAACCGGACCACTCCTGAATTGCTCTTGCAACCACTTTTGCGCAGCAAATCCAACACTGCCCAACCGATAGCCATTAGCATCGGGTATGGTTTGTAAGGATGCATCCAACTCCTGCATAAATGCATGATAGAAGCGGTATCGCTTTTTATACTCATCGGGCACTTGCATGGCCATTTGCACAAATACAGGATGATAAAACGGCGTGGTACTCCACATGAATAACCGGTTGCGGTCTTCGCCTTCAAAGTAGGCCCGGCGGGCCCTTTCGCTCAGTACAAAATGTATGCTGCGGTCGTTCATGCTGTGCTCGGAATACGCCGCCACGCATTCATACACCGACTGTGCCAATTCATCGCGGTGCAGTCCGGCCGCCTTTGCCGCCAACGCCGCTGGCACAATGGTATGTCGTACCAATAGCTTTTCCACTAAATCATCCAACGATGTCGGAGCTGTTGGTTCGCCGAGGTAAGGCAACATTTTATCGCCGCCATCTCCCGTAAGCATGATGTGTTGCGGATAGGCCGCAGCAACCTGTTCGAGATACGGTTTGATGAACGCCATGCCAGCGTAATTGAAACCCGCTTTGGCATGTATCAGCCAATCATCTTCGGTGGTGGGAGCTACTGTAAATGCCTGCCACGGTACACGGTACTGTGCAGCCAACTGCTCCGCTATCATGGCATCTGCAAAACCTTGGCCCATAGTAAAAGAAGATGCAGACAAATCTGGCGTTGCTTTTACAAAACCCGCCAGCACGGCCCTTGCATCTTGCCCACCCGACAGCGACACATGCCAATGTGGATGAGCAGCCGCCATCTGCTGGCAAACGGACAAAAATTGTTCGGCCAATGCTTTGGCCTGTACCTGCATCGGCGCTGTATTACGGGCGCTGTAATTGGCTATTATTTGGTTTAATACCTGATGCTTACCTGTTTGTTTTTCTATCAGCCAAATACTTCCGGGCGGCACTACTTCCAATTCTTTATACATGCTGGTGCTACCCAATGCATAGCCTGCCCATAAGGTTTGTGCAATGCCAACGGGGTTGGGCGTCAGAGAAATTTGTTGGCGAAGTGTTGTCAGATTTCTGCCCATGAATAACCGGCCGTTTTGCCGGCAGGCATACACGGGTAATCTTCCCTGTATATCATTGAAAAAAAGATTGGATTCGGGTGTTTCTATCCAGCAGGCAAACTCGCCGCCAGCATGTTGAAGCGCAGCCATCTCGGAAAGCAATGAGTTTGCATCTGCTAACGCTAATGTATGTGCTAATTTTTCCAACAACTCTTTTCTTGCTTCATTGTTCTGGCAGCTAAAGCCATTCCAATAAATGGTGCCAATTCCTGATTGAGGAAAAATATAAGTGCTCCTGTAAATGCTGTCTGCTTTATTAAACCCGATGCCATCGGGTTGTTCAGCAGCAATGCTCGCTTCCAACAAAACAAATCCGGGTGCTGCCATTTTGCATACAGTTTTCAGCACAAATGAAAAGGCTATGCCTCTTGCGTTTCAGGAGCTGCTTTCAAAGAATTTGCAAGCCCTTTATTAGCCCTGAGGTGCAGGGGTTTTAAATGTTTTTGTTTGCGTTGCTTTCCAACCAATGGGCGCCAATCGAAATCGGTAGGTACATATTGTATGAAGGCAAACGCAAACAGCAGCGGCGTAATCATGGTACGCATGGCGCTGTGAAAAGTAGAAGCAAGTGCAATGATAAGAAAAAGGAGCATGATTGATCGTCGATAATTATTGGGGTCATGCCACACTTTATAAAAGGGATAAATAAAAATCATGACCACCAATGCAAGGCCAAGCGAACCATGCTCTGCAAGCAATCGGGAAAATTCTAGGTGCGGGTTCATCCCTTCGCCGGCGCCATAATTCACACGTTGTATTTTGGAATAACCTACACCAACACCAAGCGCAGGATAATCTAAAAACATACGCAAATCAGAGATCATGATTCTATATCGTCCGGATGATAGCTGATCAATGTCTGCAGTTTTATTAAATCCGGTTTTCAAACTTCTCTCAGTTCGTCCCTGGTAACGGTACAACAGATAGTTATTTGTGTAAATATTAATAATGATAAAGCTGGCTGCCACCACCGTAAAAGTGAGGAAAATACTGGCGGGAGAAAATGAACGCAGCCTGATTTCACTATCCTGCCAGGCGGCCTTTGCTTTAGGAAAAATCATGACCAAGAAAATGGCAAATACAGCTGTCACCATTCCACCTCTCGAAAACGTAAGCAAACCCCGAACCATAAGCAACCCCATTACAGACATGTCTAAAACCCGGTACTTGAAAATTTGTTGCTTGGTGATGTACATCAACGCAATGAGGGCGATACCCAAACCAAAGAGTGTTGACACCTGGTTGGTAAAACCACCACCTGCAGCTTCGTTGTTTGCTGTAAGACCGTAGTCGATTTTTTCAATTTGCGCCGCATTAAAATAAGCAAAAAATGCCAGCGATATAATGGGAAACAAGATGACCGCCGCAAGTTCTTTAAAATCTTTGAAGGTGAGAATTTGACGGCTACAAAAAATTACACCCAAAAACAAAGCCAACGGTCCAAAATAGTTTAGGATAATAGGCTTTACGTTTTCGTATGGCGCCAATGCCAATGCTGGTGCCGACAACAGCAGCATGCCCACGCCATAAAGCGACACCCGTTTGATGGGGCCACCTAGCGCAAGTCCAAATGCAAACAGCACCACACCCAAATACTTACCCATTTGGTCGGGGATGTAGGGGTATGCTTTTAAAGCCCGGCCCAAAACTTCTACTCCTAATGAATATCCAAGCAGATAAACGATCTTAATCGAATTTTGCTTTTTGCTGTAGAAGAAAGAAAGGATGGTAGAAAAGAATAGGATGTAATACCAGACAATCAACGGCCATCTGGAATATACAGAGGCATAACCTAAAGCCACATGAAAAAATAACCAAAAAACTCTGAGTTCTTCTTTTCGGAGTAATGCTAACATGAGTGGCTGATTAAAATACTGCTGTTGATTGGTTTAGCGCAAATGTACAGGTTATGCCATGTTTGTGGGTATCACTATTTGTAAAGTAGTATACCTGTTTGCTCCCGAGGTTCATGGTCAGATTTTGCTGCAGATGGCTATTTTCGCCACAATTGGTTAGGCGATGCCAAAAAATGCTGCAACTCCAACCAACCAATGAAGCATCCGCCATGTCAGCCGTTCGCCACATTATCATTTGCCACAACTACAACAGCTTTTCGTATGCTGCCAACTCTGTGGCATTGGCGCAACAATTGGCAAGAGAAGGGCATCAGGTATTGTTTATCAGCCACGCCATACCCGAAGAGATGGCTGCTATTCCCAACCTCACAATAGTAACATGGCCGGGTGAAAGACCGGTTGGCTGGCAAGCATTCCGCTTTATCGCCATATGGATCCGCCGGCACAAATGCGATGTTCTGTTGGCACAGGCAGCCGCATTGAACATCGCCGGGCTGGCAGCCTGGCTTTTGAGGGTACCCAAGCGAATTGGCTACTACCACAGCATGTATGCCTCTACCGTAATCGACAACGCCGAGAGCAACTGGAAAACAAGCCTCAAAAAGTGGCGTAAAAAAATGTTTCTGGTTTGCTATGGCCACATGGTTTGCGTTAGCCGGCATGCTGCCAGCGATCTGCAAGTGCATTTTCAATTTCCCGCCAAGCGATGTCATATTATTTACAACAGCCTTGCCGACCGCGGACAAGATTTGTTAGACCCAAAACCAACAGAGGGGCCTATCCGCTTTTTTGCGCCTACCCGTCTCGATCCGGGCAAAAACATGTTGACAGTTATTGAGGCGTTTCAAACTTTTGTAGCAAACACAGGTATAGACGCAATGCTAGAGATTGCCGGGAGTGGCCTGCAAGAAGAACAGGTGCAACAACTGGCAGCCCAACAACCATGTACTCAATTTGTGGGGCTCCTGCCGTATCATCAGATTGATGCACATTTTCAACATGCCCATTTTGTGGTATGCTCCACTTTGTCTGAAGCTTTTGGGATGGTGAATATTGAAGCCATGATGCTGGGTACTCCTGTTATTGCCAGCAATATTGGCGGCATACCCGAAATAGTAACGGATGGAGAAACGGGCATACTGGTGGATGGAAATTCGGTGGAGTATTGGCAAGCCGCTTTTGCCAAAGCATGCCATCTCTTTGTAGCAGAAAGCGAAAAATATGAACGCATTCGCCAAGAGGCCCGGCAGCATTTTACCCAATCATTTACCCAACCGCAGCAACTACAGCAATTACACAAATTGATATTGGAAGACTGATATCAAATCAGCTTTTTTAAATCGGCTTCAAACTTATCCAACGTAAACTGGCGGCTCCATTCCATGCACAATGTACTCATGTGCTGGCACGCTGCTTTGTCGTTCCATAAAGCAAGCACCCGCTCCGCCATAGCAGCAACAGCATCGTTGGGTTTTGTCAAAATGCCCCGTTCGCCCTGGCCCAGCATTTCCGGAACGATGGATACTTCTCTGGTAACAGGAATGGCACCCCAAAACATGCTTTCTGCCACTGCTTTGGGCCATCCTTCCGATTTGGATTGAAACAATAAAAAATGAGCCGACTGATAATGCCGTTTCATCTCATCTTTCGGAATGCTGCCGGTACACTGCACCTGAGCCGCCAATCCATCTGCTGCGGCCATTTGCTCAATGGCAGGTTGTAAATAGCCGCCGCCACAAAATACCATTCGGGCACCTGGCACTGCCGTTGCAATGGTTTTAAATAATTGATACGCTACCAGTGGCTGCTTGTGTTCTTCGAGCACACCGCTAAACATAAACACAGGGGGCGCATTCCAGTCTTTTGTTACAGGTATTTTTTCCTGCTCCCGATAAGTAGCCGTAAAAAACGGCAGGATGTTTTTTGACCTGTACGGCCAGCTGCCATACACCAGCACTTGTATATTATGCGTTAGCCAGGTGTTGTTCGGAATTCGTTTTTGTAGTTTGTATGAAAAAGGGGCCGGAAAATGCCAGTCCCAGTTGCCGGCATATTTCATCGTTTTCTTTTTCCAAGGAAAAAGCATTTGAACAAACGTGGCAATGAGTGCAATGGAGGCGGGCCCACGAAAATGGATATGATCGGCCAGCCACATTTCGCGGATCATTCGAAAAATAAGCAGTGGCAACAAGGCTACTGAACGAATACTTGCTTTGGCAGATGTAAATTCAAATCCTTTGTGCCCCACCACTTTAATGGGTTTGGAATGCTCATAAGGAATGTCCATGCCTGCTGGCTCTCCATCGTGCAATTCGCACATTACCACCACTTCGTCTACCTGCGAAATCCAGATATTCATTTCACGTACATACGGGCCATAGGCATAAAACAGACCGTTTTTTTTGTAGTGATAAGCGCCGGATATGATCAGGAAACGCATGTGGTATGAATGGATTTAACGACCAATGAGGGATTGATAAAACAACACATTTTTCTGGACAAGCGTGGCAGCATTGTATTCATTTACCACCATCGTTCTTCCCGCACTGGCCATACTTGCTGCTTCCTGAGGATGCAACAACATGTAGGTGATTTTTTCCGCTATATCTGAGGGTTGGTGAGGATCGCAGAGCAACCCGTTTTGGTGAGGCGTAATTACTTCAGGACCGGGGCCCAGCTGGCTCCCTATAAACGGACGTTGCATGGCCAATGCTTCCAACCAGGCCAGCGGCATCGCTTCCATGTGCGATGGCAACACAATCACTGATGCTTTGGCCAATAAAGCCGGCATTTCATTGTTGGGCAACGCTTCGTGTATGTATACATTTTGCAATTTTAACTTTGCCAGCAATGTTTCCAGCAATGCTTTGTAGCTATCGCCACTTGGCCGCATGGGTATATCACGACCGTAAATATGCAAGGCTGCATTTTTCACGTTTTCATTTACCAAAGGCATGGCTTCAATGAGCTGGCGTACGCCTTTTTTTTCGGTAAGCGAACCAAAGAATAAAATGAATCCGTCTTGTTGCTCCCCTTCAAATTTGGATGGATCAAACCTGTTGACCAAAATGGGATTGGGAATAATGGCACTGGGCAAAGCCTGTATAAACGGATAATAGCTTTGTGTTTGTGTAAGTACATACTTGCTTACACCAATGATAGCATCTGCATTTTTCAACGATCTCTTTTCTACAAAAGCTTTTCGCCTGCGGGGTGGCGTATCGGTTGTGCTTTTCGCAAAAAAAACATGGCCACCGTTTAATCGAACCACGTATTGCACACCCGGTATTTTCTGCAAGGCAAACAATCCATACTCTGGTGCTTCTACAATGTGTAGCGGAGAACGGGCGTGTATTTGGCGCAATACTTTGTTGGTGTCAAGCTTTACTTTAATCAACCGCAGCTTGCCCCACTGGTTGGTATTAACCCAGTAGATGCTGAAACCGTCTAATGTTTCATGTTCGAGAGAAGCCTGCTGTTTGCGAAACGAAACAATGCTCACCTCATGTCCCTGCTTTACCAACTCGGCACTCAGGTTGGCCACAAATGTGCCAATGCCGCCGGTTTTAAAAGTGGGGGTGGCTATTTCGCCTACAAAACAAATGTGCATGCTACTGCAGTTTTTGGGCCTTGCCCGCTTCATCAATCGGTTACAAAATAGAACGGTACCACTCAATGGCCTCAGCCAGTTGCCCATCCAAATCATCATCGGGTGTGTACCCAATGGTTTGTTTGGCTTTGCTCACATCTGCAAGGCTTTGCATGATATCGCCGGGCCGGTTGGGGCCGTGTGTAACAGCTACTGTAGCTCCGGTAATACGACAAATTTTTTGCCATAAATCATTGAGCGTTGTGGTTTTGCCACAAGCAATGTTTAATACTTCATGAAAGCCTTCCGTTCTTTCTAATAGCAAGCTGTTGATATTGGCTTGCACCACATTTTTGACCGGGGTAAAATCACGGGTGATATTTCCATCGCCATTGATGGTGGGCGAAGTATTGGTGAGTGCCGCTCTTATGAACAATGGAATAACGGCGGCATATGGTCCGTTAAAACTTTGGTTCGGTCCAAATACATTGAAGTACCGGAAACCAACCAACTGCATGCCATAACTTTTGCTCCATGCCTGCGCATAAATTTCATTGGCATATTTGGTAGCCGCATAAGGAGACAGGACTTTGCCCACTCTTGTTTCTACCTTGGGGCTATCGGGCAAATCGCCATATACAGAAGATGAAGATGCATACACCATACGACGGATACCGGCTTTGTTAGCAGCCTGCAGCATGTTCACAAATCCGTTGAGGTTTACATCATGCGAAGTAACAGGATCGGCAATGGAACGAGGCACAGAACCCAGTGCAGCCTGATGTGAAATAGCATCGATGCCTTCTACTGCTGCCGCACAATCTGCAGCATGGCGAATGTCGCCCTCCAGCAATTCGAACTTTGGATGCTGCAAAAATGGCTGCAGATTCTCCCGATAGCCAGTCGCAAAATTATCGAACACCCTAACCAGCGTTACAGCAGGATGTTGCAATAAAGCCCCACACAAATTGCTGCCAATAAATCCTGCGCCGCCTGTTATTAAAATTTTCATGAAGTTGACGATTAGAAATGTTACAACCTGGCGTTCACAGCAGTCTTGGGTAAAAACGATTTAATGTCGTACACAATGCAATTTTCTCCTTTCAAAACATCGAGATTGAGCCCTGCAAATTCGGCATGAGCAACCGCTAAAATGATGGCATTAAACGGGCCTTGTGGCAGCGTGTTCGTTACAGCAATGCCGTATTCATGCTGCACTTCAGCAGGGTCGGCCCAAGGATCGTACACCACTGTATTCAGTCCAAACGCTGCCAGGCCTTCATACACATCCACCACTTTGGTATTGCGTACATCCGGGCAATTTTCTTTGAACGTAATACCCAATATCAACACGTTGGCTCCCTTTATCAGGTGATCTTTGTCTATCAGTTTTTTTACGACTTCAGTAGCTACATATTGCCCCATGCCGTCGTTGAGCCGGCGACCAGCCAAAATGATTTCGGGGTTGTAGCCATGCTCTTGTGCTTTTTGTGCCAGGTAGTATGGGTCAACACCAATACAGTGCCCCCCAACCAAGCCAGGTTTGAATGGCAGGAAATTCCATTTGGTACCCGCCGCTTCCAACACTTCTGTGGTATCAAGCCCCAACAGGTTAAAGATTTTAGCCAGCTCATTTACAAAGGCAATATTGATGTCCCGTTGGGCATTTTCAATCACCTTGGCTGCCTCTGCCACTTTAATGCTTGGTGCCAAATAAGTGCCCGCCTCAATTACAGAAGCATAGAGTTCATTTACATATTTGGCTATTTCAGGAGTAGAGCCCGATGTAACCTTTCTGATTTTGGTAACCGTGTGTTTCTTATCACCCGGATTGATGCGTTCGGGGCTGTACCCGGCAAAAAAATCTTTATTGAAAGTGAGTCCGGATACCTTTTCCAAAATGGGTACGCATTCCTCTTCAGTTACACCGGGATACACGGTGCTTTCATATATAACAACATCGCCTTTACGCAAAACTTTCCCAACCGTTTCGCTGGCTTTAATCAGCGGTGTAAGATCGGGGCGGTTATACTTGTCAACCGGCGTAGGTACAGTTACAATAAATGTGTTGCAGCTTTCCAAGTCTTGCCATTCGCAGCTAAAGCTGAGCTGTGAACTTGCTGCTAATTGTTCGGCTTCTACCTCAAGGGTTCTGTCGTGGCCAGCTCTTAACTCTTCTATCCGGGCAACGGCAATATCAAAACCAACGGTTGGAAATTTTTTACCGAATTCAACTGCCAGGGGCAGGCCAACGTAGCCAAGACCAACTACAGCAATCTTGGGTTCTGAAACCACTAAATCTTGAAATGTATTGTTCATAACAGATAATGCAACTTGATTAAGAATTTTCAATAACAATGGATGCGAGTGCTGCATGCCATTGCTGTGTTACCGTTTCGTTATACCCTGCATATTGTGCTGCAAAGCGTTGCTGATTTTGCTTTCGCATATTCATTCTTTCAGCTGCAGGCATTGCCGCAAAGAATTCAATCTGTGATTTCCATGCTTGCAACTCATTGGGGTTGGCTACAACAGCGGCATGATAACCTGCTACCAAATCTGGCATGCCGCCACTTTTACTTACAATAGGAATGGTTCCTCCTTGTAAATATTCTTGCAAGAGTACCGGCGCATTTTCAAACCATACACTGCTCATAATTCCAACATCGGCTTTGCCGATTTCTGCCAATAGTTCAGGCTGCTTCATACGGGGTAGTTCAACCACCCGAACACCGTTCAACGTATACTCACGACGATGGCTGCCCACATAGCGCAGTTCCATTTTATACTTCCATTGCTCCCCAATAGAAGCTACAGCGTTGAGCAGCAATTGCAACCCCTTATTGAGTGCGGTTCCTCCGCCATGAAAAATGGTAAACCTTTCCTGTGCCTGCACAATATCATTTGCCACAACAGTTTCGGCATTGATATGATTGGGAATGATATGCAAGGAAAAGGGCAGTGTATTTTCTTGCAGCCGGTTCCAGATGAATTGATACAAAGCCTGTGTTGGTACCACTACATGCAAGGGCTTACTTACTGCTTGTAAAAAAAGAGAGACGTCAGCCTGTTTTGGGAAATTGTGACACCAGAAAAAAACCTGCTGGGCCGAAAATGCATTGGCGAGCATTGCGGCACCAAGTGTATTTGGTGTTATCATGATGGCATCGTGTAGCCCACGTGCATTAAGCTGTTGAATGGCTTGCTGATAAAACAGCGTTTCATCTACAGCCTTCACTTTTTTGTGCAAGCGAAGCAGCTTGTACAAACGCTGCTTCCATTTGCCGGCATGCGGAATTTGCAACCGATTTTTATCTGTAGTAAAATTTTCTTGGCCAGGCCTTGTAATCAAAAACACCTCAAATGAACTGGCCAATAATGCTTCGTATAGATATGCCACTACCCTTGGTACAGATTGTGTAGCCTGAGTGGAAACCTGCCGGGTGGCATACAGCATAACAATTTTTTTGGGTGTCATGACAGAATCTTTGTCAACAGCCGGTTTGCTGCCATTACTTTTTCTTTTTCCCAAGGAGTTGTTGCACACTCAGTTTCATGCGAAACAGTTTGTAGCGAATGATGCTCCAGTTATTGCTCAGAAAAATGGCTTTTTGGCTTCGTTCGTGAAATGCTCTTTCGTGAACCCGGTACAAAAATGTTGCGTCTGTTTTAATAGCGCCTGCTGCCAATAAAGGATACTTTTCCAACTCGGTTGCTTTTACAAAAAACAACGCATTTTGCCGATAGGGCCAACGAATGCTTTCATCGTTCCAGATTCTTTGGCGAATGATATCGGCACACACATAACCATGCTGAGCAAACAGATTGGCCCAAAATTCCGGCCGCTGCTCATTGATGTGATTGGTGCCTCCCTGCCATGGAATAGCCGCTGAAAAAAGAATCACATCCGAGAGGCTTACAAGTGATGCAACGAAGGTGGCCGAGCTGCTGTTTTGCAAGTGTTCAGCTACTTCAAGCGACATGGCCAAATCGTACCGTTTGTTGGTAACCAAAGGTTGTTCCAGGTTGGCCGGTGTAAAAAATTCGGGGGCAATCCATAGCGCCTCTTTGTTTACATAATCACCATCAAAGCCTTGTATTGTAACCTCTGGCGACGACTCTTTGAACGCAGCCAACCAGGTGCCCACGCCACAGCCCACATCTACTACAGATTTGGGTTGAACAATGGTGAGCAATTCTTTTATTACCGCTTTGGCAGAAATGTATGAGCCATTGGACTGGCCCTGATAAAAATTACGGTTGTAGTGCTGTTTGTTGTCAGTCATTGATATGGTTGGTTGCTGCTTTTTTAAACTGCCAGACTTTATACAAATCGGGATTTGTCTGGCATGTTTTGAAAGGCTTTTTTGGGTAGGCGCCAAAAATAGCAATAAACCCTATTGGGTAGAAACCGAGGGGAATAACTTGCCCAAAAGGTTGATAATTACATTTTTATGCTTTTATTGCTGTTGCTCCAATTAGCAGTTGAATATTCATGCACTTGCTTAGCTTCGCAAGCATGCACATCTGTTTTATTGGTGAGTTTCCGCATCAGCAGCAGCCCGTAGGCGGCATAAGTGTGCTTTTGCAGGTTATGGCCCGGGAGCTAACAGCACTTGGTCACCGGGTAACCATATTATCGTTTTCGGCCAATGTGCAGGGCTGGGAACAACGAACGCCTTTTGGCTTATACCGTATTCATCCGCATCAATCTGTGGCTTTTAATTTTTGGCGCATCGCCCGGTCTCAAAATCATTTTTTGCAAGAGCTGCACCGTGAGCACCCCATTGATGTGGTTGAAGTGCCAGAGTCGGGGTTGTGTTTTTTACAAAAAATTGAAGGTGTTCGCTATGTCATCCGGCTGCATGGAGGACACCTTTTTTTTAGCCAACAGCTGCACCAACGCATCAAATGGTGGCAGGCCTGGCAAGAAAAAAGATCCTTTGCCAAAGCTGATGCCATCGCCGGCGTAAGCCGCTTTGTTCTGGCACAAACAAGGCCTTTTATTCCTGCACATATCCCCTGCACGGTTATTTTCAATCCCGTCGACAGCAATCGTTTTTTGCCAGCCTCCCCTCCCGAAACCAACCGTACCAAACTGGTATTTGTAGGTTGGCTGGCAGAAAAAAAGGGCATCCGGCAATTGATAGCAGCGTTTGGCTTTTTACAAAAAAAACATCCTTGGCTTAGCCTGCATTGCTATGGCAGCGATACCAAAACACCCGATGCCGGCAGCTACAAAAAACTGCTGGAGGATATGATAGCAGATCAGGGCATTAGTAAGGTATATTTTCATGGCATTGTAGCCAATGCACAGCTACCGGCAATCATCAACGAAGCACTTTGCTGCGTGTACCCCAGCCATATGGAAGCCATGCCTGTGGCCTGGCTGGAAGTAATGTCTTGCGGCCAAATACTGGTGGGTGGCAATACTGGTCCGGCTGCTGAGATCATTTCCGACAAACAAAATGGGTTGTTGTGCAACCCACATGATCCATCGTCTATAGCAGCGGCGGTCGACTGGTTGATTCTTCATCCGTCTGAAAGCGATGAAATACGACGTGCAGCAAGACAAACAGCCCTTTCTTCATTTTCCATCAGCCAAATTATTCAACAAAATATCCACTTTTGGACGGGGCGTGGGGAGTAAGAAACCTTCCTGCCCTGTCATGCTTGGCGAAAATCTCCTTTAATTTGCTCAAATTTTAAAGGAGCGAGGATGCAATATGCGTGTCCCTTCACCCATTTCCCAACATGCAATTGTCAGCACAAGCAGAAATACTTGCCATTATCCCGGCCAGAAGTGGTTCAAAATCCATTCCACACAAAAACATTCAATCGCTGAAGGGCAAACCCATGCTGGTGTATTCCATTGAGCATGCCCGGCAATCGAAACTTATCACCCGGGTAATTGTGTCTACCGATGATGCTTACTACGCCGAGCTGGCTAAAACAGCAGGCGCCGAAGTACCTTTTTTACGCCCTGCAGCTTTGGCCCAAGACAACAGTACCGATTTAGAAGTGTTTCAACATGCTTTACACTGGCTGGCCGAACACGAACAATACACGCCAGATTTGGTGGTACACCTGCGCCCTACCTGCCCGGTAAGAAATGCTGCTGATATTGACGCAATGATTAACCTGCTGCTGGAGCACCCCGAGGCCGATGCTATTCGTTCGGTGGTTGAAAATCCGGAACCGGTTTTTAAAATGTGGTTTAAAGATGCCGACGGAAAAATGAAGCCCGTGGTTGAAGACGAGCGTTTTCCGGAAGCCTATAATCTGCCGCGTCAATCTTTACCCAAAGCATACCTCCAAAACGCCAACATTGATATTGCCCGCACCAATACCATTTTGCATAAAAACTCAATGACCGGGCAAAATATACTTGGCTACGAAATGCCCGATTTTGTAGACATCGACCATTATCACCAATTGGAAAATATTGCAGCACATGGGCAAGAAGATGGTGCCAAAACATTTGTGGTAGATATTGACGGTGTCATTGCTTTTTTAAGTCCGAAAAACGATTACAGCCTGGCAGAAGGCAATCCTGAATTCATAAAAAAAGTGAATGAACTGTACGATGCCGGACACACCATTGTATTGTTTACCGCAAGAGGTTCCAAAACCGGCATCGACTGGCATGAAACCACCCGGAGCCAAATGGAACGCTGGGGTGTAAAATACCATGAACTGAAAATGGGCAAACCCTTTGCCGATTATTATGTAGATGACCGGCTGCTTAGCCCTGTAGAATTTCTGAAATTTTAAAAACTCCATAGCATGGCAAACTTTAATGACCTGTTTATTTTTGAAATGGCAAACAACCACCAAGGTTCGGTGGAGCATGGCATCAAGATTATTGAAGCCATGGGTGCTATTGCCAAAAAATATCAGATCAATGCTGCCGTTAAGTTGCAGTATCGTCACCTCGACAGCTTTATTCATCCTGATTTTCGCAACGACACTAAGGCCAAACACATCAGCCGTTTTTTGAGCACTGAGCTCAACGATGCACAGTTTTTGGAATTGGTAAAAGCCATTAAATCCAACGGTCTTACCGCTGTATGTACACCGTTTGATGAAAGAAGTGTTGACCTGATAGTAGAGCACGACATTGAGATTATCAAAATCGCCTCTTGCAGTGCCGACGATTGGCCTTTGCTGGAAAAAATCAGCAAAGCAGGCAAGCCTGTTATTACTTCTACCGGTGGCCTTACACCTGTACAGATAGACAACCTCGTTTCGTTTTTAACCCATGCGGGTACTGAGTTTGCTGTGCTGCATTGCGTGGGCATTTATCCAAGCCCCAACCAAACGCTCAACCTGCATTTCATCGAAAAGTTGATTAAGCGCTATCCCGGTGTAACCATTGGCTACAGCGGCCACGAAGACCCCGACAATCTGGACGTAATAAAAGTGGCTATTGCTAAAGGTGCCTGCATTTATGAACGTCACGTAGGTGTGCCAACCGACACCATTACGCTGAACAATTACAGCATGAACCCTGAGCAGGTAGACAACTGGATTGCAGCTGCTAAAACCACCCGTGAAATTCTTGGCAGTCACGAAAAAAACATTACGGAATCGGAAGCCAGTTCACTGCTGTCGCTGAAGCGTGGCGTGTTTGCCAAAAGACCCATCAGCAAAGGCGAAACCATTTCTGCCGACGACATTTATTTTGCCATGCCATGTGCGGAAGGCCAGCTCACCAGTGGCGAGTTTGGAGCCTATCGTGCCACCTATACCGCCAGCAAGGATTACGCAGCAAACGAGGGTTTGTTTGAAACCTGCAACCGCGATACGTACCATAAAATCCGTGAAATCATTCATACTGCGAAAAGCATGATGATGGAAGCCGGCGTAGTACTGAGCGACACAATGACTGTAGAACTCAGTCACCACTTTGGTCTGGAAACATTTCACGAAACCGGCTGTCTGATTGTAAACCTGGTGAACCGTGAGTATTGCAAAAAAATCATTGTGGTATTCCCCGGTCAGGTACATCCTGAGCAGTACCACAAACGCAAAGAAGAGACCTTCCATATTTTGTCGGGTAGCCTGGTAGCCACCATTGATGGGTTGGACCGCCACCTGAAGAAGGGCGATATTCTGCTGATTGAAAGAGGCATGCGTCATGCATTTACTTCTACTGAAGGCTGCATTTTTGAAGAAGTAAGTACCACACACTTCCGCGACGATTCTTTCTACACAGATCCTACCATTGCGTTGCAAGACCCCATGGCCAGAAAAACCATGTTGGATAGTTTTTAAGTAACTCGTTTTACATACAGCAAAAGGCCACCGACTCCAAATGGTGGCCTTTTTGTTTCTTTGCCCCTTTCCAGGCAAGCTTTTGTACAATAAACACCTTTGTAACCCGGCAGAAAAAGAGAAATATTTATGGTTTTAGGCATCATCATTCCGGATGGAGTAGGCATTAAGAATTATTTGTATACCCGTATTCCCAAATTGTTTTTACAAAACCCTGCCAATCGAATTGTTTTTATATCAAGCCAGTTTGATGAAGGGCTGCTGAATAGTATAGTAGAACCGCTGGGTGCTAAGGCCAGTCTGGTAACACTGCCTGCATACAATGAATCCACCACCAACAGATTACTGAGAGATGCCATCACATTTGCCCGCCTGAAATACTTTGCGCAAAAACTCAACAATCCAACCATACTTACAGCTGCACCCAATGCCAGCAGTTGGAAAAGAAAGCTTATCAATAATCTGGCATCCTTCATCGGTTCAGTTTCGGCCAAATCTTATTCTTCCATCGAAGCCATGGAGAAATGGTACACCGCCAGATTATCTATGATTGATGTGACAGCGCAAACTCAAATACTTACCAATTATAAAGTAGACACGATTATAAGTTTGCACCAACGGCCCATGGTAAACATTCCCATGTACGAGGCTGCAAGAAGGTTAGGCATTAAACGAACCTGTGTGATTTACTCATGGGACAATGTGGCAAAAGCAAGGCTCTTTACGCCTTCGGATGTGTACATGCTTTGGAGCCAGTACATGTTGGATCAGATGCAACTTTTCTATCCGGAAATTTCGAAAGAAAAATTATTCATCACCGGTACACCGCAGTTTAGTTTTTACTTCAATGATGACTACCGTAGCAACAGAGATTCCTTTTGTGAAAAGTGGGCATTGCCAGTTAACCGGCCGCTGATTTTATTTACAGGATCTGATCATAAAACATCACCTTACGACCCTTACCTCTTAAGAGACTGCGCTGAAGCTATCCTCTCTATTCCTGAAGACAAACGTCCTGCGTTAATATTCAGAAGAACACCTGCCGATTTTACAGACCGCTATGATTGGGTTTTCGACAAATACAGTTGGATTAAAAAAATGGATCCTGTTTGGTTGAACAATGGTACAGGTTGGGGAAGTGCGGTGCCTACACAAGCCGACATTGAAAACATTGTAGGCCTTGTGCAGCATTGCGCTGTAGTCATAAACGTCGCTTCCACCATGGCATTGGATGCCGCTACGCAAAACAAACCTTGTTTGTATTTATCCTACCATCCAAAAGAAGCAAGAGACAAAGGCATGCCTGTGTACAATATCACGCATGATGAAGACCATTTTAAAGTAATGAAAGACATAGATGCTGTAGCGTATGTGGAGCATGAAGATGCTTTACTTTCTACCATAGAAAAAGCATTGACAGCACCGGACAGCATTGCTACTGGCAGAAAAAAATACCTGCATGTAATTACCAACGAGCTTTACCTTACTGCAGAAGAATCAATCGTAAGATTACTGGAACAACAAACCGTTTAATTCTTATTCTCGGCATGTGTGGCATTGCAGGCATAATTGGTAAAGAAGTAAACGCCGAGGTGACGGCAGCAACACTTCATGCTTTGCAACACCGCGGCCCCAATGCTGCCGGCAATTGGCAACAAGGTGAAGTATGGCTTGGCCACAGAAGGCTTTCCATCATTGACCTCAGCGATTTAGGCAACCAACCCATGCATAGCAAATGTGGCCGCTATGTAATGGTATATAATGGAGAAATTTACAATTACCTGGAGCTGGCACAGCAGTATTTGAGTGATACCCGGCTCGTTTCCAAAAGCGATTCGGAAGTTTTACTGGAATTGTTTGTTCGCTATGGCGATGCCATTTACCCGCAGCTCAATGGCATGTTCTCAATAGCCATTTGGGATACCTCAGGACAAACGCTGTTTGTATGCAGAGACAGATTTGGTGTAAAACCTTTTTACTACACTCATCAGGGCAAAGAGTTTGTATTTGCATCAGAAATAAAAGCGTTCAAAAGCATGGGCCTTGTCATTAGCCCCAATGACAAAGTGTGGGCTGGCTATTTGGCCAATGGCACTTACGGAATGCCTTCCGAAACATTTTGGAATCCCATTGCACAACTACCTGGTGGTTATGCCGGTCGTTTTCATTTGCCCAGCAACTCTTTTACTACAACACGTTGGTACAAATTTGAAACTGCTGTTCGCACCACCCAACAATCTTTTGACGCAAATGCTTACAGCCAACTCTTGCAAGATGCTATTGCGCTTCGATTTAGAGCAGATGTACCTGTGGGCGTAGCAGTAAGTGGCGGTTTGGATTCATCCTTGCTGTTGGCTGCCATACACCAACAACAACTTGACCGCAACCAACTTCATGCGTTTACATTTTACAGCAATCATGCCGCTTACGATGAGCTGCCTTGGGTAGAGCCGTTGTTACAAACAATGCCCGGCATTCAGCACCATAAAATTTTACTAACACCCAATGATGTAATGCAATCGGCCACTCAAATGGCCACTCAACAAGATGAACCATTTGGTGGTATTCCTACCATTGCATACGCACAGATATTTAAAGCAGCTAAAGAAAGAAATATTCCTGTGCTGCTCGACGGACAAGGTGTAGATGAAGCCTGGGCTGGTTATGATTATTATTGGAATAACAGCAATGCTTTGGTACAAGGCACCAAGCAATTGGCTACACAACGCCACTGCCTGAACGATGAATTTGTAAATGCTGCCAATGCTGAAGCAATTCCTACCCCCTTTTTCAACCGGGTTTTAAACATGCAATACCGTGATCTGTTTTATACAAAACTCCCCCGGGCGCTACGCTTTAATGACAGAGCAAGTATGCAACATAGTATAGAGCTTCGAGAGCCGCTGCTCGACTATCGCCTGGTAGAAATGGCATTTGCATTACAAGATGCAGACAAAGTAAACAACGGACTTACCAAATGGCAACTAAGGAAGCTGGCCCAACATTGGTTGGGTGATACACTTACACTGGCGCCAAAACGCCCGGTGCAAACACCACAAAGAGAATGGCTAAAAAATGAACTCCGAGAATGGGCTGATGCCCATATACAATGGCTTTGTTATAGTGGCAACCCCGGTTGGATGAATGCTGAAAGTACATTGCAAACCTGGCAGCAGTATTTATTGGGGTATAGCGATAATAGCTTTTACATTTGGCAGTGGATTAACACTTCGCTCCTGCTGCAGCAAATGCAACATTCAAAAGCATAAATGCCATGAGTACGGAAGCAGCTACCTCTTCAACCATTGCTTTTTTAGTACCCGATGGCATTGGCGTACGCAATTATCTGTATAGCGAACTTCCTGCGTTGTTGCCCAATCATCGGCTATTGCTGATGCACAATCTGCCGCAGGAAATATTGAATTGGATAGAAGCAAAACATCCGGGAAGATTCACCTTTATTGCACTGCCTGAATTGCAGGAAAGCAGAAAACACGACATCTGGAGAAGGCTGCTAATGTTTGCTCAGCTGCACATCAACAGTAAAAAACTCAACAATCCATCTATAGGTGCCAACTGGCTTTTTTGGTACACACAAAAAGGTAGAAAAAAAAGAACATTGAAACTGCTGGACCGGGCGGCGAAAATACTTGCGGCATTTCCCTTATTACACAGGGTACTCGAGCAACAACTTTTTGCCAGTATGCTGCAAAGCAAATCCGGCAAAAATGCAATGGCGTTGCTGCAACAATACATGCCGGCGCATATTCTTTGTACGCACCAACGTTCTATTGAAGCTGGCTATGTAATGACCGCTGCAAATAAACTCGGCATCAATACATCGACTGTTATTTTTTCGTGGGACAATCTGCCCAAGAGTCGTATCAATTACAAAGCCAACCACTACCTGGTGTGGAGCAATTATATGCAGCAGGAACTCTTGCATTTGTATCCTTCTATTGAATCTCATCAAGTACATGTGACAGGTACGCCACAGTTTGACTATTACTACCAGAAAACAAATGAATGTTCATACGAAACATTTGCCCATTCGTTAGGCTTTCCCAAAGAGAGAAAAGCCATTTGCTTTTCTGGCAATGAGCCCAGCTTTCCCAGTGATCATTTATATCTGGAAGATATTTGTGCAGCAGTTGCTGCCATGGATGAATCACTAAGACCCATCATTCTGGTACGGCCATCTCCCAATGATCACAGCAAGCGGTTGGATGCTGTCGCCAGCAAATATCCGGGCATTGCTGTGATGGCCCCCCCAATATGGCAACGGTTGGGCAATCGTGATTGGGAGTCGAATTATCCAACCATTGAAGATGGTGCCATGCTGCAACAACTGACGGACCATGCAAGTGCTGTCATCAACGTGGGCTCAACAATGGGTATTGATTTTGCGCATGCCAATAAACCAGCAATGTACATTCGGTACAACCACCCCAAGTGTCCCGATTTTGATATCACTTACGGCTACCAACAAAATCATTTTAAAACCATGAACGGTATTGATGCAGCACTTTTCATTGACGATGTATCGCAATGGACAAAAGCTATTGCACAATGCTTGCAAGCTGCTAACGATGTAGCCAAAGACCGATTGGAATGGAAGAAGCGGGTTACAAACGATATTGCCAACAGTGCAGAGAAAATCGCTGCTTTTCTACAAGCCAATTCTACAACGGTTACACCATAAATTAGCTTTTAGAACCACTGTACTCCTCATTTTAAAATAATGAACCATGCCATACCTGATTGCTGAAATTGCACAAGCCCATGACGGAAGCATTGGAATAGCACACAGCTACATAGATGCCCTTGCTAACACGGGTGTGCATGCTGTGAAGTTTCAGGTACATATTGCTGCTGCAGAAAGTAGTGTACACGAACCCTTCCGTGTAGCTTTTTCAAAGCAGGATGCCAGCAGGTACGATTACTGGAAGCGGATGGAATTCAGCTTATCGCAGTGGAAAGAACTAAAACAACATACCGAAGAAAAAGGGATGGAATTTTTAGCCACTCCGTTTTCTGTTGCCGCGGTTGAACTATTAGCATCCTTACAAGTTTCCCGTTTTAAAATTGGCTCTGGCGATATCAATAATTTATTGCTGTTAGAGCTGATTGCACAAACGCAAAAACCGATACTTCTGTCCAGCGGCATGAGCAGTTGGCAAGAAATAGACACCGCGGTTTCATTTTTGCAAGAAAGACACGCCGATGTTTCGCTGTTGCAGTGCACAACAGCCTACCCTACACCGGCTGCATTGTGGGGGCTGTCGTACATCCAAGAAATGAAAAACAGATACCAGATTCCTGTTGGTTACAGTGATCATAGCGGAACTCCTGCGGCTTGTATTGCAGCAGCAGCTCTCGGTGCTGATCTATTAGAGTTTCATGCCGTTTTTGACAAACGCATGTTTGGTCCCGATGCAACTTCTTCTTTAACGATTGATGAAATAGCATGGCTGGCCAAGTCGGTACAACAGGTAAATGAAGGCCTGCAAACAAGTACCCTCAAAGAAGATGCTTCAGCTTTTGAGGAAGTAAAAAAAATGTTTGGCCGTAGCCTTGCCATTAATAAAACCTTGGAAAAAGGCAGCCTGCTTTCGATAAATGATTTAGAAACCAAAAAACCTGCTGGAATGGGTGTTGCAGCAAACCAATATCAAAACATAGTGGGCAAAAAATTACTGCAAAACAAATCTGCGGGTGATTTTTTACAACTGGATGATGTTGACCATTCAAGTTGATACAGCCCTACATTTACACTATGAATTTGCCGAGAAAAATATGCGTTGTTATTACTGCAAGGCCAAGCTATAGCCGGATCAAAACAGCACTTAGCGCCATTGTTGAACACCCCGACTTGGAACTGCAACTTGTAGTAGCGGGTTCTGCCTTGCTCAACCGATATGGCAATGCAGTTCAAGTAATTGAAAAGGATGGATTCACCATTAATGCCCGTGTGTATATGGTGCTCGAGGGTGAGAACAAAACCTCCATGGCGAAAACAACCGGACTCGCAGTAATGGAACTGGCCACTGTATTTGACAATCTGCAGCCCGATGCAGTAGTGTGCATAGCCGACAGATTTGAAACGCTGGCTGTAAGCATTGCTGCAGCCTATCAAAACATACCACTGGTGCATATTCAGGGTGGCGAAGTAAGCGGCAACATTGATGAAAAAGTGCGGCACGCCAATACCAAACTGGCAGACATTCATTTTGTTGCTTCTGAAGAAGCCAGAGAAAGAGTGCTAAAATTGGGCGAAAATCCCGCTGCTGTTTTCAATACTGGCTGTCCCTCTATTGACATAGCGGCGGCGGCAATTGCCCACACCACACCACCAACTGATATTTATGCAAGATATGGTGGCGTTGGTGCCACGCCTGATTATAGCAATGGCTATGTGGTAGTAATGCAACATCCTGTTACCAATGAATATGAAGCCAGTCGCCAACACATTGAAGAAACACTCAAAGCCATTGCCCAACTGGACTGTACCGTTTTTTGGTTTTGGCCAAATGTGGATGCCGGCGCCGATGGTACATCTACAGGCATTCGTTCCTACAGAGAAGTGCATAAATTAGAGCACGTTCATTTTTTCAAAAATATGGAGCCTGAAGATTTCATTCGCTTGTTACATCATGCCAAATGTTTGGTTGGTAATAGCAGCGTTGGCATCAGAGAATGTTCTTTTTTGGGCACACCGGTCATCAACATTGGCAGCCGGCAATTCAGACGGGAAAGAGGCGCCAATGTGATTGATGTTGATTATAATGAAACATCTATTTTAACTGCTATAAAATCATGCTTTACTGCTGAACGGCCAGAGCCTGCCTATATATATGGCGATGGTCATGCAGGAAAAAAAATGGCAGCACTGCTGGCATCAGCACCACTGGTACATCATAAAACAATTGCCTACTAAAACCAAGCTTATGCCTACACCCAATGTACTGGCCATTGTGCCCGCAAGGGGCGGATCGAAGGGTGTGCCTGGAAAAAACAGCAGGTTATTGCACCACAAGCCGCTCATTGGTTATGCCATTGAAACCAGTCTTGCCAGCAAAAAAATTACCTGCACCGTTGTCAATACAGACAGTGAAGCAATTGCAGCCATTGCCCAACCGTATGCTGTACACGTACAAATGAGAGAAGCTGCATTGGCCACAGATGAGGCTCCGATTTTACCTGTCATTCAATCGACTGTTGCATATGCCGAAACCAGAACAGGAATATCCTTTGATATCATTTTACTGCTGCAACCAACAGCGCCTTTCAGAACCGGTGCCGATGCAGATGCTGTCATTCAATTACTCATTGATCATCCGGAAAAGGATGGTGTCATCAGTGTAGTGCCAGTCGGAGACCATCACCCATCACGCATGTATTGGCTAAATGAGCAACACGACATGCAGCATTTTCTTGCACAAAATGAAACCGGTAATCGGCAGCAGCTTGCGCCACTATACATTCGAAACGGTTGTTTTTATGCCATTCGAAAAGCGGCTCTTTTTGCAGAAAAAACAGTGATGCCAGCCAAGAAGATTGCTTACATCATGCCATCGGACTGGCATGTAAACATTGATAAAGAAAAAGACTTTTTACTGGCAGAAGTGTTGGCTCCCCGGTGGATAGAATTACATCAGCTTTGAGCGGCAATGATTTTGCCTATCCGCGTCATATCGGCATAGGTTCGGTGAAATAAAAAGTCTGCCGGCAATGGCTCTTCCGAAAAGAGATTTAACTGAATGCTACGATTGAAATCAACCGGATCGAGAAACCACGGAAATGAAGTTATGTTCGTAAAATCTTGCTTGGCCAACTTCTGCACAAGAGAATCATGACTGCTCCCCACCCAATCCATCCAGCGTATTTTATTTGCTATAGCCCAATCGATAACAGTTTGCATATCCACAACATCGATCAATCTTAAGCCACTGGTTTTTGCAGCCAGCACAGCAGTCGATCCGTCTGCCAACTGAATGCCATGAAGATGAGGTTGCTTCCAAAAATGACCTGCTGGCTTTGGTAAATCAACATCCATAATGTAAGGTTTGAAAAAGTGATCGTCAATTTGTTGATGCCGGAGAGAAGGATGAATCCAAATCAATCTTTGCAATGGCTCAGCTTCCGTCCAACCCTTTTTGCGGAGCAACCCGGCTCCCGCTTCGTTTGCTACAGCTACGGTCAAAGGTCCACGTTTTCTGGCAGCATTAAAAAGCATTTCAATCATGCCAAAGCCTGAATACTTTTTATTAATGAGAATATTTACCAGCCATGTTCTGCCACCGCCCTGTACACAACCGAGATGCCCTACAATTTCGCCATCCTCATTTTGCGCAATTAAACAAATGCCATAGGGTTCATGCAAATACATCCACCGCCAAAACGCTTCATTAAACAATGGATGCCCTGCCGGATAATAGCTGGCGTAGAATGTTTGCAATCTAGTGAAGTCGTGCAGCGTTGCCTGATGAACAGTAAACATGTTGTGTAATTGTATGCTGCTAAAATTGGGTACAATCGAACCGTGTAATTCCATACGGTCTATTCAACAACGTTAGTTTGTCAACCTCTTGATGTTCTACACTGAATGCAAATTGAATACCGGCATTCTTCAAACAAGCAATTGTTGTGTCATTAAAAGAAGAAGCATAGCCATACGGGTAACAAAAGAATGACACTGGCTGATTCGTTGCTTCTGCTACAAAATGGACCGATTTCAATATATCACTCTCCTGCTCTGCAGCTGAAAAATTACTCAACACATAATGAGAAAAACCATGTGCCCCGAACACCATATTGGAAGCAGCCATTGCTGCAATCTGTTGTTCGGACAAATACCATTCACGGACAATCATCGGCTCGTTTTCATTACCCGCAAACCGACCAAACAGATCGCCTGCAATCTCATTCTGCAAAATGGGGTCTACATGAAAATTGATGAGTTTTTTGATTGCTGCTACAAGTGAGTCTCGCTCCTCCATATTGGCATAAAGTTCATTGCCGAACGTTGCAGCCAACTGAACATCTCCCTTGAAAAAATCAATTGTTTCGGAAAATGCCGTCAGCAATTGATCGGAAAAATGATGATGCAATAAGTAGTGTAAGCGGTGTACATTCAATAATCGTTTTTGCTTATACTGTAGACCGTTCACAAAAAAAAGTGCACTTACATTTCGCTTCGTCAATTCGGGAAAAACAAAGTGATAATGATCTGACAATGCATCATCAAAAGTCAACAGAAAGTCGTTTGGACGAGGTTCAAAATCTTTGTTTAGCAACTCTTTGGGGTGGATGATATTTCCGGTGGACGACATGCTATCCAATTGATGCCTGAAATGCTCCAGCGTTACCCAATGCAACGCTGAAGGAGCGTTGGCTGCCGGTTTTACATAATGATACATAACCACCTTCATACCTGCAATGTAATTACGAATTGAATTACTGCTACAATCAAGTTTCCTGATTCATTTCCCTGTCTTCCATGCTATCTTTAATGCACTTAATTTGTAGTATTGAAACCACGTATTTTAATTACAGAGCCCGGCAATTACTCCAGCGAAGCCATAGCGATGTATGAATCATTTGGCGAAGTCTCGCTTCTCAACAATATCGAGCAAATGGAATCTTCAACTGCTGATTTAAAGGATGTGGAGATTGTTGTGGTTCGGCTGGGAATATATTGGAGTGCCGCATTGTTGCAACAGCTACCTCGTTTAAGATGTATTGTAACCCCGACAACAGGCCTCACACATATTGACATGGCCGCTTATGAGGCTAAACACATCAGCATATTATCCCTAAAAAATGAGCAAGCATATTTGAGTAGCATCCCTTCTACAGCGGAGTTTACATGGAGTTTGTTGCTGGCACTCAGCAGAAATACGGTTACTGCCAGTAATCATACCACGCAACAAGGACAATGGAACCGTAACCTTTTTATTGGGCATAATCTGCAAGGCAAAACCATCGGCATTATTGGTGCGGGCAGAGTTGGGAAACAAGTAGCCAGGTTTGCACAAGCTTTCGGCATGAATGTGTTGGCTTACGACACTGCGGAGGAAACAATTGACAATGCTATCATGCAACAATCAGTAGAAATGCTGATTCGTCAATCAGATATCATTTCCATTCATATTCCAGCAGAAGGAAACACCGGTTTCATTTCGGCACCTTTAATTGAACTGAGCAAGCCCAATGCACTTTGGATAAATACATCACGGGCAAATGTATGGAATGAGGAGGCAATAGCTGCTGCCATAAAAACGCACCAAATAGCCGGCATCGCAACGGATGTTCTAAGTACAGAATATCTCGATACAGCACTTTTAAAAAACAATCCCCTTATAAAGGCAGCAAATGAAGGTTTCAAAGTAATCGTTACTCCTCATATTGCTGGTGCTACAAAAGAATCGATGGAGTCAACAGAAATATTTATGGCCAATAAATGTGCTGCATGGTGGAAGGCGGTACAAAATGCCACCTAAAATTTATTACCGCTTAATACGGAACTTCTGCTTTAGCATTGGCAGCTTATCTGTTATCACAGTAAGCGCCACTTTATTGTACTTCCAGGTAGCTGCTAAAAAAAGCAAACCCAATACAACCACCACTGCCACCAGTGTAACTACAGATACTACAAACCCTGAAAATTTGATGGCAACAGCTGACAGAAGAACGATCGCTAAAATAGTCAGCGTTTTTTTACAGTCCTGTAATATTTCCAACAGTTGAATTTTAAGAAAAGACAAACCCCATAATGCTTTCAATCCTTCCACCAATAAAGAAGCAAATACAAACACGAAAGCATACCAGAATATTTCATTTAAGAAATATGAAACAGCGAGTAATGAAAGACTTACCACCGCAAAGCTGAAATAAGTAATGATGGTGCTTTCTTTCATTTTGCGAAGTGCGGTAAGAATACTTAATGCGGGGGAGAATATAATTCGAACAAGTGCATAAATGCAATAGAGTGAAAATATAGGAGCTGCTTCAATCCACTGATCACCAAAAGCAATTGTCAAAATTTCATAGGAGAAAACCATGCCTATTATAATGGGAAAGCCCATTACCAGCAATGCGCCTTCTATATACTTATTGATACCGGCTCTCACCCTTTTAGGGTCATGTTGAAAATTTGCATAGTAAGGAAGCAGCACATTCATTTGTGATGACAAGATACCAGACTGTATTTCTATGCTATTACTGTAGCTGAAGTAAACCAACCCCACCTGATGCAGCGGGAAAAAACTTTTAATGATAATACTACTTACCTGATTGTACAGATAGCCTCCTAAGCCATTGAACCAAGAATGCTTGGCAAACCAAAACACTTCTTTTTTCCATTTATCAGGAATGGCTACCAACTTGGGTTTATAATGACCAGAAAGCGTAAGAAAAATAGTGCTGATAAAGTTGGCAACGATAAGACCTGTAGCCCAACCTACCAGTCCCATGCCGGCATACACCAAACCTACTTTTGCAATAGCCCCAACAATATCGCCAGATACTTTGGCATTTGTAATAACACCAAACATCAAGCGCTTTTTCAATCGTACTTCATTGATTTTCCCAAATATGGCAATGAGATAATTGAGGGAAAGAATACGCAGGTAAATATCAATGGGTGCATCAAACAGATGTCCTTTCCCCAAGTAAGAAATACCCACCTGCAGAGTAAACAACACCAGATTTGAATACAGTCTTATTTTGAAAACAATGTTTTCAATGAGTGCAATTTCTTCCGGAGAGGATTGATCGGGTCCATTTAGTTTCACCCGAACGATGTAGTAGTTTTCAAAACCTACGTCTATAACAACTGTAAAAATGGCTAGTATAATACCGACCACCAGCAGTTGGCCAAATCCTTCGGGGCCCAATACTGGTGTGACGAGCAACAGAGAAAGATAATTGATAATCTTTCCTACGAATGCGCCGAACAATACCTGCATGGATGATTTTGACGCAGACTGCTCCATAATACTTTACATCACAGATTTGTTATTCGCAATACCGCATCCATCTATCAGTAATACACCGATACACAGTTAAATTAATTGCTACTATTTTGCGGACCTGATTATATTTTATAAACCGAATATTCCGAGTATTCTGGCTAGCAATCCTTTCTTCCGTTCTTCTTCCATATAATACCCAGAACTGTTTTTACTATTTCCATAGTGACCATAACCATAACCGTAGCCGTAGCCATAGCCATAGCCATAACCGTAGCCATAGTTTTCGCCAGCGCCGGTTTTAATGCCGTTAACAACGATGCCTAAGTTCTTAAACTTCTGCTCTTCATAAATCTTTTCGATGAAGGAGAGTGTAGAACGGTAAGTGTATTTATGACGAATGATAAAGAACGTGAAGTCTGAAAATTTGTCTAATAGCAATGCATCAGTAACAAGACCTATGGGAGAAGTATCGATGATGACGAAATCATAATTAGCCTGAATCCATTCCATCGCTTCTTCCATCTTCTTGCTTAAAATAAGTTCGGATGGATTAGGGGGTGTAGGGCCCGATGGCAGCATATCAAAGTTATTGTACCCGGGCACTTTTAATATGGCCTTGCTCAGGTCTGTTTCAGAACCAATCAGGTAATTACTTAAACCAACTTTGTTATCGAAGCCCAAATACCGGCTCACCCTTGGCTTACGTAAGTCTAGTTCAATTAAGAGTACTCTCTCTTTTACCAATGACACCGCTGCGGCCAAATTGATAGAGAAAAAGGACTTACCCTCACCACTCATAAACGAAGTAGACGTTACACATTTAATTGGGCTGTCTACAGACAAATACTTTAGGTTTGTTCGAACAAGCCTGAACTGCTCTGAAATAGCTGAACGGCTTTTAGGTGTTACCACCAGCGGGTCATCTGACTGTTTGTAAACGATTTCGCCAATGATAGGTACACTTGTTGCAGCTTCAATTTCTGCCCGGTCGCCAATGGTATTATTGAAAATTTCAAAAATGATGAGCAGTATTGTCGGTACAATTAATCCGATGAGTATGGAGAACAGAATAATTTGAGAACGCACTGGCTTAACCTGACCCTGATTGAGTGCAGGATCAAGTACCCGTGCATCACTGGTGTTTGATGCAACGCTTAGTTCTGCTTCTTCTCGTTTTTGTAGCAGGAAGTTGGTGATTTCGTCTTTAACCCTTGCTTCCTTTTCCAGATTAAAGAGTTGCAGCTCTTTTAATGGAAGATTAGCAGCTTCGGATTCATTTGCCATCATCGACTTCCGGGCTGCATTCAAGCGGGTTTGAATGGCTTGCTTATAATTTTTCAAGTTGGTTAGCAAATTATCCCTCGAAGCCATGATGGAAGATTCGATTGACTTTACAAAAGGATCCTGTGCTGTTCCTACCTGCAACTTTGAGATACGTTCTCTGATAAGTCCGTTGTGATTTGAAATCAGCTCCACAAAAGAGGCATCTGGAATACCTACCGATGAAGGAACCAGTTCGAACAAGTTTTTAATATTGGCAATGTAATTGTACACCCCATTGACAACCTCTAGTTCGGTATTTACTGCAGCCTCCGCTTGCATTAAACCAGATGAGCGGGATATTATTTCTTTAATGTTATCGGATGCATCTGCGCTGATTAAGTTTTTGGACCTGAACTCTGCCACTTTATTTTTAGCACCATTCAATTCCTCACCTATAAGTGCTAAACGCTCATTGAGAAACCGTATTGAATTTCTACCCTGTGTGTTTTTATCTTCCAGCCCAGCCTGAATATATTTAATCACCAACACGTTCAGAATATCTTGTGCTCTTTGGGCAATGATATCATTCATTGACAGCTCCAATACCCCACCAAACTCGTGTGTGGGTGCCATTTGAAGAGCATTCCGCAAACCATCGGCCATTGAAGTTCTTTCAAGGAAAGAAATGAATACTGTGTTGTTAGGGTTTACCCTGTAGCCCGGATTTTTTCTTAAACTCAACCTGTGGCCTTCAAACGAAACCGTATCGTGGTATCGAAAACTTACGAAGTTACCACCTTCTCCTTCTATTGCATACCCCTCGTTGTTTACCTTAATTTTCTTTTCTCCCAAAAAAACCGCTTCCTCTTCATGATTGCCAGGCTTGTAGTATTCTACAATAAAAGGGCTTGTTTTTCCATACAGAGTAATTTTCCGGATCCTTCCTTCCACAAAAAACTGCAGATCCAAATTGAGAGAGTCTACTACCCTTGTCATAAGGGTTAATGACTTTAGCACGTCTTGTTCGTTTTCAATGCTACGGTCAGTAGGGCCCAAATTCAATGAGCTTAGCAACTTTTGCTCTTCGCCAGCTACCCTTCTGTCTCTAATCATTACTACAGAATAGGCGTTGTATACTGGTGTGGCAAATTCTAAATAAACGTATGCTGCCAACAAGCACAAAATGACAGAGATGATGTACCACGGAAGTATGGATACGGCTTTTGCAGCCAATTTCAATACATCAAACTTGCTTGATTCCTGATTTCCTAAGTCTATTTTGGCCTGTGCTATCTGGGATTGTTTTGCCATAAGGTAGTGCGGATGTGTTCTTTCGTTCTATTACTTCAAAACGGTGATTAACAACGTGGAAATAGCCAAAATGATGGTTGCCAGAGGTGCATAAGTTTGGCCAAAGTACTTCACATTTTTTTGCTTTACTGCCGGTACATATACCACGTCGTCTGGCAAGGGATAAAAAAACGGGGACGAAAGAAAAGAAGTATCAGTTAGGTTAAGGTGTCCTAAAAGCCTCGACCCATCAGGGTTTTCTCTGTATACCTTTACGTTTGCCAAATCAGCAAATTCTGTAACAGAACCTACCTGTGTCAAAGCTTCCAGCAGATTGGTTCGTTCGCGGATCAGTAAAACTGAAGCAGGCGATTTTACTTCACCCAACATACTCACTCCTCTTTTGGGTAAGTCTACCATGATGTAGGCTTCCTTTAGTATTGGCGCTACCAACTCCAGCAATTTCAATCGGAGTTGTTCTTTGGTAAGACCTTCCGCTTTAACTTTTCCGATTAAAGGATAACTTAAAAAACCCTGCGGGTCCACCTGTTGGCCAATTTGCTCACTTCCCTCTGGAGTTTTGGTTACTGTTTCTAACTGTATACCAGCATTACCGTTCAGCAATTCCATTACTTCTTTACTGCTACCGGCAAATTTTACCCTTACTAAATCAAACTTTTTGATAACTGGCTCGGCATAAGAAAACGGATACTTGCTTAATTCAACTGTACGGGTTGTATCGAGATATGTGCCTAACACATTAATGTTGCTTGTTTTGCAGCTTGTATTTGCAATAGCGATGAATACAAGGCTGAAGATCAGCAGAAAAAATTTATCAGGGTGTCGTGAAATTTGTGTCATGTAATGCTTGCTGAAATGTGTGCAAATGTATCTAAAAAACATTCTTAGCCAAGAGTGGATCGAGTACCGTGGATAAACTATCGGGGGCCACCTGTGTGAGTGGCCCCCGATTGATTATCAAACTTTTAGCAATTTTCTTGCTGTTCTGTTGTGGGATTTTAGTGTATGATAAATGGCAGCGTTTCTTTGATTAACCAGCTGCTCCAAATTATTTGGCGGCTGTTTTGCCTTTCATAATCATATCATCCATTACCCGAGATGTTTCAAACAGGTAGCGGTCGGTTTTCAAACCCTTGAGCCAGAGCATAAAGCGTTCGCTTTTGTCTTTGTCCATTTTGTTGATACGCTCCTGATCGGCCGTCATGAAGGCTACATCCATGGGCTGCTCCAGGGTTTGGAGGCTCTCGTTTTGTTTTACAGTGGTGCGTATTTGCTTTTGCAACTGCTGGTACTCTGGCAGGTACAGGCTCACCGACTCTTCGTTTACCTTACTCAGCCACTCTGCATTGGTACGTATCAGGCGGAAGGCTTCGTTTTCCAACAGCTTTTCCTGGTAAGTTGTTTTAACCTGGGCTATATCTACACCGGCGGGCCAGTTGGTGTAGGCGGCACGGGGAATTTCATCGTAAGCAAGGGCATTGGGGCTATGTTTTTCCCGTGATTTGGTAAACTCAAAATTATCGGGCATAATAATGTCTGGCGTTACGCCATTCAACTGTGTAGAACCGCCATTAATGCGATAAAACTTTTGCAATGTGAGCTTTAAAGTACCCAACTCAGATGCCGGCATAAAGAACCCAGTGTTGCGGTCGAGGCCTACATTGCGCTGCACTGTACCCTTGCCATAGCTGGGGGTGCCCACCACAATACCACGGCCATAATCCTGAATAGCAGCTGCAAAAATTTCGGATGCCGATGCGCTGAACTCATTAATCATTACCGCCAACGGACCATTGTACAATATGCCTTTGTCTTTATCGCGGTACACGCTGGCATCGCCGTCTCTGTCTTTAACCTGAACCACGGGACCATCTTCTATAAACAGGCCCACCATTTGAATCACATCTTGCAGGCTACCACCACCGTTGTAGCGCAGGTCCATCACAATACCATCTACGTTTTCTTCCTTCAGTTTCTTTATTTCATTGGCCACGTCACGGGCACAGCGGGCTCCGTTGGGGTCATCAAAATTGGCATAAAACTCAGGCAGAAATATGTACCCGATTTTATTGGTGCCTTTTACAATAGCACTGCGGGCAAAGGTTTCTTCCTGCACAATGCGGTCACGAATAAGCGATACCACTTTAACCGAACCATCCGTTTTTTTCATAGTCAGTCGAACTTCCGTACCCTTTTGACCACGAATCAGTTTAACGGCGTCGGTGGTTTCAAAGCCAGTGATATCAACTGGTTCGGCAGCACCCTGAGCTACTTTCAATATCACATCATTTACCTGTATTTCGCCACTCTTCCAGGCGGGGCTACCGGTAACAACGCTTACAATTTTTATAGCACCGTCTTGCTCACTCAGTTGGGCACCTATTCCAAAAAACTCGCCACTCATGGCTTCGTCAAATGCTCTTTTTTCGATAGGTGGAAAAAACTGGGTATGCGGATCCATGGTTTCCGCAATCGTGTTGATGTATTGATTGAATTTTTCGTCGAGGGTGAATTTGTTTTTTAACCGGTCGTAAGTGCGGTCCCAAATTTTCAGCACTCTTTCGCGGCTTTCCCGCTCCAGTGTAGTGTCTTCTTTTACAACGAATTCTTTTAGGCCTTTGTTTTTTTCACGGTTTTCAAGAGCATCAGCGTATCGCTCCAGCGTCATATACTTCAAGCGTTTGCGCCAGTTTTCGCGGCGCTGCGCATCGTTGGTAGCAAAGGGTGCATCTTCCATATCGAGTTGCACACTCTCCTTTACCATAAAATCGAAAGGTTTGTTTAGCACCGACTTATAAATACCCATCGACTCGGCCAACCGCTTGTTGAAAATGGCATCAACGGCCGGTATAAACTCCATTTTGCCCGACTTTAATTCATCGTCGATGCTGAGTTCGTATTTCGCCAGCTCCTTTATATCGCTTTGCAGCAAAATGGTTCTGTCAGGATCAATGCTGTTGAGGTAGGTTTTGAAAACCGCTTTTGAAAAATTATCGTCGAGGCGCTTGGGGCTAAAATGGGCCTGCTCCAGATAATCACCCACAATGGTGAGAATTTTTTCATACTTACCACCCGGCTCACTGGTTTTGCCATTGCCCCAGCTTTTGGCACCAATAAAAACCAACAATGCAATAGCCGGCACCAAAAAAGGCCACACTCTTTTATTCATCATAAATTGTCCTATTTTCTGCATGAGTTTCAAACCTAGCAATAAACTACAATGATATGCCGCCGATAGTTGAAATTAACAAACCCCGAAAGCTTTTTTACCAACCCTTTGAATGGGAAAAAAAGTACCGTCAGTTCTATCCCGTTCAAAAAATGTGTGCCCATTTTTTTTCTGCAAACCTGATTTCCCTATTTTTGCGCTCCGAAAAAACGGAGAGTGTAGCTCAGTAGGTTAGAGCGTCAGTTTGTGGCACTGAAGGCCGTGGGTTCGAGACCCATCATTCTCCCTCTTTCAACATCAACACAAACCTCCTGCTTGTCAGGAGGTTTTGTTTGTAAATGCACTATCCATGAATATTTGGCTGTTACTGATACCGGTTATTTCTGCCTTTATTGGTTGGTTTACTAACTGGGTAGCTATTAAAATGCTGTTTCATCCGCGGCAGCCCAAAAAAATACTGGGTATCACCATACAGGGCATTTTTCCAAAAAGACAAATACAGTTTGCTCAAAAGCTGGGCAAACTGGTAAGTGAGGAGCTACTCTCGTTTGATGAAATTGCCAATACCATCAGCAGCCCCGAAAATCTGGACAAGCTCCGCCCCATGATTGAAAGCCATGTAGATCATTTTCTCCGGGAAAAGCTATCGGCCGAAATGCCCATGATCAGCATGTTTATTGGCGATAAAACCATCACCAAACTCAAAACGGTGTTTATGGAAGAGCTCACCACGCTTTTTCCATCGCTAATGAAAGAATACGCCGGCGAACTAAAGCAGCAGCTGGACCTTGAAAAAATAGTAACAGAAAAAGTAGCCGGTTTTTCTTCAGACAAACTGGAGTCTATTTTGATGCAAATCATGGCCAAGGAGTTTCGTTTTGTAGAAATACTCGGCGGTGTGCTGGGTTTTCTCATCGGTTTGCTGCAGGTGGCTATCACCGTTTTTACAGCCTAATCTCCATTTATCCATTTCTTAACACTTGTATCGAGGGGTTAACGGGCGTGTGCCGTCAAACCTTCCTGTCACATTTTTGTCATACAATGCTTCCACAGTATGACAAAAGCATGACAATTACCTTTTCAGAACAATTAACCGGAATCAGCTTCCATTTTATGAAACGTTCATTTACACTCTTCTTTGTTTCCTTTCTTTTCACCGTAAGCATGGCTGTAGCCCAGCCTGGTGGTGCCCGCATGGGTACCGGCGGCATGAGTATGGGTGCCGGCCAAACTGGCCGCTTGTATGGCAAAATACTCGACAGCACCAGTGGAAAACCACTCGATGCCGTATCGGTACAGCTGGTCAGCAGCAAGTTTGATATGGTAAAAAAGCAACGGAAAGACACCATTATTAGTGGTATGCTCACACCTGCCAACGGCGATTTTTCGTTGGAAAATGTACCCATTATGGGCGATTACCGCATCCGCATTTCGGCTATTGGCTATGTTACACTGGAGCAAAAAGTATCCTTCCTTTCTGCCGAAGTGCAGCAAAAGCTGATGCAGGCATTTGCCAGTATGAACCAGCCGGCAGCCGATGGCAAGCCCGCTGCACAGCCCAACATGATGGAAGTGCTGCGCAAAGCATTTGGTGGCGATATGAGCCAAATGGCCAGCATGGCCGATAAAGACCTCGGCAATTTTATGCTGAAGCCCGATGCCAAAATGCTGGAAAACGTAACCGTAACCGCCAACCGCCCCATGATGCAAATGGGCATCGATCGTAAAATATTCAACGTAGATAAAAGCCTGTCTGCTTCTGGCTCCTCTGCTATTGACATTATGCGTCAGATTCCATCGGTAAACGTGGATATTGATGGTAATGTATCTGTTCGTAATGCTTCGCCTACATTGTTTATTGATGGCCGACCTACTACCCTTTCGTTGGACCAAATACCTGCGGATGATATTCAAAGTGTAGAACTGATTACCAACCCATCGGCAAAGTATGATGCTTCGGGTGGTACTGCAGCCATTATAAATGTGGTATTGAAAAAGAACAAAAAAAGCGGTTACAATGGTTCGGTAAGAGCAGGCATAGACAGCCGTTTCAGGCCAAACCTTGGTGGCGATATCAACGTTCGCCAGCAAAAGGTAAACCTGTTTGCTTCGGGCAACTTTAGCATGCGCAAAAGCCTTGGCTGGAGCGATATTGCTACCGATTACGCACCAACGGGTAACCTGCCTGCCTATGCCATTGCACAAGATGTAAACAGCAGCAACCGTGGCTTTTTTGCTTTCGGCCGTGCCGGTGCCGATTTTTTTATTGATAACAGAAACACCCTTACCCTTTCTACAAACATTGTAAATGGCAGTTTCGATAGCGAAGAGTCGAACTACATTAAATACGATACATTGTATGCGCCGCCTACCAGCTCTACCACCCGCCGCCTAACCGAAAGCGACCGTAACTTCCGCAACATAGGTAGCTCATTGAGTTTCAAACACCTGTTTGCCAAACCCGGCCACGAGTGGACGGCCGATGTAAACTTCAATAGCATGAAAAGCGACGGTGCATCGCTGTTTGATAATCAGCTGCTGGATGCCAACAGCAACCCCAAAGGCAACCCTGCCCTGCAGCGTACAGAAAGCGGTACTACCAGCACCTTTATAGTGGCACAAACAGACTACACGAATAAGCTGTCGAACAATGTAAAATTTGAATCGGGCCTTCGTGCACAGCTACGCAACTTCAGTGCTGATAACAACAACTTCATTTTTAACTACAATACCAACGGATTTGTATTGCTGCCAGCGGTTAGCAACGACTATGAATTTACCGACCGTGTGTTTGCAGGCTATGTAACCTTTACCGGCAAAGTAGGCAAAGAAGGAAAGCTGGGCTACAACCTTGGCCTTCGTGCAGAAAGCAGCAACTATGATGGCAAGCTGGTATCGCTTGATTCTGGCTTCAATGTTAAGTTCCCGATTTCGCTTTTTCCTTCTGCCTTCCTGAGCTACAAGCTTACCGAAAGAAGCGACATTCAGATGAACTATACCCGCCGTATCAACAGACCAAGCTTTTTCCAGTTGATGCCCTTTATCGACTTTACCGACCCGCTGAACCTGAGTGTGGGTAATGCTAATTTGTCGCCCGAATTTACCAACAGCCTTGAGGCAAACTTTAGCCAGCAGTTCAACAACAACCACACTTTGCTGGTAAGTACTTACTACAAGTACACCACAGGCTTACTTACCCGCTTTCAGTACAAAGACCTGAATCAGGTAAGTAAAGACAGTGCCATTTACAACACCTGGATTAATGCAAACAACTCTCAGACTTACGGTTTAGAAATAACAAGTACCAACAAATTCACCAAGAAATTTGAAACTACTACCAACCTGAATTTTTACAACGCCAGCATCAACAGCGAAAACATTCAGCAGAACCTGAACAACAGCCAGGCCAGCTTTTTTGGTAAAATAACGCTGACCCAACGCATTGGCAAAAGCAACCAGTGGACGTTGCAAATGAATGCCGAATACCAAAGTAAAACGGTACTGCCCGTAGGCGGAGGCCGTGGATTTATGGGTGGTGGCCCCATGGGCGGCGGCAGCCAGGCCGCTGGTAGTAACGGTTTTGTAAACCCGAACTATGGTGCCGATTTCAGCATTCGCCGCGACATTATTAAAAACAAAAACGGACAGGGCTACGCTGGCTCACTTACCCTCAGCATGAATGACATTTTCCGTACCCGTATTTATGATGCCACTACCAGCAGCGCCTTTTTTGTGCAAAACCTTACCCGCCGCCGCGACCCGCAAATTTTGCGCCTGCAGTTCAACTGGCGTTTTGGCAAAATGGACGCCAGCCTCTTCAAGCGTAAAAACATGAAGGGCGAAATGGAAGGCATGAGCGAAGGAATGAACATGCAATAACGTCCTACCAAAAAATAAACTTATTTGGGGTTTGCTTCAGAAACATGTCCCCGGGGCCTCTCGAAAGAGAGGCTTTTTTTATGCATACAAATGGGCAAAGCTTTGATTGGGTGGCAACAAATGAAAATGCGCAAAGAAGCCGTCATAGGTTAGCTTCTCTTGCCAAAGTTGTCTATTGGCCAATTGTAACTGCGGCCATTGAGCCAATGAAAAAGACTGATGAAAAGCAATTAATAGCCGGGCAGCTTCAGTCATTTTATGTGCTGGCACCTTAAGTATATGCGCATTCCAATCAATCAAGTTTTCCAATGGCAGCATACTGTCGGTATCAATCAACACAGGAATTCTGCCACTGGCCAAACAATCATAAAACCGTACAGAAAAATTACCAGCTCCTCTGATGCAAAGTGTGTAGGCATTATTGCTGATGTTTTGATAATATCGGAGTCGGGATTGTACTTGTTGCTCCTCACTACTCGCACCTCCTTTGTATTGGTCAAACAATAAAAAGTTGGCATTTACCAACTGCTCCTGTTGTAATGTTTGCAATACCTGATACCGTTGATAAGTGGTTGAAGTAAATGGCTGCAAATCGTATAGATAATTTCCTTGCAGTTGCTTTATCCATTTTACAGCAGCACGTACGTAATCCTTTAACCGGGCCAACTGGCTTCCATTTGCCTGCCCACAAAAACCTACGGTAGGTTTTGAAGGTAAATCCAATAGTTTGATATCACTTTCAACGGCGTAGCAGAGAGGGTCTGGCATAAACGGCGGCATCACAAACTGGTTGCCTTTGTTGCCCGACCTCGTACCAGACAGGCGCAAGATTTGCACATACTGATCGGGCCACGTAATGCCATAATCGCCGCCAGAAAATATCCAGCAAGGCTTTTGCCATTGCTTGGCTGTTGCAATGAATTCCTCTACTAACTGTCGCTGCCCCGTGTGTAAATACCAGGCAATATCCATGGGTAAAATAAAAACATCGGCAGTAGCAGCATCTGCTGTAATGGCATAATGCTTTTTCCACTGCGGATTCACCGTTTTAGCTACATCTGTAGCAATGGTGGCTGGTTGTAAAAACGGCTCTAACAACGGAAATAGATAATATTTGCCGGCAGAAGAAATAGTTGGTGCGGTGCAGAATACCTGAATCATGGACTTGAGCTAACCGTTCAAAGATACCGGGTTACATCATTAGCCATTCAACTTCCCCGGATGTACACCATGCATTAATATTACCTTGCGCAAAATGAATGCGTTCCTTACATGAAGCAACTCAAACAATCTTTACTCATAAGAAAACTCAGGTGCAGGTTATTCAACCTGTCATTTATCTTCAAAAAAATTCTTACTCCCTCCAGTACTACTAAACATGTTTTTGTAACCGCAGCCAGTGCTCCGTATTTTGAGTCGTTACATCGTTTGGTATTATCCATACGCCGGTACGAAACCGAACCCATTTTAATTTATGATATCGGACTGGACGCAGCACAAATCAAAATGCTGGAACAAATTCCGCAAGTAACTGTCAAATATTTTGACTTCAGTAAATACCCCGCACATTTCAACCTTCAATTATTTCCGTACGGCAGCTATGCCTGGAAGGTGGCGTTGGTACACGATGCCTTGCATAGCCTGCAGTGCGACATTACTTACCTCGATGCCAGGAATTTTGTGATTGGAAAATTCACTGTAGCCCGTTTCTACCTGCACAAATACGGTTATTATTTCCCCTATACATCTGGCAAAGTGTTGGATTGGACTCACCCGGCAACAGTGCAACATTTTGACCAACATAAGTTGGTAAATAAAACGGTACTCAATGGTTGCTACTGGTCGTTTTCTTTCAGCAGTCCGCTTGCTATGAGCATGGTGGAAAAATGGATGCGCCTGGCACTGGATCAGCAAATAATAGCCCCGGACGGATGCTCAAGGCTAAACCACCGGTACGACCAATCTGTACTCTCCTGTATTTTTCATGAAACGGTTGATGTAGCTGGCAACGAGCCGCAATCGACCCGTTATTACAACGTACTTACCCATTACGATGTGTTTTTAAAAAAGAAAGGAAAATGATGCAACTGCCGCAACTATATTTGACTGCCGCACGGATGTCATTTTCAAAGTAACATTTGCGCAGCATCCATAGCTTTATTCAAACTTGCACTCATGGGTTTTACCAACAGTTTTGCTGTTTTACAACACGACGTTTCGATTCAATTACTCCGGTCGGCCTTTACCGAGAGCAATCCTTTCATCTCCACATCAGAAGTAGTGGCCTGGTTACAACAACGCAATAATGAGGTAACGGTTACGGTAGAACAAATTGCTTTCAACCAATTACAAGGCTGGCAGTTTGATGAAGACAAGTCAAGCCTCCGGCATGTATCAGGTCGTTTCTTTTCCATTGATGGTATTGATGTGCAAACCAACTGGGGGCTGGTACCATCGTGGCAGCAGCCCATCATCAATCAGCCCGAAATTGGCTACCTCGGCATTTTGGTAAAAGAGTTTGATGGGGTTCTCTATTTTTTGTTGCAGGCAAAAATTGAGCCGGGCAATATCAATAACGTGCAGCTTTCGCCAACCCTGCAAGCCACCAAAAGCAACTACACGCAAGTGCATGGCGGCAAGCAACCTGCCTATCTGGAGCATTTCAAAAATGCAAGCCCTGCCAACGTACTATTCGACCAACTTCAATCAGAACAAGGAGCTCGTTTTTTGCAAAAAAGAAACCGCAACCTGATTGTAAAAGTGGATGAAGAGATTACAGTGCAGGAAGACTTTGTGTGGTTGACACTCGCCCAAATTAAATTGCTGATGCGCCACAGCAATGTGGTGAACATGGACACCCGGACTGTTATCTCATGCATTGGCTACAAACTGTTCAGCGAGTTTGGCATGAGTGGCTTGCCGGAAGGAACCAAAGGCACTTTATTTTTCAAATCATTTTTTGAGAAAAACATTGCGCTGTACTCCTTCGATGAATTGATTGCATGGATTACTCAACTCAAGTGTCAATACGAATTACGCATCAGGCAAATTCCATTGCACAGCGTAAAAGGCTGGATGATTACAGACAGCGAAATCAAACATGAATCGGGACGTTTTTTTAAAGTGATTGCAACCAAAGTGGCCATCAGCAACCGGGAAGTGTCCAGCTGGAGCCAACCATTGGTACAACCCATCAATGAAGGATTGATTGCTTTCGTGATTACTGAAATACACGGCGTGTTACACTTTTTGGTGCAGGCCAAACTGGAGTGTGGCAATTTCGACATCCTCGAACTGGCACCTACTGTACAAACCATTACCGGCGACTACCGCAATCCTGAATACACTGTGCCATTTTTGGATGTGGTACTAAATGCTGCACCAGAAAACATTTGGTACGATGCCAAACAATCTGAAGAAGGTGGTCGCTTTTACCAAGAGCAAAACCGCAACCTGATGGTGCATGTTCCCAATGCTGCTGCTTTGTCGCTACCAGAAAACTTTACCTGGATGACCTTGCATCAGTTGCAAACATTTATCAAATTCAACAACTACTTGAACATACAGGCCCGAAGCCTATTATCTACCATTGGCTTTATCTGATTTTACCATGAGTCGTATTTTACCCATTGGCGTATTAGGCTGCTCAGCCTTCGCTAAAAGATCATTTATTAAAGAGTTGAAAAACTCAGGCTTGTTTGAGCTGAAAGCCATTGCCAGCCGCTCCCTCAGCAAGGCAGAAGCGTATGCGCAACAATTCAATTGCGATGCTGTAGGCAGCTATGAAGCACTGTTGCAACGCACAGATATTGAAGTAGTGTACATGCCACTACCCATTGGCATACATACCGAATGGCTCATGAAGGCGCTGCAAGCCGGCAAGCATGTACTGGTAGAAAAATCTTTCACCAGCAACATTGATGATACGAAAGCAATACTGGCACTGGCAAAAGAAAAAAGTCTTTGTGTTTTTGAAAACTTCATGTTTCCGTTTCATTCACAAATGACCTATGTACAAAATGAACTGGCCCATGGAACCATCGGCCAGTTGCAGGCAGTACGCAGCAGCTTTGGTTTTCCCATGTTTGATGCCACGGATAATATTCGGTATAAAAAAGAATTGGGTGGTGGAGCTTTGCTCGATGCCGGCGCTTACACCTTGCTGGCAGCACAGTTGTTTTTAGGAAAGCAACTACAGGTAGTGGGTGCGGTACTCAACAACGATGGCCATGAAGTAGATTTCAACGACCATGTATTGCTGCAAAATGAACAAGGCATTTGTGCTCAGTTAAGCTTTGGCTTCAACCATTTTTACCAAAATAATATTGAGCTGTGGGGCACCACGGGTAAAATAGTAATGAAGCGGGCCTTTACTGCAGCACCTGGTTTTGCACCAACCGTGGAGATTGAAAAACCCGATGGTATTACCAGTCTGCAATTGCCTGCCGACAATCATTTTCAAAAATTATTGCAGCAGTTTTACCGCAGCATACTTGAGCAACCCGATTGGCAATTTGCCCAGATAGAAGCACAATCTGCACTCATCACTGCAGTGTTTGAAAAAGCAAATCAACACTCATGAAAAAAGCAATGGTATTTGGCTGCAATGGCTACCTAGGCCGAAACATGTGCTGGTATTTGCAACAGCAAGGCTGGACGATAACTGGTGCAGATATTCAGCCTTCAGGTTTTCAAAATGGCTTCGATTATTACAGCATAGATGTGGCTGACGCCAGCAGTATAGCACAAATTGACCTCGCAACATTTGAACTCATTTTTTTCTTTTCCGGTCTTACTGGCACCTGGAATGGATTTGAACAGGCAGATACCTATCTCCGTATCAACGAGCTTGGATTGCTGCACTTCATTCGTCAATACCAGCAACAACAAGCCAAAGGCAGAATTGTCTTTCCTTCTACCCGTTTGGTGTACAAAGGCATCGCCAATACGCCGCTCAAAGAGACCGACGAACTGTTGCCGTTAACGCCCTATGCTGTCAACAAAATTGCCTGCGAACATTATCTGGCAGCATTCAAAAAAGCATGGGGCATTCATTATACCGTTTTCAGGTTGTGTATTCCTTATGGCAATCTTACCGATGCTACGTCTTCATATGGTACCATTGGTTTTTTTGAATCAATGGCAGCAAAAGGACAACCCATTTCATTGTATGGCGATGGACAACTGAAACGTACTTTTTCGCACATGCTGGATATTGTAACTGCCATGCTGCAGGCAGCAACGATGGATGAAACAGATGGTGAAATCTACAATCTTGGTGGTGAAACGTACTCGTTGTTGGAAGTAGCAGAGTTGGTCGCTAAAAAATATGGCAGCACTGTTGCGTTTGCCGAATGGCCTGCACAAGCTGCCCTTATCGAAAGCGGCGATACCATTTTTGATAGTACTAAAATTGAAGCACTGGGTATACGCACCACAAAACTGTTGAAAGAAAACTTGTAGAGTGCTACTCTTGTACCGCCAATAATGTAGCGCCACCCACATAGGCAGCATACCTCGAAAACTGACTGTGGTACATGTCGCCCAAAAGCAGTTGGTGTATTTGCCTGCACTGGCACAAGAGGTAAAAATCGGTAAAAGCTTTGCACAACACATCATCCGCATGGTTCACATCAATGTGACCAATATTGTCCGCATCAATCAGCAATCTGGTCACATAGTGGTGAATGGTTGCATCCTGCTGAACAGCTTGTAGAAAGCGGGCAGAGTCAGACACTGCTAAAATGTTGCAGTCGGTATTCTCCATGGCAATCTGCCTTACTGATGCAATGCATTTTTCCAGCAGCTTTTTTTGTGAAGCCGTATCGATAGTTGCTTTGTTTACATCTTGGAAATCGCCCAGCAAACCCATGAATCTAGAATGCACCCCTACAAGTGGCAGTTCATTCTTGGGCAGTTTTGCGGCAGCATGCGCCACCAAAAAATCGCTGAAGTGAAACAACTGTTGAAACAGGCTCGACCAATATTTGCCGTAATCTTCTTTGGACAGGTCCGGTTGTAACAAACTGGTATAATCCTGATTGCCATACACATGAAACTGCCTGTACTTTCCACGAAACTGCTGCAACAACTTTGTGGCTGAAGTTAGTTGTACGTCATTCAGGTACAAAGGTTTTGAGAGCTTTGTATTCAAGTACAATGCTGCTGAACTGCAAACAAGTGAAGCATCCTTCGGCGTCAGATATTTGAATAAATCGAAGCTATTGTTGTCTACATAAATTTTGAAATCATATCCCAGTTGCTGTGCAATCTGAAAAGCAGAAATACTGCCTTTAATTCTATCCAGCAATCCACCATGCTTCAATTGATTGTTCATTACATGCACCACACATGGTTTATAACGCTCAGGCATTGCTGCTGGCAATGGTTGCCGATAGCTCTTGGCTATCTGCCATTCCCGCACTGGTCTGCGCAGCTTGCGTTTTATCCATTTCGTCAGTTGTTGCATGTTTATTTTTTTGGAGGCTGCTCATTCTTCCCTTTCAGCATGGGCACAAACCGAAACACATCGTACAGCTCTTCTATCAAGCGACCGTCGGCTTTTTTAATGATGCGCTTCATGCGTTGGGCTTCGCCTTCGTCTACCGGAATCACCAGCATGCCTTCAGGCTTTAGCTGATCGAGCAGGGCTTGCGGTACAAAGGGGGCAGCTGCTGTTACCAATACTTTATCGAAAGGGGCATACTCGGGTAAACCCTTAAATCCATCACCATAAAAAAAGTACAGCTTACGATGCCGCTCCGCAAACGGATACGACTTCTGTACTTTATCGTACAGCTTTTGCTGCCGTTCAATGGTGAATACTTCGGCACCCATTTCGGCCAATACCGATGCCTGATAAGCACTACCTGTACCAATCTCTAATACCCGTTCGCCGGGTGTAATATTGAGCAGTTCACTCTGGTATGCCACGGTGTACGGCTGGCTGATGGTTTGCCCTTCGCCAATGGGAAAAGCCCGGTCTTCGTAGGCAATTTTATCCAATGCCGGGTCTAAAAAGAAATGCCGAGGAATATTGCGCATGGCTTCCAGTACCAGCGGATCGCTGATGCCTTTTTCCGCCAAACTATCAATGAGTTGTTTGCGCAGCCCTTTGGTTCTGTAATCGTCGGTATGCAATGATAAAATGCTTGTGCTCATAAAGATACAACCCGCAAGATGCAGCATTCCGATTAATCTGTGCCGCTCTTCGCAACACTCATTTCCCACGGTTGTTGAAAGAAAGCCATTGGCCGTTTCGGGCTATAAAAAAGCCGGTGATGGCAACTGCTCTCACCGGCACCTACTATTGTTGTTCAACAACTTTTACAAATTCATATCCTTGATAATCGCTTCAATACGGGCCATCAAACCGGCTTGTACCGTTTTGTAATTGGCAGCATTGTCCAGCGGGGCATTTACACTAAAGTAAAACTTGATTTTGGGCTCAGTGCCACTGGGGCGGGCACTTACCTTGCTACCATCAGCCAGCACAAATTGCAGCACGTTGCTCTTGGTGAGTGCAATGGGGAAGGTATCGCCGGCAGTCAGGTTGGTGCCTTGCTGCAGCTGGTAATCGAGCAGTTGCGCCACAGCTACACCGCCCAGTTGTGCAGGCGGATTGTTGCGGTAGCTTTCCATCATTTCCGCAATTTCTTTCTGGCCATTCATGCCTTTTTTGGTAATGGAAATGAGGTGCTCCTGATAGCAACCGTATTGTACATACAGGTCTACCAGTTTTTCAAACAGGCTGCGGCCTTTGTCTTTTTCATAAGCGGCCATTTCGCAGAGCAGGGCCACGGCACTCACCGCGTCCTTGTCCCGAATCTGATCGCCAATCATCAGGCCATAGCTTTCTTCGCCACCAACGATATAGTTTTCTTTGCCGGTCTTTTCCCGAATCATTTCGCTGATGTATTTAAAGCCGGTCAATACATCGTAGCAAGCCACACCGCTCTGCTCTGCAATGCGGTTGATCATGTCGGTGGTTACAATGGTTTTGATCACCATGTCGTTGGGCTGTGCAATGCCTTTGGCTTTGCGGGCTTCAATCATGTAGTTGAAAGCCAGCACCGCTGTTTGGTTGCCATTCATCAGCACCCAGTTGCCGTCGGTGTCTTTAATGCCAATGCCCACACGGTCGGCATCGGGGTCGGTACCCAGCAGAATGTCGGCATCAATTTGCCTGGCCTTGTCCAGACCAATGCTCATGGCATCTTTCTCTTCGGGGTTGGGGCTGTGCACGGTTGGAAAATTGCCGTCGGGAGTAGCTTGTTCTTCTACCACAGTTACGTTGGTAAATCCAAAACGCTTGAGCACCCGGGGCACCAACTGAATGCCACTGCCATGAATGCTGGTGTACACAATCTTCAAATCGTGCTGGCGTTCGCAGGCATCGGGGTAAATGCTCAGGCTCTTCACCATTTCGGTGTAAGCCGCATCCAACTCCTCACCTATCAAAGTGATGTTGGCTTCGCCGCCAGTCCATTTCACATCGTCAACGGAAAGAATTTTATCTACCTCGGTAATCACGTTTTTATCGTGTGGTGGCACCAGTTGTGCACCATCTTCCCAATAGGCTTTGTAGCCGTTGTACTCTTTGGGGTTGTGGCTGGCCGTGCATACTACGCCGCCCTTGCAGCCGAGGTGGCGAATAGCAAAGCTCAGCTCCGGTGTGGGCCGCAGGCTTTCAAACAGGTACACTTTAATACCGTTGGCGCCCATCACATTGGCCACTGTTTTAGCAAAAAAGCGGCTGTTGTTGCGGCTATCGTGTGCAATGGCAACGCTGATGCCATCGCCAAAACTTTGCTTCAGGTAGTTGGCATAGCCTTGAGTGGCCATGCCCACCGTGTATTTATTCATACGGTTGGTACCAATGCCCATTACGCCACGAAGGCCGCCTGTACCAAACTCCAGGTTTTTATAAAATCCTTCTACCAAATCATCGGGGTTGTTGGCCAGTGCATCGGTAATGTAGGCCTTGGTGTCTGCGTCAAAATTGCCCGCCAGCCAGCTGTCTACTTTGGCTTTAATTGCTGCGTCCATAAATCGTTGTTTGTGGTTTGAATATGTCCTCCGAAAGGTGGATGCTGCCTGCAGTTGCCTCCTTCCAAAGAGCGGCTAAGATATTCGGAAATTACTTCCATTTCACAAACCTTGCTCATCTCTATAAATGGCAGCACCGTAAGTTTGCTAATGTCTTTTTGTTTACCAGCACCCCTGCTACTATTGAACCAAGTTGTGTCACTCACTTCTGCTGCATACCGCTACTCAGCGTTCCTGCTGCTTTGCCTGTTCAGCATGGGCAGCAGTGCCCAAACCCGCACCGATAGCCTGCCGCTGGAAGTCATTCGTCATGCCAGCCTCGATACCATTTACACCCGTGTACCCGATTCCGCCGCATACGTGGCATTGCCCAATACAAAAAGAGTGTATACCGTTGCAGGGTTGCATGCAGGCATTTATGGCGGTTCGTTGCTTTTGCTCAACCAAGCCTGGTACAAAGACTACCCCAAAACGAGTTTCCAAACCTTCAACGATAGCAAGGAATGGCAGCAGGTAGACAAAGTGGGCCACGCCTGGAGTGCCTACCAGCTTAGCCGTGCCAGCATGGCCAGCTGGAAATGGGCGGGCCTCAACCGCAACCAACAAATTTGGCTGGGCGGCATGAGTGGGTTTGCCTTTCAAACCGTGATAGAAGTGCTGGATGCCCATAGTGCCGAATGGGGCTGGAGCTGGAGCGATATTGCCGCCAATACCGTGGGCAGTGGCCTGCTCATTGGCCAAGAGCTGGCATGGGCCGAACAGCGCATCAGTTTCAAGTTTTCGTTTCACAAAATGAACTACTCACAAGGCATGCTGGAGCAGCGGGCCAACAATCTGTTTGGCAGCAGCCTGCCCGAACGCATGCTCAAAGATTACAACGGACAAACCTACTGGCTCAGCGCCAACCTGAAATCGTTTTTCAAACAGAGCAACCTGCCGCCGTGGCTCAACATTGCCGTAGGCTATGGCGCCGGCGGCATGCTGGGCGGCTTCAGCAATACCTGGACCGATGGCAGCAGCACCATCACCCGCAACGATGTACAAAGAGTACGTGAGATTTACCTGGCTCCTGATATCGATTTCACCCGCATCCGCACCCGCAGCAAATTGTTGAAAAGCGTTTTTTTCTGCCTCAATGCCTTTAAACTCCCCGCTCCTACGCTGGTACTCAGCAATGGCAAAATGCGGGTGCATGGGTTGTATTTTTAAGTTTTTTTCAGTAGGGAAATATACTTACGGAGCATGCGATTTGAATGTTTTGAAGCAGCAAATAATCCGTGAAAATCCGTTTCAATCCTTCAAATCTGCGTCCCATCTTATCGCTGTATTTGCTGCCATACTTTAAAGCTGAATTAGTATTGAGCATTAGTAACGCATCGTCACAGGCCGGGAGGCCTGCGACAGCAACATCATCCGCGAAAAACTGTTTTCATCCTTCCAATCCGCGTCCCATTTTTACCCGTGGCCCATCATCCATCCACCTCAATACCGTTATTTTTGCGGCGCATGCACATTCCTTTACAAGCGTACGAAGCCAGCATTTTCGAAAAAATTTCCTCCCGGGCACAGCATCTTGGTATTCAGGCCTGGGTGATTGGTGGGTTTGTTCGGGATAAAATATTGCAACGCCCCACCAAAGACGCAGATATTGTATGCACCGGCGATGGTATTGCCCTGGCACATGCTGTGGCCGATTTGTTTAAGCCCCGCCCACATGTCAGCTTCTTCAAAAACTTTGGTACTGCGCATATCCGCATTGCCGATTTCGACATTGAGTTTGTAGGGGCCCGCAAAGAAAGCTACAACCGCGACAGCCGAAAACCAGCCGTGGAGGCCGGCACTATTGAAGACGACCAATTGCGCCGCGACTTTACCATCAATGCGCTGGCCATCAGCCTAAACGCTAAAGACTACGGCACACTGGTTGATCCTTTTGGCGGCATTCAACACCTGCAGGAAAAAAGCATCATCACCCCGCAGGACCCCATCCAAACCTTCAGCGACGATCCGCTGCGCATGATGCGGGCCATCCGCTTTGCCAGTCAGCTACAGTTTACCATTCACGAAACCACGCTGGCGGCCATCAAAACTGATGCCCACCGCATCAGCATTGTGTCGAAAGAACGGATTGTTGATGAACTCAATAAAATCATCCTCAGCAGCAAGCCTTCGGTAGGTTTTAAACTGCTGTATGATACGGGTTTGCTCAAACTCATTTTTCCGCAGATGGTGGCGCTGGCCGGAGCTCAATACCTCGACGGGCACGGGCACAAAGACAATTTTTACCATACCCTGCAAGTGCTCGACAACATCAGCGAAAACACACGTGACCTGTGGTTGCGCTGGGCGGCCATTTTGCACGACATAGGCAAACCTGCCACCAAGCGGTTTGAAGAAGGCCACGGCTGGACATTTCACGGGCACGAAGTAGTGGGCGGCCGCATGGTGCCCAAAATTTTTGCGCAGCTGAAACTGCCGCTCAACGAAAAAATGAAATACGTGAAGCTGCTGGTAGAGCTTCATCTGCGGCCCATTTCGCTGACTAAAGAAAACATTACGGATAGCGCCATCCGCCGACTGTTGTTTGATGCTGGCGAACACTTCGACGACCTCATGACGCTTTGCGAAGCAGACATTACTTCGAAAAACAAACAGAAGGTAAAACGCTACCTCAGCAATTTTGAAATGGTACGGCAGCGATGCGTAGAAGTAGAAGAGAATGACCGCATCCGCAACTGGCAGCCACCCATTGATGGCGAAACCATCATGCAATATTTTGGCATTGGTCCCAGCCGCGAAGTGGGCATTATCAAAAATGCGATTAAAGATGCCATCCTCGACGGTATCATCCCCAATACACTCGAAGCCGCTACAGCACTCATGTTGGAGCAGGCCCAACAATTAAACCTAACCCCTGTTCGGTAAAAAGTATTTTCTTTGCCGCACATCAAAACGCAGGCCCTCCAGGGTCAATCATTGTAGCCATGGCAGTATTGAAATTCAGGGTGTATCTCGAAGAAGACGAAAGCATTTACCGCGATATTGTGATCAAGCATACACAGTATTTCATCGATTTGCACAAGACCATTCTTCAGGCCTACGAATTCGACAACAAGCATCAGGCTACATTCTATCGCAGCAACGACAACTGGTTACGAGGCCGCGAAATTTCGCTGGAGAAATACGACAAAACCTATCAGGCGCCCCCCCTGCTGATGGAAGAAACAACGATCGCTTCTGAAATCCGCGATACCAATCAGAAGTTTATTTATGTGTACGATTTCAATAAGAACTGGGTGTTTCTGGTAGAGCTCATCAATGTGTCGAAAGAAGAAAGCAGCAAGATTGCGTACCCTTCAATTAGCCGCAAAGAAGGCGTAGGTCCAATGCAGTATGGCACCCGTGGTTTACTCGGCCCCAAGTTTGCCGAAATGGAAGAGAAATACGACCTGCAGGGCAACGAAGAAGGCTTTGGCGAAGAAGGCGACAGCGACACTACCAGCAGCGACGAAGAAACTTTTACCGACGACATCAGTAGCGGCGAAGACTATTAATCATTTGTACGCATGGCCGGTCAGCAGCACTTACTGGTAGCCGTAGCCGGCCCCACAGCCGTTGGCAAAACAGCAGTGGCCATTGCATTAGCCCAGCATTTTCATACAGAAATCATCTCCTTTGATAGCCGTCAATGCTATCGGGAAATGAACATTGGTGTCGCCCGGCCTTCCGATGAAGAGTTGGCAGCAGTGCCGCATCATTTCATTGCCAGCCACAGCATACACGATCCGGTGGATGCCGCACAGTATGAGCAATGGGCACTAAAAAAACTCAGTACTCTTTTTCAGCAATACAAAGTAGTGATAGCTGTGGGTGGTACGGGTTTGTACCTGAAAGCACTCACTGATGGGCTGGATGCTATGCCTGATATTCCGGCAAACATTCGGGAGCAAATAAGAGAAGACTATGAGGCAAACGGCATGGAATGGTTACAGCAAACCTTACAGCAAGAAGATCCTTTGTTTGCCGCCAGTGGCGAAATGCAAAACCCACACCGCATGCTGCGGGCTTTGGAAGTGATTCGAGCCAGTGGAAAATCCATCAAACAGTTTCAGCAACGCAGCAGCAATGCACGCCCGTTTGATACCCTCATCATTGGTTTGGAAATGGAACGACCGCTGCTCAACCAACGCATACAGCTACGGGTAGAACAAATGATGCAGGAAGGTTTGTTAGCAGAAGTAAAGCAGCTGCTCCCCTACGAACAGTTGCAAGCCTTACAAACTGTGGGTTATCAGGAATTGTTTGATGCCATACATGGCCGATGTAGTATAACTGAAGCAGCAGAATTGATAGCCACACATACCCGCCAATACGCCAAGCGGCAAATGACCTGGTTCAAAAAAAATCAGGCAGTGCAATGGTTTCATCCACAGCAACTGCCTGATATGATTTCGTTGATACAATCGAGGCTTACATAAACTTAAATCCAAACGTTAATACTATGTTGCCGCGGCTGTTTCTGCCATCGGCTACTACGTTGGCTTTATCGGCCAGCCAGTATGGTACGTGGCTGTAATTGATGAGTGCATGCACATACGTAAGGTCAACAAACATGCCCTTGTTGCGGTAGCCCAAACCTCCACTTAGCAACATGCGACTGCCCTTTAATTCTTTGGTAGCGTAAGGGCTGCCCATGTAAGCAAAACCAAGACGTGTCATAACGGTCTTGAATTTAAGCTCACCACCAAGGCGAAGGTTCATGGCGCCTTTGTACCGATTTTTGATGGTATTATTGAGTTCGTCGTAGTAGCGAACATCATCAACGTTTGTAGCGTCATCAGCATGGTAGCGTGTACCCCGGTAGTTTACATATTCCACATCGGCCGTTACAAAACCTTTTTGTTGTTTTACTTCTTTCACTTCATTTATGACAAAAGAAACAGAACCCAGCAAACGGTAAGGAGAAGTCATGTTGTAGCGGTAGTTGCCTGCATTGCTATTGCCTTTTAGTTCATCGCTGGTTTTAGTAACCGGCTGAGGGTACACTGTGTAGTTTTCTGTATTGGCAGTAAGCGAAGAACTTATGCGGTCAGTCATGCTGCTAAAGGTGGGAGTATGCAAGGCCAAACCGAGCCGCCATTTTTCTACCGGCCGAAAGATCATGCCAAGCTTGGCATTAAATCCCAAGCCAGTTGTGCGGTAATTTTCTTTGTATTCGAAGTAGGAGAAATCGTTGTTGGTATTGCCGCTGGCATCTTCTTCGCGGTAGGTTTGATCTTTTTGATAGGTGAAAAACGGCACATTAAACGACACACCAAAATGTAGTTTGTCCTTAAAGTTGTTGGCAAAGGCCAAAGCAATTTCGTGAGCACCGCCACGGGTTTCAATCAGGTTGTTTTGTATTACGCCCTCTGGCCCGCCGTTTGGCCCGGGTAATGGCACTACACTTTGGTAGCCTACCACATTATTATTTGCGTCGGACACTGTATCCACCAGATATGTCCAAAAAGCCAAAGAAGATCCGAATATGTAATTGTTTTCTGCCTGATTAATATTGGCCCTGTTATTAGCCAATTCTTCTACGTACTGCTCACTCCAACTGCTAAAATTGTTGAAGCCTTTGTACTGCATCCGGTTGTTGTAATTGGCCGTTTGATTGATGGAGAATGAAATGGCCGAACTGCTGGAGCGCCTGTACTGGTTGTTGTTTTGGCCCCATACAAAACCTGATGTACCATAGCCTACACCATTATCATTCGACTTGGTTTGGTCGCCGCGAAAATTGAATTTGTTATTGAGAAAACTAAAGTTGGGAGACAGTACGAATTCTTTGTTTTTGTACATACCAATGCCAGCGGGATTAATGTGTGCCGCGGTAATATCGCCACCCAGCGAACCCATGGCGCCACCAATGGCCTGGTTGCGGGCTGTGCCTCCCATTAGCGGGTAGGCATAGCGTAGCACATCTTCCGGAACCTGAGCATTTGCCACCAATTGCAAAGCCATGATTGCAGCGGAGGCCAACAGTAATTTTCTTCTCATACAGATACAAGATTAGCAGGCCGCAAATTGACATGGAAAAAGTCGGCGGCTATTCAATAGAATAATTCTAGATAAGGTTTGTAAAGTGCTGTTGAAAGAGGTTGAACTTTCATTAGTTTCCACCACGGCCACCACGGCTACCACCGGACGATGACGATGATGATGAAGAAGAAGATGATGATGATGAACCACCACCCGAAGTACGGCTGCTACCGGAGCTGCTGCTGCTGGAAGAAGGTTCGAAAGTACGGGTGGGGCGAGACCAGCTGCTACCGGAGTTGCTGTTGCTACCACCACTGGATGGCGTACTAAAAATGGTACGGAAAAGTTCACGGGTACCATAACCAGCTTGCTGTTGTGAAGATGGCTTGCCACCGGTACGGTTAAATCCTTCATTGCCACCGCGGGTAAATACACTATTGTTATATCCACCTCTGTTAAAGCCAGGACGAGGAGTTTGTGCAACCACACCAATCGGATTTTTATTGATGATTACCACTGGGCGGTTCCAGCACCATGGGTTATTCCAACTGTTGTACATGCTGTTGAAAACAAAAGGATTATTCCATGTATTCCAGCCAGTACCGTAGTTCAACATCCATGACGAGTTATTCCAACTGTTCCAGGAATTGAAACTCCATGACGGGTTGAACATAGTGTTGGGATTATTATATCCGTACCAATAATTTACATCGTCTATGCTGCTCCAACGGCTGCGGTCCTGCACTTTCATGCGCAGGTAACGGTCGTCGGCATTTTGCCAATAGCTTACATATTCATCATCTTCTACCCTTTCCTGGCGGGCAGCCTGCGTTGGCCCGTAGGAATAATAAACGTCATCGGGAGTTTCGGCGGTTTTAAAAGCAGCCGAACAACTGGCCAGCAAAACAGTGGCGGCGAGCAGGGGATAAATGATGTGTCTCATTGATACAGGCTTTAATGGTGTCAAATATCAGACGCTGAATGGTACAAAAACTTGGTTCTAATTACTTCGTGCAAAAAAACGGGTTAATCGCATTCAGCATCTACAAATGGTTTCCGTAGCTAAGTTATTTGTTTCCATGGCTCCCAAATGCTAATGTTTTCTTGAAAGACACAATAAATCAGGCTTTTAGTGTTAAGGCTTACCTAATTCCAAATGCTTAATTTCGCCGCCCTGTAAGCTGTAATAGCCAGGCACATTAAATCATTCATTTTTTACCAGCAAACAATATTATGAGCAAGGTGATCACTCCCATGGAGCAAGACTATTCGCAATGGTACAACGACCTCGTATTGCGGTCGGGTTTGGCCGATTACAGCGCCGTTCGTGGCTGTATGGTTATCAAACCCTATGGCTACCGCTTGTGGGAAAACATGCGGGATGTACTCGACAAAATGTTTAAAGATACCGGTCACGTAAACGCTTACTTTCCGCTGTTTGTACCCAAAAGCCTGTTTGAAGCAGAAGAAAAAAACGCAGAGGGTTTTGCCAAAGAATGTGCGGTGGTTACGCATTATCGCCTCAAAAACGACCCGGCCAACCCCGGCAAGCTGATGGTAGACCCCGAAGCCAGGCTGGAAGAAGAGCTGGTCGTACGTCCTACCAGCGAAGCCATTATTTGGAATACCTACAAAGGTTGGATACAGAGCTACCGCGACCTGCCCATTTTGGTAAACCAATGGGCCAACGTGGTGCGATGGGAAATGCGTACCCGACTGTTTTTGCGTACCGCCGAGTTCCTGTGGCAAGAAGGGCATACTGCGCATGCCACTGAACAAGAGGCCCGTGAAGAAGCCGCAAAAATGCTGGAAGTGTATGCGGATTTTGTAGAAAACTACATGGCATTGCCCGTAGTGAAAGGCGTGAAATCGGAAAGTGAACGCTTCGCCGGTGCCGTTGATACCTTGTGTATTGAAGCATTGATGCAGGATGGCAAAGCTTTGCAAGCCGGCACTTCGCACTTTCTGGGGCAAAATTTTGCCAAAGCTTTTGATGTGAAATTTAGTGACAGCAACAACAAGCTGGAATATGTATGGGCTACCAGCTGGGGCGTAAGTACCCGTTTGATTGGTGCCCTTGTAATGGCCCACAGCGATAATCAGGGTTTGGTACTTCCTCCAAAAATTGCACCGCTGCAAGTGGTTATTGTACCTATTTATAAAGGTGACGAACAACTGGCCGCCATTACCGATACCCTCAAGCCAATCATCAGCCAACTGAAAGACCTCGGCATTTCGGTAAAGTATGACGACAGCGAACATACCCGCCCGGGTTGGAAGTTTGCAGAATACGAACTGCAGGGTGTACCCGTTCGCATGGCCATTGGTGCCCGTGATTTGGCCAACGGCGTAGCCGAAATTGCCCGCCGCGATACCAAAGAAAAAATGACCGTGAACCTCGATGGCATTGCATTTTACATCAAAACATTGCTGGATGAAATTCAGCTGCACCTGTTTGAAAAAGCCAAAAATTTCAGGGCAGCGCATACCACCGAAGCCAATAACTGGGATGAGTTTGTGAGCATTTTGGATGGCAAGGGCGGCTTTGTATCAGCGCATTGGGATGGCACTGCCGACACAGAAGAAAAAATTAAAGACCTCGCCAAGGCCACTATTCGTTGTATTCCTTTAGATGCAAAAGAAGAAGCCGGCACTTGCATACTCACCGGCAAGCCCAGCAGCAAGCGGGTACTGTTTGCACGTGCCTACTAATCGATAGGTTTAAACTTCATATTTCAAACCGGCGGCCATTGGTTGCCGGTTTGTTATTATTGCAAAGCATGGATAACAAAGCTGCGTATTTATTGGGGGGCACCCCTGCCAGGCTGCTGCTATCGCTGATAGTGGTGGCCAGCCACTTGGGATCGCTTACAGGTTTGTACCGCAACAAGTTTTTGTTTGATGCCGACTTTGCTGTGTCTTGTTTTTTTGTGCTTTCTGGATTTGCCATGATGCACAGCTATGGCAAGCTGCAAGCACATATCCATGGTTGGAAAGCCTTTTACATCCAGCGATTCTTTCGCATAATGCTGCCCGTATGGGTGCTCGTGGCATTGCAGGTGGTATTGCTGTTTGCCGTAAGTGTACTGCCGCTGTCGCAATACCTGAATGGTACCACCGGAAAGTATGTGTTGGCCAATGCGTCACTGCTCAATTTTTTGCAACAATCGCTACCTGGTGTTTTTGAAAATAACGGTTCTGCAGTGGTAAATGGCTCTCTATGGACATTGAAAATTGAGATGTGCTTTTACGCCGCATTTCCATTGCTGTTTTTGTTGGCAAAGCCCAAACGAATAGTTTGGTTGTGGCTGCTGTGGGCACTTTCTGTCGCTTATCGTTTGCTGCTGCATCAATCGCATCCCGTGATGAGTTATCAGTTGCCGGGGCAGTTGTATTTTTTCATCAGCGGCATGTTGTTGTACCATTACGGCTGGCATCAGCAGTGCCGAAAATGGATTATTGCTATAGGCTGGCTCTGGTTTCTAAAAAACTGCTTGTGGGGCTATGATATTGCAGAAACACCTGTTGCATTCCCATTTATTTTACTGGCGTTTTGCCATGTATTACAACGGGCAGATGGCTTGCTGAAAAAACACGACTATTCATTCACAGTGTATATGCTTCACTGGCCCATTATACAGGTGGCGGTTCATGTTTTTTTTAATGATGGGCAAACCATAGCAGGTGTTGTATTTGTGGCAATCGTTTTGGCAGTTAGCTCTTGGTTGTTTAAAACACAGGTTGAAGACAAAGCCATGCAAATGGGCAAGGTACTCAGCCATCGTTTTTTGCAATAAGTAGGCACTCACAAAGCTTTTGCCAGCATTCGCCATACATTTTTATCCGGTTTGAAATTTGTAACGGGCATTCATTTATATTGTACAAAAATCTACACCGCACATGACAGAAAATCAATCTCCACTGTTTGATGTTCAGATAGATGAAACATCGAAAAGCTATCTCATTGAAATTGCCAAATGGAGCAAGTTCTTTGGCATTCTTGGTTACATTCTCGCAGCTTTGCTCTTGCTGGTAGGCTTTTTTATAGTGTTTGTCGGGGCTGGTTTGTCTAGTGCTTTCGATGACTTGGGCGTATCGGGCAGTTTCCTTGGCATTTTCTACATCATTATTGCTGCATTGTACTTTTACCCATCTTATAAAATGGTACAATTTGCAAAGCATATGCCCGCTGGCTTGTACAATCAACAGCAAGATTTGGTAACAGAAGCGTTTGCCAATCTGAAAGCTGTATACCGTTACTTCGGCATTATTACCATTGTAGTGTTGGGGCTGTATGTACTGGCGTTTATTGGCGGGCTGATGTTTGCCTCACTGGCATAATCAGGCCTTGTCTTTGGTAGCCAGATAATTATAATCACTCAGCAATTTTTCAAGGAAGTCCAGTACCTCCAAGTCAGTTTGGATGTTCAGGACTTCCTTTACTTTACCGGCCACCCGGTGGGCTGTTTCGTACTTGTTATTTTTTTGCGTGTAGGCAATCACCGATCTGATGGCATTGATATCCCTATCACTGAGGCGCATCACTTCCGGATATTTTACCACATAGTTGTTGGTTGTAATTTCCATAAACAGGGTATCAGCCAAAGAATATTTGTAGCGTAAATCTACCACCGTGGTACCTGCAGCCAAATCGCCGAGGCGTTGGCTTTTCGAACTCACCGCTACTATCACCACCACTACCAAACCACACACACCGGTAAGTACCACCTGCACCAAAAACCAATACGAACCCATGGCGAGATAGCCGAAAAACATAGGCCACTCCCACAACCGAAACAACCAACGCATGAGGTACTGGCCCAGCCTTGGCTCACCGCCTTCAATACTGATGACGCGGATGCCCATCAGCTTTTTTCCAAGGCTTTGGCCCTGGCTTACGGTTTCCATGATAAAATGGTAGAGCAGCATGGGCAACGAAACCAGCACTATATCCACGCCAATGCTTACTTCTTTAGAACCATACATCACCTGGTCTAAAAAAAACTTCATGCCACGGGCATACAGCATGAGTAGTGTGGTATCTATAAGCCACGCCAACATGCGCCTTGTAAAAGGTGCAATCTCAAATTCGAGGTAAATATTAAAAGGCGTAGAAACAGATACCTGAGACATGAAAGCAAATTAACCGCATTCTGAATGCGACGATTGCATTAATTTGACATCGTTTAAAAAATTACATGAGGGAAGCACTTTTTATAAAGCGCAACAGAGATAAATGGATTCGCTATCAGCAGGAGCAAACCACCGATCCGGATGAACAAGCCGAACGGTTTATTACCCTGCTGGACGATTTGGCTTACAGCCGAACCTTTTACCCACAGAGCAAAGTAACCCGGTGGATTAACAGCATTGCCGTAGGTATTTACCAAAACATTTACCAGAACAAGAAAGAGAAATTTACCCGGCTCATAACGTTTTGGACCACCGAACTTCCGCTGCTCATTCGCAGGCACCATGGTGTGTTTTTATTTACGTTTATTTTTTTTATGCTGTGTGTACTCATGGCTATCGTTTCTTCTTCGCAAGACGACTTTTTTGTAAAAGCCATTTTGGGTGAAGACTACGTACAAATGACGCAGGAAAACATTGCCAAAGGCGACCCCTTTGGTGTGTACCGCGATGAAGACAAATTCACGATGTTCATACGCATTGCGTTCAATAACATTCAGGTGGCACTGCGTACCGTTGTGTTTGGTATTTTCTTTGGCATTGGCAGCTTGTACATTCTTTTTAAAAATGGTTTGCTGGTGGGCTCATTTGAATACCTCTTTTTTGCTCAAGGCCTCGGCTGGAAAAGCATCATGGTGATTTGGATTCATGGCACCATCGAAATTTCGAGCATTATTATTTCTGGTGCTGCAGGCCTTATTGTTGGCAGCAGTATCCTTTTTCCGGGCACCTACAGCCGCTTTCAATCTTTTAAAAAAGGGGTAAAAGATGCATTAAAAATTGCACTGGCATTAATTCCGTTTTTACTGGTAGCAGCGCTGCTCGAAAGCTATGTTACTTACCTCATGAGCAACACCTTTAGCAATCAAAAAGCTGGCGGCATGCCGCTGTGGGCAGGCATTGGCATATTAGCGGCATCTGTAGCACTTGTTGCATGGTACTTTGTGTGGCACCCTATTCAGGTGGGCAAAAAGCACCAAAAAGCTGCAGCTGCATCTACACCCAAAACTCAAACGCTGCAATGGCCCGAATAATCAGCGTTTGTATCGCATGTGTATTGATGCTGCTGTTTTACAACAGCACTGCTCAGGTAGCCCCGCCCACAGAGGTAGATACGGGCATGGTTGAAGAGTATGTAGCTGAGGATACTGTTTTTACCAACACCTACGAAACTTCGGAAGACGAGCCCAGCCTCTCTGCACCTGCCGACTTGGTGTTTGGCAAAGAAGACCTGCGACAATTGCGGCAGCAGCCCGACTATGAATACATGGCATATATTGACAGTTTGCTGCGCCACCAAAAACTGGAACCCGAAGACAAAAAAGTAGCAGACGATGGCAGAGAATTGTCGCTGGAATGGATACGTCCTTTGCTGTGGGTGCTCAGCATTGTAGGCCTGTTGTTTTTGCTCTATAAATTATGGACAGACCACGCAGGCATATTTAAGCCATTTGATAAAAAGAAAGCTGCCGACCAAAAAAATGTACCCGAAGACCCACTGATGGTGCAAGGTGCAGCTGCTTTAGCAGCACAGGCCATTCAGCAAAAAGACTACCGCTCGGCTGTACGTTATTTATTTATTGATGCACTGGCCCGGCTGGATGAGCAAGGCCTGATACAACGCATAGCCCGCAAAACCAACCAGCAATACCTGGCCGAAATACAACAGCCCGAACTCAAAGAATTGCTGGCCACCATGATGCTGCAATTTGAATATGTGTGGTACGGAGAGTTTACCCCCAGCGAACAACAGTTCAACCGCATTTTGCAAACACACAAACAACTGGAGGCAAGATGGCTGTAACGAAGCGCTTTTCAGTTTTGCTGGCGGGTTTAATACTGCTGCTGTACAGTTGCAGCAACAAGCCCAGTGGCCGGTTTGTAGATGAACGCTACACACTGGGTGCGGCAGATAAAAAACCTTTTGGCGGCCACGTGGCCAGCTTTATGATGGATACCATTTTTGGTACCAGCCGCATAGAAGCAGTATCAAAACCATTCAATCAGTGGTACGATGATTTTTTAGACCAGTCGGAAACAAGCAATCATGTATATGTGATTATTGCCCCCACGGTGAGGGCCTTTGATAAGGAAGCTGCCGACATGCAGCGGTTTGTAGCCCGTGGAAACACCCTGCTGGTGGTGACAGACGAATTAAGCGAGGCTTTTGAGAAGCAATTCCATTGCAAACTGATAGACGAAGCCGAAAACCTCTCCCGGTTTTTGCGTTTGCAAATGCTCGACACCAAAGTGAGCATTGCCGACAGCAGTGCTCATGCCATGCTGTCATACCAATATTATTATTATCCACTCATGGCAAGGCTTACTGTAGATAGCACCGCTACCGATAGCTTGCAATGGCTGGGCCGAAACAATGGCGGCCAACCCCACATAGCCCGCTACACTGTGGGCGAAGGGCAGCTTATTTTGGCCACCAATGCCCGTGCCCTCAGCAATTACTTTTTGCTATCACAGCAAAATTTCGGCTATTTCAAAGCCCTGCTTTCTTACCTGCCCGCCTACCCTAATCTTATCCATCGCGACTTGTTTTTTCAGCGCAACATAAACCGTCAACCCGAGGATTATTCTGTGTTTCAGGCACTGATGGCTATACCGCCGCTACGTTGGTCGTTTTGGATATTGCTGGTGTTGGCCGCCATTTGGGTACTCAGCAATTTGCGCCGCAAGCAAAAAATGATTCCTGTTGTGAGCCCCAATACCAATACCACGGTATCGTTTATACAAACCATTGCACAGCTGTACTTCAACCGGCAAGACCATGCCAATGTGGGCCGGAAAATGGCAACTCATTTTACCGATTATTTGCGCAGCAATTACTACATGCCTCCACTGGCTATGCAAAATGAATGGGCCTATATTCTGCATCAAAAAACAGGCATGCCCATAGCCGAGGCTACCGAAACTACCCGCCTGATACGCAAGGCTCAACAGAGCAACGACTTTACCGCCACCGACCTGCTGCAACTGCACCAGCTGATAGCAGATGTAATGAACCGCAAGAAAACACATCGCCAACAACAATGACATTTCGGCGCAGTTCATCCCTTGCACTATAATTGATACATTGTACCAGCAATACTGCACAATATTTAGAAGCTCCTTTTCATGAAAATACTCTGGCACTACCTGCGCCCCTACAGAGGCATGGTATTTATATCGCTGCTGCTGGCGGCAGTCAATCAAACTTTTTCGCTGCTCGACCCCTTGTTTTTTGGTAAGCTGTTTGATGAATACATCATCAAAGCCGAAAGCTTTAGAAATGCCGGCAAGTCGGCGGAGTTTTTTAAAGGCGTAATGGGCTACCTCGGCATACTCATTGGTGTGGCCATGGTAAGCCGCATTGCCAAAGCCTTTCAGGATTATTTCAGCAGCGTGGTGATTCAAAAGTTTGGCGCCAGCATTTTTACCGAAGGCCTGCGACACAGCATGCGCCTGCCCTTTCAGGAGTTTGAAGACCAACGCAGTGGCGAAACCCTCAGCATCCTCACCAAGGTGCGAACCGATACGGAAAAGTTTATCAGCCTGGCCATCAATGTGGTGTTTGGCATATTGGTGGGTATTGTTTTTGTTTCAGTATTTGCGTTTAACAAACACTGGAGCATTGTACCCGTGTACCTGGTAGGTGTGCTGCTGCTGAGCTGGCTTACCAGTGCCCTCAGCAAACGCATCAAAAGCATTCAAAAAAACATTGTAAAAGAAACCACCTCATTGGCAGGCAGTACCACCGAAAGCCTGCGCAATATTGAACTGGTAAAAAGCCTTGGCCTTACCGATCAGGAAATACAACGCCTCAATAAAAACACTTACAAAATATTGGGGCTGGAGCTGCGCAAAGTAAAAAGCATTCGGATGCTGAGTTTTATACAAGGTACGTTTGTGAATTTTCTGCGGCAGGTCATCATGTTTACCCTGTTGTTTTTGGTGTTCAACAACAAACTGCAACCCGGCGAAGTACTTACCCTTACGTTTTACAGCTTCTTCATATTTGGTCCGTTGCAAGAAATCGGCAACATTATTATTGCCTACCGCGAAGCAGAAGCCAGCTTGCAAAATTTTCATAACCTGATGCAGAAACAACCAGAACCCCAACCCGCTGCACCACAGCATTTGGGCGCTATTGAAAAGCTGGAATACCGCAACGTTTTTTTCAAACACAATACTGCTGCACAGCATGCATTGCAGGGCATTAGTTTTACGGCAGGCAAGGGCGAAACCATTGCCTTTGTAGGCCCGAGCGGCTCAGGTAAATCTACATTGGTAAAACTGCTGGTGGGTTTGTACCGACCCGAGCAAGGCCATATTTTATACAACAATGTAGAAGGCGACCAGATTGACTTTGATGAACTGCGCACCCAGATAGGTTTTGTAACGCAAGACACCCAATTGTTTGCCGGCAGTATAAAAGAAAACCTCCAGTTTGTATCGCCCAGCGCCAGCGATGAGGATATGCTGAAAGCCTTGCAGCAAAGCGCCAGCCACAGCATTCTGGCCAAGGCCGACAATGGCATTCACAGCATTATTGGTGAAGGCGGCATTAAAATAAGTGGTGGCGAAAAACAACGCCTTAGCATAGCCCGTGCATTGCTGCGCAAACCACAACTACTCATTTTTGATGAAGCCACTTCTGCCCTCGATTCTATTACCGAAGAAGAAATTACCAATACCATTAAAGACATCAGCAGCACGGGTAATCAAATCACCATTTTGATTGCACACCGCCTGAGCACCATTATGCATGCCGACAGAATTTTTGTGCTGGAGCAAGGTGAAATTGTAGAAACCGGCTCACACGAAGAACTGTTGAATGAAAAAGGCTTGTACTACGCCATGTGGCGACAGCAAATAGGCGAACGCAAAAAACAAAGTACATTAGCCTCCTCATAAATTCAACCGGCCATTTTTGGCCCACACTCAATTGTAACATCATGGTTTTTGCAGAAAGTATTCAAAAGAAATTTCCGGGGTTTGAAACAGCACTGACGGAGCAAATGGAGTTGGATGCCAAATTCAGGCAGATTCCGGCAGGTACAGAGCTGATACGCCCCGGCCAGTTTATCCGCAGCACCATGCTGGTGCTTGATGGGCTGGTGAAAGTGTACCGCGAAGATGGCGAAGGCAACGAATTTTTTATGTATTACCTGAAGCCAGGAGATGGCTGTGCCCTCAGCATGACTTGCATGGTAGGCCAGGAGACCAGCAATATTGCTGCCAAAACGGTGCAAGACAGCGAAATCATCATGGTGCCGCTGGAAAAAATGGATGCCTGGATGAACCAGTACAAAAGCTGGTATCATTTTGTGGTAAAAACCTACCGCGACAGGTTTGAAGAATTGCTGCAAACACTCGATAGCGTTGCCTTTCGCAATATGGATGAGCGACTGGAGTTTTACCTGAAACGACATTATAAAACGCTGGGCAGTAAAATCATTCCCATTACCCATCAGGAAATTGCACAAGAGCTCAACTCTAGTAGAGAAGTGATTTCGCGGCTATTGAAAAAAATGGCCGAACGAGGCAAAGTAAAACTGAACAGGTACAACATAGAAATATTGGATTTATAAGTTGTTCTTAAGCTAAACACCGATAGCTTATTATTATTCAACACACCGCCCATGCGGTGTTTTTTTATGTGCAAACCCCATTTTAGTTCAATAAAAACCAAATGCTTTGCTAACAGATTTTTACCAGTGATATAAGTCACTGTATCAGCCTTGCCGAACCTTCAATTTTGACAAATCAACCTCAAAAAAATGTCATCATGAAAATTGAACAGATTTACACCGGCTGCCTGGCACAAGGAGCCTACTATATTGAAAGCGAAGGCGAAGCTGTGGTAATAGACCCGCTACGTGAAGTACAGCCTTATATAGACCGTGCCGAAAAAGATGGTGCCAAAATCAAGTTCGTTTTCGAAACCCATTTTCATGCCGACTTTGTAAGCGGCCACATAGACCTGAGTCAAAAAACCGGTGCCTCCATTATTTACGGCCCCACAGCCAAGCCCGGCTTTGATGCAATCACGGCTACCGATGGTCAGCAGTTTCAAGTAGGCAAACTCACGTTTACCGTATTGCATACACCCGGCCATACTATGGAAAGCAGCTGCTTCTTGCTGACCGATGAACACGGAAAAGACGTAGGCATTTTCACCGGCGACACATTGTTTATTGGCGATGTTGGCCGCCCCGATCTGGCACAAAAAGTAGTAGCCGATCTGACGCAAGACAAACTGGCTTCGCATCTGTACGATTCTTTGCGCAATAAAATTCTGCCTTTGGCTGATGATATCATTGTATATCCTGCACATGGTGCGGGTAGTGCCTGCGGCAAAAACATGAGCAAAGAAACTACGGACACACTCGGTCATCAAAAAGCAACGAACTACGCATTGCAGCCCATGACCCGTGAAGAATTTATAAAAGCAGTAACTGATGGCCTAATGCCGCCACCTGCTTACTTCCCGCTGAATGTAATGATGAACATTCAAGGGTATGACAGTATTGATGCTGTGCTGGAGCGTGGACAACACGCCCTTAGCCCTGCAGCATTTGAAGCAGCAGCCAACGAAACAGGTGCTTTGCTGCTCGACACAAGAGATCAGCAAGTATTTGCAAAAGGCTTTGTGCCCAATTCTATCAACATAGGTATTGATGGCAACTTTGCCCCTTGGGTTGGTGCCATGATTCCTGACATCAAACAAGAAATATTGCTGATTACCGACAAAGGCCGTGAAGAAGAAGTCATCACCAGACTGGCACGTGTGGGATACGACTTTACCATTGGCTACCTCGAAGGCGGATTTGAAGCATGGAAAGCAGCAGGTAAAGAATGTGATCAAATCAAAGACATTACTGCAGAAGAACTTGCGGCAATTGTAGCCGAAGGCCCTGTAAACATTTTGGATGTACGCAAAGCCAGCGAATACCAGAGTGAACATATTATTGGTGCTGAAAATGCCCCACTCGACTACATCAACGACAGTATGCTGATGGTAGACAAGAATAAAACCTACTATCTCCATTGTGCTGGCGGCTACCGCTCTATGATTTTTGCTTCTATCCTCCGTGCACGGGGTTACGACAATCTCATCAACGTAGAAAGTGGATTGGAAGCAATTAAAGCCACCGGCAAATTCGAATTTTCAGCTTACGTGTGCCCAAGCACACTGCTGTAATTTCCATCAACAAGGTAAATATTAAACCATGGATAATCAACAAGTATACAGCATGCCCCGCATAGGCGACAAGGCTCCCGATTTTATGACGACAACTACAACAGGACCGTTGAAGTTATCGGAATATAACAAAGACAGCTGGATCATTTTCTTTTCGCACCCTGCCGACTTTACACCGGTGTGTACTACAGAAATGAGTGGCTTTGCACAAGAAATGGATGGCTTTTTTGCAGAGCACAATACAAAACTGTTAGGGCTGAGTATTGATAGCATTCACTCGCATATTGCATGGGTTGATAATGTAAAAAGAAACACAGGCGTCTATTTTAAGTTTCCCATCATTGCCGATTTAGACATGAGCATTTCTAAATTATACGGAATGCTACAGCCAAACGAAAGCGAAACTGCTGCAGTAAGGGCGGTTTTCTTCATCGACCCCAATGGAATCATCCGCCTCATTATGTATTATCCGCTAAGTGTAGGCCGCAATATGCACGAGATAAAACGATCATTGCTGGCATTGCAAACTTCGGATAAGAACAAAGTGGCGCTTCCGCTCAACTGGGAGCCCGGTGAAAAAGTGATAGTACCACCACCTAAAAATTTGGCTGACTACGAAGCCCGTGTAAACAGCGACTACGAAATGGTTGATTTTTACCTCGCCAAAAAGTCGTTGTAAGCACAACGAAAACTTAAAAAACAAAAGGCTTCCAATCGAAAAAATTACGGAAGCCTTTTGTTACAATACCAAACCTGAATTAGTCTACTTGCTATGATAAAGTTTTTAAAGAAAATATTTGGTGCCGGCGAAAGGCCTGACTTTGCAGCTTTGGTGGCAGCAGGCGCAATCGTCATTGATGTAAGAACGCCCGAAGAATACAGGATGGGGCACATCAAACAATCCATCAATATACCATTACAAATACTCTCTGGCAAAGTGGCTGAATTAAGCAAAAAGAAAAAGCCCATCATTACAGTGTGCAGAAGTGGCAGCCGCAGCGGAATGGCCAAAAACATGCTGCGCAGGCAAGGTGTAGAAACCTACAACGGTGGCGCCTGGACTTCATTTCAGCATTACGTAAAAAAGTAAAAGTATATGTGGCAACGAGCAACAACGAACTGGAATTTTATTCGATTTATCAGATTAGCATTAGGCATCATGGTCATTGTGCAGTCCATTCAGTTTCGTGAATATTGGTTTGTATTTTTTGGGGTACTACTGGCAGTATTAGCCATATTAGATATGGGTTGCGCATCGGGTGCATGTGGTGTACCACCGCAAAAGCAAACGCAACAAAACACAAAACCAATGGAGGAAATTACGTATGAAGAAGTGGGTAAATAACAATAAGCTGTACATAGCAGGTGCCATAGTTGGCGCAATTGGCGGCTATGCGTATTATCATTTTATTGGTTGCGCCAGTGGCACTTGTGCCATCACCAGCAAACCCCTCAATAGCACGGTATATTTTGCTGTAATGGGTGCTGTACTGTTTGGCATGTTTAAAAAAGATCAGCCGAAAAATTCTACTGTCAGCTAAATAAATATCAAATGGCAACTTTTCAGGAAATCATTAATAGTGACAAGCCAGTACTGGTAGATTTTATGGCCGAATGGTGCGGCCCTTGCAAAATGATGGCCCCTATACTGAAGCAAGTAAAGGAAGAACTGCAAGACAGTGTCACTATTCTAAAGATAGATGTAGACAAAAATCCGCAGGCTGCACAAGCTTATCAGGTGATGGGCGTACCAACGCTTATCATATTTAAGCAGGGCCAGATATTATGGCGCCAAAGTGGTGTAGTGCCCGCAGGCAACCTTAAGCAAACACTGCGTAAATACTTGTAACATGGGTGTACTTCAGCATAAAAAAACAAATTGGTTCTGGGCGTTGCCTGTTTTCCTTTTGTTGGCAGGCTGTGCCGTTACAAGCTCTGCCGGCAATAAAATGCTGCGCAGCAATGCTTTTCAAAAACAAATGCAGCAGCCAGGCATTGTGCTGTTAGATGTACGCACACCAGAAGAATATGCTGCGGGGCATTTACCCAATGCGGTATTGTATGATTTTAACGCTGGCGCATTTCAGCAGGCATTGCCCACACTCGATAGCAATAAAACCTACTTGCTCTACTGCCGTAGTGCCAAGCGGTCAGACAAAGCTGCCAGCCTGATGAAAGCAGCAGGCTTTAAACAGGTATTGCAATTAAAAAATGGCATTCAAGGTTGGAAAGGTGAAGTCATTCAATAATTTTTTTAGACATACCGTTATTATACTAACCACAGCAGGATGGCTGTGGAGTGGCAATGCTATTGCCCAACACGAACCGTATGCCAATCCTGTATGGAAAATTAAACCCCGTAGCGATTTCGATAGCAGTAGTTTGTGGCATGCATTCAAAGGCGGCTTGCTTAGTGGGCATATTCGTCAGTTTAGCATGGCCACCATTAACCAGCACCAAGCGCCAGACTACTATGCATTGGCCATTGGTGCCGGCATACGCTATCAAACAGCGCCCTTTCATGGCTTTCAGGTTACACTGAGTGGTTATTTTATTCAAAATGTAGCCAGCACAAATCTAACTGAAACAGATGCTGCAACGGGTGCAGTAAACCGCTACGAAATAGGCTTATTCGACATTGAACATCCGGAAAACAAAGCTAACCTCGACCGGCTCGAAGAGCTCAATATAACCTACGCCCACAAAGGACTAACCGTAACTTATGGAAAGCAGATTGTGAAAACAGCTTTTATAAACCCTCAGGATGGCAGGATGAGGCCTACAGAAGTGAGTGGCTTGTGGACGGTGTGGCAACCAAATCAAAAACAACTTACACTGGAAGCAGGTTGGCTCAACCGCATTGCCCCCCGAAGCACTTTTCGCTGGTATGATGTGGATGAAACAATGGGCATTTATCCATCGGGGGTACAAACAAACGGACAACGATCTGACTACCACCACAACCTCAATAGCAAAGGCATATTGTACACCAGTGCTGCATGGAATGCAAACAAATGGCTCTCCATGCAAGTGAACAATCATTTGGTAGAAAATATTTTTCAAACAACGCTGCTGCAAGCAGATGTTGAATGGAAAAAAAAGACCATCAGTTGGCTGGCTGCAGCACAATACACATTCCAAAGTGCGGTGAACAATGGCGGCAATGCAGACGTTAGCAAAACGTACTTTGTGCCTGGGCAAAATGTTGGCGCTTTCAGTGCAAGACTGGGTATTACAAAAGGTCGCTTGCAAAGCAGCCTCAATTTTACACGTATCGGAAAAGGTGGCCGCTTTTTAATGCCCCGTGAGTGGGGGCGGGAACCTTTCTTTACCTTTCTGCAGCGGGAGAGAAATGAAGGCCTAGGTGATGTAACTGCCTGGATGCTGAAAAACACTTACAAACTACCCAAGGTACGCACCGTGCTTGATGCAGGCATTGGCTTGTATCAACTTCCACACCCCACAGATTATTTACACAACAAGTATGGCATGCCATCTTATGGCCAGCTCAACCTGAGTGTACAGCATGAGTTCAATGGATTTTTAAAAGGATTGTATGGAGAACTTTTGTATGCCTACAAATGGAACAGATTGAGCAACAACAGCAATACAAAGTGGATAGTAAATAAAGTAAACATGACCAATCTGAACCTGATGCTGAATTATCATTTTTAGCAACCAACTTCAATAAAAATTCAATTCTGTAACCAAATCAATTACCAAATATGTTAGAATTTATCACAAAGCCCTGGCCCTGGTATGTGGCTGGCCCGCTTATCGGATTAACGGTACCTGCATTGCTGCTTATTGGCAACAAAAGTTTCGGTATTTCATCTTCGCTGCGCCACATGTGTGCTGCTTGTATTCCTGCAAAAATTCCATTTTTCCAATACGATTGGAAGAAAGAAGTATGGAATCTCTTTTTTGTATTTGGCGTGTTGGTAGGTGGCATTATTGCTGCGCAGTTATTGGCCAATCCTGAGCCAATCGTCATTCATCCCGATTTGGCTGCTGATATGGCCAAATACAACATCACCGACACCAGCCACATTGTGCCCAGCGATTTATTTAGCTGGCCAGCACTGGCTACGCCTCGTGGCATTATTATGATGGTTGTAGGTGGCTTTATGGTAGGTTTTGGTACCCGCTATGCTGGCGGTTGCACATCGGGCCACGCTATCATGGGTATAAGCACTTTGCAATGGCCTTCATTAGTAGCCACCTGTTGTTTTATGATTGGCGGCTTCATTATGACCCACCTTATTTTGCCCTATATACTGGCACTTTAATCATTTATCCTTCAATTGAAAACTGAAAAATATATGGCTCAACATAATCAACAGCAACCTATCGGCAATACCGATTTTGAAGTACGTTCGCAAAATGCTGTTTGCGTAAATAAAAGTGAGTTAGATGCTCCTTTGAGTTCTAATATGAAGTATGCCGTTATAGGTATTTTATTTGGTATTGTATTTGTAAAAGCAGAAATCGTTTCCTGGTTTCGCATACAGGAAATGTTCCGGCTCGAAAGCTTTCACATGTATGGTGTAATTGGCAGTGCCATTGTGGTGGGTATGATTAGTGTTTTCATCATCAAGAAATTCAAAATTAAAACACTGGCTGGCGAAACCATTTCTTTCACAGATAAAACTTTCAACAAAGGCCAGATTTATGGTGGACTGATGTTTGGTCTTGGATGGGCTATTACTGGTGCATGCCCCGGCCCTTTGTATGCACAAATTGGCACAGGTGCCACAGCAGTAATTGTAACATTGCTAAGTGCTATTGCCGGCACTTGGGTGTATGGCCGCTTCCGAGAAAAACTGCCACATTAATAAAACCATTAATGCTCATTGCTTAACAGCCGCACTGCACAAGTGCGGCTTTTTTATGCATCGTAGTTATGTTGAAAAAAGAAAACAGTACATTTTCAAATGTCCAAAAAAGTGTGGCGATTGTTTGGCAGCATTCACATGACGAAAGTCAGTAAAAGAAGCGCCGCAGAGTGACTATAGTCCTGCACAGGGCCGCAAATCAGTAATAGTTTAGCACTACCAAAAACCAACCGAATCTTTCACCTGAACAGGCTACTGTTCAAAAATGAAATGTAGTATGAAACATCATCAGATTTTAGTAGTCGGAGGTGGCAATGCCGGCCTGTCTGTATCAAGTAAATTGCTGCTGAAAAATAGCAAACTCGATATTGGTATTATTGAGCCAAGTGACAAACATTATTACCAACCAGCGTACACACTGGTGGGTGCCGGTACATTCAACATCAACGATACTGTAAAAAACGAAGCAGATTATATACCTAAAAATGCCACATGGATTAAAGATGGCGCCGCGTCATTCGACCCGGAACACAACACAGTTACTTGTACAAGTGGTGCTCAGTATTCTTACGATATTTTAATTGTGGTACCGGGTATTCAACTCGACTGGAAAAAGATAGACGGCCTGGCTGAAACACTGGGTAAAAACAATGTGACGAGCAATTACAGTTTTAAAACAGCACCATACACATGGGAGCTGATTGAAAATTTCAAGGGCGGCACCGTGGTGTTTACCAACCCTCCCACCCCCATAAAATGTGGTGGTGCCCCGCACAAAATTATGTGGCTGGCTTGCGACTACTGGCGCAAAAAAGGCATTCTCGATAAATGTGATGTACACTTTGTATCGGGCGGCACCATCATGTTCAGTGTGCCGGAATATTTGAAAACACTGGAAGAAAAAATTGAGGAATATGGAGTAAAAGTTCACCTCAAACAAACCATTACTAAAATAGATGCTGCTTCGCAAACACTCTATTACGAAAGCACTGACGAGCAAGGCAACATAAATAAGCAAACGTTACACTACCACATGCTGCATGTAGTACCGCCACAAAGTGCTCCCGATTTTGTCAAAACAAGTCCGCTGGCCGACCCTGCATCGCCATTGGGTTGGGTAGAAGTCGACAAAAATAATTTCCAGCACGTTCGCTATCCTAATGTGTTTAGCTGTGGCGATGCTTGTAATGCACCCGCATCAAGAACGGGTGCAGCCATACGCAAGCAGGCACCTGTAATGGTCGATCACATTCTTGCATTTATGAAAGGCGAAAAAGCAACCAGCAGTTACGATGGTTACTCTGCCTGCCCCATTCCTACGGAGTATGGCAAGCTCATGCTGGCAGAATTCGACTACAACAACCGCCCCAAAATGACGGTCCCCTTCGACCAGGCCAAGCCACGCTGGACCATGTGGCTGCTCAAAAAATTTGTACTGCCCTGGCTGTACTGGAACCGCATTTTGCAAGGCAAAGCATAGGTTAGATTTGGTTTGGTGTTTCTTGAAAGGCGGCTGCAAAGCTGCCTTTCGCTTTTGATACAGCATCCGGCAAATTCAGTTTTCTTTGCAGCATGCAACACGTGTACCAACCAAGCATTATAGCCGAAACAGACAACTGGGTAGCCGTCAACAAACCATCGGGGCTGCTCAGCATTCAAGACCGTCACCAACACGAAATTCCGTCTGTTCGCAGCTGGCTCGAAAGCCGCTACCCACAGGTTTTTGTAGTACACCGCATCGACCGCGACACCAGCGGCCTCATCATTTTTGCCAAAAATGAAATAGCCCACAAGCATTTGTCGCAGGCATTTGAAAACCGGGAAGTCACCAAAAACTATTTGGGCATAGTAATGGGCAAACCTGCCAAAGAGAATGGAACTATAGATGCAGCCATTGCGGAGCACCCTGCCAAAAACGGCACCATGGTTACGCATGCCAAGGGTAAACATGCTATCACGCACTACACATTGCTGCAGTCGTTCGGCAAATTCAGCCTGCTGACTTTTGATATTGAAACGGGCCGTACCCACCAGATACGGGTTCATGCCAAATACATGGGCCATCCCATTGTAGCCGACCCTTTGTACAACGATGGACGTGGTGTTTTTCTCAGCGACTTCAAACGCAAAGTGAAGCTCAGCAAGCATGATGAAGAAGAGCAGCCCATCCTCAACCGCTTAGGACTGCATGCACATACTCTACAATTTACCGATGTAGATGGCACTGCTGTTTCGCTGGAAGCGCCGCTGTTTAAAGACATGCGGGCCCTGCTGAACCAACTGGAAAAACACGGCAAATAAAACTTTCGAAAGCCATCAGACGGACAGGCCAACCTCTACCAAAAACAGGCCATGTGCCGGCGTTGTAAAGTCTGCCTTGGTGCAATCTTTGGCCTGAATGATGGCCTCGAATTCAGCCAGTGAAATTTTGCCACGGCCAGCCTGCAACATAGTGCCTACCAGCCCACGCACCATGCCCCGCAAAAAGCGATTGCCTTTTACCGTGTAGCGGTAGCCTTCTGCCGTTTGTTCCCAGCGGCTTTCGCTCAGGCGGCAATTCATGGTTTTGGTTTGTGTATTGCGTTTGCTGAAGCTGGTAAAGTCTTCATACGTCATCAGCAATGCAGCTGCGTTATTCAGCACATCCAAATCAACCGGGTAGGGATAAAACCATGCCCTATCGTTGAGAAATGGATTTTTTTGCTGATAAATAAAATAATGATACACCCGATGCGTCGCATGAAAACGACAATGCAAATCGTCGGGAACTTGAACAATGCGTTTCAGTACAATGTCGGGCGGCAGCATGGCATTAAGGTTGTACACATGTGCCTCTTGAAACAACGGCTCCACTATATCTGCCTGAAAATAATTTTGCAGCGCATGTACCCCTGCATCAGTGCGGGATGAACCAGTTAAATCAATGGGCTGTTTGTAAAAGGTACGCAACACTTTTTCTAAAGCCCACTGAATGGTTGGCGCATTATCCTGCACCTGAAAACCGGCGTAGTTCGTGCCTTTATACGCTACTTCGAAAAAATAACGCATGGGCATTACTGCTGAATCAGCGATTTGAATTTGCTACTGTAATAATTGTCTTTTATCAGCCCTGCTAACTCGCCAAATGCATAATAATCTACCGTGTAGGGATATGCAGCTTCGAGCACTTTGTAACGGCTTACATCACTGGCCAGGCTGTTACAAATCTTTTTGAGATTCGTGGTGGTTACACATTTGTCTTTGAATAAAGTGGCATACGCTGTAGCTATTTCATCAGCGTTGCTCAGCTTTCCATTGGCAGCCATGGCCGCTTCTACATCACTTCGGGAAAGAATTTCAACACAAGGAGTACGCTTTACAACAGTTGGACTGGCAGCCACAACGCTATCCGCTGTTGGAGCAGGTGCAGGTGCATTTGCCACTATTTTTTCTTTTGGAACATCAGGTTCAACCAAAACTGGTTTCGCTACAGAGTCCTTCGCTGCCTGTTCTGTCACAACTGCAACTTTAGTTAGTGTATCCAAAGCAGGTTTTGCTACGGGTTCTACTTTGGCTGCTGCTATTGTATCTACAGCAACAACCGCCACTTCCGCAGTATCTTTTACTTCAGGCAAAACTTTTGGCGCCGCACCCGAATCTGCTTTCATGGAAAATTCCATATCGAGCATGGCCGGCTTTTTTTCTGTCGTTTGGTTGTTGGTTACTGGTGTTGCTACGGTGGCTTTTGCTACAGGCTTCTCTACTACATTATTGGCAGCAGGGGGGGGTGCTTTAGCCTCATTTGCAGCTTGCAATGCAGCCTGCAAATCTTTCAACTCTTTTTCTTTTTGTGCAATTACCTGTGCCAGACTATCTGCAGAATTGAGTGCTTTTTTTTCTGCTACAACAATCGGCTTTTCTTCTGTTGGTTTTTGTGGTACTGGTGTAGTGGGCACTACTACTGCTGGCGGGTTTGAAATGGTTTGTACAGTATTTGTTGCTGCAACTGCTTTTTGTGCAGCAGCCGCATCATCTGCGACTTGTATGCTATCTTCTTTGCGTTGCTTTTCCAAAGCAAGCGTAGCATCGTGTGCAGCTTGCCGGGCATTGGCCGTGTTATCTTTTATGCGCTGCAGCTCGGCTTCTTCCATCGCTTTTTTACGGGCATTTTCTGCTGCAATTGCAGCACTCCATTCCATGCTCATTTGCATGGCATTGGTATTAATGTCTGTGATACTCCAACCTGTTTCTGCACTTTTTTTAATAACGTATCCTGCATCGCGGCCCTGCACACGTATGCCATATTCCTGCACATCGCCGCTGCCCAGCACACCCAACTTTACCATGTAGATGCTATCAGTCAACTTGCCCAACAGCAGATAACCTGCAGCTGTTGACGACACCGTTTTTCCATTCATTTGAATGTAAAATGGCGTCAGGTCTTCTGTTTGCAGATATACAAAATGCTTTTGCTGTGCCAGCGCAGGTAAAGTGCTGGTAAGCAAACATGCAATCAACAGGTAGCGTTTCAATGTTTTCATTGTTCTAAAGTGGTAAAGCAAACCTACAATAATTCGGCCCTTTTGTGGGTTGAATGCGGATAAATATTAACAATTATACGTAGTGGCCAAGGGTATTTTTGCGCCACAATTTCTTGTCCATGTTCAAACTTGCCATATGCGGACTGCTGCTTGCAGCCAGCATAAGCGGCCGGGCACAACAAGCCGGCACCAATAACAAAACTGTGGCTATTGTGCCAATTTCGGCACAGCCTAACTACAGAGCAACACCCGAAAAAATTTGGAACCTGCAACATACCCGGCTCGACGTTCGGTTTGATTATGAAAAACAACGCATGCCCGGCAAGGCGTGGCTCACCCTGCAACCGCACTTTTATCCGTCGGCCATGCTACAGTTAGATGCAAAAGGCATGTTCATCCATAAAGTGGCGTTGGTAAAAGGCAACAATATGCTGCCACTCCAGTACAGCTACCCCGATAGTTTGCAGCTACACATTACACTTGATAAAGCATACAAGCGTAATGAACAAGTAAACATTTACATAGAATACACGGCAAGGCCCAATGAAGTAAAAGTAAAAGGCAGCCTGGCTATTACTGATGCCAAGGGTTTGTATTTCATCAACCCCGTTGGCAAAGACAGTACAAAGCCCATTCAAATTTGGACACAGGGCGAAACGGAAGCTACCAGTGTGTGGTGCCCAACGATTGACAAAACAAATCAAAAAACCACACAGGAAATTACCATGACCGTGCCAGCAAAATTTGTAACGCTGAGCAATGGCTTACTGGTAAAACAAATTAAAAATAATGACGGTACAAGAAGCGATACCTGGAAGATGGATTTGCCCCATTCGCCCTATTTATTTTTTATGGGTGTAGGCGATTTTGCCATTATTAAAGACAAGTATAAAAACCTGGCTGTAGATTATTATGTAGAGCCTAAATATGCGTCCGTGGCAAAGGGCATCTTTGGTGAAACACCAGCTATGATGCAGTTTTTCAGCCAGTTGCTGGGTGTAGAATATCCATGGGCTAAGTATGCGCAAATGGTAGGACAAGACTATGTGAGTGGTGCAATGGAAAATACAACATCCACCTTGCACGGTGCCGGAGCATATCAAAATGCTAGACAATTAAAAGATGGCAATAGCTGGGAAATTGTAGTAGCACATGAGTTGTTTCACCAATGGTTTGGCAACCTTGTAACTGCCGAAAGCTGGAGCAACCTCACCGTAAATGAAAGCCTTGCTGATTACAGCGAATACTTATGGATGGAACATCGCTATGGCAAAGACCGTGCATTGGAATACAACCAGGAAGCGATGGAAAGCTATCTGGCTCAGCCAACAAACAGCAGCAAGCATTTGGTTCGCTTTCAATACGCCGATAAAGAAGATATGTTTGATGGAGTTAGCTATCAGAAAGGTGGTCGCATTTTGAACATGCTGCGTCAATACCTGGGCGATAGTGCATTTTTCAAAGGCCTGAATGTGTACCTCACTACCAACAAATTTAAAAATGCAGAAGCGCATCAGCTGCGCCTGGCCATGGAAGAAGTGAGTGGCAAAGACCTCAACTGGTTTTTCGATCAGTGGTTTTTCGGCAACGGGCATCCCAAAGTGGGCATTCATTATCAGTTCATCGATTCGGCCAATCAGCTCAACGTAATTGTAGAACAAAAGCAAAAAGACAAGCTGTTTTATTTCCCTGTAGAGATAGATGTTTACAACAACAATAACGAAGCAGAACGTGCTACTTTTTGGATTGGCAAACAAGCCGTAGATACCATCCGTATTGCATACAGCACAAAGCCAGTGTGGGTGAATGTTGACCCGCAAAAGCTAATGCTTTGGGAGAAAGACAACAATCAGGATGATGCCATGTGGATTGCCCAAAGTACACTTGGCAAAAACCATTTGGATAAAACGGAAGCATTGAACTTTTTGGCTAAAAACTGGAAAGCAGAACCTGCTTACGCAGCTATTGCTGAAAAGCTGCTGCAAGACCCATACGCTGGTACACGCAAAGCTTTGTTGCGTCTCATGAAAAGAGGAAGCATGCCTGTACTTGCAACAGCACATGCACTGATAGAGAAAATGGTAGTATCAGAACCCGATTTGCCTACAAGAGCATTGGCCATAGATGTGCTGAGCATGAGTACACAGGCAGACCACGAAAACCTATTTGTGAAGGCCCTTACTGATAGCAGCTATAGTGTAGCTGGTGCTGCACTAGAAAGTTTGGCCCGCAAAAATGCCTCTAAAGCCATAGCACTTGCACCACAAGTAGAAAAAGATGCAAAGGGAAGACTGGAAGCATCGCTGAAAATAATTGAGTACCTGAAAAAAGATGTATCCGATTTTACAACAGTGCTGGCCGATTACCGCAAGCTACCGATGTTTGACAGGCTCATGAGTACCAATGGGATGCTGTACTTTGCCAACCAGCTAAAAAACCTCAACGATTTCAAAAAAGCAACTGGCTCCGCTATTGAAGCATATAAAATGTTGCGTATTGATTACATGGGCTTACAAACAAATATTGCTGCCACCTTGCGGTGGATGATTGCGCAAAGACAAACAGCGTTATTAGTAGACCCGGATAACAATGTGCTGAAAGATCAGCTGAAATACCTGCAAGAGAAAGCTGGACTATAACCTGCTTTTCAATACAAAAGATTATGGCCAATTTTGCTACATGTTTACTATTCCTTTACATGCCTTTCAGGTACCTATTCATGTCAATAAAGCAGATATTGACATATTGAATCACGTCAACAATACCGTGTATTTGCGATGGGTGCAGGATGTAGCGACCGCACATTGGGATACGCTGACCACTCCAGCGCAAAGACAACAATATTGGTGGGTGGTCCGTCGTCACGAAATAGATTATTTACGGCCCTGCACTATCGACGATGCTATCATAGCTTATACATGGGTGTACTCAGCCAATGGCAAAGCCAGCGACCGCATTGTAGTGTTTCAGCACAACGAAACCGGCAAAACCATTGCCCAGGTTAAAACCACTTGGATACTGGTAGACCCCGCTACACAAAGAGGCACGATTATACCCGATGAACTCCTGCGCAGCTTAGGGTTGTAATGAATAAGAACGATGCACTGCAATGCGGGCTGTTTTGATTCGCTGTGTTTCTACATCCGTCCATGCGAGGTACACAAAACCATTGCTGTAACAAAGCTGCGGAAAACCGCCGGCTCTTTTGCCAGAAGTAACTGCTACAGTTTTTACGGCACTCATTTCGCCAGAAGTACTCACTGTACGAAGCTGCAACTTTTCATTGTCCATCCAGCTTACCACAACGGTGTTTTCATTTATCCAATCGATATCTACTCTACCTATCGTGTTTCCCTCATCTATACGAATGCCCTTGGTAAATGTTTTGCCAGCATCTGCTGAAAAAACAACCTGCACATTTGATGAATCGTTAGGCGATGAAAACAAAACGGCAGCAATCCGTTGACCGTTGGCTACCATGCGTGGCCCATTTACCGGGCATCCGGGCATTACCCAATTTTGCTGCAACACGTTTTTAGGTTCAGACCAGTTGTTGTTCATCCATTGTACCACACTCATGTCACGTACTTCCCTCTCTGATCTGTCGCGGTAGATAACTACAGGTCCATCATTGGTAATGGCAGCCGTGGTTTGGCAACAATCACAAGTGCGGCTGTCCAGTTCCCACTCTTGTTGCACATGGCCATCAAAGCCAAGCGTAGCAGCCCGCAAACTCATAGCACCTGCATGCCCTTCATGAGCAGCCGGCATTTCGTGGCCGGCAGTTGCATTGCGGCCATCGAGCCAGCAAGCAAAAAAACCTTTTTGATAAGGCAGTAAACTCACAAATCCATGCTCGGCATGTATGCCATCATCATGCAGCAAACCTGCATGATGCCAGTTTTTGCCTGCATCGGCACTGCTGGCCAAATGAATATCGTAGGTAAATTTTCCGGTATCACTTTTTACCAGATAGCTGGCCAACATGCGGCCACTATCGGCCAAGGCCAAGGTGGGGTAATCGGCCCAATTGACAAACCAATATTTGCCTGCTGCAATCAGCGCAGGTGTAGTCCATCCATTGTTTTGTAAAGAAGAAAAATGTAAGGCTGCACTATCGCCCTGTTGCCATTGATAGCTCAGGTACACAGTGCCATCGGCACTTTTTACCAACGAAGGGGTTTGGTACTTACCACTGTCAGTTTGCAGCAATGTAATGTACGTTACTTCATCAGCCAACTTAACAGTGGGCCGCTGGCATGCTGTTGCAAAAAGAAATATGGCAAAGAAAATAGTGTAAAAAAGTTTCATTTATGAACGTATCAATGGAGGCGAAAGATACGAACAGCCTGCATGCAGTTGTTACCAACTACCACCGGCGCCACCGCCACCAAAGCTGCCACCACCAAAACCGCCGAAGCCACCGCCGCCGCCGCCACTCCAGCCACCGCCGCCGGAGCGACCACCGCCGCCGCCACCCGGGAACCAGAAAATAGGAGGAATGCCATCGTGGTAGCCACGACGGCTGGCCATGCCACCACCGCCACCGCCACGTGAGCTGAGTATAAAAATGACTACAATGAAAATGATGACGAAAACGACAGCACTGCTACCGCCACCCTTGCCTTTTTTCTTGTAGCCGGCAGGGGCTTTGTATTCGCCTTTGGTAGCTTTTATAATAGCATCTGTAGCCTCATCAATACCCCGATAGTAATTGTCTTGCTTAAAGTTGGGGATGATTTCGTTTTCTACAATTTGCTTGCAGGTAATATCAGGCAGAGCCCCTTCCAAACCGTAGCCAGGCGCAATGAAAACTTTACGGTTGCCTTCTTCTACACTAATCAGCAATACAACCCCGTTATTCGTTTTTTTATTGCCCACTTTCCATTGGCGGCCAAGCTCGGTAGCAAAGTCTACCGGTTCGTAGCCACCGAGTGAGTTTACAATCACCACGGCTACTTGCACAGATGTAGAATCATCATAAGCCACCAGTTTTTGTTCCAGGTGCGCTATCTGATCGGGCTGCAGCACTTTACCCGTCAGGTCATTCACCAGCCGTGGCGGGTTGGGCACCGGAGGGATGGGCTGAGCATGTAACAAGCCCATGCAGCAAATCAGTACAATGGAAAAAAAGTATCTCATGATGAAAGTAGCCAAAGGTTTGCCTGATGATTATTTACCAAACACAATATCATCGGGCAGTTCGTTTTTATCGCCTTTCTGGTCGTAAGGAAAATGGGATTGCAGTGCTTCGCCAATGTCGTGTATAACGGTAATGATTCCTTCAACATAATCGTTTTTAGCAAAGCTGGACAGCATTTTGCCGGCCTCTGCATTCCAGTAATCAGTGCCCATTTCACGGAAAATACCTTCATCGGCAAAAATGGCAAACTGACGGTCTTTAAACGCTACATACACCAACACGCCATTTCGGTGATGGGTATGGTCCATTTGCAAACCGAAAAAAACTTCTGCAGCCCGGTCGATGGGGTTGACGAAACGGCAACGGGATTCAAAAAATACCCGCACTTCGCCACTGGTACGTGTTTCGGCTGCTCTAATGGCATCAACGATGCGTTCATTATCGCTGTGCGAAATGTACCGGGCTGCAGAAGAAGAGAAACGACGGAAGAATGCCACAGAATGAATTTAGAATTTTACATCGGGGGCACGTTCGCTGCCTGGGTCTGCTTTAAAGCCTTCTTTTACTGCAAAACCAAACATGTTGGCCAAAATATTCATCGGAAACTTGCGGGCCTTCACATTGTACTCCTGCACCGCTGCGTTGAAATCGTTGCGGGCAACTTTAATGCGGTTTTCAGTGCCTTCGAGCTGTGCCTGTAAGTCGCGGAAATTTTGATTGGCTTTCAGGTCGGGGTAGTTTTCTACCACAGCCAGCAAGCGGCCTATACCAGATGAAATTTGTGTTTGTGCCGCTTGAAACTGAGCCAGTTTTTCGGGCGTCAAATCATCGGCATTTACATTTACAGAAGTTGCTTTTGCACGGGCTTCCATCAGCTTGGTGAGTGTTTCCTGCTCAAAGTTGGCAGCACCTTTCACGGTGTTCACCAAATTCGGAATAAGGTCGGCACGGCGCTGATAATCACTTTGTACGTTGTTCCATGCTTTCTTCACGTTTTCATCTTGCGTTATTAAACCGTTGTAACCGCTACAGGCGCAGCCGCCAAATACCAGCAACGCACCGAGAATAACAATGAGTGAAAGATTTTTCGATTTCATGGGTAATCTGTTTTTAAGAGAATAAAGATATTGATTGCCAACGGTGCTATGCGGAAATTTTATGCCAGTCGGCGTGTAGATTTACAATCGGCAGTTATACATGATGTGATGAACCGCCTGCTAAAAAAAGATAATTCATGTGTGGCAGATATTCTTTGTTTACCCCAAAAGAAAAAGTAGAAGAAAGGCTGCAAGCAACTGCAGTAGAGTGGGAAAACTGGCAGGCCCGCTACAATGCCGCTCCCACTCAACCCATGCCGGTTATTACCAATGAGTTTCCGGGCATTATTCAATACATGCGGTGGGGGCTGGTGCCAAAGTGGGCAAAAGATATGCAGGTGGGTAGTAAAATGATTAACACCCGAAGTGAAAGCATCAGAGAAAAACCTTCGTTCTTCAATATTTTCAAGTACAAGCGGTGCTTGGTTTTGGCAGATGGCTACTACGAATGGAAGGTAGGTATCGATGCTAAATCGGCCCGTCAACCCTACCGCTTTCATTTGCCCGACAATGAGCTGATGCTAATGGCAGGCTTGTGGGATACCTGGCAAAATGGCCTGCAAACTTTTTCCATCATTACCTGTCCGGCCAATGCCGACATTGCACCCATTCATCATCGCATGCCGGTGCTGCTTACCCAAAAGTCTGCTACAGCTTGGCTGAGCAATGAAAGCTCAACAGATGAATTGCTCCATCTTTTGCTACCTGCCCCTAAAGGATTAGTGCAGCGTTATCCAATATACCCACTCCTCAACAGGGCTGGCTACGATCATCCGGATGTGATTACACCAATGCCCAGCTTACTATAACTACAAAGGCACTCCCGATGGAAGTGCCTTTGGTATTCTAACAGTTAAGTCTTAGTCTTTTACCAACTTAAAATCTACGCGGCGGTTCTTCAAACGACCGGCGTTGGTTTTATTGTCGGCTATGGGTTGATCGGCACCAAAACCGGCTGTTGTCAGTTGCGTAGCAGGAATGCCATTTTTCACCAACCAGGCTTTTACTGCATCAGCACGGCGTTTGCTCAGGCTCATGTTGGTTTTAGCACTGCCAGTGTTATCGGTATGGCCTTGAATTTGAATGGGGTTGCTGCCAATAGCTTTAATGGCAGGCAACACATTTTCTTTCAATTCCTTTACACCTTTTGCAGTAAGGGTGGCAGAACCAGTACCAAAAGTGATGTTTTCTGGAGTAAACTTGATTTCGGGGCAACCGTAGTTGGCTACAATACCCGCAACGGTTGGGCATTTGTCCTCTTCATCATTTACACCATCAGCATCGGTATCAGGTATAGGGCAACCCTGATAACGGGCAATACCGGGTACGCTTGGGCACTTGTCTTCTTCATCGTTGATGCCATCCTTGTCGGTATCGGGAATGGGGCAACCCTGATAGCGGGCAATACCAGCTACACTTGGGCACTTGTCTTCTTCATCATTAATGCCGTCTTTGTCGGTATCAGGAATGGGGCAGCCCTGGTATTTAGCCAAACCCTTTACTGTAGGGCATTTGTCTACATTGTCTGCTACACCATCACCATCGGTATCAACCGGTGCAGGTGGTGCAGGTGGTGGAGGCGGAGGTGCTACAACTACAGGAGCGGCAGCTTTAGGCTTGCCGATATTTACGGCAAGACCCATAGTGGTAAGAAAATGGAAATTACCTCTTTCTGTAACAGGTACTCTATATTGGAAGTTGGTCATTAAAAAGGTACCGGGTGCAAGTTTTAACTGAAGGCCAGCTCCCAATGGAAGAAATGCATCGAAACGACCGCCTCCATATGCAGAACCGCCAATACCAGCTGACAAATAAGGTACTAGTGTGTGCCTGTCAGTCAATAATTTCATATGCAGGCTGGCATCCATTTCGTGGAGTGCTTTCTTAGCCACTGTTCTCGGGGTAGCATCGCGAAATGGATAATCAACCCAGCCGAGAAAGTAATTTGCAGACACATCAAAATGTGGGCTTAGACCTTTCAGGTAAGAAATACCAAACGTAGGATCCTGCTCCCTGAATTTTGCCCATCTTTTGTTTGATAAAACGCTTTGCAACGATGATGATCGAATACGTTGCGGAGTAACAAAGTCCTGTAATCCAAAATGGATGGCAATGGTTGCCGGCTTCTTTTCATCGTCCTTTTGCTGGGCTGTTGCAATACCAACGGTCATTAAAGCCAGCAGTGAAAGGCTTAGTTTTCTCATAAGGGGAAATTTATGTGCGACAAAAGTAGGTTTGAATTAGTAACAGCTATAAAAATTTTATCCATAATCTGTTTACCATCAATTTGTTGGCAAAAGCAAAAGTGCCACCCTTTTTGGAGTGGCACTTTGGATGAATATTTTAATGATGTATTACAATGAGGCTACAGGCAAAGACCTGCCGAGGTCTTCTACTTTAACCTGAGCTACGCCGGCAGTTACCATGCCCAGCTCTTTGGCGGCACCTTTACTAAGGTCAATAATGCGTTTCATTTTGGGGTGCATACGATCATTTACACGCACAATCACTGATTTACCAGTTTTGATATTCGTTACCCGCAGCCAGGTACCCAAGGGGTAGCGGTTGCTGGCACATGTAAGCCCGTGCATGTCGTATTTATCGCCGGTGGCCGTTTTACGGCCATGAAAGTTTGGCCCGTACCAGCTGGCGGTACCTGTAGCTACTTTTACCTCTTCGGTTTCTTTCGAAGCCGTTTTATTTTCGGTTTTAGTAGCATACAAAGACAGGCTAAACATTACCAGCAACACCAACATGAGTGGCGCCAGTATTGCATTTTGCCTGATGTATGATTTTTTCAACTGCATGATGTAAGAATGGGTTTGGGTTAAAAAAGTGCGGATTACTGTATAATATCAATAATGCCTACAGGTAACGGAAAGGAGGTGTGGTTATTTCGGTTTCGGGTGCAAAGAAAACCTTTTACCCCCTTTTAGACAACCCTTGGGGAAAGATAGGCCTTGGAAGGAGCAGTTTTTTAACAGAATTTCCGTCAATATGACACGAAAAATGACCAATTGGCTTGTGGCCGGAGTAGTTTTTTTTAGCCTTATGGCGTGTATTTGGGGCTGCTCGGGCCGCAGAAACCCGTATCATCTCCCCCTTACCCTACGGGCAAACCACCTGAAACTGCAATACGACAGCAACCCACAATTGCAAATGGTCTCATTGGAAGGGTTTATTCCGCACCTGAAAACAGACCAGCGCTACACCACAACCAACAACTTTACCAGCCAGATATTGTACAAAGAGCCGGGTGTTTTTTTGCGCAAAGCCGCTGCCGAACCACTTAAAATGGTAGCCGACTCACTGGCCAAACGCGGGCTGGGCCTGCTGGTGTACGATGGCTACCGCCCCTATGCCGCTACGCTAAAAATGTGGAAAATAGTGCCCGATGACCGCTATGCCGCCAACCCGGCCAATGGCAGCGGCCACAACCGCGGTATTGCTGTGGACCTGGGTTTGTACAATTTAACAACGGGCGACACACTGCCCATGCCTACTGGTTTTGATGATTTTACTGAGAAAGCCCACCACAATTACCAGCAACTGCCAGCCGAGGTATTGGCCAACCGGGCTACACTGAAGCAAGTGATGGAGCATTTCGGGTTTGTGGCCCTGCCCACCGAATGGTGGCATTTTTACCTGCCCGAGCCCAAACGGTATCCGTTGATGGATGTTTCATTTAGCACATTTAAGAAGCTACAGTAATCATCAACCTTTCAACTGCTCTTCCAGTTCCATCAGGGCTTCAAAAGCTTTTTCGTATTGCTGTTGAGCGGTATCGAGCTGTTGCTTTACCGTGCTATACTCTTTTTCGGCCTGCAAAAATTGTTGCTTGTCGGCGTACACTGCCGGGTCAGCCATGCGCCCTTCCACCTCCTGCATTTTTGCCTGGAGCTGCTGCAGCTGTTGCTCTTGCTTTTCAAATGCTTTGTGCTGCTTCTGATATTCTTTTTGCAGCTCCCGGTTTACCGGTTGTGGCTTGGGCTGTGCGGCTTTTACAACTACGGGTTCTGGTGCCAGCTGCTCTTGTTTGGCAGCCGCTTCCTGTTGCAGCAACTTTTCTTTCCACTCTAAATATTCCTCGTAGCTACCCCTGAACTCACGGATTTCGTGGTTGATGATTTCCCAAAACACATTGGCCGTTCGGGAAATAAAATAACGGTCGTGGCTAACGATGATAAGGCTGCCTTCGTATTTATTGAGGGCTTCAATGAGCAGCTCCACGCTGTGCATGTCCAGGTGGTTGGTCGGTTCATCGAGCATCAGAAAGTTGGCCTTGCTCACAATGGTTTTGGCCAAAGCTACCCTGGCTTTTTCGCCCCCGCTCAATACCTTGATTTTTTTATCGGTATCATCGCCGCTAAAAAGAAAACAACCCAAGAGTGCCCGGTATTCCAGTTCAGTTTTGCCGGCACGGCTGGTCGTCATTTCTTCCAGCACGGTGTGGTTTACATTCAGCGATTCCAGCTGGTGCTGGGCATAAAAAGCCTCCTGCACATTGTGGCCCCAAATGCGTTCCCCTTCAATTTTTTCGGTACCGGCTATGATGCGCAGCAAGGTAGATTTACCCTTGCCGTTGGCACCAATCAGGGCTACTTTATCGCCCCTGAAAATTTCGGCACTGGTATTACGCAAAATTTCTACATCGCCATAAGCCTTGCTCACATGCTTGAGGGTACAAATGGTGCGGCCGGGCTGCTGACCCACCATAAAGTTGATGCGAATGTTGGGGCGTTCTATTTCTACATCTTCTATTCGGTCGAGTTTATCGAGGCGCTTGGCCACACTTTGTGCCTGTGCGGCCTTGCTGGCCTTGGCTTTAAAGCGTTCTATAAAACGTTCCTGCTGGCGTATGTAATCCTGCTGATTTTCGAAAGCTCTTTTTTGCTGGGCAATGCGTTCGGCTTTTTCTTTTTCATAAAAATCGAAATTGCCTGTGTACATGTGCAGTTGCTGCTGGTATAGCTCCACTACTTTATTTACCATGCGGTTCATAAAGTATTTGTCGTGGCTTACAATGACCACGCTGCCGGGGTAATGCTGCAGGTATTTTTCCAGCCATTCAATACTGGGCAGGTCAAGGTGGTTGGTCGGTTCGTCGAGCAACAGAATTTCGGGCTTTTGCAAAATGAGCTTGGCCAGCAACACCCGCATCCGCCAGCCACCGCTAAACTGATTGAATGGTTTTTCAAACTGGTCGGTTTCAAAACCCAGGCCGTGCAGTACCTCTTCGCTTTGGTGCTGCATGGTATAGCCGCCTGCCAGTTCAAAGTCGTGCAGCATATCGGCATACTTGTGCAGCAGGTCTTCATTGCTATGATCGGTCTCCAGTTGCTTTTCCAGTTGCTTGAGTTCGGCTTCCAGACGGCGGGCTTCTGTAAAAGCATCCATCGCTACTTCAAGCACCGGCTTTTCAATTTCGGTACTCAGCAAATCCTGGTGCAAAAAACCAATCTGCACATTCTTTCCTCTTTCTACCGTACCTGCCGAGCAGGTGTATTCGCCCACCAGCAAGCGCAGCAAAGTAGATTTACCGGTGCCGTTGTAGCCAATCAATCCAATACGTTCGTTGGGCTGTATATGCCAGGTAGCATCCGAAACAATAACCCTGGCGCCAAATTCAAAAGTGACATTATTAAAACCTGCGAGCATGGCGCAAAAGTAAGGGTTGGCCAATAGCGGGCCGTGGGCAAAAACCAACGCTTGCCCAAGGCGGCTTACAATTACATTTGTACAAACATTTGAACATGCCTCGTAAGATATTGATGTTGTTGGCGCTAGTTATTATTGGTGGCGGACTCACCTATTATTTTGGTTTTCGCCATAGCGATGATGAAGCTACAACAGCGCCTGCGCCTTTGCAGGTAAGTGCCGTGTCCGATTCATTTTCGGTATCGGTGCAGCGGGCATTGGGCGAATACTATCAGCTTACAGAAGCATTTGTACAAAAAGACAGCGGTGCAGTAAACCTACGGGCAGGCTCATTTGCCGCCAGTATGCAAGCCATAGCCATGCAGGAGCTGAAGGCCGACAGCCAACTGATTGCATTGGCAGCGGGCATTCAGCAGGGCATTGCCACAGAAGCAACAGCCATTGCCGCCAGCAGCGACTGGACAAAAAAATACCGTTCGTTGCAAACCATCAGCGATCAGTTTTTTGATATGCTCCGCACCGTACAATACAAAGGCGGCAAAGTGTATCAGCAGCATTGCCCCATGGCTTTCGACAATGCCGGTGCCAACTGGCTGAGCCAGCAACCCGCCATTCGCAACCCCTATTTTGGCGACGACATGCTGGACTGTGGTGAAAACCGCGACTCTGTAAATTTTGTACAGTAAACAGCAGCGGGCTTTTTGCTGTTATGTACCCACACCATGAAAAATAAGCTTTACTGGCTGGCCAATTGCCAGCTTTGCACATACCGATTCTTACTGATTACCTTCTTTGTAAGCCTCAGCGTTTTTGGAAAGGCGCAGCGCATTACCATTAGTGGATTTGTGAAAGACTCGCTGACGGGCGAAAGCCTGCAGGGGGCCAATATTTACCTGAAAGGAGCCAGCCGTGGCGTATCGAGCAACGCATATGGCTTTTATTCGCTGACCATTACCGCCGGGGCTACCGAGCTACAAGCTTCATTTGTAGGCTACGAACCCAAAAGCTTTCCCATCAACAGCAGCAAAGATGTGCAGCAAGACATTTTACTGGTGCCTGCCTCGTATGCCAATACTCAGGTAACGGTGGTGGGCCGAAAAAAAGAGAACAACGTGCAAACAGCCCAAATGGGTAAAGTTGATTTGAGTATTGAACGCATTAAACAAATCCCCGCTTTTTTGGGTGAGGTAGATGTGCTGAAAGCCTTGCAACTACTGCCCGGCGTTCGCAATGCCGGCGAAGGCAATGCCGGATTCTATGTACGTGGTGGTGGTGCCGATCAAAACCTGATTGTGCTGGATGATGCTGTAGTGTACAACACCGGTCACCTGTTTGGTTTCTTTTCCATTTTTAATGGTGATGCCATCAAAAACGTAAGTCTTATAAAAGGAGGCATGCCGGCGCAATATGGTGGCAGGCTGAGCAGCGTGGTAGATGTAACTATGAAGGATGGCAACAACCGGGAGTATGAATTTGAAGGTGGCGTGGGCAATATTGCTTCCCGCTTTTCTGCACAAGGCCCTATAGAAAAAGGTAAGTCATCTTTTATTGTAGCAGGCAGACGGACTTATATTGATGCATTGGTAAAACCATTCATCAGCAAGGATGCCAACCTGTATGGCAGCGGTTATTATTTCTACGACCTTAATACCAAAATGAACTTTCGGCTGGGGGCAAAAGACCGTTTGTATTTGAGTGGTTATTTCGGCAGAGATGTATTTACATTCCGCAATAAGGAGAGGGCTTTCAATACCGATATTCCCTGGGGAAACAGTACGGCTACCGTTCGTTGGAACCACATTTTCAGCAAAAAGATTTTTGCCAACACTACACTGGTGTACAACGATTACAAATTCAAATTTGATGCCCTGCAAAATGATTTCCGTATTACACTAAGCAGCGGCATACAAGACCTGAATGCAAAAATTGATTTCGATTATTATCCATTGCCCGAACACAAAGTGAAGTTTGGCGCACAATACACGTACCATACTTTTTTACCCAACCAGGTAAGTGGCAGCCAAGGGGCTACCGTGTTCAACCCCGATAATACAGGCAAAAAATTTGCCCGTGAATATGCCTTTTACATACAAGACGACTGGGAAGTAACCAGCAAGCTGAAACTCGGTGCCGGCATGCGTTTGAGCGGCTTCAATCAGGTTGGCCCGTACTTTTTGTATAATAAAGATGCGCAGGGCAACCCACTTGACAGTACCTTTTTTGGCAAAGGAAAAACAGTGAAAAACTATGGTGGATTAGAGCCTCGTTTTACGCTGCGTTATACCACGGGTGCCAATAGCAGCATTAAAGCAGCGGTAACCCGCAACCTGCAATACATACACCTGGCTACAAACAGCGGCACTACCCTGCCAACCGATTTGTGGGTGCCCAGCACCTACCGTGTTCGGCCGCAAGACGGCTGGCAATATGCTGCGGGCTATTTCCAGAATTTCAAGAACAACATGTTTGAAACTTCGATAGAAGTATATTATAAAAACATGTTGAATCAAATTGAATACAAGGAAGGATTTACCCCATCACTCAACGACCCGGAAGAAGATTTTACATTTGGTAAAGGATGGAGCTACGGCGTAGAATTGTTTGTGAACAAAACCCGCGGCCGTCTTACCGGTTGGGTGGGCTACACCCTTAGCTGGACATGGCGGCAATTTGATAGCCTGAATGCAGGTATAAAATATCCGGCAAAATATGACCGCCGCCACGATATGAGTGTGGTGCTCAACTACAACCTCAACCCCAAATGGAAAATTGGCGGCGTGTTTGTGTATGGCACCGGCAATGCGGCCACTTTTCCCGAAAGGTTTTATGTAGTGGGCGGTATTCTCACACAAGAATTCAGTCGCATCAATGCATACAGGTTACCTTCTTACCATCGGGCCGATGTGAGTGCTACGTATACGCCCAAACCCAACAGCCAGAAGAAGTTTAAGAGCAACTGGGTCTTCAGCATTTACAATTTGTACAGCAGGCTCAACCCCTACTTTATTTACTTCGATCAGGAAGGCGACCCGCAGCAAGGTACTCAACAGGTAAAAGCCTACCAGGTATCGTTGTTTCCCATCATACCCAGTGTTACCTGGAATTTTAAGTTCTGATGATTGGCTGATTGAAGGCTTGATAAAAACTTGAAAATTGGTCATTACCGGCAAAACCAGTAATTATGCTGCATGCAGTATATCGCCCTCATTCAAAACGATGCCGTGGTATTGGGTTTGCTTATGAGCACCCTTGGTTTAGTGTTTTATACCTCTTCATCTAACAACGCTTTTTGGCAGAAATTTTATAAGGTAGTACCCAGCGTATTGCTTTGCTATTTCATTCCATCGTTGTATAACAGCTTTGGTTTGATTGATGGCGAAGAAAGCAAGTTATACCCCATTATCAGCCGGTATATTTTGCCTGTGAGTCTGGTACTACTCACCATCAGCATTGATTTTCCTGCTTTAAAAAGATTAGGCGGCAAAGCATTGATTATGTTTTTAGCCGGCACTGTAGGTATTGTATTGGGCGGGCCACTTGCGGTAGCAGTTTTTAGTGTTGTATCTCCAGAAACGGTTGGAGGTGAAGGCCCCGATGCGGTATGGCGAGGATTAAGCACCATAGCAGGTAGTTGGATTGGGGGCAGTGCCAACCAAACGGCTATGAAAGAAGTGTTTGGAGCCAGCGATAAATTATTCAGCGCCATGATAACTATGGATGTGATTGTGGCGAATATCTGGATGGCATTTTTATTGTACGGTGCTGGTATTTCAAAAAAGCTGGACGCTAAACTCAAAGCAGATGCCAGTGCCATTACTGCACTACAAACAAAACTGGCCAACTATCAATCCAACAATGCAAAAATCCCCAGCACAGGCAATCTGATGATTATTTGTGCTATTGGTTTTGGGGTAATGGGATTGAGCCATTTGCTGGCCGACTGGATTGCACCCGCTATAAAAGAGCATGCGCCTTTCTTAGAAGAGTTTAGCTTAACCTCTGTTTATTTCTGGATTATTGTACTGGCTACTACCGGAGGCTTGTTACTGTCGCTTACTTCAGCCAAAAACCTGGAAGGTGTGGGAGCATCAAAAGTGGGCACACTATTGTTATATGTGCTGGTAGCTAGCGTAGGCATGAAAATGGATGTGCTGGCTATTTTCGACAACCCATTACTGTTTGGCGTGGGAATACTGTGGATGGCTTTTCACGTACTGATTATGCTGGTGGTGGCAAAACTGATAAAAGCACCTTTCTTCTTTGTGGCAGTAGGTAGCCAGGCCAATGTTGGTGGGGCTGCCAGTGCTCCTATTGTGGCTTCGGCTTTTGCACCATCACTTGCACCGGTAGGCGTGTTACTGGCAGTATTGGGTTATGCCCTCGGCACCTACGGCGCCTACCTCAGCGGATTGATGATGAAGTGGATTGTTGGCGGATAATTTCTCAATATACAATGGCGGCGAATGATTATAGAACCATTGATTTTATGACCAACTAACAGCCCGCCTAAGTCAATTTTTATCTGTGTTTTTTTAGCAGTATTATTCTTTTTCAGCCTTTAGTTTACACCACCATGTTTATCCTGTGTTTGCATCGGCAGTAAGAAATATTTATCGTTCAGAGGTCAGCATTGTCCATGACTGTACAAGAGCCACCGAAATACATTTTGCCAGTGATTGTGCTGGCACAATTTCTCTGTACATCCTTATGGTTTGCAGGCAATGCAGTGATGCGCCCCCTTAGCCAAGAGCTACACCTCGATGCTGATTTTGTAGCACACCTTACCAGCAGTGTACAATTGGGTTTCATTACGGGTACATTGCTGTTTGCCATACTGGCTATTGCCGACCGCTTTTCGCCCTCCACAGTTTTTATGCTGAGTGCAGTATGTGCAGGAATGTTCAACTTAGGCATGAGCATTACAGATTTGCACCCCATGCATGTATTGTTGTTTCGATTTTTCACCGGCTTTTTTCTCGCAGGCATTTATCCTGTAGGCATGAAAATAGCTGCCGATTATTTTCAGCAGGGCTTGGGAAAATCGTTGGGCTTTTTGGTGGGTGCATTAGTTGTGGGCACAGCTTTTCCGCATTTACTTAGCAACATGTTGCAAGGCGTTCCATGGCGATATGTATTGTATTGTACCACTACCCTTGCCATCATTGGCGGAGTAGGCATGTGGCTGTTGGTACCCGATGGACCGCACCGCAGTAAGCCGCAACAATTTTCGTTCGGTGCTTTTGCAGCAGGCTTTCGCCAACCGCATTTCCGGCAGGCAGCACTCGGCTATTTTGGCCATATGTGGGAGCTGTATGCATTTTGGGCTTTTGTACCAGTGATGTTGCAGTATTACAACAGCACTCATCCGCAAAGCAAGATAGATATACCGCTGTTAGCATTTGTGATTATTGCTTCTGGCGGATTGGCTTGTGTAGTGGCAGGATACTTATCTCAATCATTTGGCACTGCCAACATTGCCCGCAAGGCATTGTTACTTTCCTGTTGCTGCTGCTTAGTTTCTCCGCTGCTGTTGCAACAACCTTCAACAATTGCATTACTGATTTTTCTATGGTTATGGGGCTTGTTTGTGATTGCTGATTCGCCGTTGTTTTCATCACTGGTAGCAAAGCATGCACCAGCACAATCAAAAGGTTCGGCACTCACCATTGTCAACAGCATCGGCTTTGCCATCACCATTGTGAGCATTCAATGTATTCACTTTTTTTCGGGTAAATTACCACTGCCATTTGTGTACATGCTACTGGCCATTGGGCCGTTGCTCGGTTTAATAGCACTGCGTAAAAGAATAACTGCATAAAAAAACGCCTCCACATCAGAAGCGTTTTTATCAAGAATGAATCTCTTTCCCTAATCTCAAATTAACCAGTTAACTAATCAACCAATCAACTCGTTAACTGATGTTACCTCGGCACTTCCACTTTCTCCAACAACTGCTGTACCATATCATCTGCGGTAAAGCCTTCCATTTCTTTTTCTGGTGAAAGGATGATGCGATGCCGCAACACATGCGGCACGATGCCCAAAATATCTTCTGGCAATACAAAGTCACGGGCACGTATTGCTGCCATGGCTTTAGCGGCTTTTAAAATGGCCAATGAAGCACGGGGCGATGCGCCGAGATACAAAGAAGGATTGTTGCGGGTGCTGGCAATAATGCTGGCAATAAACTCCAGCAACTTAGGCTGCACCACCATTTGTCGTACCAGCAAACGGAAGTAAGCGATATCGCCGGCGTTCAACACGGGTTGAACTTCTTGCAACAATTCAGCAGCACTTTGGTGTTGTTGCTGTTGCAAAATCTGCACTTCTTCCTGCACCGTAGGATAGCCCACATTTATTTTAAACAAGAAACGGTCAAGTTGCGCTTCGGGCAAACGATAAGTACCTTCTTGCTCCACAGGGTTTTGCGTAGCCACTACAATAAATGGCTCTTGCATGGGATAGGTTTGTCCATCTACTGTTACTTGCCTTTCTTCCATCACCTCAAACAACGCCGATTGCGTTTTAGCCGGGGCACGGTTGATTTCATCAATCAGTACAATATTTGAAAACACAGGGCCGGGCTTAAACTGAAACTGCATGTTTTGCGGATTGAAAACCGAAGTACCCAACACATCACTCGGCATCAGGTCGGGAGTAAACTGCAGGCGACTGAATGGCACTGCAATGCTGCGGGACAGCAACTTGGCCGATAACGTTTTCGCCACACCTGGCACGCCTTCAATCAGCAGGTGTCCATCGCACAGCAAACCGGCAATCATGAGGTCAACCATTTCGGTTTGCCCCACAACTACCCTGCCGATAGCACCCCGCATCTGTGATACTGCTTCGCTGAGTTTGCTCAAATCCGTTCTGTTCTCAAACATTTCTTCCATAGTCAGGTTGGCTTTGTTCGCCGTGGCTAAAATATTCTATTAATCAATATCAATAATGGACACTCAACAGCTTACTGCACAATTTTGATGGTGCCGCCACTGTGATAGGAATGGTAGTCACCGTTGTACATGGCATCGGCACTGGCGGGGCCAATGGTAAATGTGCCCGGAGATACCGCTCTTACGGTGTAGTAAAATGTTTGGCGGCCGTTGAGGTTGGTAAAGAAATGAATACGGTCGTCACGAATGTCGGTATGCAGCGGATTGCTGGCATCTTTAATCCACTCGTTGCCTGGCAATTCTTTAATGCGACTGTTTTCAATTTCGAAACCGGCAGGCAAAATATCTGTCAACACAACGTTGTCAATAGTGCCGCTGTACGTTTTTTCCAACGTTAGTTTCACCACAATCAAATCGTTTTGTTTGAAGCTGTTGCCACTCACCGGCCTGCCAAAACGGTCGTAAAAACTACGACGCACTTTCAAGTAACTGTCTTCCTCTTTGTAAGCACCACTGGCACTGATGCCTTGTGTTTGCCACCACGCATAAATATTGCCACTGCCCTTGGTGTTGATTTGAATATTGGTGCCATTCAATTGCGCCTTGGTGAGTTGCAATGGAGCACCACTCATCATACCTACTTGCTTACCGCCTACGGTCACTACTGCAGTTGCGTTAGTAGCGCCAGATTTACGGGCTATTTTACCCAAGGCCACAAAGCCAAACGCACATTCCTGCGTAGTGTACCAGCTGCGGCCTTTGAGTTTGGCTGCTACATGACGGGCCATTACACCCACTTGCGTGTTGGTTGGCTCTGCATCAATCAATGCATTCAGCGCCACGGCTTCATCACGTATATCACTGTAAAAACTGCCGCCAGTGCTGGCTACTGCTTCTTCTCCGGAAAAGCTTCCGGGTAGCAATGCTTTAGCGGAAGCCTTATCGCCAGCCAGCGTGTATGCCGCCGACAATAAATAGCGGCTATCCAACGCTAAATCTTTTTGATTGGTTTTGTAATAGTTCATAGCGGCCACGGCAGGTCTTCCTGCCAATGACAAAACGTACAAGCTGTACGCTACTTCTTTGGGCGCAATTTTCTTTTGCAAATTGCGGTTGTAGAAATAAGCCACCAACTCTTTGTTGCGCAACTTATTGTTGAGATAATTGAGCATGGTTTCCAGCAAGCTTCTGTCTCCTTCGTAGCCGGCTTTTTTTGCTTCTACTAAAAAATGAGCGGCGTATGCAGTTGTCCACCAACTTTCCTGACTTTCATTATCCCACAGTGTAACGCCGCCGTTGTACAGCTGGCGCATTTTTATTTTCCGAATGGCTTCCGCAACATTTTCTGTAGCGCTTTTCTGAAAACCTTTTTGTGCATGCACCATATCCGACAAGTCGGTAAAGTACAGTTGCGGAAATGCCACCGACACAGCTTGCTCTGTACACCCGTATGGATATTGAACGAGGTATTGCAACTGTCCGCCCAATTCCAGTAAAGGATTTCGACTCACCGTCAGTGTATAGTTCAAACTCTGTGGAATAAAATCCAATGTATTCATACGCAACACTTGTGCAGTGTTGGCAGGAATGGTTTGTGCACCATTCAGCTTTTGCAAAGTAGAAGCCGGACGAATACTGATGTCGGTTTCATCTAAGAAAGTTTCGCCCAATCCCTTCACTTCTACTTTGATATTGGCTGTACCAATAGTTGGTGGTGCAAACAATTTAAACAACACACGACCTTCCCGTTTGCCTTCAATACTCGTAGTGGCTGTATTGCTGCCTGCAACTTGTACTCCGGCTGAAGTTAACAACCTTGCATTGATGCTGGCCAATTTGTTGGTAGTGTTGGTAATGGTAACAGGAACCAGCACCGTATCACCGGGACTCATAAACCGGGGTAATGCCGTGCTTACCACCAGCGGATCGGCCACTATCATTTTGCTTTCTGCAGCACCAAACTGGTTGTCTTTGCAAGCCACCGCCATCAATCGCACTTCTCCACTAAACTGTGGAATATCAAATTCGAAAGTGGCTTCTCCATTGCTGCCGGTTTGGCGAATACCACTCCAGAAGCTCACCAACTTCACCCGTTTGTCGGGCATGGGGTTTTGGCGCTGGCTCAATTGCAAGTCAGCATCGCCACCACTGCTGCTGATGGTGCGGCGCAGCTCCGGAAACAGCAACGGATACAAATCATACCCATTTACACTCAAGGCTCTGGTAGCAAAAAAATGTGCAAACGGATCGGGTGTTTTGAAATTGGAAACGGCCAGCACACCATTGTCAACAGCAGCCAGTGTTACCATGCTGTTGGGTGCTGCTTTCACGGTTACTTTTTGATGCGTTCGACTTCGTGTTTCTTTTTTCGCATCAATACTTACCGTCATGCGTTTGCTCTTGTCTTCCACTTTGATGTTGGCGTAACCATGCGCCACCGTCAACGGCATATCGGTTACCGTATGTGGCTTAAACAACGTCGCACTGATGTAGGCATTCGGCAAATACTGGTCATCAATTTTGAGGTTGAGGCTGGCATTTCTATTGTTGACATCAACATACTGATAGCTCACTACTTTATCTGTTTCAACCGTCACCAACATGCGGCCGTTAAATGGCGTTTTAAATAAAGCCTTTACGGTTTCGCCATTGTTGTAGCTGTTTTTATCCAACGAAATATCTACGTTGCCTTCGCGGTTTACTTCAAACGCAGCATCGGCATTGCCCCATGCACCATAGCTGTAAAACCGCTGACTAACGTAGTTGCTTACGCCGGGTGCAGCTATGCGTATTTCATACTCACCCGGTGTAGCAGGTGTAAATGGAAATACTGATTGCTCACCACTCACTTGCATGGTGCGTGATGCTATCACTTTACTTTCCTTTTGCGATTCGTAGCGGAAGTAGGAGCCGCTCTTCGACAACACCGTGCGGTACTCATGCTTAATCACTTGTATTTGTGCAGTGGCATTCATCACCTGCTCTTTGCTGTTGATGGCAATCACCGGAAAATTGATGTTTTGCCGTAACGGAAAATAATTCCAGCCGGTATTGCCCAAACCAAACAGCACAGGTTGAGTGTAAATGGTGGCCCTCGACACACGGTTTACCGGCCGCCCGGTTTCATCGAAAACAGTACTGAAAAAACTGGCTTCCAACACACCAAGGTTGGCATACATAGCAGGCACATCAAAAGCAGTATTGGCAATGCCTTGCTCGTTGGTTAATCCTTCCCGCAATACCTTATCAAAAATGGTGCGTTCGTTGCTGAGGTCGAAGTCGAACTTGTTGTATTTGGCAGGTGCAATGTGCTTTTGTTTTACCTGTATTTCGCATTCATATTTTCTGCCAGCTGCCGGCGGGCCAAAATAGTTGCTGGCCTGCAGGTTCAATTGAATGGATTGTCCGGGCATCGCTGATTCCTTATCCAAATTAGCATTCACCTTTATTCTATCAGGCATAAAGGTTTCTACTTTCAGATTTTTGCTGGCCAGCAACACATCGTTGCCGTTGTACACTTCCAACACATAAGTGCCAGTAATGGCCGATGCACTGAGTGGCACATTCACTTCTGCCCCACCTTGTGCATTCAGGTTTTTGCGCAGGCTGGTGAGCTCTTTGCCATTCGGCATCAGCACTTTCATTTTGATGGGAATAGTTCCCGGACTTTTCCAGTTGCGGTCTCGCAGTACCACCGCCGCATTCATTTTTTCGCCGGGGCGATAAATATCTCTTTCAGGATATACAAATGCATCGAGGCCGGTGCTGTTGATGCGTTTGCCCCCTACTTCAAAACGGGAAGTATTCACGGCCGTGTTGTGAAATGGCAGGTAGTTGAAATCATCACCGGTTTTGGCAATGACCATCGCCGGTTTAAAGCCGCTGAATTCTTGCCGGGCAAAAGGCACTTCGGCCACGCCATCGGCATTGGTATTGGCAGTACCCAACAATTGATTGTTGGCGCCGTACACACTTACAGCTACGCCACTCATGGCTTTGGCGGTTTGTATGCTATTGGCAAATACCAGCATTTTATCAACGCCCTGCTTGGCTATGAGGCCCACATCACTCAACGCCACAAAACGGCTATCACTAATCCAGTAATCTTCGGTAGAACGAATTTTTACATGGTAAATGCCTTTTACATCAGACAGTTTATCGGTGAGGTTGAATTGAAACAAGCGACCACTGCCGTACTTTGGCAACGACCTTGTATCTATGACAGACTCATACACCACATCGCCGAGTACTGCATCGCCATCTTCTTCGTAATAATAATAATCTTCTTCGTCTTCATTGCCCCTTTGCTCTTTGGGATAATAGCCATAGCGATGCGCCATCAGCAAATTGCTTTCGTACACTTTCGAAACAATCACTTTTATCTTGGGCACATTGGCAATGCGTACTTCAATATTCTTTGCGCCATTCTTTCCTAAATAAACAGCTTTGCTACTAGCAAAACTCAGCGAAGGTTCGAGGCTGCCAAACGCCACGCTGGTGCTGTAGTTTTCTTTCAGCACCCCGCCTACTTTTCCTCGCAGGCCTTTCTTAAAAGTCAGCGTGTAGCTATTGTCTACACTAAACTGCTCACTGGTAATGAGCAATCCATCTTCGGTAAGTTGGGAGCTATAAGCAGCCGTTGGCGATAGCTCTATGAAAGAAGCAAACTGGCCCGCCACCAACTGCTGACTGGTTTTAATCAAGATGCTTCCCTGCACACCATCATGCTCAGCCGTTACATCGTTTATACTCAATACAAATGGCGATGGCAATACCGCTTCTATCTTTTCTTCTTTCGCCGTACCGTTTTTGCCTTTATCGGGCACCAGGCCTTTAGCAATGCTGAGTTGCAATGCCAAATCTTTGTCTTCCGGTTTTACATTGCGCAGCCGTACACTCACTTTCGATTCGTTGCTAACGGTTATGAGTTCTACTTCTACATTATTGCCATCCAACTCCGCGGTCAGTTTATCCATCAATGCTTTGGGATCAACATTGTAGTTGAAGTACAAATCAATTTGCGGAATAGCAGCGGCAGCACCATCGGGCAAGGTCCAAAATGCATGGGTGTTTTCCAGTTTTAAATCTGCCGTTTTAAAGGTCAGTTCATCGTCTTCTTCGATGCTGGTAAAATCGGTTCGCTTCAGCAATACCTTATTGAGGCTGGCCGTAAAACTGCTGGCCGGCGGCAAGGGTTCTGCGGGTGAAAACACCAGCTGGTCGCGGCTTTCCCAACGGAAGCGGCCCCTGATTTTGGGAGAAAAACTGACATACTCGGTACTGTCCCATTGGTTGAGCATACTATCGGTAGCCAATGGCGCCGAAAACCGAAATGTGAGGTTGCCCAACTGTGGTACTTCATCACGGGCATTGGTGTAGCTCAAACTCACTGCATTTCGGTTGCAACTCCAAATAGCAGCAGATACAAAAAGCAGCGCCATCATCCAGCGCAGGCTGGCAGCAGAAAACCTGTTCATACAATAATTGGTTGTGTAGCGTAGGGAAATATAGCACAAAGCCGTGGGTAAAAACGGCACTGCAGCAAGGCAGTTGATAAATGTGTAGCAAGGGCAGCAAAACTGCCAACGAGGTTGGTCATGTGAAGGCAAGCTTGCCGCAGAATGTAGCGGTGCATTGCCATTTTGAAAGTACAACGGAAAAAGATGCACACACAAGTCTGCAATCGTTAATCATTCATTAATTGCCGAGCATGTATGCAAAGCATAGCATGAAGCCCTACTTTTAAACAGCATTTCAGCAACCTGTCACTTTTATATGCTGCATCGTTTTTTCTCTTCCTTTTTTTCTGCCAAAGCCGATGCAGCAGCATTACCGGCATGGCTGCGGCGTGGTTGGAAAATGCTTCGCTGGATAGCAGCTTTGTTTTTATTGTTCATGAGCATCATTGTACTGTTTCCACCACCCGATTTGCCTGCCTACAGCACTATCATTACCGACAACAAAGGCCAGGTGATTCATGCCTACCTCACCCCCGATGAAAAGTGGCGCATGAAAACAGAGTTGCACGAAATTTCGCCCTTGCTGCAACAAACCATTGTACACAAAGAAGATCGCTGGTTTTATTATCACCCGGGCATTAATCCCGTAGCCGTTGGTCGTGCTATCGTAAATAATGTATTGCGTGGTCGTGTTACCTCCGGTGCATCCACCATTACCATGCAGGTGGTACGCCTGCTCGAACCAAGGCCCCGCAATCTGTGGAGCAAAGCCATAGAAACCATCCGGGCATTGCAACTGGAATGGCGGTACAGCAAAGCAGAAATTTTGCAGCTGTACCTCAATCTGGTGCCAATGGGTGGCAATATTGAAGGCATCAAATCGGCATCGTGGTTGTACTTCAACAAAAACCCTGACCACCTGAGTTTGGCAGAAATAACGGCACTGAGCATCATTCCTAACCGGCCCACCAGCTTACGGATGGGGCGCAACAATGCATTGATTGTAAGCGAACGCAACCGCTGGCTGCAGCAGTTTGAAAAAGATGGTTTGTACCCCCACAACGATATTGCTGATGCCATAGCAGAACCGCTCACGGCTACCCGGCTACCTGTACCCCGCATGGCACCACACTTATCGCAGCGGTTGCGCAACAGCAGACAGGCCATGGTACAATCTACCATCAACAGTGAGCTGCAACTAAAAACAGAAAAGCTGGTGGCAGATTATGTTAGGCCATTGCGGATTTACAACATTCATCATGCAGCTGTAGTCATCATAAACAATCAAACCCATGCAGTTGAAGCCTATGTTGGCTCAGCTGATTTTACAGACACCATTGATGGTGGTCAGGTAAATGGTGCTGCAGCCGTTCGCCAGCCGGGCAGCACCCTCAAACCACTACTCTACGGACTTTGTATTGATGCAGGCATGCTGACACCTAAAATGCGCATCAACGATGTTGCCAGCAACTTTGGTGGCTACGTCCCCGAAAACTATGATCAGCAATTCAATGGTGCAGTGAGTATGGAATATGCGTTGTCGCATTCGCTGAACATACCTGCCGTAAAAATGCTGCACCGGTTGGGCAAAGAAAAAATGGTTGCTGCATTGGTAAAAGCCCGTTTCAATCAGATAGCCAAAGACGAAAAAAAACTCGGACTGAGCATGATATTGGGTGGTTGTGGCACCACGCTGGAAGAACTCACCGGTTTGTTTAGCGCCTTTGCGACTGAGGGTTTGTATTATGCACCACGCTACCATATACAAGACAGCAGCAAGAAGCCAAGCCGCATCCTCAGCAGTGGTGCCAGCTACATGCTGCACGAAATACTCAGCAATATCGAACGTCCCGATTTTCCGGTACACTGGCAAGCCACCGGCGCCCTGCCCCGCATAGCCTGGAAAACCGGCACCAGCTATGGCCGCCGCGATGCTTGGAGCATTGGCTACAACACAAAGTATACAGTGGGTGTATGGGTGGGCAATTTTAGCGGACAAGGCATTCCCGAACTCAGTGGCGCCAGCATTGCCACGCCTTTGTTGTTTCGCATTTTCAACAGCATTGATTACGACAATGATAAAAACTGGTTTCGCATGCCGGCCAGCATGGACAGCCGCATGGTTTGCTCCGACAGCGGACTGCCTCCGGCAGAACATTGCCAGCATGTAACCACCGATTTTTTTCTGCCGCTCATTTCACCAGCAGCAGTGTGCAATGCTGAAAAAGAAGTGATGATATCGGCCGATGAGAGAATAAGCTACTGTGTGAATTGTGTTCCCGCCAATGGTTTTAAAAAGAAATGGTACAAGGAAGCAGCACCAGAATTGCAAGCCTATTTCGACCAAAGGCAAATAGCATATGAAAGAATACCGCCGCACAATCCGCAGTGCCAGCGGGTATTTAGCGGCAACGGGCCCAGCATTGTATCGCCCGACAACAGAGCAGAGTATTTCATTGAAAAATCGCAGCCCGAACCCATTATGCTGCGCTGCCAGGCAGAGGCTGATGTAGCAAGGGTTTACTGGTACATCAACAATCGTTTTTACAAAGCCGCCTTGCCCGGCGAAGCTGTTTTTTTTGCCCCCGAAGCGGGGCAGGTAAAAATTTCTTGCACCGATGACAAAGGCCGCAACCGCGACATTAGCATACTGGTAACGGTTGTAGATTGATGTCGTTTATTCTTCCATCTTTTTGATATCGCCACTACCCGCAATGCTTTGCTTGATGGAAGGATTGCCACGGTAGTAAATATCGCCGCTGCCGGCTACGCTTACATCCAGTTTTATGCTGGCGTATACCCATGCATTGCCACTACCCGCAATGCTGATGTTCACTTCTTCTGCCAATAGTTTTTCGCATTTGCAATCGCCGGCTCCGGCTACATCCAGTTTGAGTTTGCGGGTGGTGCCACTGAGGGTGATGCTGCCTGCGCCAGCAATATCAGCCTCTACTTCCGGGCAATCGAGTGCTGCTACAATATCGCCACTACCTGCTACTGACAATTCCAGTTTTTTTATGTCTCTGATGGTGCCTTTCACCTTCACATTACCACTGCCTGCAAAAGCAATGCTTTCAACCTTAGGCAGGCTCACCCGTATTTGAATATCTTTTCGGGTACGCAAATTGACACCATTCATTACTTTCACTTCGAGCCTGCTACCATCCTTATCAATATTGATGTACTGCAGCAGATTTTCTTCTGCTTCAATAGAAACCGCAAAGTCTTCGCCGGGAATTACCTCGACCTCAAATGGTCCTTCAAAGGATAGCTTTGTAAAACCAGCCACCGATCTTTTTTCGGTGGTTACATGTCCATTGCCGGTTACAGTATCCATCCAAAAATGACAACTGCTTAATACCGGCAGCAATGCCAGCAGGATATATAGGAAGTATTGCTTTTTCATCTCTTTAGATTTCATTAACAAAATTTCTGATTTGATGCCAAAGTGCCAAACTTGAATGGGCAGACGGTTGGCATCTTTTGTTGAATGGTATTATACCAATGGCTTTTGACGATGGATAAGACGACATGCCCGGTTTTCCCCTGCCCTATCTAAATTTTCCCGAGCCTTGCGGGGCGTGTCTCAATGCTGCCTCATGGCCGTTATCTTTGCGCCCATCATGACCGAAAAAATTCTCATCCTCGATTTTGGCAGCCAATACACCCAACTCATTGCCCGTGCTGTGCGGGAAGCCAACGTGTATTGCGAAATTCAACCGTACCACAAGCCAGTAAATTATGAAGCTGGCCTTAAAGGCATCATTTTGAGTGGCAGCCCATTTAGTGTAAACGACGAAAAAGCGCCAGTGGTAGATGTAGCTGCCATGAATGCCCAACTGCCCGTGTTGGGTGTGTGCTACGGTGCACAGCTTACCGCCAAACTGTACGGTGGCCGGGTAGAAAAAAGCGACAAGCGGGAATACGGTCGTGCTTACATGGTGAAGCAACAAGACGATAGCCTGCTGGCCGGCATCAGCGACCGCAGCCAGGTATGGATGAGCCACAGCGACAGCATTAAAGAACTGCCCGAGGGTTTTGAAATTTTGGCCATAACAGATAGCATTCCGGTGGCGGCGTTTAGAAAAAGTCAGCAAGTCGGAAAGTCGGAAAGTCAGAAAGAAAATTCAGAGCTTTCGGACTTCCCTCTCTACGGCTTTCAATTTCACCCAGAAGTATACCACAGCACCGAGGGTAAAACACTCATCAAAAACTTTTTGTACAACACCTGCGGATGCAGCGGCGATTGGACACCGGCTCACTTCATCAGCGAAACGGTGGCCAACCTGAAACAACAGATTGGCGATAAAAAAGTGATTATGGCGCTGAGCGGTGGTGTAGATTCTACCGTGGCGGCAGTGCTCATCAGCAAGGCCGTGGGCAAAAACCTCTTCGGCATTTTTGTAGACAACGGTGTGTTGCGCAAAGATGAATTTGCACAGGTGATAGAAACCTACAAAGTGCTCGACCTGAATGTGAAGGGTGTAGATGCACGGGAGCATTTTTACACTAAACTGGCTGGCAAAACCGACCCCGAAGAAAAACGCAAAATCATTGGCAACACTTTTATTGAAGTGTTTGATCAGGAGGCACACAAACTCACCGACATCAGCTTTTTAGGTCAGGGTACCATTTACCCCGATGTGATTGAAAGTGTAAGCGTACACGGCCCCAGTCAAACTATCAAGAGCCATCACAACGTAGGCGGCCTGCCCGATACCATGAAGCTGGATTTGGTGGAACCGCTCCGCTTTTTGTTTAAAGATGAAGTACGCCGTGTAGGTGTAGAGCTGGGTATACCGCATGATTTGCTGTTCCGTCATCCCTTCCCTGGTCCTGGTTTGGCCATTCGCATTTTGGGCGAAGTAACCGAAGAGAAAGTGACATTGCTGCAAAACGCTGATGCCATTTATATCAACGGATTGAAGCAACACGGGCTGTATGATAAAGTATGGCAGGCAGGTACCATTTTACTACCTGTAAAAAGTGTGGGTGTAATGGGCGATGAACGTACCTATGAATTTACCGTGGCCCTCAGGGCTGTAACCAGTGTAGACGGTATGACGGCAGACTGGGCACACTTGCCCTATGAGTTTCTGGCGCATATCAGCAATGAAATCATCAACAATGTAAAAGGCATTAACAGGGTGGTATACGACATCAGTAGTAAGCCGCCGGCTACTATTGAATGGGAATAAAAACAGAACTAGAAATCAACTGGCAGAACAAATTCTAAGTAGTTATTTTCTTACCAGACTTTGATTAAAAAGCTACCCTTTTGCAAAAGCAGAGGGTAGCTTTTTAATTAATTCATTTTCTTATTTTTAAATCTCATTTATAAACCCTTTATGAGATTTATTACCCTTGCCCATTGCATTGTAGTATTACTTTTTGTCACACCTCTAAACGGTCAATCTTGCTTCTTGCTTCCAGTGAATGTGACAAAGACCGATGTTAGTTGTGAAGGAGCGAATAATGGCTCGATACTTATTTCAAACTTGCCAACCAACTTCACAAACGATTACTTTATCATAGAAATAAAAAACCTTAGCGGTGTCGTTATTTACTCCTTTGCGCAGGTTGGATTTGGTGCATCATCTATCAACATTCCTAATTTAGGACCTGGCTTATACGACATAAAAATTGACCAATACAAAAGAGAATTCATTAACGGAAAATTCGAACTGACAGAATTGATTTGCAGAAAAACAGGATCGCCGCAAATTTTGTCACCGGGCTGCGATGTTACCTTTCAAAATCTTTCCTTCAATCTGAATCCCTGCGATCCGAATTTTGGGAATGCGTCTGCAAAAATCAGAGGTACATTTTGCGCAACATGGCCCCGAACATACCGCATCATCAACGGGGTAAGAGACATGACTCAGCATGTCTTTACTGTTGGTAGTAATTATCATCCCGACACTACTTATACCAATAACCAACTGAATGGCTTAAAACCCGGCGATACAGTAAGATTTCAGTTATACAGTGGAGACTATTTATCCTGGCCCGGTGAAAACATAGACAGCAGTATTTGTACCTATTCATCGCCAACTTATGTGATGCCTTGTGACATTGCATTCGACACCATTCAGGTACTGCCCAATAGCCCTACTATACATTCCGTTGCAGGAAAAGTAAGTTCCGATTACCTGTGCAGATACGGTTCGGCTTACAATTTTTCACTTGAAGTAAGAAATGAAAGCAACGAAATACTCACAAGTGCAGCTATTCGGCAAGATGGTAGTTTTAATTTCAATATCGCCGCATCATATAGCCAGATTAGAGTAATCTGGAAGTTGAGCGATAGGTGCAAAATTGAACAGCAGCTCAATATGCCCAATAGCTGGATAGGTGGCGCAAGCAATGCATGGGAAACCCCTGCCAATTGGAGTCAAAATGAGGTGCCGAGTGCCAACAAAATGGTCTTCATTAGTAACCCTTCTGGAGTTCCAAAGAGTATCAATATCAATTCGAATGTGCAGGTAAAAAGTTTACAATTGGATGCAGGTGTAACGCTTGTGCTGACACCTGGTAAGAATTTAGTAATATCACAGTAAATAGTCCGACAACAGAAAATAAATATGAGTCTAGAATTAACGTGCAATTCTAGACTCATATCATCAGCAGCAAGCCCCCGGCTACTATTGAATGGGAATAAATCGCCATTGTTGGTGCAGACCAACAATGAATCGGTCGTTTAATTTTTTATCCTGCAGCAAAGCGGCATTCCAACAGGATGCCGCTTTTGTTTTTAGCAAACAAGCTGATTCAATTCAACCATCGCATTGGATGAATGACATACAACATATTTGGCCCCGGCCGTTTCCCTTACCTTGTCAAAAAAATACGCCATGCCACTCCCCGATATTTTCGATGCCACGGTGAGCAATGCTTTGATACAACGCATTGAACAATTACAGCCCGACATGAAACCCATTTGGGGTAGTATGAACGTGGCACAAATGCTGGCGCATTGCAATGTTTCTTACGAGTATGTGTTTGAGCCCAGCAAGTACAAACCCACGCCGGCGTTCATCAAATTCATGCTGCGGTTATTCCTGAAAAACACAGTGGTGGGCGAAAAGCCTTTCAAGAAAAACAGCGGTACAGCCCCTGATTTTAAAGTGGCAGCAGAGCAAGATTTTCAGGTAGAAAAAAGTAAAATCATCAATTACATCAAACTGGTGCAGCAAATGGGTCGCCATGCTTTTGAAGGGCGGTCATCGCATTCCTTTGGCGTACTTACCGCACAAGAATGGAACAATATGTTTTACAAACACCTCGATCATCACCTGCGGCAATTTGGCGTATAAAAAATCAATACATGTACAACAAAAAAGCTGACGATGATTCGCCAGCTTTTTTTATTTCAGTGTAGCATTCATTTAAATGCTAAATGCTTTTTCGATGATTTCTGATTGCTCTTTGGCATGTACTTTTCCATAGCCGGTGGCAGTGGCAGCACTGGCTTTGCGGCTAATGATACCAAAGTTGATGTGATGCAAATTCATCTTTAAAAAGCTGGCGGCACCCATGTTCATTGGCTCTTCCTGCACCCAGTACCAGGTAGCATTCTTATACTTTTTATGCAACGCATCGAGTTGCTTGTGTGGCAGCGGGTAAATCTGTTCGAGGCGAACAACGGCTACATCGTTACGGCCTTCAGCCTGTTGTTTCTCCAACAGTTCAAAATAGATTTTACCGCTGCAGAACAATACCTTTTTCACATCAGTAGCATTGCTGATGAATGCATCATCTATCACTTCCTGAAAACCACCTTGTGTAAATGCATCAACATGGCTGTAAGTGCCGGGGTAACGCAGGTTGGCCTTAGGGCTAAAGTTTACCAGCGGCTTGCGGAACGACCAGGTAATTTGGCGGCGCAATGCATGGAATAAATTGGCGGCTGTGGTAATGTTGGTTACTACCATATTGTACTCGGCACAAGCTTGCAGGAAACGCTCCATCCGGGCACTGCTGTGCTCGGGGCCCTGACCTTCGTAGCCATGCGGCAGCAGCAATGTAACGCCGTTCATACGATGCCATTTTTGCTCTGCGCCGCTAATGAACTGATCAATCATGGTTTGAGCTCCATTTACAAAGTCGCCAAACTGTGCTTCCCACAGCACCAATGCATGAGGGTTTGCCATAGCATATCCATATTCAAAACCCAACACGGCATACTCACTCAGCAGCGAGTTGTAAATACGGAACTTTCCCTGATTGTCGCTGATGTGTTCCAGGCGATTGTAATAAGCATCCGTTTGCTCGTCACGCAATACGGCATGCCGGTGGCTGAATGTTCCTCTGCGTACATCCTGCCCACTCATTCTTACGTCGTAGCCCTGCTGGCAAATGCTTGCATAGGCCAGCAATTCGCCGGTGGCCCAATCTATTTTTTGCTCAGTATCAAAAAGCTTTGTTTTATCAGCCAGTAATTTTTCAACTTTCTTAATGGCTTTGAAACCCTCTGGCAGGTTCATGATTTTTGTAAACAACGATTGAAGTAATTCCCTGCTGATGGCTGTTTCAGGGCTTTGCTCAAAATCGGCCTCCGTTGCTTTGTGCAACTCTCTCCACCACTCTTCCGGCTTTTGGTAAGTGTAAGGCAACGGATTTTGCTTTATGTTATCTAATCGCTCCTGCAAATCGTTCCAAAACTTTTTCTCCATATCCTTAGCCAGTGCCTGTGCTTCGGTATCACCTGTTTGCAACAGGTACTGCGTATACACCTCCCGTGGGTTGGGGTGCTTATCAATTTTGGCATACAGGCCCGGCTGAGTAAACTTCGGATCATCGCCTTCGTTGTGGCCATGGCGGCGGTAGCACACCATGTCTACAAATACATCACAGTTAAACTCCTGACGATAGCGGGTAGCAATGTCTACCGCTTTTACCACGGCTTCGGCATCATCGCCATTTACATGAAAAACCGGTGCCTGCACAGCTGCAGCCAGCGATGTACAGTAATCACTGCTTCGGGCATCAGTAAAGTCCGTCGTAAATCCAATTTGGTTATTGATAACAAAGTGAATGGTGCCACCTGTTTCGTAACCATCGAGCTTGCTCATTTGCAACACTTCGTACACTATACCCTGGCCGGCAATGCTGGCATCGCCATGTATTAAAATGGGCAGCACATGGTCGTACTGGCTGTTGTACACGGCGTCGGCCTTGGCCCGGCAAAAACCTTCCACCACAGGGTTTACCGCTTCAAGGTGGCTGGGGTTGGGTGCCAGTTTCAGGTTGATGGTTTTGCCATTGGCCGTGGTAGGCTGGCTACCAAAACCAAGGTGGTATTTCACATCGCCGCTACCCATGGTGGTATCGGGTATTGCTGTGCCTTCAAACTCACTAAAAATTTGCTCATAGGTTTTGCCCATGATGTTGGCCAGCACATTCAGGCGTCCGCGGTGCGCCATACCAATCACTACTTCATCCACACCATGGTCGGCGGCTGTTGTAATAATTTGGTCTAGGGCAGCTATACTTGTTTCGCCACCTTCGAGGCTAAAGCGTTTTTGTCCAATGTATTTGGTATGCAAAAACTTTTCGAACAGCACGGCTTGGTTTAGCTTTTCGAGAATGCGGCGCTTTTGAGGCGTAGGCAGTTCCCGATGAAAAGCAATTTCAATTTCATTGGTAAGCCAATCTACTTTTTTCTGATCACTGATGTATTTAAACTCCCAGCCTACGTGGTTGGCGTAGCATTTTTCGAGGTGGTTGTAAATATTGCGCAGCGAAGTGGCGCCGAGGCCAATAAACTGGCCAGCCTGAAAAGTTGTTTCCAAGTCGGCTTCGGAAAAGCCGTAGAAAGACAGTTCGATATTGGCCCCACGATTAATACGGTCGCGGATGGGGTTGGTTCTGGCCAGCAGATGCCCTTTGTTGCGATATCCCAAAATCATGCGGTAGGCCATGATCTCCCGTTTCCAATCTGCAGATGAACCATTGTTGCTAGCAGGAGCTGTTTTGCCGGCATTGCGGGAACTCATGGCAAAATCAAAGCCTTCAAAAAACTTCCTGAGTTCGGGATCCACACTGCCAGGATTGGCAACAAAATCGTTGTACTGGTTTTCAATAAATTGTGGATGCTGGCTCGTGATGTAAGAAAAATCTTTCATTGGATGCTACTGATGAATAGTTTATGCAGGCATTGCCTGTAGTATTGCTTCTGAAAAGGATGGCAAAAGTAGGCCAAAAGCAGACGCCATCCCTTGTGAAAGGCAACCTAAAAAACAAGGGAAATGTTCGGACAGAGACGCCATTTCTTGGCCTTTTTTAAAAGATTGAGGGTGAAAACAGAAAAAAAGAGAGATTTTGTTTGGCTGGTGTAGCAGCTATCCCTACTTTTGCGTCCCAATTTTAGAACACATGGCTAATCATAAGGCAACCAAAAAGGATGTACGTCAGGCTTCAAAGCGCCGCGAACGCAATCGTTACTATGGCAAAACAACCCGTAACGCTATCCGTGACCTCCGTTCACTCACTGATGCTGCTGCAAAAGAAGAAAATCTTCCTACTGTAGCAAGCATGATTGACAAACTGGCTAAGCGTGGTGTAATCCATAAGAACAAAGCTGCAAACCTGAAGAGCAAGCTGGCCAAGCACATCAATGCTGCCAAAGCTCCTGCGGCTGCTTAATTGCTGATAGATTTTTAATCATATTTGTCCCGATCGGATGTCCGGTCGGGATTTTTTGCTTTGTACCTACCCCCCTCAATGGGCTGCGGCATGTTCACCGTCAAATACCCATTCAATCATTTTTATGCGATTCATTTTCTCGTTGAGCTTCTTGTTCATTTCCATTTCCTTGTTTTGCCAAACCACGCCTTTTGAAATAAGCAATGGCACAGAAAGTGCCACCTACTTCGAAACCATTGCTCTGTATCAGCAGCTCGACAAACAAAGCCCGATGGTATCTGTGAAAACAATGGGCACCACCGATGCAGGCTATCCCCTGCACCTGGTGTTAGTGAGCAAAGACGGCAGTGCCGACCCCGCCAGCTGGCGCAAGCAGCAAAAAGTGGTGATTATGGTAAACAATGGCATTCACCCCGGCGAACCAGATGGCATTGATGCCAGCCTCATGCTGGTGAGGGATGTCATCACTAAAAAAACAACTTTGCCTGATAATGTAGTATTGGCCATTGTACCGGTGTACAATATTGGTGGCAGCATCAACCGAGGCAGCTACAGCCGGGCCAATCAAAACGGTCCGCTGGAATATGGCTTTCGGGGCAATGCACAAAACCTCGATCTGAACCGGGATTTTACCAAGGCCGACAGCTACAATGCGCAGTCGTTTGCCAAAGCTTTTCATTGGGTACAACCTGATATACTGATAGACAATCACGTAAGTGACGGCGCCGATTTTCAGCATGTATTTACCCTACTTACCAGCCAGTACAATAAGCTGGGCGAACCACTCGGCAGCTGGCTGCGCCAATCGTTTGAGCCGGCACTGTACCAGCAAATGGATAAGAAAGGCTGGAAACTTTTTCCTTATGTAAACTTCGACAGCTACGACCTGAGCCGCGGCATGACGCAGTTTTACGATCCGCCCCGCTACAGCAGCGGTTATGCGGCTTTGTTTCAAACCATTGGCTTTGTGCCCGAAACACACATGCTAAAGCCCTACCCCGAACGAGTACAAAGCACTTACGATTTTATGGTGACAGTGATGCAGCAGGCTGCGGCCATGGCGAAAGAATTGAAGGCCACCAAAAAAGCTACGCAAAACGCATTGATGCAAACTCAACAATGGCCACTGGCATGGACGCCCAACCGCAACAAAAACGACAACCTGACTTTTTTGGGTTACCAACGAGATACGGTGATAAGTGAAGTAACCGGCCTGCCGATTATGCAATACAACCGCCAGCGCCCTTTTAGCGGACCGGTAAAATTCTTTAGCTATTTCGACACTAGCAAAACTGTACACATTCCGAAATACTACGTGATACCACAAGGCTGGCACAACGTAACCGACAGGCTGAAAGAAAACAATGTGCAAATGCGGCGGTTAGAAAAAGACACTGTGATAACTGTAAAGGCTTACAAAATAGAATCGTACAAAACCAGCCCCAGAGCTTACGAAAAACATTACCGTCAATCGGAAGTGAAAGTGCAGGCAGTGCAGCAAACCATCACTTTCCGAAAAGGCGATTACCTTGTTGCTACCAATCAGCCAGCCCGCAGGTATTTAGTAGAAATGCTGGAACCCACCGGCGACGACAGCTTCTTCTCCTGGAATTATTTCGATGCCATTTTGCAACAAAAAGAAGGCTACAGCGATTACCGCTGGGAGCAAGTGGCTGCACAATATTTAAAAGATCATCCGGAGCTGCGCCAACAACTGGAGGCGAAGAAAAAAGCAGACCCGGAGTTTGCCAAAAACAGCAGCGCCATCCTGAATTGGGTGTATAAAAACTCGCCTTACTACGAACCGGCCCACATGCGGTATCCTGTTTTCAGTATTGAATAAACGCATGCTGAATATGAAAAAGCCGGTTATGAAACATAACCGGCTTTTTCATATCCTGACCTAGGTTATTGTTGGGTAACTTCGGGAATAGTATGTTGCTGAATATTCTTGCGAACGCCGCAAAATTGCAGACCATGAAAAAAAAGTTTAGCCTTTTCCTATCCATTGTTTTTGCCTGCACAGGGGCACAAATATTTGCACAACAATGGACGCTTACACCTTACCCCCAACAAGCACTGCTTATTGAATGGCAACATCCAAACATGCAGCGCAACGAACGCATTGGCGATGCTTTGATTGCAAAACCCGTTGGCCAACCGCAACACTTAACTGGCATTGGTAGCGTTATGATCAGCAATCGTGGAAAAGCAACCGCTACTGCAAACAAATCCTTGAGCATACAAACGAGTACGGCCAGGTTACAAATACTGGCAGCCTTCGATAGTGGCCATATCCGTGGCTTTCGCATAGCCATGCCCGATAGCATGCAGTGGTACGGTGGCGGCGAAAGAACACTCCCCATGAACCGACGTGGGCAGCGCATTCCATTATACAACAACGCTCATTATGGCTATGAACTCAACGCCGATGAGCTGAATTATTCCGTGCCCTTTATTCTCAGCTTAAATGGCTATGCGTTACTTTTTAATAACCCCGCCAAAGGGTACATGGATTTTGGCAAAACAACGCCTGGCGTGTTGGAAGTAGCGTTTGAAAGCGGCAACCTCAACATGCTCATCATTCCCGGCAACACAGCAGAGCAGTTGCTGGAACGCTACGCACAATTGACCGGCAAACAGCCGCTGCCGCCACGTTGGGCACTGGGCAATTTTGTAAGCCGCTTTGGCTACCGCAGCCAGCAGCAGGTACAAGATGTAGTGGCCAAAATGAAAGCCGACAACTTCCCCATGGATGCATTGGTGATTGATATTTTTTGGTTTGGCGACAGCATCAAAGGCACACTCGGCAATCTGGACTGGATGAACCGTAGCAAATGGCCTACACCCGATAGTTTGCTGCAATCATTACGCCGACAAAACATCCATCCGATATTGGTTACAGAACCTTTCTTTCTGAAAGGCACGAAGCAATTTGCCAATAGTCAACCGCACTTAGCCACTACCAAAAGCGGTGAACCATATATGCTCACCAAATTTTATTTTGGTTATGGCGGCCTGCTCGACTTGTTTACACCAACGGCAAGGCAGTGGTTTTGGCAGTTTTACAAACAACAAACCGACAAAGGCGTAGCCGGTTGGTGGGGCGATTTGGGTGAACCCGAAAATCATCCGGAAGATTTGTACCACAACCTGCAATCTTTCGGTATTAACAGAAAAGTGAGTGCCAATGAAGTGCATAATATCTATGGCCACATGTGGAGCAAAATGCTGTACGAAAACTGGCGCAAACAGTATCCAGAACAACGCTTGTTTTTTCTGAACAGAGCAGGATATGCGGGCAGCCAGCGCTACAGCATTTTTCCCTGGACGGGCGATGTAAGCCGCAGCTGGGGCGGGTTTCAGGCACAACTGCCCAATCTGCAAAGTATGAGCCTGAGCGGTATTCCGTACATCCACAGCGATGCAGGAGGGTTTAGCAACACACCGGAAAATGATCAGGAATTGTATGTGCGTTGGGTGCAGATGGCCGCCTTCTCTCCCATCTTTCGGCCACACGGCACTGCCTTCGGCGATTTGGAAGCTGGCGTAAACGATTTGCCGAGTGAGCCAACTTTTAAAGATGAGCCCTATAAATCCATTGCCAGAAATTATATCCGGTTGCGGTATCAACTGCATCCTTACCTGTACACACTGGCATGGGAAGCCAGCACCAAAGGCAAGCCTTTTATCCGGCCCATGTTTTTCAGCAACCACAACGACACTGTATTGATGCAAGCCACACAGCAGTATATGTTTGGCAATGCATTCTTAGTGAGCCCGGTGACAGAACGATATAAAGAAACGCAACGGATATACTTACCCAAAGGCGGCTGGTATAATTTTCATACAGATGAATTTGCAACAGGCCAGCAATGGATAGATGTAGCTGCGCCACTGGCACAAATGCCCTTGTTTATAAAAGCCGGAAGCCTTATACCCATGTGGCATGCCGGAGCAACTGCACCAAACCTTACAGCTTACAATCCGAAAGGACTACTTGATTTGAAGTTGTATCCGGGAGAGGTTACCAACAACGGGTACATATATGATGATGACGGCCAAAACCCATTGGCACTCCAACAAAAAGAAGCACACCAACTGTTGCAGTGGCAATACAGCGCAACGGACAACAGCATTACACTTCACATAAAAGCTGTCAACTGGCCAACTCATTTTACCCGCAATCTATTGTTGCATTTCCCCGGCAATGCAAGCCATCCATTTGCCATGCAAAATGCTGTTTGTACCGTCAACGGAAAAAGCATGCCCTTATTCGCAAACCGAACAACGAAAGGATGGCTGGAACTACCTCTTTCGTTTACAGGAAAACCAATCACCATTGTATTTACTAAAAAGCCATAGCACATGCCCGCCGATTACGCATACGACGAAAACTTTACCCCCGATAATCTCGATGCCAACCAAATGCTGCGGGAGTATGAGCAATGCAGCTTTTCAGGTTTTGCTTTTACAGGCTATCAATTACAGGGCAAGCAATTCAGTGATTGCAGCTTTACCGATTGCGATTTGAGCATGGCCAACATCGAAGGCACAGCATTCCGCGAAGTACGGTTCATTCGCTGCAAGCTGGTAGGCTTACAATTTGATGGCTGCAATCCGTTTTTATTTGAGATACAACCAGAAGGCTGCCAGTTGCAACTGGCATCTTTTGCCAACATGAAACTGAAGCAGGCAAGGTTTGTGCAATGCCACATGCACGAAGTAGATTTCAGCAATGCCGACCTGAGCAAGGCCAGCTTTACCGATTGCGATTTAGCAGGCGCCATATTCGACAATACCAATCTGGAGCAGGCCGATTTTCGCACCGCCATTCATTACGCCATCGACCCTGCAGCCAACCGCATGAAGAAAGCGAAGTTTTCGATAGACGGTTTGCCAGGCCTACTGCATAAATACCAGTTAGATATATCGTAAGCGGATTGCCTGCATGCACTACTGCTGCTCATAGCCCCGATGGTAGCGGATACCCCACAGCCACGCCTCAAGCGTGGCGAGGAGTAGCAGCGGACAGCGGGTGACGGAAGCCCGGGCTTGCATGGTTGCTGATGCTACTTATCATTCCTGCTATGCTGCGTGACTCTCATCACCGTGGCGTATGTCGGCTATCATTTCAGGCTACAACGGTTGCGTACACCTTTACACCCGTAACCAAAACCTTTTAGTCGTCATTATGGGTAAAGGCCCAAACAAATGCTTGTCATCCAAACGGTACTGATACCGTCGGGCTCCTACCCAACAATTCCATTCATATGAAAAAATCATCATTGAGTCTGGCACTGATAGTGCTGGCAGGAGGAGCATTTGCCCAGGCGGGCCACATTATGCAAGGCATGGGTGCTGTGAACATGAGCATGGGCGGCGCCAGCACGGCACAACCAATTGATATCAACGGTGCAATACACTGGAACAGCGCCAGCATTGCAGCATTTAAAAACAAACAGTTTTCTATTAATGCCGGTACGTTTTTTTCGGCACCACAGGTAACTGCAGCTGTGCCTACACAACAAGGCACATTTAGCGGTACTACTAAAGATGACCGCGGCGTAAGTATCATGCCGGCGCTGAGCATGGTGTGGGGCAAAAAAGACAGTAAACACCATTGGGGCGTGAGTGCTTTTGGCGTAAGTGGCTTTGGTGTTACGTTTCCGCAAAACAGCAGCAACCCCATCAACATGCCCCAAAGCCAGGGTGGCTTTGGGCAAATAAAAAGTGATTACATGATGATGCAGGTAGGCGTGACGTATGCTTACGAAATCAGCGATAAAGTGAGCATTGGCATTCAACCCACATTCAACTGGGGAGCGTTGCAGCTGGAGCCCAATCCGCTGGCATCGCCCAGCCAAACACTGGGATACCCCAAAAGCAATAAGGCAACTGCGTTTGGTGCCGGTGCACAGGTTGGCATTTACTACAACAGTGGCAAGGGCATTAAGCTGGGCGCATCGTACAAAACACAACAATACTTTGGTGATTTCAAATTTGAAAACACGTATCTCAATGGCACTCCTGCACCAGCCGTCAATTTCAAAATGAATTATCCCGCCATCTTATCTGCTGGTTTCGGATACAGCAACAAGGCTATCGATTTTGCACTCGATTATCGTTTTGTAAACTATGAAAAAACAGATGGCTTCGAAGCCAAAGGCTGGACCAGCACCGCATCGGTAAAAGGTTTTGGCTGGAAAAACATTTCCATCGTCAGCGCTGGCATGCAATACAAACTTACCGACAAAGTACCATTTCGAGTGGGCTATACTTTCAGCAGCAATCCTATCAATAGCGAGTTAGCATTCTTTAGTGCACCTGCACCGGCCATCATCAAACATGGTTTTCAAATTGGCACTGGCTTGCAGCTGGGCAAGCATGGCAGCATCAATGCCACGTATCACCACGGCAGCAGTGGCGCCAGTGTAAGCGGCCCCATACTTAGCCCAATGATGATTAGCGGTGCAAACCCATACGGCGCCATCCCCGGCAGTAGTGTGAGCTACAAAATGACCACCGATTTATTCATGCTTGGTTACACTTATCATTTCTAAAAATTCACTTTACTTACAACAACCAGAAAGCATGCATCACCATGTAGTGATGCATGCTTTTTTTAAACGCAGTACATAATGGAATCGTACAGGGGGCTATCATCATTCGTACAAACAGCAACTGCTGTTCGGTGCCCTTTGGCTCCGCTCCGCTGCGGCCCCGCTTATGGCGGGGCTACCCGCCGGTCATCCGCAGCCCTTCGGCTATGTGCATGTGGCAGCCTTGCCCAACTCTATTGCATTCCTGAAATTTTGCTACTACCTTACCACTTACATCTCATTCTCTCACCCGCAACACAACAGTGATGCACAAACCAATCTTCCATGAAAATTAACGGACAGATTTTTGAAGTCACCGACATGGCAAAGTTTGCCATGGCTTATTTAGCTAACTCCAGCAATCCCGGCACGGCCCACACCAAAACAGCTGCCAACATTCGGGTACATCTGGCATCAGTTATTCCGGCCATGCCATTTGGTTTTTTCCCAAGCCTCTCACTAAAAACCTACAGCGGCAGCGATGGCAAGTTTAGTTTCAATGTGAGTGCTGCACAACTCAAACAACTTAAGGCCAACAAAATGGCGTACATACTGGCCTACCGAAAAACGGGCAGTATGCAAGCTATGGGACAAACCATCGAGATTTTTGAACCCGTGTACCGCAGCGAGGCATTTGATATTAGGAAGTACAAGCCACCTACCCTCACCAAATTGTACTTTGTGCCTTACAATGTACCTGATAGTGCAGGCATTTCTCAAACCATGGTGGATGAGCAAATTAAAGCTGCTAAAAAGAAGTTTAAAGACATCGACAAGCTCAGTGCAGGTATTCAAAATGGTTACATCAATGTAACCGGCAGTGGCCGCGGCGCCACCATCAAATTCAAAATTGATTTGAGCGTTAGTACATCTTCGAACCTTAGCAGCTACATCAAAGGAAAAGTAGACGACCTCGATATTGATTTACCCGGTCCCGATTTTATTGTGGGCATTTGCGTAAGCAAAGATGACATTGCGAAAGATGTGGACAAGGGCATTGCGGAGATTATGAAAGAAGCCAACAAAACTGTGGAAACTGAGCTCATCAATCAAGTGGCTGCGCAAACGGGACAAAGCAAAGCCATTATCAGTAGCCTTATGAAGACAATGGCTACCGTTACTTTCCGCTCATTAAGCTATCCGGTGGTGGGCAGCAAAACCGTAAAAGTACCCGGCATTCCTGCTATGAAAATTGATATACGTGCCGTGGTGCCAAGACTCTCCATTGGCTTGCCCAGAAAGTTGTAACTGATTAAATTATGTTTGGATACGAAAGAGCTGTTACCAATTAGTAACAGCTCTTTCGTATTTTATTGCAACACCACACCCTGCAACGGAGGTACTGTAACAGCGCCACCTGGCTGCTTTACACCAGTCAACAAGTTGGTATAATCACCAGTAGGTATTTGTGCAGTGGCTTCTGTATTGCCGGCATTCAGCAATACCCAAATGGTTTGTTTGCCATCGAAGCGTTTGTACACCAAAAGCTTGTTGTTGGTTTCTGTAAAAGCAATATCACCCCGGCGCAGCACACTGTGCTTGTTGCGCAAGGCAATGAGTTGTTTGTACCAATCAAAATGTTGCTGATTGAAACCTACGGAATCGTAGCTCTTTGGCCCGGGCTGATAGTTGGTACGGGTTTCCGGTGCAAAGCTCATCTCCTTCCACCACAGCGGTTTGCGAGGGTCAGGATCGTCGCCTCCCCACATGCCCATTTCTTCACCATTCCAAATTTGAGGTCCACCAACGGATGTAAACAAATGCAGTAAATACAACCGCACCCGCTGATAGGTTTCTGCATCGGGTTTGCCGGTTTTGTATTGCGGGTCATCTTTAGGCAAAGCACGGAATTTATATTTACCGGGATTGTAAAAGCAAGTGAGCAAACGGGGAGCATCATGCGTACTGCTCACATTCATCATGGCATAGCGATTAGCTTTTTGCAAGCGGTTCCACTCAAACTGCAAACTATCGGCCAGTTGTTTGGCATCAATCGAAAAATCACTCTTGCTGAAGAAATATTTTGCCGACCGGTAGGCGTGGTAAAACATCACCGCATCAAACACATCGCCGCTGGTGTAGGGCACAGGATTCATAAATGGATCGGGCCATTGCTCCCACCACACTTCGCCTACCAAATACGCATCGCCTTTCGTTTGTCTTACTACTTTGCGCCACTCCCGCCAAAAGCCAAGCCCTACATGATCGGCCACATCCAACCGGTAGCCATCAATTCCTTTGCTGGTATCACCATTGGGTGCCAGCCATCTTTTGGTTACGGCAAAAATGTGCTCCTTGGCTCCTTTGTTGATGTTGCCTTCGTAGGGATGACCAATTTTTCTTTCAGTAGTGATGTCTACTTTTTTTAACTCAGGCAAGCTGGGAATGTTTAACCAGCCTGCGTATTGCATTTCATTGGTTGGCGTAGCCGGGTCATCAAATTGCGAAATGTTATACCAGTCTTTGTACGCACTGTTAGCGCCATTTTTCAGCACATCTTGCCAGGCCCAAAAAAGCGTACCCGTATGGTTCCAGCTGTAATCGAGCACCACACGAATATTGCGCTGGTGAGCTTGCTCTATCAATTGTAAAAACAGTTTATCCGCTGCTGTCCACTGCCAGGTAGCAGGGTCGTTCGGATTTTCTTTGGCAATGATGGCCCTGTCGCCTTCGGGGTCGGGGCCAAAATGTACATCTACATGATGATAGTAACTGGCATCGTATTTATGCAAAGAAGGTGCATCGTTAATCGGGTTGATGTACAAGGCATTGATGCCAAGGTCTTTCAAATAATCTAACTTATTGATAAGCCCTTGCAGGTCGCCACCATAGCGGCGAAACTGCAGCCAGCTGTTGAAATCTCGTGTCGTATCAGTAGCGTAATCATCTTTCTGATACCAATTTTGCCCCCAAGGTGTAATATGCCAACCCACAGGTGCCTGCACTTGCAGTGGCGGAATGGCTATGCTGGCCGCAGTAGGATCATTGCTGCTATCGCCGTTGCTAAACCGTTCTACAAAAACTTGATACCAAATGGCATCTTGTGCCCAATCGGGCGGTTGGTTGAAGGGCGTTGACGCCACTTGTTGCTGAGTGTTGGTTTGGCAGCCCATCGATAAAATGGCCGCCAACAAAACGACGTTACGCATAACTGAAATTTTGGCAAAGGTATTTGAGAGAAGATAGCTGAAAAGTAAGCGATATCATTTTTGAAAAAGCTGCAACATCTCATCCCTACAAGTATTGACCAAACCGGAAATTCACCTACTGCCACTCAATCGCAATACATTTGTGCATATCATGCCAATTGCCACTCCACCATTGTTTCAAATTTATCAGCTGGATGCTGAGGAGGCACTGCGCATTCAACAGTCTGACAATCCGCCGCACAAACATTTGTACGAAGAACTCATTATTGGCGAATATGGCACTCTCGAACACTTTATTGATTTTGAAACGATGCAATGCAGTGCCCCGCTGGCCAGCTTTGTAACCAAGGGCAAGCTGCATCGTGTGGTGCCCGGCCTGCAAAATGGCCACTGCCGCATGTGGGTCATCCGATTTCAAAGCGACCTTATTCCGGAAACCACTTTTCAATTGTATGCCTGGTATCATCACCATGCTACCCTTTCATTACAGCACAGCGATTGCTTTCCACGCATGTTGCAGTTATGCCAAATAATGGCCGATGAAATGACACGGCCCGAACCAGAGTTGTCCATCATCCGCCACTTGCTGAGTGCCTTGTTTAGCATGTTGGAATCTGAAAGAAAAAAGCTGCAGCCCGAAACAGCAGCCATTGCCAACAAATCGGTAAACCAAAGTTTCCGCAATTTGCTCGACCTGCTGGAGCAGCATTATCAAAAACCCGAGGGCGTGGATTTTTATGCGGAAAAATTATTCATGTCGGCCCGCAACCTCAATCTTATTTGCCAGCAGGTGCTGAGCATGAGTGTGTCGGAAATGATTGAAACCCGCAAACTCACCGAAGCCAAAAACCAACTCATCTACAGCAGCAAAACCATTGCCGAAATTGGCTTCGATTTGGGCTACAAGGAAAAAGCCTATTTCAGTGCTGTATTCAAAAAGAAAACGGGGCAAACACCCGGTGAGTTTCGGGAAGAAATGCAAGAACGGTTATCCTGATTTTATCATCCTTTTTCCGAAAACTGATACCGGCAAACGGGCATCTTGTTGGAACTTTGCAAATCCATCATCTGTAGCCTACCCGCATGCATCGAAAACAATTTATTCAATCACTGGCAGCCATACTGCCTGTATCCGCTATAGCTATGCAACTACAATCACTCAACCGCATTGCACAAACTTTTACCAGCACGGCCACCATGCCCGTATTGTTTTTAGGGCATGGCAGCCCCATGAATGCTATTGAAGAAAATGAGTTTGTAGCAAGTTTTAGAAAAATGGGACAGGCACTGCCCAAACCGCAGGCCATCCTGTGTATTTCCGCACACTGGGAAACCCGTGGCACTATGGTGACTGCAATGGAGCAACCCCGCACCATTCACGATTTTGGCGGTTTTCCCAAAGAATTGTTTGCCGTGCAATACCCTGCCCCCGGCAGCCCCGATCTGGCCCGTATTACACAGGAAATCATCACCCAAACAACGGTTGGGTTAGATGAAAAATGGGGCCTCGACCACGGTGCTTGGAGTGTAATTAAACACCTTTACCCCAATGCCGATGTGCCCGTGATACAAATGAGTATTGATTACACGCAGGGGCCTGCTTACCACTACGAATTGGGCAAGCAATTGGCGGCTTTGCGCAACAAAGGCGTACTCATTGTGGGAAGTGGCAACATGGTGCACAACTTGCGCATGGTAGCCTGGGATAAATTGGATACCCCCGGCTTTGGCTACGATTGGGCACTGGAAGCACGTGAAAAAATGAACACAGCCATTCTTAATGGCAACCATCAGGCACTTGTAAACTTCAAGCAGCAGGGCCGGGCTTTTGATTTGGCTATTCCTTCGCCGGAGCATTTTTTGCCCTTGCTGTACACGTTGGGTTTGCAACAAAAAGGCGAAGCCATTTCGCTGTTTAACGATCAGGCCTTGGGTGGTTCGCTAACCATGACCTCGGTACAAATTGGATAGAAAATATACATGGGTGCTGAAAACCAGCGCTTTAGCTTGAGGTAAATGGGTAAGAGGCATCAAGAGGTGCCTCTTTTTTTACCACAGAAAAAGCAGTGAAAAATGTGGCTAAAACCCTTGCTGCATCGGCATTTTACCCTACTTTTGCCGCCCCGAATATTAAACCATCGGGGTTTTATCATGAATTTCTTTTTGAAACAACTAAACGCAGATGCACAGGAGACCGCTGGCGCCGCTGAGGAAGCTGCTGCCGAGCCTACTGCGACAACAAATGTACCTGTGGAGGCTCCCGTAGCCGAAACTGTTGCTACTGCTCACGATGACTTCGACTGGAGCATTGACAAGCGCAACGTAGCCATTTACAACGACAGCGAAAGAGAGAAGTACGACAAAGTGTACGACGCTACTTTCCGCACTTTCAATGATGGCGAACTGGTTAACGGTATTGTAGTTGGTTTAACCAAAACTGATGCCGTAATCAACATCGGCTTCAAGAGTGATGGCTTAATCAGCCTGAACGAATTCCGCGACGCTCCCATTCAAATTGGCGACGAAGTGGAAATTATGGTGGTAGAAAAAGAAGACCGCAACGGTCACCTCAACCTCAGCCGCCGTCAGGCCCGCATTAGCCGTGCCTGGGAAAAAATTGTGGAAAGCCACAAATCCGGCGAAGTGGTTACTGGTACCGTTACCAGCAAAACCAAGGGCGGCCTGATTGTAGACGTATTTGGTATGGAAACATTCCTGCCAGGCTCACAAATAGACGTGAAGCCGGTAACCGACTACGATCAGTTTGTAGGAAAGACTATGGAATTCAAAGTGGTGAAGGTGAACGAAACCATCAAGAATGCTGTAGTGAGCCACAAAGCCCTCATCGAAAGCGATATCGAAGCACAACGTGCCGAAATTATTGCCAAGCTCGAAAAAGGTCAGGTACTGGAAGGTACTATCAAGAACATCACCGATTTCGGTGCGTTCATGGACCTCGGCGGTTTGGATGGCTTGTTGTACATCACCGACATCAGCTGGGGCCGCATCAACCACCCTTCAGAGGTGTTGAAGCTCGACCAGAAGCTGAACGTGGTAGTACTCGACTTCGACGACGACAAAAAGCGTATCAGCCTCGGTCTGAAGCAACTGACGCCACATCCTTGGGATGTACTGGCTGAAAACATTCAGGAAGGCAACACCGTAAAAGGTAAAGTAGTAAACATTGAAGACTACGGTGCATTCCTCGAAATTATGCCTGGCGTAGAAGGTCTGGTACACGTAAGTGAAATTACCTGGGCCAACACACCAGTAAACGCTAAGGAATTCTTCCAACTGGGCAATGAGCACGAAGCGAAGATTGTGACGCTGGATAAAGACAGCCGCAAGATGAGCCTCAGCATCAAGCAACTGAGCGACGACCCATGGAGCACTATCGAAGACAAATACCCTGTTGACAGCCGTCATTCAGGTGTTGTAAAAAACATCACTCCTTACGGTGTGTTTGTAGAAATGGCTCCCGGCATTGGCGGTATGATTCACATCAGCGACCTCAGCTGGTTGAAGCGTTTGAACCACCCAAGTGAGTACACTAAGGTTGGCGAAAACATCGACGTAATCATCCTCAACATCGACAAAGACGGTCGCAAATTGCAACTGGGCCACAAGCAGCTGGAAGAAGATCCCTGGAACAGCCTGGGTGAAACTTTCCCTGTAGGTTCTGTACACGAAGGCACCGTGATTAAGAAAGATGACAAGGGTGCTGTAGTAAGCCTGCCTTACGGCCTCGAAGGCTTCGCTCCTGCCCGTCACCTGGCTAAAGAAGATGGCACTACCATCGCTGCTGAAGAAACGAACCAGTTCGTGGTTATAGAGTTCGACCGCAATGAGAAGCGCATCGTACTGAGCCATGCCCGCATCTGGGAACGTGCTAAGCAGGAAGAGTTTGAAACTGAGAAGAAAGAGAAGAAGGCTGAAGCCGAGAAAACTCAGAAAGCAGTGAAGACTATCCAGAGCAAGGTAGAAAAAGCAACCCTGGGCGACCTGGGTGTGCTGGCCGACCTGAAGAAAAAACTGGAAAGCGGCGAAGGCAACTAAGCTTTTGCAACACGCACTTGCCCCGCAAGTGTAGCTTCCACACATATAAAACCGCCCTGTTGAAAAATGGGGCGGTTTTTATTTTACCAAGCCGGTGTCGCAGATACCTTTGCGTTCATTCATTTATTGATACAAAACTTTGTAGCGTATGCCACGTGAGCAACACACAGACCAAGAGCACAAACACGACCGTCATCACCGCAACAGCGATGAAAAATTTGAAGCAGAAGTAAAGCAGTTTACAGAAGACCCGGCCAAACTGGCCCGTGAAATTCTCAGTCTGAAAAAAGAACTGAACCGACTGCACTATAAAGTAAAAACCTATCAGGAATCGAATCGCAGCCTGCAAATAATATCTGCAGTTATCACATTCATCTTACTGGGTGTAATTGTAGCCAAATTGTACAGTGGCAAATAATCACGTGCTTTTATTGTAGCTGCCGCAGCAACAAATCGTTGAAGTTTTGCATAGAAGAAATTTTCAGGTCGGCAGCGCCCCAACGGGCCTGTTGTAACTGAGCAGCAGCAGGCACCACCACGCATTTCATTTTGGCAGCCTTGGCCGCAATCATACCATTAAAAGAATCTTCGAAGCAAATGCAGCGGAGCGGATTTGCTTGCAAGGCAGCGGCACAAACCATATATACTTGTGGGTGAGGCTTGCCAAAAGGCATGTGTTCTGCACTGGTGATAACTTCAAAGTAAGAACGAATCTGCAGCAAGTCGAGCACTACATCTGCCAATCGCATGGGCGACGATGTAGCCAGCCCTATACGAATGCCTTTTTGCTGAAAATATTGCAATATGTAGGGTACGCCGGGCAACATTTTTCCCTGTGCTTTCACCAGCTCAATTACCGCATCAATAATATCAGTTTCAGCCTGCTCAATATCGGCGTGTTGCAGGTTGAAATGAGTGAACCAATACTGTAACCACTCCTTGGTTCGAAGCCCTGTACTAGTGGCATACTGTGCATGCGTAAGCGTAACCCCGAATTTGCGCAATAATGCTGCACCCGCCAGCTCCCACAAGGGTTCGCTATCGATGAGCAATCCATCCATATCAAAAATTACTGCTTCGGTAGAGTAGGCATTCATGCCGCGAAGTTGCAGGAAGATGCCCATTCGTTTCACCTTGCAACAGAAATGATGAACAGAAAAAAAGTTCGCTGTTAATTTTCCTACATTAGCCGCCGAACTACAACGTGATTGCATGCCAGGTATTGGAGAAAAATTAGCCAAATTATCATTGATAAAGGCACCTGTGTACACACTGGTGGGCCTGGCCAGTTGGCCCGGCCTGAATGTGGTAAACAAAACGCAGATCAGCGGCATGGAGCACATCAAAGATTTGCCGCATCAGAATGTATTATTTGTGAGCAATCACCAAACCTATTTTGCCGACGTCATTACTTTCCTGCATATTTTTTGTGCCCGCCGCTGGGGCAAAATGAACCGGCTTGGCTTGCCTTATTATTTACTATTCCCATTTACCCGTGTAAAGTTTATAGCAGCAGAAGAAACCATGCGCAGCAGCCTGCTCAGCCGCTTGTTTGCATTGGCTGGCGCCATCAGCATTAAGCGGACCTGGCGGGCCAAGGGTGAAGATGTACAACGCCAACGCGACGAAACAGACACGCAAAAAATTGATGAAGCATTGCAACGCAACTGGGTGATTACTTTTCCGCAGGGTACCACCAAGCCTTTTGCACCCGGCCGCAAAGGCACGGCACACATCATTAAAAACAACCGCCCTATTGTGGTACCGGTTGTTATCAATGGCTTTTGGCGGGCTTTCGACAAAAAAGGATTGCAGTTTAAAAAGCGGGGCTCTACGCTCAACATTAGCATTAAACCGCCTCTGCAAATTGATTACGATGCACCTGCCGATGCTATTTTAGAGCAGGTGATGGATGCCATTGAACAAAGCAAAAAATACATGCTCAAAGGCAAGCACCACGTTATGAATTTATTGGATAAATAAATTCGAAGACGGTTATACGGTAATCTTCAGGTGTTTGATGATTTTCTCCGGATCAAAATCACGATCTACACTGGGCAGGTATATTTCAAACGCTTCGTGGCGCAGTTTCTTCGCATACTCGGGGCTAAAAAAGTGATTGCCATCTTTCACCACATAATTCAAAATAAAAAAGCGATATGCTTCCCGCAAAAAACGAATTTCATCGGCCTTCAATGGAAACACTTTGTGATACTCTGTGAGGAACGTTAGAAACCGAGGTTCCATCATGGTATCTATCACATAGCTGAATACGGTTCTATCGCCCACATCACTTACTACCCTGCTCAGGAAATAAAAATCGAGCATGCGATAGCTAATGCGAAACCAATCATAATCCCAGCGACTAAATAACTCATGTTTATTGATGACAGAAAAGTTGCCAATGTTCCAATCAATAAACACAGGAATTAATTCAAAGGAACCCACATTGCATTTGAGCCGGTTTTTCAAAAACTGCTCGCAGTGATATTTGATTAAATCGGCATGCATGCGGCTGCCAAATGTGCGTGGATTTTTTTCGACAGTCTGCAGCAGCGCATTGATATCCGTACGCAATGTTTTGCCCGACTTAGGTATCACATTTTTGATACGGGTACAGGCCAAATGAAATTTCGCCATTTGCCTTGCCAGGCTTTTAATGTGTGCATCATCTAAGCGGCGGGGCAGGCGCTCCATCACCCTCGTTGGATTGTAAAATACCACCCATACATCATGCTTCGCTTTTTTATGGCGGTAGATGTACACCCTGTTGTTTTTCTGCAAGCTTTTGGCCAGCAGGTTTTCAAAGGGGTACAACAGATTATTGCTCAGCGTTTGAATTATACGATGGTCCTCTTTGAAAAACTCATACTTGCCATAGCTGGATGCTTTAGCAATGATGAAATCACCATCAGTAAAAATGACTTTGCACACCCGGTTGGTACTTACGTACACACTCAGGTCTTCTATACGGGCAATGGTACGGCTGGCATCGTAACCTTCCCATGCTTTATGGATGATTTGATTGTAATCGATGTTCATAGTGGCGGATAAACCTGACTGTACTTTGTATCGAAAGTCATTTTAAATGATTTCAAAATAACGGCGTAACTCCCAATCCGTTACAGCGTCGCTATACTGTTTCCATTCATGAATACGGGTAGCTGTGAAGTGTTGCACAAATGCTTCGCCCAGCAGTTCATTAGCAAAAGCAGATTGCTGCATGGCATAAGTAGCATCGGCCAAATTGCTGTGCAACGGCAGGTTGCTTTCTTGTGCATATGCATTACCTGAAGTAGCGGCCAACCGCAAGGGTATTTGGTGTTTGATACCATACAAACCCGACGCCAACGCGGCAGCCATGGCGAGGTACGGATTGCTGTCGGAACCTGGGATGCGTGTTTCAACCCTTGTGGCCTTTGCATACGGATGCAACACACGAATAGCCGCTGTGCGATTGTCATAACCCCAGCTTACGGTAGTAGGTGCCCATGCACCCTCTACCAATCGTTTATAGCTATTGATGGTGGGTGCATACATGGGCATAATATGTGGGAGGCACAACAGTTGACCAGCCACATAATGCTCCAGCATTTTGCTGATGCCCCGCTCCTGCGCCGCATCGGCAAACAGGTTTTCCCCATTCGCATTCCACAAGCTTTGATGCAGGTGGCCACTGCAACCCGGCAACTGCTGATTCCATTTGGCCATGAAGGATGCCATGATACCAAAACGATTCGCAATTTCTTTTACGCCTGCTTTAAAGAGCACGGCTTTATCTGCAGCCGCCAACACTTCATCATGTGCAATGGCAGCTTCGTACACACCGGGGCCAGTTTCCGTATGCAAGCCTTCGATGGGAATATTGAAAGCGGTGAGTTCATCAAACAAGGCATTGTTGTACTCTATTAACTGCGAAGGCCGCAACACAGAGTAGCCAAACATACCAGGTGTAACGGGCTTGGGTTGCTGATGATTTTTATCGGCCAGCGATTGTGGCGTTTCTGCAAAATTGAACCATTCAAATTCTTGTGCAAAACGGGCAGTGAAACCCATTTCGGTTGCTTGCTTCGCCACTCGCTTCAGCAGGGTGCGGGGGCATGCAGCTACTGTTGGAAATTCGGCCAGCAACAAAGGCATGTTGTCTTGCCATGGAATTTCCCTGAGTGTAGATGCATCCAACCGGCACAGCGCATCCGGAAAGCCCGTATGCCAGCCCGTTACCTTTATATCGGTGCTGTACAAAGCATCCTGACTATCCCAGCCAAACACTACATCGCAAAAGCCGGTATCGTGTTGCAGGGCATCTTTCAATTTTTCGGTAGAAATGATTTTGCCCCGCAGCATACCATCGATATCAGTAAAGGCGAATTTTATTTTTTGTGCCCCACGTTGTTCTAACCAAAGTAAAAGTGCTTGTGCTGTCATGCGGATGTGTAAGCTGTTGGAATAATAAAGTTACAGGAATGCCAGCCAACGGCTGTTGGGCCAGCGATGCTTCAGATATTGTACAATGATATACATCACCGGAGGCAAAAGCATAGGCCACAAAATGCTTTTGTACCGGACAATGGCAGTAGCAAATGGAATAGTATAACCAATGAGCATAAGGATGGGTAGTGCTATTACCAAAGCAGCTATGAACCACGATTGTTGTGGTTGAGAAAATGCAACCACTTTTCTTTTGACTATAAAAAAGAAAGCACCCAAAACCGCCAACACGTAAACAATATTTTCTACAGCAAAAGGCAAATCATTCCATGCCCAGCGCAAATTGAGTGGCGGTGTAAGTACGCCTCTCAGCATTGCCGAAGGCCATTGAGAAAGTAAACTCCACCAGCTACCATCGAGTACCAACGCAGCCATTTGTGAGCCACCTTGCAATTGCGCAAATGCCTGCTGCCGCTGTGCAATGGCTTGCGGAATGGCATTGCCACTCAGCACGGCAAATGCGGTAAAGCCTGCCACAAATGCCAACAGCATTAACCAACGTTTAGCGGGCCATTTGGCCCATAGCCAAAAGCATATTGCAGCCAACACCGCAAACACCGCTACATAATTGCGCAAGAAAAAAACCAAGGCAATAGCGATGAGCATCCAGATTTTATTGGTCAGTTTCGGATGCTGTGTTTCCTGCCATGCCTTCCATGCAAACACACCCAAACCCAGTAAAATAAGCCCATCTCTGTGAAAGCCGCTGCACCAAAACAAGGTAGACGGCCAGCATACAATGAGGATGAGCAACCAGGCGGCATTTTTTTGCTGCAATACATTTTTCCAGCACAAAGCCAGTGCAGCCTGCCCCATAAAAACGGCGTAGTTATAAAACAAAAGGTTGCTGTTGTAGCTATCGTTGGTAAGCAGATTGAGTAATGAAATGAGCTTGATAAGTACCACATCTTTCACATCATTCAGCAGGCTGTTTTCGGTACCCAGTAAGCCAGTATCGGCGGCGTAGCGGGGCGTGTACACATCGGCCAGCCAGGCGGTGGGGTCTTGCAGCAACCATTGTTTTTCGGCTACGCCGGCAAAAAACATGCGCCAGGTATCAGCATTTTGAGTGTAGTTGGGCAGGCGGGTAAAAAAATATCCGTAGGCAATGCCCGCAGCTACTTTCAGCAGGTATAGCCCTATAAGCCGCACAGGTGTTAACCCTATTTGGCGAAGCCAATGGCTACGGCGAATGAACCACAAAAAAAGGAACAGGTATAATATGAATAAGAAGCTGGTCAATGCCTGACTGATTTTTATGACGGGTGAAAGTTAGCGGAACAACAGCACATGCTGTTGCGGCTACCTGGCACAAGTTGTTGTATGTCATTAAGGCTATGGCCGCAAGGCGTTTCAATTTATCTCGTCGTATGTTGCATTATTCTCTATTTTTCCGCCTTAAAGTATTTTTCTACTAAAACTAATCAGATAGCTTATGAGTTTGTTTGCGAAGAAGCCTTTAGCCCAAATTTTGGCTCAGGCTGCCGATTCTGAAAAAGGGCTGAAACGGACCCTTGGAGCTGGCAACCTGGTGGCATTGGGTATTGGTGCTATTATTGGTGCAGGTTTGTTTGTACGTACGGCTGCTGCCTCTGCCGAAGCTGCCGGCCCTGCGGTAACCATTTCATTTTTGATTGCGGCTGTGGGTTGTGCTTTTGCTGGTTTGTGCTATGCCGAATTTGCCAGTATGATTCCTATTGCCGGTAGTGCGTATGCTTACAGCTATGTAACCCTTGGCGAAATTGTAGCCTGGATAATTGGTTGGGCCCTTATTATGGAATATGCGTTGGGTGCTGCTACTGTAAGCATTGCCTGGAGCGAATATCTGAATAAACTGCTCGGAGGTGCGGTCCCGTATGAATGGTGCCACTCGCCGTTTGAAGCACTGCACAGTGTAACCGGCGACGCTATTGCACAAATCACTGCATTTATTCCGGAAGCCACTAAGTCGGTAGCCAACGGTGTACTCGTATTGAGCGATGCTCAGTTTGAGAGCCTGCCAGCTAATTTGGCCAGCATGGTTACGGTAACTAATGGTATCGTGAATGCTCCGGCCCTCATTATTTTGCTGGCTATTACATTGCTGCTCATCAAAGGCACTCAGGAATCTGCGATTGTGAATGCCATCATTGTATTTATAAAAGTGGCAATCGTGGTGTTGTTCATTGCCCTTGGCTGGCAGTTTATTAAGCCTGAAAACCATGTGCCATACATGATTCCGGAAGGCACTCCCGGCCACGATGGCATCTTCAAACACGGCTGGGGCGGTGTACTCGGTGGTGCGGCCATTGTGTTCTTTGCCTTCATTGGTTTTGATGCCGTAAGTACCGCTGCCCAGGAAGCCAAAAATCCCAAGCGAGACATGCCCATTGGTATTTTGGGCTCGCTGGTGGTGTGTACCATTTTGTACATCCTGTTTGGCCATGTACTCACAGGTGTAGCCAACTATACCGAGTTTAAAACGGCCGGTAAAGAAGCTTCAGTTGCCTATGCCATCAGCACCTACATGACAGGCTATGGCTGGCTGGCTACTGCTGTTACAGTGGCTATCCTCGCCGGTTTCTCCTCTGTAATTCTGGTAATGCTGATGGGGCAGAGCCGTATTTTCTACACCATGAGTAACGACGGTCTCATTCCCAAAGCCTTTGGCGATTTGCACCCCAAGTATAAAACGCCCTATAAAGCCAACTGGATACTGTTTGTATTTGTAGGCCTGTTTGCGGCATTTGTGCCAGGGCACGTTGCCGGCGACCTAACCAGCTTCGGCACCCTCTTTGCCTTTGTACTGGTAAGTGTAGGTGTATGGGTAATGCGTATGAAGAGCCCCGAAATTGAGCGTCCCTTCAAAACACCGCTTGTACCATTGGTACCCATTTTGGGTGCTGTTATTTGCACCGGTATGATTGTAGCCATCGATCAGCGTACACTGAAGTTTGCTGCCTTGTGGATGATACTTGGCTTGGTGGTATACTTTGTATACAGCAAAAAACACAGCAAGCTCCGTATTCCTAACAAAGATATTTTGCCTACTGCAGATGACTTTGAACCAATGAAATAGTAGCTTGATACACTTAAGAAAAACCGTCCGGAAGGGCGGTTTTTTTTTCGTTGCATTGGCCTTTACATTTGCAACCCAAAGCCGAAGGCTGGAGTTAAGGTTGAGGTCAAGGGTAAGATTGAGGTTGAGCAGGAAGTCTGTTTCATTCCAATCATCCTCCCCAACCAACATCCTGTATCAGCAATCCGAATTCAGAAATCAGAAATAGTATTGTATGGGTCGCATATTTGAAGTACGTAAAAGCGCCATGTTTGCCCGCTGGGATAAAATGGCCAAAAACTTTACCCGTATTGGTAAAGAAATTGTGATTGCTGTAAAAGCCGGTGGCCCCGACCCCAACAGCAACGCAGCCCTTCGCCGCTGCTTTCAGAATGCCCGCAGCGTAGGCATGCCCAAAGACCGTGTAGAAGCGGCCATCAAAAGGGCTCAGGGTAAAGACCTGGTGAACTACGACGAAATTTTGTATGAAGGATATGCCCCACACGGCGTGGCCATTTTGGTAGAAACCGCTACCGACAACCACGTTCGTACCGTGGCCAACGTGAAAGCCATCTTCAACAAAGGTGGCGGCGCCATGGGCAACAGTGGTAGTGTGGCATTTCAGTTTAAAAAAATGGGTGTGTTCAAACTGAAGCCCGAAGGACTGGATGCCGACGAGCTGGAGCTGGAACTGATTGATGCCGGCCTCGAAGAACTGGGTGAAGGCACATCGGACCCCGACAACGCTGGCAATACCACCGAAGTATTGGTGCTACGCTGCGCCTTTGCCGACTTTGGCAGCCTGCAAAAAGCCCTCGAAGAAAAAGGCCTCAGCCCCATCAGCGCCGAACTGGAATGGATACCTACCACTACCGTAAGCCTCAACGATGAGCAATCGGAAGAAGTGCTGAAACTGGTAGACAAACTGGAACAAGACGAAGACGTGCAGAAAGTGTTTCACAACCTGGCGTAACACGCTGGCACTTTTTATAACCGAACAGCCCTTTCAAAATTTGAAAGGGCTGTTTGCTTTTTTGACATGAATGGGGATTCGTTGACGATGCTCAATCAGCAATTTTATATCCTGAAATAATACCCGTCATACTGCGGGATAATAAGACAGCGCCATTGGTTGGCGAGGCATTAAATGCATAGCCATAGGTAATATTAAGTGGCACCTGCGCCGCCGTAAAGTACAAGTCTTTTTCCCAGGTAAACACTTCCTGACCCCGCCAATTGCTGCCCGTTCCTGTTTTTTTAAAACTGGTGATGTAGTGGGTATCAAAAATTTGGGATAGCCCAACTACCAAACGGCCGGTTGCATTGGTATTATCGCCCACGGTTTGCCCGCTGTATTCAACTGCTACGGTAAAATTGCCTTCAAAATGATAGAGCCCTTCTTCAGTAATGGTGATGGCGCCGTTGGTAGGCGTACCTACAGATACAGTATTAGTATTGTACAAAACAGACCGTGAGCTGCTGGTAGAGCCTCCTGTAGTAGTCTGGTTGGTTTGTACGGCAAAACGGATATCATTTTCATACGCCGTACTCAAAGTTTGCCAGCTGGGTGAGGCCCCCGCACCGCCCGAAGTAAGCACTTGCCCGGTGGTGCCGCTATTGGCATTTACATAAAAAGTACCGTTCACATTCATGTCGCCATTTACATCCAAATGGCGGTTGGGGCTGGTGAGGTTGATGCCTACATAACCGTTTTCACGAACAGTAAGGCGGGGTGTAGCCTGAGTAGTAAGGTGAACCCTGCCGGTTGTGTTGCCCGCTCCGGTGCCAAAATCTACATCGGGTGCTGCACCCGAAAAAGAACCGAGATAGCCCACGTAACCGCCATTCTCAAACAGGGCAATGTACATGGGAGCTGCAGCATCAAACCGGGCCGGGCTGTTGGCGGTAGACAATACATCGAGCCGGAAAATGGGATTGGGTTTACCAATGCCAATGTTTTGGGTATTGGCATGAAATGTAAGCACAGCAAACACCAAGACTAATAAAGAATTTTTCATACAATAATGATGTTGGATAACTAATTAAAGGCGATAAACAATAAAATGCACATCCTGATTGGCCAGCGTACCGCTATCATTTTTTACAACTAGTGCCAATCGTCCTCCGGTTGCTACATCTGAGTATACAAAAGATGGATTGTTGAAAACCTGCGAAACAGTAGCTATAGTTACAAATCCGGTTTCCGTATAAGTGATGCCGTTGAGTGTTATATAAAAAATTCCAGTACCTACCTTTTCTACTGAAAAATTTCCCGAACCGCCATTCACCACTCCATCCCACCGTATATTACCGATGGCGATAGGTAGTAAATCTGTTCCGCCTGTGGCTGGCCGGTTTACTTTTCCTGATTGCTGAATGGTAAGAAATGCACTTCGGGAGCTGTTTGTATTGTAACCCGCAAATTCAATAGCCTTGTCAGAAAGATTGGGGACGCCCAACACCAGCCGGTTGGGTTCCATAAACATGCCCCACCTGCCAATGCCCGTGTAGGTGCCAGATATAAATGGATCGAACCACCGGGTAATCATGGGCCTGTCGGCACCGTTTAGGATGATGCCTTTGTCGGCATTGCTCAGCAAAATATTGCCCGATTGTATGGTTAGTTTTTCTGCAGGCGCAGTTAAACTACCAATACCCACATTGCCACCGGCAGTTACAATCATGCGTTGTGTACCGCTGGTAAGCAAGGTTACAGGCTCCAGTGCTATAGCAGCTACTTCAAGGGTATTGTTGTAAGCTCCAACATATCCTTTCAACCCATCCGCTGTATAAAAGGCAATTTCTGAAGCATTACTGTTGGTACTTACCAATCGCAACATCACATTTGTACTTCCCACCACATGCAAAGGATTAAGCGGGTTTGAAGTGCCAATGCCTACATTTTGGGTAACCCCGAACACATAGTTCAGCAGAAACAGCAACAAAACGAGTGGCTTTAGAAGTTGATTTACTTTCATAGGTAAGGATATAAATGGGGAAAATAGTACATCCTGTCGGAGGATACAAGCCTATGACAAGATTATCCATCCCGCACAGGTTTCCCTGGGCAACGTCGCATTCTTACGTATAAATGCCCAACGGCATTACAACCATTTTTTCGGCAAACCTTATCTTCGCCTCCAATTATGAGCCAAAAAATTACCGCAGCTATTACCGCCGTTGGCGGCTATGTGCCAGAAGATAAACTCACCAATTTCGATTTGGAGAAAATGGTGGACACTAATGACGAGTGGATTCGAAGCCGCACCGGCATTGAAGAACGCCGTATTTTAAAGGGAGAAGGCAAAGGCACCAGTCACCTGGGCACACCTGCCGTGCAACAAATTATTGAGAAAAAAGGCCTCGATCCGTTAGAGATTGACTGTATTATTTGCGCCACCGTAACCCCCGACATGGTGTTTCCGGCCACGGCCAACCTCATAGCCGACCGTGTAGGTGCCAAAAATGCCTGGAGTTTCGATATCAACGCTGCCTGCAGTGGTTTTTTATACGCCCTTACCACCGGTGCCACCCTCATAGAAAGTGGCCGCTACAAAAAAGTAATTGTTGTTGGTGCCGATAAAATGAGTGCCATCATCGACTATACCGACCGTGCTACCTGCATCATTTTTGGTGATGGCGGCGGCGCTGTTTTACTGGAGCCCAACAACGAAGGCCTTGGCGTACTCGACAGCATTTTGCGTAGCGATGGCAGTGGCTGTACCCATCTGCACATGAAGGCTGGCGGCAGTGCCAAACCAGCCACCATTGAAACCGTCATGGCCAAAGAACACTTTGTGTATCAGGAAGGTCAGGCAGTGTTCAAATTTGCCGTAAAAGGCATGGCCGATGTAAGCGCCGAACTGCTGGAACGAAACAACCTGACGGCCGATGATATTGCCTGGCTGGTACCGCATCAGGCAAACCTCCGCATCATCGATGCTACGGCCAACCGCATGGGCCTGCCTACGGAAAAAGTGATGATCAACATCCAGAAATATGGCAATACTACGGCGGGTACGCTGCCGCTGTGCCTCAACGATTGGGAAAGCCAACTGAAGAAAGGCGACAACATTGTACTGGCAGCCTTTGGCGGCGGCTTTACCTGGGGCGCCACCTGGATTAAGTGGGCCTACGACGGACAATAATATCTTTTGACAACCGACCGTTATGAATGCGAACATCATGTTCGCATTTTTTATTTCTTGCAGTGTATAAAATTGATACGTGATGAAAACAATACTTGCCTTCGTGTTTTGCCTCACCAGCCTGTTGGCCGTAGCGCAAAAGCACCCCATAGAACGTACCTGGTACAATGCCGAAAAAACATCGAAGATTAAAATTTACAAAGCCGTAGATGGTAAATATTACGGCAAAATAGTTTGGTTAAAAGTGCCCAACGATCCCAACGGCAAGCCCCGCACCGACAAAGAAAATCCGGATGAAAACCGACAGCAAAAGCCGCTGATGGACCTGTTGATTCTTACCGGCTTTGCCCTCACCAACGACAACAATGTGCTGGAAGGCGGCAAAGTGTACGACCCCAACAATGGCAAAACCTATTGCGGCAAACTCACCCTCAAAGGCAATGTGATAGACCTGCGTGGCTTTTTGTGCAGCATGACTTTTCTGGGCCGCACTTCGCAATGGACGCTGGCGGAGTAAGTTTAAAACAACCCCGAAATAACGCCATCATCGCTGAGATCCATTTGCTCTGCAGCGGGCTCTGCCGGCAGGCCGGGCATCCGCATCATATCGCCTAAAATGGGTATTACAAAACCCGCACCGATGGCCAGCTCAAATTCACGTACCGTTATAGCAAAATTCTCGGGGCGACCGAGTTTGCGTTCGTCATCACTCAGGCTCTTCGGTGTTTTGGCCATACATACCGGCAAGGCCTGCAAGCCCAGTGTGTGTATGGTTTTCAGATTGGCTTTCGCTTTAACCGAATAGTCTACACTACTGGCTCCATACACTTCTTTGGCTATGCGTTCAATCTTTATTTCAATAGGTTCATCCCAACTGTACAAAGGCTTAAAATTGTTTTGTTTACGCTCAATCATTTGCACCACGGCGTTGGCCAAATCAGCAGCACCTTTTCCGCCTTCGGCAAATGCCTTGCTCACCAAGGCCTGCACACCCAACGCAGCGCAATAGTCTTGCACGGCTGCAATTTCCGCCGCATCATCCGTTGGAAGATGATTGATGCACACAATGGGCCGGATGCCAAACTTCATGATGTTTTCAATGTGCTTGCCGAGATTGGGCAAGCCAGCTAATACCTTGGGCACATCGGCCGTTTGCAGCTCCGCTTTTTTTGCACCACCATGGTGCCGCAATGCCTTGATAGTAGCCACCAGTACCACCGCTTCTGGTTGCAACCCACCTGCCACACATTTAATATCGAAGAATTTTTCGGCACCGAGGTCTGCCGCAAATCCAGCTTCCGTTACAACATAATCTGCAAGGCTCAATCCCATTTTAGTAGCCACAATGCTGTTGGTACCTTGGGCAATACTTGCAAATGGCCCGCCATGTAAAATAGCAGGATTGCCTTCCAGTGTTTGCACCAGATTAGGTTTAATGGCTTCTTTCAGCAAAGCCGCCATGGCACCTACCGCATGAAGGTCACGGGCATACACAGGCTGCCCGTCAAAAGTGAAGCCAATAAAAATATTGCCTAGTCTTTCTTTCAGGTCGGCGATGCTTTGGCTCATGCACAAAATGGCCATGATTTCAGAGGCAGGCGTAATGTTGAAACCATCCTCCCGTGGAATACCATTGTTGGTACCGCCCAGGCCAACCATAATGTGGCGCAGTGCACGGTCATTCATGTCCATCACCCGTTTCCACACAATGGTGCGGGGATCTATGTGCAGGCTGTGTTTTTTGTTTTGCAAATTGTTGTCGATAAGTGCCGACAACAGGTTGTTCGCTTTTTCAATAGCACTAAAATCGCCGGTGAAATGCAGGTTGATATCTTCCATCGGAATGACCTGTGCATAGCCACCACCGGCAGCACCACCTTTAATGCCAAACACCGGACCAAGTGATGGTTCCCGCAACACAGCCATCGCTTTTTTTCCAATAGTATTCAGGCCATCCGTAAGGCCTACACTCATGGTGGTTTTGCCTTCGCCATAGGGCGTGGGTGTCATGGCTGTTACCAATATCAAATGATGCTCTGGCCAAACGGCATCGTTGATGAGTTTGTGCGGCAACTTGGCTTTGTATTTGCCGTAGTATTCCAGATCATCGTTGCTAATGCCGAGTTTGGCAGCAATTTCTTTGATATGTCGAATGGGTGCAGCTTGAGCTATCTGCAAATCGTTGGGGAAGGCAGTCATGCAATCTTTGTTTAGTAACAGCAATTTCTGTGGAAGCCACAACGTAGCCTATGACGGCCGTCATTAACCCGCCAAAGGCTTGCGGGCAAAGGCAATAAAATCGGTAGCCGGAATATTGGTTTCGCCCAAATGCCGCATCATAGTCACCAACTGACCCCGGTGAAAAGTGGAGTGATTAAACACATGCAGCAGCACTTCCCGAACAGGCTGAGCAAATTCTTCGCCCCTCGAATTTTTATACATGAGCAAACTGTTGATGGCATCTTCATTGAGCGACTGCTGAATGAAGGGCTCCCACTGCATGCTTTGCTGCATCAGGCCGTTACAGGCATCTTTTAATGATGGATCGAAACTGGCCGAAGGAATCACCAGGTGTTCATGCAGCCGCATCCGTTGCCACCAGCCACTTTCGGCATCCCACATGTGCAAAATGGTTTTGTACAAACTATCGAAACTGGATGGCACTTGTTGGTACCATTTGTGCTCTTCCATTTGCTGAATGTGAAACAACAATTTGTGATTGGCCCATACATTGTGAGCAGCATATTGACAAAGAAGCTCTTTCATAGAAATGTCGGGGAAATGATTGCTTTTTAAATGATAGTTTTGAACAGATTGAAAGCAACTAAATGTATTTAAGAAATCATCATGGCAGATAAAAATTTTCCGTTGAGTGGCTGGAGCAGTACCGCCATTCATGGCGGTCACGAACAAGACCCCAACAGTTCGCACATTACTCCCATCTACGCTACGTCCACCTTTGTGTTTGACACAGCGGAGGAAGGCATGGAACGCTTTGCCAGCCTCGATAAAGAGAAAGTGTACAGCCGCTGGGGCAACCCTACTTTTAAAGAATGCGAACAAAAAATTGCCGCACTGGAAGCCTTTGGATTGAGTGATGAAAACGGACAACCACTCGAACTGAAAGCACTGCTGCATGCCAGCGGACAAGCGGCCATGGCTACTTTGTTTTTCAGTACGCTGAAAGCAGGCGATAAAGTATTGAGCCATCACTCACTATACGGCGGCACGTTTGAGCTGCTGCACAAAGTGCTGGCCAATAGCGGCATTGAACCCATTATTGAAGACCTGCATGATTTGGAGAAAGCAGAAGAATGGTTGCAAAAAGATGACAGCATCAAGCTCATTCATATTGAAACACCCGCCAACCCAACCATCCGTTGTGTAGATATAGAAGCATTAACACAACTTGCCAAGCGTTATGGAAAAATGGTATCCGTAGACAACACATTTGCTACGCCATACTTGCAACAACCATTTGCGTATGGAGTTGATTTTGTGTTTCATTCTACCACCAAGTTTTTGAACGGACATGGCTCTGCCATAGGCGGTGTGCTTATAGGAAAAGACATTCATTTCATGAAGACCACAGCATGGAAATGGCATGCCCTGTTGGGTGGCAATGCCAATCCTTTTGATGCCTATTTGTTGACGCAAGGCATCAAAACGTTAGAACTACGCATGGAACGCCATTGCCACAACGCCATGGAAGTAGCGCAGTTTTTGGATAGCCATCCCAACATTGAACATGTGAATTATACCGGCTTGCATCAGCACCCGGATTTCTACATCAGTGCCAGGCAAATGCGGCACCCCGGCCCCATGATGAGCTTTGAATTGAAAGGCGGATTGGAAGCTGGCAAGCAATTTATCAACCGTTTAAAAATGTGTACCAGAGCGGTTTCACTGGGCACGGTAGACACATTGCTCAGCCATCCAGCCAGCATGAGCCACGCAGGCCTCAGCCGCGAAAACCGATTGTTGTTCGGCATTACTGATGGCCTCATTCGTATGAGTGTAGGCATCGAAAATGTACAGGATATTATTGCCGATCTCGATCAGGCATTGCAGGGTTAAGTCTTTGTGTTTATCATTCAGAAAATAGTTAACTCATGAGAAACTACTTTGTATTTGTGCTGCTTTGCTTAACTGCAAGTACTTGGGCACAAAAGAAAAAACCAGCCACGAACGTTGACAAATATGCCGGCGTGGAAGCCCAACTGCAACAGGTGTTGAAGGACTGGCATGCTGCGGGCTTTGCCGTAGCTGTGGTGGAGAAAAACAAAGTAGTATTTGCCCAAGGCTTTGGTGTACGTGACCTCGACACGAAACAACCCGTTACACCAAACACGTTGTTTGCTATCGGTTCTTGCACCAAGGCTTTCACATCAACGCTGGTAGGTCAATTGGTAGCCGATGGAAAATTTACCTACGATGAACCTGTAGGCAACTACCTGCCAGAGTTGAAGTTTTTCAACAACGACATGAACAACAGCATTACCATGCGGGACATGATGAGCCATCGCACTGGTTTACCCCGTCATGATTTGTCGTGGTACCTCAACCCCAGCGACAACCGCGATAGTTTGCTACAGCGCATTCAATTCATGGAGCCTACCTATCGCTCAAAAGAAAAATATCAGTACAACAACTTCATGTTTTTTGCGCAGGGCTATGTGGTAGAAAAATTTAGTCGCCAGAGTTGGGAGAAAAACATGCTCGATAAAATTTTCAAACCACTTGGCATGACACGCAGCAACATGCCTTACAGTGCCGTAAAAGCCGACAGTAATCTGGCTTCGCCTTATAGTTATTCTACCGATAGTACGATTAAAAAAGTACCACATTACAATATTGGCGGCATGGGTCCTGCAGGCGCAGTGTACAGTTCTGTACTCGACATGAGCAAGTGGGTACAAGCCTGGATATATGGCGGCAAATACAACGGACAGGCAGTTGTGCCTGCTGTTCATTTCAAAGAAGCCACCAGTGGCCAAATGACCACCGGCGCTGGCATTCCAGAGCAAGATGTTGCTTTTATGAGCGGTGGCGATTATGGCTTTGGCTGGACGCTCAGCAGCTATCGGGGACATTATCAGGTGGAGCATGGCGGTGCAATAGATGGCTTTATTGCTACCACCGCTTTCTTTCCCAATGATAGCATTGGCATAGTAGTCTTGTCGAATCAGGATAGCCGCACAGTGCCTGCCATTGTACGTCGAATATTGACCGACCGTGCTTTGGGACTATCGTCCATCGACTGGAACAAACGCAATCTCGATGCAGTGGCAAAAGCCAAAGCAACAAACGCAGCTGCTGGTGCCAACACTAAGCCGGTAACGGTGCGGAGTGCACAACGCATGAGCCATCCGCTGGCAGCTTACGAGGGTTTGTATACACATCCCGCCTATGGTACGTATGATGTATTTGTGCAACACGACAGCCTTTGGTTGCGTACCAGCCGCAATACTTACTGGCTCAACAACTGGCATTACGATTTCTTTTATCCTGTTGAAATAATTGCAGGCGAGAAAATTGACACATCGGCTCAGGGCGGACAATCATTTCGCTTTAATACCAACATCAGCGGCGATATAGAATCGCTGCAGGCATTTGGTTTTGAAGCGCCCAATATTCAATTGGTATTTGCAAAAACAGCCAAAGCCAAAGCATTGAGCAAAGCCGATTTGGAACAATACACCGGCAGCTATCAGCTCGGCAATATGCTGGCCAAAGTGTACATCAAAAACGAGAACACATTGTATGTAGAAGTGCCCGGCCAGCCGCCATACGAACTGGCATTTACCGGAGAGCACAAATTTGTGTTTAAAGCAGTAGCGGGTTTCGCCCTGCAGTTTGAAGCCCCTGTAGCAGGCAAAGCCCCTGCCGTTACTTTTTTACAACCTCATGGCAACTACAAAGCCAATCGTCAATAACCATTACAGATTTATGTTTATCACAGTTAGAAGAGCTACCAAAGAAGATTGCCCCCGCCTGATGGAGTTGGTGCGGGAATTGGCACTGTATGAAAAAGCACCACAGGAAGTGACTGTAACGCTGCAGCATTTTGAAGAAAGCGGCTTCGGCCCCAACCCTGTGTGGTGGGCTTTTTGCGCCGAAGTAGATGGCGTAGTGCAAGGCTTTGCTTTGTATTACATCCGCTACAGCACCTGGAAGGGGCAAGCCATGTATCTCGAAGATATTTTAGTAACAGAAAGCATGCGTGGCAAAAGTTTGGGCAAATTGTTGTTTGATGCACTCATTGCAGAAGCCAAAGAGAAACAATACAAACGCATGGTATGGCAGGTGTTGGAATGGAACGAACCCGCCATCAACTTTTACAAAAAATACAAGGCCAGTTTCGATGGCGAATGGGTGAATTGTAGTTTGGATTTATAATTAAATGTTTTAAAATGAAAGTGCAAGTATCCCTGAATCTGAGTCAGATTGCAAATACATTGCTATCTGCCCAAGCAAGCTTGCATCAGATTGGTATCACAAGCTAGAAATTACATCCTTAGATGTAATACTTATTTATTTCAGTATGCATTCAAAGAATTGACCATGGCAGAAAACAACAATTCCAGTGAGTTATTTGAGCTGATCAAAACAATTGAAGAAGCCATGACAAAGGCGATTGCTATAGCCACTAAAGCGAAGACGAAAGCTATCAAGGGTGCTCGATTCGCTGAAGCTGCCACAGCCCGGGATATTGAAAAAACGCTGCTGGACGCCCAGCAGATATTATTCCCCAAAAAGGATTGACCTGTACTATTAACAGCCCGTCTAAAGTTTTTTTGATTTCAAATATTTTGGAATAATCCTTTTCATTCCTTGAGTGCTGCTGATAAACCCTTATCTCAAGTATTTAATTTTCACCTAAAGAAGGAAGGACCGGTTATTAGCCGGTCCGTTCCAGTGTGGGTTTAGGGGTTTCTACTATGATGCGTGATGAGAAACTGGTTGCAACTTATCTGGCCACATCGCAATCTATTTGCAACCTTCCATTTTTATTCCGAAAATCTCATTTTCAAACTTGCCAAATGCCCTAACTTCAACCACCTACTAAAGCCATTTTCATGCCTGCTAATAAGTCAGCACTTTCCCGCTATCGCATCATTGACCGCTGTTTGCGAAACAATATGCACCCCTTCCCCGATAAAGACTATATCAGGAACAAGTGCGAAATGGAAATTTTTGGAGAGTTGTCTGGCAAAATTTCTATTTCTCAGATTGAGAAGGACTTTGAAGCTATGCGCAACGACAAGGGGCTCGGCTATTACGCACCCATTAAATACCATAAAGTCAGAAAAGGGTATTACTATGACGAACACAACTATTCGATAGAAAAGCTTCCTCTGAATCCTCAGGAAGAAGATGCTCTCAAATTTGCCTCCCTCACCCTGTACCAGTATCGCAACATCAGCATCTTCGAGCATTTCAAAGAAGCCATCGACAAGATCTACACCCGGCTCTCCCTTTCTCGTCAGCCCGGCGATCCAATGGTTGATCAGTTTGTACAATTTGAACGTACACTTGGCAGTGATGGCAACGATTGGCTGCAACCGATTTACCATGCCATTGCCAACAATCATCCTATCAGTTTTGAGTACGACAACATTTACAAGCAAGAGCACAAAACCTTCTCGCTGGTTCCTCATTTACTAAAGGAAAACCGAAATAAATGGTATGTGATTGGCTGGTATGAAAAACATGCCGCTTATCTCACGTTTGCACTCGACAGAATGACCAATGTAATATTGGAGCCCAAAATAGTAGTGAAGCGTAGTGATTTTAATCCAGAGTCATTATTCAAAAACGCTGTGGGTATTATGGGCGGCAGTAATCATCCCATAGACTTGGTGATTGAAGTAAAGGAGCCCATCAGTGTGTTGTTGGAGAAACATCCCATGCATCATTCACAAGAAGTTACCAAGCGATTGAAAGATGGCATACAGGTGAGCATGCAGGTGATTGATAGTCCTGAACTATTGAGTCAATTGCTCAGCTTTGGAAAGCATCTTACAATAATTAAGCCGCTGGAATTAAGGCAACAATTACAGGAAACACTACAGGAAATGCTGGCGCAAAATCGATGATGCTTAAGCCGCCAGCAATGCTTTAAGACTCAAAGTACCTTTTGGCTGGCTGCTGAAATGCCAAATTTTCATGGATGCAGTAACTGGCATCTCGTGTCCATCCACATGAAGCTTTGGAAAACGTGGTGACGACATCAAAGCAGCATGATCGCATTGAAACAATGGGGCGTCTATATCAGCGATATAGAAGAAATACTGGCTATTCACAGAGAGCAAATACATGTCCATGTTCCTGGAAATCTTTCCATCAAGCTTGCCTCTTTTTCCCAGCAGTTTCACCCCGTTCCTATCATTTATTTCTGCGATTTGCCAAACGCCACTTGATAATTGCAACACACATCGTAAGCTGAGCTCCGACGATAATTTTTCCGTCTGTTGTATTACCAAACCAATCTCTCCTTCCGAAACATTTTCGAGATTAAAACAAGTATGAACTAAAAAGTCGCCTGCTAATGATGGAGGGTTCCCAATGTGGTTACAATCACTGTAGCTATGTTCAACTAAACCTTGCTGCCAAAGCATTCTCTGTTCAAAAACAAGGGTACGGTCTGTGATTTCCGCTAAGCAATGCATGAGTAACATGGGTCATTCTTTTGCCAAACTTTGTAGCATTAGATCGCAATGTATTTGAGGAGTGAAAATTCTCAATCAAACAATGGCAAAGAGATTTTTCGAAAAATCATCTCTTCATAGCCCGCCAATCCCAAGGTGCAATGGGATTCGGGGCGGCCCATAAGCCCTTGCGTTGTCGGCGTGCCAGTTGTTCCATAGCAGCCCATCGGGCATCTTGATCATACTTTTTGAAATGCCAGGCCCGGCCAGCCTGCAGCAACAATTCATTTACGTTACGCTTATCCTTCAAGAACACAATGCCGATTGTTCTGCCATACCGATCCTTATTTTTCACCAGAACCAAAACCTGCTTGCCAAAAACAAGTGATGAGGTGTACGCTTTTGCACTGTTGAAATAGGGCTGCTTCTTCTCCGGGCAGTCGATACCATGCAACCTGATCTTCACCTGCTGGTTTTGACCAGTAAGCAATGTGAAGGTATCGCCATCAGTTATTGCAATGACTTTCCCTTTCAATTGTGCTGAAAAAGCCAAACAGGTAGCAAACGTGAAAAATAAAACGAATGAATATTTTTTCATTTTTAGTTTGCAGAGCGGATTATTCCATATGTTTCAAAGTGTCATCAAAAGCTTACATAGCAAAGTGTTGATAAATAATCATCAATCTCCAAAATTTCGTAATAATCCCTACTCGAAACAAGAATTAAGATTACAAATTTTTCAGTCTCAAGCTGTCTGAGAAAAGGGGTACTTACAATTACACGAGACTGTAAAATATTTTGTGTAAACGATTTCAGCTAGCTGTTATTCAGAGTCTG